>NZ_CP023688.1:7322500-7922500 GCF_008704655.1 Streptomyces rimosus | reverse complement strand
AGGAAGCCGACGAGCAGCAGCGGGAAGAGGGCGGCGATCACGATGCGGCGGCCCGGTCCGCTCCAGGCGCCGCCCTGGCCGGGACTGAGGAAGCCCATCCAGGACTTGCCCGCCGAACAGGCGGCGCTGCCCGCGCACTGCCAGGCCGTCAGGTCCAGCGCCACCTCGCAGGCGGCGGCGACGAGCAGCACGGTCAGGCTCAGGGCGAGGAGGCGTACGAGGATGTCGTACAGGCGGTGGCCCTTGTGCCGGGAGGGTGCGGCGGGGCGCATCCAGTGGGCGAGGTTGGCGACCATGAAGGGCAGCAGGACGAGCCACAGGGCGCGGGCTCCGTTGCCGGAGGTGAGGTTGCACCAGCAGTACGCCTCGCGGACCGGTTCGGCGCGGTAGTCGTCGGGGCGCTGTTCGGCGTCGGCGTCGACGGCCCGGCGGTACACCGCGGCGGTGTCGTCGCCGGTGACCAGCACGGTGCGCGGGTCGCCGAGCATCTTCTCGGGCGTGGTGCCGCCCACGCCGTGTACGAGGAGTTCCAGGGCCGGTTGCCGCCGCGGCGGCGGCGCCTTTGGCCCCTCCGCGGTGGCCGCGGCGGTATCGCTTCCGCTGTTCACGTGGTCCTTCCCCCGATGCCGTGCGGTGCCGCCCGGCGCCTGCACGGTACCCGGCGGCGAAGCGGCTGTCATGTCATGTTCAAGGGCGCACGAGGACCCGCGTCCGCGGCCCAGGCGTCCCTCGCGCCTGCTTCTTTCCCCCTTCCGCTGCCGCGCACCCCACCCCATCGGGGCTGATGCCCCGCAACCGCGTGCGAGGATGAGGGCGAAACGGCAGCCGGGCGGAAGGGACAGGCCGGGGTGAGCGACAACCAGAACCTCCTCGCGGAGCAGCGTCGCGCTCTGATCCTCGACGAGGTCAGACGGCGCGGGGGCGTCCGCGTGAACGAGCTGACCCGCAGGCTCAACGTCTCGGACATGACGGTCCGGCGCGACCTGGACGCGCTCGCCCGGCAGGGCATGGTCGAGAAGGTGCACGGCGGGGCGGTGCCGGTCAGCGAGCCGAGCAGCCACGAGCCGGGCTTCGAGGCCAAGTCGGGGCTGGAGCTGAGCGCCAAGGAGGACATCGCCAAGGCGGCGGCCCGGATGGCCGCGCCCGGCGGCGCCATCGCCCTGGCGGGCGGCACCACCGCGTTCGCGCTGGCCCAGCAGCTGCTGGAGGTGCCGGACCTGACGGTGGTCACCAACTCGGTGCGGGTGGCCGATGTGTTCTACAACGCGCAGCGGGCCGCGGCCGGCGGCGCGGCGCCCCGGGCGGGTGCGGCGACGGTGGTGCTGACCGGCGGCGTGCGCACCCCCTCGGACACCCTGGTGGGGCCGGTCGCGGACGCCGCGATCCGCTCGCTCCACTTCGACGTGCTGTTCCTGGGCGTGCACGGCATATCCGTGGAGGCCGGGCTGTCCACGCCCAACCTCGCCGAGGCGGAGACCAACCGCCACTTCGTGCGCTCCGCCCGCCGCGTCGTGGTGGTGGCCGACCACACCAAGTGGGGCACGGTCGGGCTCAGTTCCTTCGCCTCGCTGGAGGACGTGGACGTGCTGGTGACGGACCGGGGGCTGTCGGCGCAGGCCCGCGAGGAGATCGCGGAGCTGCCGCCGGAGCTGGTCGTCGCGGGCGAGCCGGGCGACGGTACGGACCTCTGAGGCACCGCCGCCCCGGGCCCCCGCCCCGGGGACCGCCTCAGCCGGGCCAGACGCCGGTCTCCAGGAAGTGGTCGATCGTGGCCGCGTACGGCGCGATGTCCAGGCCCTGGTCGGCCAGCCAGTTGTCCGAGTAGTACTTGTCCAGGTAGCGGTCGCCGGGGTCGCAGAGCAGCGTGACGACCGAGCCGGTGCGCCCCTCGGCGACCATCTCCGCGACGATCTTCAGCGCGCTCCACAGCCCGGTCCCCGTCGAGCCGCCCGCCTTGCGCCCGATGGCCCGCTCCAGGGCCCGTACGGCCGCCACGCTCGCCGCGTCCGGGACCTTCATCATCCGGTCGATGGCGCCGGGCACGAAGCTGGGCTCCATGCGCGGGCGCCCGATGCCCTCGATGCGCGAGGCGGTGGCGCAGTCCGTCTTCGCGTCGCCGGTGCGCCAGCCGTCGAAGAAGCAGGAGTTCTCCGGGTCGGGCACGCAGATGCGGGTGTCGTACTGCATGTAGTGCACATAGCGGGCGATGGTCGCGGAGGTGCCGCCGGTACCGGCCGTGGCGACGATCCAGGCGGGCTCCGGATAGCGCTCCAGCCGCAGCTGCTGGTAGATCGACTCGGCGATGTTGTTGTTGCCGCGCCAGTCCGTCGCCCGTTCGGCGTAGGTGAACTGATCCATGTAGTGCCCGCCGGATTCCGCCGCGAGTTCGGCGGAGACCGCGTAGACGGTCCGCGGATCGTCCACGAGGTGGCAGCGGCCGCCGTGGAACTCGATCAGCCGGGTCTTCTCGCGGCTGGTCGTGGCGGGCATCACCGCGATGAAGGGCACGCCGATCAGGCTCGCGAAGTACGCCTCGGAGACCGCGGTGGAGCCGCTGGAGGACTCGATGACGGGCTTGCCGGGCCGGATCCAGCCGTTGCACAGACCGTAGAGGAACAGCGAGCGGGCCAGCCGGTGCTTGAGGCTGCCGGTGGGATGGGTCGACTCGTCCTTCAGGTACAGGTCGATGCCCCACTCCTCCGGCAGCGGGAAGCGCAGCAAATGGGTGTCCGCCGTCCGGTTGGCGTCCGCCTGGACCTTGCGGACGGCTTCTTTCAGCCAGGACCGGTAGTCCGGATCACTGCGGTCGACGTCCACGGTCGGCATCGGGCAGCCGCTCCCGTGCACCCGCTCCGGGCGGTCGGCTGGTGACTGTGCGGTGCTCATCGGCGTGCTCCCGACGTCGTACGGAGCCCGCGCTGACCGCCGGGCCTGTCCCGACTATAACCACCCGCAACACGCTTCTCACCTGCATAAACAACCCTTTGGGCGACCCCAAGCAGAGCCTGGGGAAAAGCTGGCGGCGAGCTTTGGCCAAGGGGTACTGGTGCGCAGGGCACGACGGAGGCAGACTGCGCACCGAGGGTGCGGGTGCGGACCGCACGCCGTCGTGCCAAGGAGGAGATCGCCATGGCGGAGCCCGAATTCAACGCCACCGGGGTGCGGATAGAGAGAGGGCTGCTCCGGTCGCTCACCCGGGCGGGCCAGGTAGTGATCAAGGACGGCAGGCTGGCCCTGCTCACGAGTTACGGCACCGAGATAGACAGCGCGCCGGTCCAGGCCGTACAGGCGCACAAACCGCTGTTCGCGGCCCGCGACCGGGCACTCGCCATGATGAACGGACACCGTTACTCGCTGACGCTGGGCACCCCGGACCGCTTCCTGGATGCCGTACGCGCGGCGCGCTCCGCGCGCGCCTGACAGGGTCTTTCGGGGGACGGTGCGGTTGCGGGAGCGCACTGGTGGGACGACCCTGGACTCGTATCACTGAGGGTTCACCAGCGGTGACACTGTGGTGGAAGGCGGCATCGCTGGATCCGATCTTCGCCCCCGTCGCACGAGGGCGCCCGACCTCATCAGGGAGTCGCGGTCGTGATCAGGCAGCCCAGCAGACACTGCACGGTGGAGCTACAGGCCCTTCCGGCACGGATCGGCCAGGTGCGCCGCATCGTATCGGCGCAGCTCCGCTACTGGCGTCTAGACGCCTTGATAGACCCGGCCGCGCTCGGGGTGACCGAGCTACTGGCCAATGTGCACCAGCATGCCATGCCCAGCAAGCAGTGCACCGTCGAACTGCTCGTCCTCCTGGATCAGTTGACGGTCTCGGTGCGCGACCTGGATCCGCGGCTGCCCCGGGTACGGACGGCCGGCGCCCTCGACACCGAGGGCCGCGGGCTGTCGCTGATCGCGGCCCTCAGCGAGAGTTGGGGGGTGCGCCCGGACGGCGGCGGCAAGGTCGTGTGGTTCACACTCCCCACGCTCACGCTCGCGCCCGAGGAGTCCGTACGCCGTGCGGCGGCGGGGCGCTCGTCGTGCGCCCGCGGCGCGCTGCCGCGCGAACCGGCGCACTCCCCCGTCGAACCGCCCCTGCGCGCACCGCTGGACACCCGTACGCGGGTACGGGGCGCCGGGGTCGTTTGAAGGGGTCCGGCCACCGGTCCGGTCCGCCGCGCATCGTTGCGGTGCGCGGCCGACCTCCGGGGCGCGGCGCTCACATCGCGCTGCCCTTGCGTCCGGCGCCGAACCGCTCGTCCAGTACGGAGAGCCGGCGCCAGTACTCGTCCTCGTCGATCTCCCCCGTCGCGAAGCGCCGGGCGAGCAGGTCGATCGGCGACGGGTCCGCGCCGCCCGCCGGCCCCGGCGCGGTGCCCCCGGGGCCGCCGAACCGCTGCCAGGGGCCGCGCCCGCGCCACACGGTGCGCCGCAGCAGCGTGATCACGCCGAACACGACGGCCGCCCAGAACAGCGGGAAGAGCAGGAACCAGGGGCCGGGGCCGCCGGTCCACGGGTGTGCCAGTTCGAACATGGGGTCAGCTCCTTCTCGGTAGGTGCCGCGCGCCCGGCGCCCGTCGTGCGCACGGGCCCGGCGCGGTCCGGTGTCGTCCCTGTCGAGCCTGCTCCGCCGGGGGCCGCGGGGCGTCGTACGGCCGACGGCACCGCGTGTACCACCAGGGAAGTACACGCGCGGCGCCTTCCGTCCGGCCCCTCTGTTGATCTCTGTAACTACTGGTATGTACAGTGAGGTCATGACCACCTCCGAACGGCTCATCGAGAGCACCCGGGAGCTCCTGTGGGAGCGCGGTTTCACCGGCACCAGCCCGAAGGCGATCCTGCAGCGCGCGGGCGTCGGCCAGGGCAGCATGTACCACCACTTCGCGGGCAAGTCCGACCTCGCGCTCGCCGCCATCCGCCGGACCGCGCAGACCATGCGGGCCACCGCCGAGACGGCCCTGTCCGGCGAGGGCGGCGCGTACGACCGGGTGCGGGCCTACCTGCTGCGCGAGCGCGACGTGCTGCGCGGCTGCCCGGTGGGCCGGCTGACCATGGACCCCGACGTCATCGCCGACCCGGCGCTGCGGCAGCCGGTGTTCGAGACGCTGGACTGGCTGCGCGGCCGGATCGCCGGAATCCTCCGGGAGGGCCTGGAGCAGGGCGAGTTCGACGCGGAACTGGACCCGGACGGCACGGCCGCGGCCGTGGTCGCCACCGTGCAGGGCGGTTACGTACTGGCCCGCGCCGCGGAGTCGCCCGCCCCCTTCGACACCGCCGTACACGGCGTGCTCGCCCTCCTCACGGCGCGCACCACCCGTACCCCGCACGGCGCCTGACGGCCCGCCGACTCACCGGCTCACCGGCTCACCGAGAACGGAACGACATCACCCATGGAGATCACCCGTAGCCGCCCGGACAGCCGTCCCGGCCCGGCCGAGCACTTCACCGGCACCGTGTGGCTGGACGAACTGGCGGCGCCGCCCGCGCCGTCCCGGCTGCGCATGTTCAGCGTCCATTTCGCGCCCGGCGCCCGTACCGCCTGGCACCGCCACCCGCACGGCCAGGTCCTGTACGTCACCGAGGGCACCGGCCTGGTGCAGCGCCGGGGCGGCCCGGTCGAGGAGATCAGGGCCGGCGACACGGTGTGGACCCCCGCGGGCACCTGGCACTGGCACGGTGCCGCGCCCGGCACGTTCATGACCCACCTCGCCGTGGTCGAGGCGGCGGCCGACGGCACGACCACGGAATGGGGCTGCCTGGTCGACGACGCCCGCCCCGAGTGAAGCCCGCTCTCCCCTGCCCACCTTCAGGAGCTTTCGTGCACGCCTTGCAGTACGCCGTCACCCTGCCCGCCGACTACGACATGGACATCATCCGCGACCGGGTACGCACCCGGGGCCATCTCCTCGACGCCTACGACGGCCTCGGGATCAAGGCGTACGGCATCCGCGAACGCGGGATCGACGGTTCGCCCGTCAATCAATATGCGCCGTTCTACCTCTGGGCCGACGCCCCGGCGATGCACCGCTTCCTCCTCGGTGACGGATTCCGTGGCGTCATCCGCGACTTCGGGCGCCCCGTCGTGCAGCACTGGATGGGCGTCCACCACGAACGCGGCCCGTCGGCCGGGGCGGTCCCCCGCTGCTTCGTACGTCATACGCACACGCTCGCCGAGGGTACGGATCCGGCCACCGCCGTCGAGGAAGCGGTGACCGAGCAGCGGCGGCTGGCCCGTACGGACGGCGTGCACACGACAGCACTGGGGATCGACCCCCGGCACTGGGAACTGGTGCGCTTCACCCTGTGGGAGGACGCCGCCCCCGAGGCGGACGGGGAGCGCTACCAGGTGCTCCACCTGTCCGCGCCCGGCGCCGACCGGCTTCCGGCGGGTACCCAGTGGTGACCGAGCTGCCGGAGAACGCCGGCGCCCGCCCGGAACCCACCGTCCGTACCGTCTCCGGCGACGTCTCCCCCGCCGGCCTCGGCATCTGCGACGCCCACGACCACCTCTTCCTGCGCAGCCCGATGCTCCCCGGCCAGGAACTGGCCGACACCGGCGCGGCGGCGGCCGAGCTGCGCGCCTTCCGGGAGGCGGGCGGCGACACGGTGATCCAGTGGACGCCGTACGGAATGGGGCGGCGCGCCGCGGAACTTCCGCGCCTGGCCGCGGAGTCGGGCGTACGGATCGTCGCCGCGACCGGGATGCACCAGGCGGTGCATTACGCGCCCGAGGTGCTGGAGCGGGTGCGGGGGACGGCGGCCGGTGCTGCCGCACCGGGCGACCTCGCCGAGCTGTTCGTGACGGAGCTGACGGTGGGGATCGGCAGGTGGGGAGGGGGTTCGGGCGGCACCTGGGGTGACGGCCCGGAAACTGCCGACGGGGCTGCCGTGCGGGCCGGCATGATCAAGGTCGCCGGTGGCTTCCACGGCCTGGACGCGCACGCCCGCCACACCATGGCCGCCGCGGCCGAGGCCCACCACGCCACCGGCGCCCCCATCGGCATCCACCTGGAGCTGGGCACCGGCGCGTTGGACGTACTCGACCTGCTGTGCGGCCAGTTGGCGGTGCCGCCGGAGCGCGTGCTCCTGGGCCATCTCAACCGCTCGCCCGACCTCGTCGTCCACCGGCAGGCCGCCGCGGCCGGGGCCTACCTGGCCTTCGACGGGCCCTCGCGCGCCAACCACGCCACGGACTGGCGGCTCCCGGACGCCCTGGCCGCGCTCGCGGACGCCGGGTTCGGGGACCGGCTGCTGATCGGCGGCGACACGACGACCGCGGCGGCCCGCTCGGTGAACGGCGGCCCCGGCATGCCCTACCTGCTGCGCCGGTTGCGTCCCCGGCTCGAACTCGATCTGGACGAGGCGCTGGTACAGCGGATCTTCACGACGAACCCGGCCCGCGCGTTCGCGGTGGCGTGGGAATGAGCGTACGGACGGGGAGTGTCCCGGCGCCGCGTACGGGGTGACAATGGCGGCGGGCACACCCACCGGCCCCGGGAGGCACCGTGCGGCACCTCGGCATCCTCGCGCACAGCACCGAAGGGGCCGCCCTGTGCTTCCGGGCGTTCTGCCAGGAGGGCTTCGCCGAACTGGGCCCGTACGACCATCCGGACGTGACACTGGACTGCATCAGCATGGCCCGCTCCATGCCCGCCTGGCAGGCCGGTGATCACCCCGCGGTCCGCGGGATCCTCCTGGAGAGCGCGGCCCGGCTCGCCCGCGCGGGCGCGGACTTCTTCGTCTGCCCGGACAACACCGCCCACATGGCGCTCGGGCTGCCCGGCGCGGAACTGCCGCTGCCGGGCCTGCACATCGCCGAGGTGGTCGCCGAACGCGCCGCCCATGAGGGCTACCGGCGCGTCGGCGTGCTGGGGACCGCGTACACGATGGAAGGGCCGCTCTACCCGGACGCGCTGGGCGCCCGGGGCATCATCGCCGACGTGCCGGACGAGCGGGACCGCCGCACCGTCCACGAGGTCATCTTCGCCGAGCTGGTGAACGGCGTGTTCTCCGCGGCCGCGCGCGAGGAGTACGGCCGCGTCATCGAGCGGCTGGCGGCGCGCGGCTGCGACGCGGTCGCCCTCGTCTGTACGGAGATTCCGCTGCTGGTGACCCCGGAGGCGGCGCCGCTGCCCACGCTGGACTCGACGCGGCTGCTGGCGCGCGCGGCCTTCGAGACCGCCGTCGGCCGGCGGCCCGCGCCGGTGTGGCGCGGGGGGCCGTCGGGCGGCTGAAGTGCGGGCCGCTCAGCCGTTCCCGGCCCCCGCCTCCTCCCCCTCCAGGACCACCAGCGGATCGTCCAGCACCGGCTGCCAGGCCAGTTCCGCCGCGCCTACCAGGCTGTTGTGGTCGAGCGAGCACGGCAGGATCGGCACGCCGCCGCTGCGCCCCCACAGGCTGCGGTCGGCGACCACGGCCCGCAGCCGCTCCGGCTCGGCCTCCAGGAGTGCGCGGTGCAGGCCGCCGAGGATGATGCGGTCCGGGTTGAGGATGTTGACGAGCCCGGCGATCCCCAGGCCCAGCCGGTCGATCAGCAGGTCGGCGGCGGCCCGTACGGACGGGTCGTGGTACTCCTCGCGCAGCAGGTCGGTGGCCTGGCGCAGCAGCGAACCCTCGGGGCCCGGCGCGCGGCGCGCGGCGCCGAGGAAGGCGAGCGGGTCCGCCTCGACGTCCAGGCAGCCGCGGCTGCCGCAGTGGCAGGGCGCGCCCTCCGGGTTGACGGTCAGGTGGCCGACCTCCAGGGCCAGGCCCGAACTGCCGCTGTGCAGCCGCCCGTCCAGGACCAGCGCGCCGCCGACGCCCCGGTGCCCGGAGGCGACGCACAGCAGGTGGCGGGCGCCGCGGCCGGCGCCGTGCCGGTGTTCGGCCAGGGCGACGAGGTTGACATCGTTGCCCGTGAAGCCGATGCCCGCGGTGACCCCGGGGATACCGGCCTCGGCGAGCGCGCGCCGGAAGAGGCGGCGTACGGGGGCGCCCGTGGGCCAGGCCAGATGCAGCGGGTTGAGCGCCTCGCCGTCGGGTTCGGCGACGGCGGACGGGATGGCGAGCGCGGCGCCCAGGCAGCGCCGCCCGGTCCGTTCGAGCATCCCGGCCCCGGACGCCACGACTTCGGCAAGTACGTGGGCCGGGTCGGCGGGGATGGTGTCGCAGCCGCTCTCGGTGGCCACGATCCGCCCGCCGAGGCCGACCAGCGCGGTGCGGTAGCCGTCGGCGTGGATCTGCGCGGCGAAGACGACGGGGCCGTTCTCGTCGAGGAACAGCCGGTGCGAGGGGCGGCCCTGGGACCCCGCCGAGGCGGTCGGGCGGGAGTCGACGATGATCAGACCGAGCGCTTCCAGCTCCGCCGCCACCGCGCCCGCGGTCGCCCGGGTCACGCCGAGTTCCGAGGTCAGTACGGCACGGGTGGGGGCGCGCCCGGTGTGTACGAGCTCCAGCGCGGGGCCGAGCGCACCGCGGCCCCGCTCCAGCCTGGTTGTCCGAGTGTGGGTCACGCCCCCATTCTGGCTTTGTACCGGCGGTGAACAAAACACGGGCCGCCCTTCCGCGTGCCCGGACGCGGAAGGCCGGGCCGCTCACAGCGGGCGCGGCGGGCATCGCGTACGGCCGGGAGCGGGGCGGCGGGTACCGCCGGGGGCCGGGTACGGCTACCGCACGGTGCGTACCGCCCCGTACGCGGGAGTCGATACGCGGACGCCGGGTACCCGGCCTGCCGAAAGGGACCGACGGCGGACCATAATGGGCTACTTGGTCACGGATTCGGCCAGGGCATCCGGCCGGAGGGCGCCGGCGTGCGCGGCGCGCGCCACCGCCGTCCGGCCACCCCGACACCTGGGGGCGGCATGAACACCACACCCCGGCTGCGCGGCCTCGCGCGGCTGACGTTCGGCAATCCGGTTTCGCTGGTCTACCTGGCCCTGGTGGCCGCGGCGGTGCTCTTCGCCCTGGTGGACCTGGTCTTCGTCGAGCATCAGGACGCCTCCTTCGCAGGCATCTGGGCGGTGCTGCTCACCGCGCCCACGATCTTCCCGCTGTGGTTCGCCGGTGACGCGCTGTGGAGCCGGACCGGCTCGCCGTCGTGGTACCTGGTCCTGACCCTGGTCGTCGCCGCGCTGGTCAACGCGCTGCTCCTCGGGCTGGTCCACCGGGGGCTGCGCGGCCGGCCGGCGCAGCGCGGGGCCGTTGTCAGTGGCGGCTGGCACACTCAGCGGCATGGAGACCACTGACTTCATCGACACGCTCGCGCACGACGGCCAACTCCTCGCCGACGCCGCCGAGAAGGCCGGGGCAAACGCCCCGGTCCCCACCTGTCCCGAGTGGCGGGTGCGCGACCTGCTCGTCCACACGGGCCGGGTGCACCGCTGGGCCACGAACTACGTGGCGAACGCCGTCCAGGAGCGGGTGACGCCGCCCGAGGGCCCGCAGCCGCCCGACGAGGCGCTCGCCGAGTGGGTGCGCGACGGCTGCCGGACGCTGGTGTCGACGCTGCGCGCCGCTCCGGCGGACCTGTCCTGCTGGACCTTCCTGCCCGCCCCGTCCCCACTGCATTTCTGGGCGCGGCGCCAGGCCCACGAGACGGCGATCCACCGCGCCGACGCGGAGTCCGCGCTCGGCGCGGGCATCACCCCCTCCGCGCCCGCCTTCGCCGTGGACGGCATCGACGAACTGCTGATGGGCATGGTCGCGCGCAGGCCCGAAGCGCTGCGGACGGACACGCCGCACACGCTTCGTATACGGGCCACCGGCGAGGCCACCGGGGCCTGGACGATACGCCTGTCGGACGCGCAGCCGCAGGTTGAACGCACGGCGGACGCCCAGGAGTCGACCGCCGCCACACCGGACTGCGAGATCGAGGGCCCGGCACCCGACCTCTACCTGACCCTGTGGAACCGCCGCCCCCTGGACGACCTGACGATCACAGGCGACACCACAGTGGCCCAGCTGTGGAGGGAGCGCTTCACGATCTGAGGAGCGGAGAGGGAAGCACAACCGCCAGGGGTGGGCAGGGCTGCACGGCTGCCGGGGTGGCCGGGGCTGCATGACTGTCGGGGTGGGGTGGGGTGGGGTGGGGTGGGGGGCGGGGGGGAAGGAGGGATCGCAGCCGCGGCCAAGAAAGCCCTCAACCGACCAACCGCCCACCACCCCCCACCGCATGACAAACTGCCACCATGTCTCCGACCCGTTCCCAGGCCGAGCGTGACGCGATGACCGTCGAGATCGGTTTCGCCCTGCTGACCGGCGTGTTCGTGGCCGCTCTCGCCTTCGGTGCCGTGCTGAGCCCGCTGCTGTTCACGGACCCGGGCCGGACCGGGACCGGTGTGCTTCTGGCGGCGGCCGGCAGCGCGGCGGGCGTGGCATTCGTGTGGCGGGTGGTGCGTGTGCTGCGCCGGTTCACCGGGCGCCGGGCCGGATAGCGGGCTGCTGCCCAGCGAGTACGTTCTGTCCGCCGTTTACGCTGCGCCCTGCGGTCACGCCCTCCCCGCGGTCACGACCTCCTCGCCGGTCACGCCCCGCCCGGCGGCCTCGCGGCCCGTTACGCCGGCCGCCCTACCCCAGCCACCCCGGCCGCACCAGCCCCGACTCATAGGCCAGCACGACCAGTTGGGCCCGGTCCCGGGCGCCCAGCTTGGTCATGGTGCGGCTGACGTGGGTCTTGGCGGTCAGCGGGCTGACGACCAGGCGGCGGGCGATCTCCTCGTTGGACATCCCCAGGCCGACCAGCGCCATCACCTCCCGCTCCCGTTCCGTGAGCACGGAGAGCGTGCCGTCCGCGGCCGGTTCCTTGGAGCGGGCGGCGAATTCGGCGATCAGCCGGCGGGTGACGCCCGGTGAGAGCAGCGCGTCGCCGTCGACCACGGCGCGTACGGCCCGTACCAGTTCCTCCGGTTCGGTGTCCTTGACCAGGAAACCGGCGGCGCCCGCGCGGATCGCCTCGAAGACGTACTCGTCCATCTCGAAGGTGGTGAGCATGACGACCTTCACGACGGACAGCCGGGGGTCCTCGGTGATCTGCCGGGTCGCGGCGAGCCCGTCCAGCACCGGCATCCGGATGTCCATCAGCACCACGTCGGGGCGCTGCTCGCGCAGGGCGATCAGTGCTTCTTCCCCGTCCGCCGCCTCGCCGACGACCTCGATGCCGGGCTGGGCGTCCAGCAGGGCCCGGAATCCGGCGCGGACCAGCAGCTGGTCGTCGGCGAGCAGTACCCGGATCACGACTCCTCCTCGATGGCGGTGGGATTCACCGTATCCGCAGCGCGGGCTGAGCCGGTGGCGTCCGGCGCCGGTGTCGCCGTGCGCAGCGGGAGGCGGGCGTGCACCCGGAATCCCCCGTCCGGCCGCGGGCCCGCCTCGACGGTGCCGCCGAGGGCGGCGGCCCGTTCCCGCATCCCGACCAGGCCGTTGCCGCCTCCGGCGACGGCTCCGGCGTCCCCGGTTCCGCGCACGTCCCCGGCGGTCGCGGGCCCGTCGTCGTCGACCGTGATCTCCAGCGTGCCGGGGAGGTGGACGAGCCCGACCCGGGCGGTGCGGGAGCCGGAGTGCCGGACGATGTTGGTCAGCGCTTCCTGGACGATCCGGAAGGCGGCGAGGTCGGCGCCCGGCGAGAGCTTGGGGCGGCGGCCCTGCTCGGTGACCTGCACGGCGAGCCCGGCGTCCTTGGCCTGCCCGCAGAGTTCGGGCAGCCGGTCCAGGCCGGGCGCCGGGGCGCGCGGGGCGTCGCCCGGTGTCCGCAGCGTGGCCAGGACCTGCCGTACCTCGCCCAGTACCTCCTTGCTGGCGGCCTTGATGGTGGTCAGGGCCGTACGCGCCTGCTCGGGGTCCTCGTCCAGCAGGGCGAGCCCGACGCCCGCCTGGACGTTGATGACGGAAATGCTGTGCGCCAGCACGTCGTGCAGTTCGCGGGCGATCCGCAGCCGCTCCTCGTCGGCCCGCCGCCGCGCGGCGGCCGCCCGCTCGGCTCGCATACGCGCGAACTGTTCACGCCGTACGCGCGCCAGCTCGGACACCGCCACGACCGCCACCACCAGGACGGTGACGAACAGCTGCTCTCCCCAGGGTGCGGGCCCGTCGCCCGAGGGCGGCAGCCAGCGGTAGAGCCAGTGGCCTACCAGCAGGTGGCTCGCCCAGACCAGGCCGACGGCCGTCCAGGCCGCCACGCGCTGCCCCGCGACGACGGCCGCGAAGCAGCCGAGGGCGACGGAGAGCAGGAAGGGGCCGTACGGATATCCGGCGGCGAGGTAGACGGCGGTGGCCACCGCGGTACCGAGGGCGACCGTACGCGGGAAGCGGTGCCGCCAGAGCAGCGGCACCGTGCCCGCGAGCAGCAGTGCGTACGCGAGCGCGTCGAGATCAACGCGTTCCGGCTGGTTCCGCCCCGCGAACCGCGTGCCGACCAGCACGAACACGGTGAGGACGGCCGTGGAGGCCCAGGGCAGCCGCGTACCGGCCGGGGAGCCCCGGAACAGCCACGCGCCGAACCGGCCGCCCGGCGGCATGTCACCGTCGTCGTCCCGGGGCCGCCACCGGTCCGGGCCGAGGCCGCGACCGGGGCCGCGGCAGGGCCGCGCCCACGGCGGCCGTCCGTTCTCCATTCCGCCACGCTAGACCGCAACGCCGTACGGGGCGTCAGCCCGGCGCGGTGATCGGACGTACTCCACAGGGAGTAGCCGACGGCGGAGGCACCGCCCCGGGGGCCTGTCCCCTCACGGCCGGTCCATCGCCCCCAGCGCCCGCCGCGCGACCGGATGCGTCCGTACGATCTCGGCCAGCGTCGTCGTGCCCCGGACGATCTTCGCGAAGGCGTGCCAGGCGGGCCGGAAGCCGGTCAGGGCCGCGTGGATCATGCCGGGACGGCGCGAGAAGACGGTGAGCATCCGGCGGCCCACCCCCATCTCCACGCCCAGCCCCGCCTTGATCGCGAAGGCGTAGTTCAGCGCCTGGCGCCGCGCGTCCACCGCGTCGTGGGCCTCCGAGACGCGGACCGCCCACTCCCCCGCGAGCCGCCCGGAGCGCAGCGCGAAGGAGATGCCCTCGCGGGTCCACGGCTCCAGCAGCCCGGCCGCGTCGCCGCACACCAGGACCCGGCCGCGGGAGAGCGGCGAGTCGTCGGCGCGGCAGCGGGTCAGGTGCCCGGAGGAGATGCTCGGCTCGAAGCCCGCCAGGCCGAGCCGGCCGATGAAGTCGTCCAGATAGCGCTTGGTGGCGGCGCCCTCGCCGCGGGCCGAGATCACGCCGACGGTGAGGGTGTCGCCCTTGGGGAAGACCCAGCCGTAGCTGCCCGGGATCGGGCCCCAGTCCACCAGCACCCGCCCGGCCCAGTCCTCGGCGACCGTCGGCGGCACCGGGATCTCCGCCTCCAGGCCCAGGTCGACCTGGTCCATCTTCACTCCGACGTGCGCGCCTATCCGGCCGGCGCTGCCGTCGGCGCCGACCACCGCGCGGGCCAGCACCACCTCGCCGTCGCCCAGCACCACGGCGACGGTCCGCCGGTCGGGCACCGCCGAGCCGTGCTGTTCGACCCGGGAGACCGTGACGCCGGTGCGCAGCTCGGCGCCGGCGTCCTGGGCGGTCTTGACCAGCTGGGCGTCGAACTCGGGGCGGTTGATGAGCCCGAAGAGCATGTGCTTCGAGCGGCGGGTGCGGGTCAGCTTCCCGTTGAGCGAGAAGGTGACCGCGTGCACCCGGTCGCGCAGCGGCAGGTCGAAGCCGGGCGGCAGGGCGTCGCGGGACGGCCCGATGATGCCGCCGCCGCAGGTCTTGTACCGGGGCAGTTCGGCTTTCTCCAGGAGCAGGACGCGGCGTCCCGTACACGCCGCGGCGTAGGCGGCCGAGGCGCCGGCGGGTCCTGCGCCCACCACCACGACGTCCCACACCTGCTGGTTCCCCTCGGCTGCGTTGTCGCTGCTCACCTGTGCTTCTGCTCCCGTTCGATGCCGTGCCGCGTACCGCCCGCATCCTACGGCTCGCCCTCCGGCGAGCGTCCTGTGGGAAGATCGGCCCCACAATCGCCCGTACGTACGGTTGGTCCGGTGCGGCGCGCCGGACGGACCCGCACGTGAACCCACGTGTACAACGCCGCGCCCACAAGGAGCGTTCCATGCCTGACAGCCCGCTCGCGCACACCGTCGCCTCGCTGCAGTCCCGGGCCAGGACCGAGCTGGCCGAACTGGTGGCCTTCAAGTCCGTCGCGGATCCGGCGCAGTTCCCCCGCAGCGAGTGCGAGGCCGCAGCACAGTGGGTGGCGGGCGCGCTGCGGGCCGACGGCTTCACGGACGTGGCGCTGCTGGACACCCCGGACGGCACCCAGTCCGTGTACGGCTATCTGCCGGGCCCGGCGGGCGCACCGACCGTGCTGCTGTACGCCCACTACGACGTGCAGCCGCCGCTGGACGAGACGGCCTGGATATCGCCGCCCTTCGAGCTGACCGAGCGGGACGGCCGCTGGTACGGGCGCGGCGCCGCCGACTGCAAGGGCGGCCTGATCATGCACCTGACGGCGCTGCGGGCGCTCAAGGAGCACGGCGGCATCCCGGTCAACGTCAAGGTGATCGTCGAGGGCTCGGAGGAGCAGGGCACCGGCGGCCTGGAGCGGTACGCCGAGGCCCACCCCGAGCTGCTCACCGCCGACACCATCGTGATCGGCGACACCGGCAACTTCCGCGTCGGCCTGCCGACGGTCACGGCGACGCTGCGCGGTATGACGCTGGTCCGCGTCCAGGTGGACACCCTGGCGGGCAACCTGCACTCCGGCCAGTTCGGCGGCGCCGCCCCGGACGCGCTGGCGGCGCTGATCCGCGTACTGGACTCGCTGCGCGGCGAGGACGGCTCGACGACGATCGACGGGCTGGAGGCCGACGCGACCTGGGAGGGCCTGCAGTACCCGGAGGAGGAGTTCCGCCAGGACGCCAAGGTGCTCGACGGCGTCGGCCTGACCGGCGGCGGCACGGTCGCCGACCGTATCTGGGCCCGCCCGGCCGTCACCGTCCTCGGCATCGACTGCCCGCCCGTGGTCGGCGCCACGCCGTCCGTGCAGGCGGGCGCGCGGGCGCTGGTGAGCCTGCGGATTCCGCCGGGCACCGACGCGGTGAAGGCGACCGAACTGCTCACCGCCCATCTGGAGAACGCCGCCCCCTGGGGTGCGCGGGTCTCGGTCGAGCAGGTCGGTCAGGGCCAGCCGTTCCGCGCGGACACCAACAGCCCGGCGTACGCGTCGATGGCGTCGGCGATGCGCGAGGCGTACGACGGCACGGAGATGCAGACGTCCGGTATGGGCGGGTCGATCCCGCTGTGCAACACCCTGGCGGCGCTCTACCCGGAAGCCGAGATCCTGCTCATCGGTCTCAGCGAGCCGGAGGCGCAGATCCACGCGGTCAACGAGAGCGTCTCGCCCGAGGAGCTGGAGCGCCTCTCGCTCGCCGAGGCGCTGTTCCTCCAGCGGTACGCCGAGCAGTACGCGCAGCGGTAGCAGCCGCCGGCAGCGAAGCCGTACGGCACCGGCAGCCCGTACGGCACCCGTGGCCCGTACGCCACCGGCCGGGAGCCCTCCCTGCCGTCGCCCCGGAACCTGCAGCTGATCCCCGGCCGGGAACCAGCCGCAGGCCCTCATCCCACAGGGACGCCCGCCTCGAGATTGAGCGGGCGCCCCTGTTCGCGTGCGCGCAGGGCCCAGCGGAGCCGGTTCCAGCGCACCGGGGGCAGCATGTCCGCCGCCTCTTCCTCGGTGGCGAACCGCCAGCCGCGCAGTTCCGGTCCCGGCAGGAGCAGGTCGCGGATCTGCTCGCCGGCCAGCCGGCCGCCGTCGAAGAGCATCCGCAGCCCGCCGAAGCCGGGCGGCACGGGCGGTTCCCAGTCGAGCACCAGCAGGCGGGGCGGGCTGTGCAGTTGGATGCCCAGTTCCTCGGTCACCTCGCGGAGCCCGGCGCGGGCCGGCGGTTCGCCGGGCTCCACCACACCGCCCGGGAACTCCCAGCCCGGCTTGTACGTCGGGTCCACCAGCAGCACCCGGTCGGCGTCGTCGAAGAGCAGCACCCCGGCCGCCAGGGTCTCCGCCGTGGGTTCGGGTGTCTGCACGATGTCGCAGGCCCCGGCCCCGGACCGGACCGCCTCCGCGATCCGCTCGGCGGTTTCCCTGGGCGTCAGCCGGGCGGTGTCGATGACGTGCGCGTCCTGCTTGAGCCAGCCGAGCGCGTCCTCGTACGACTCCAGATGGGCCAGGTCCCGGCCGCGCGCGGCCCGGCCGCCGGCGCCGTCCCCGGTGTGGTCCGTACGCCGCGCCAGTCGCTCGCGGAGGATCGTTTCCTCGGCGTGCAGCAGAACGTGGCGCACGGGCACCCGGCGCGAGGCGAGGCCGCCGAATATCTCGTCCCGGTACTCCTGGCGCAGCAGCGGCATCGGCGTGACGAGCGGCCCCGGCACCTCGTGGAGCAGGGCCGCCGCGGTGTCCACGACGAGCCGGCGCCAGGCCGGCAGGTCCTGGTAGTCGCCGATCTCCTCCAGCCGCGCGGCGGGCAGCATCAGCCGCAGTTCACTTCCGACCAGTTCGGGGTCGTAGAGCGTGCTTCCGGGAAGCAGGTCCAGCAGGTACCGGGCCGCGGTGGACTTTCCCGCACCGGACGCGCCGTTCAGCCAGACGATCACATTGCCCCCTTGTCCCTAGACCCCAGTGAGTTGCCCGTAACACCCTGCCACGGAAACTTTTGCGGGGCCCTGCCTAGCCGCGGGCGGCCGGGGACGTGGCCTTTTCCACCTTCGGCGCGATCCCGGCAGGTTTGAAGACGCCCTTGTACGCGCTGATGGCGGCGACGGCGGCGACCAGGATGCTGGTCACCACGTCCTTTCCGGCGAAGTCCCCGGCGAAGAGCGCGCTCCCCAGACCCACCAGCACCGACACCACCACCTGCACCAGCGTTCTGGCGGCCTGCGACCATTCGGGCCGGTTGATGACCGAGATGAGCATGGGCGACGCGAATCCCACGATCAGCGCCCACATCTGTGCGTTCGTCATGACGGTTCCCTTCCCGCTCGGGATGTAGCCGGAGCGTCGCCGCCCCGGGCGCACCCGGCAAGGGCCCGCGCGCGGTTTTCCCCTGCGCGCTGTTTTCCCGTACGCGGGCGCGCCCCTTCCGTCACCCTTTGTTCGCGCCCAGGGTGAGTCCCGCGATGAAGTGCCGTTGCAGAAGGAGGAACACGACGATCGTGGGAAGGGCGACGATGACGGAGCCCGCGGCCAGCAGGTTGTAGTCGGTGAAGAACTGCCCGCGCAGATTGTTCAGGGCCGAGGTGACCGGGAGTTTGTCGCCGGTGGACAGGAAGACCAGACCCCAGAGGAAGTCGTTGTACATCCAGGTGAATTGCAGGGTTCCCAGGGCGGCGAGGGCCGGGCGGCACAGCGGGAGCGTCACGTGCCGGTAGCGTGTCCACACCCCGGCGCCGTCCACGATCGCGGCCTCCAGGATTTCCGGTGGCAGGGTCCGCAGGAAATTCGCGAGCACGAAGACGCAGAAGCCCAGTTGGAAGGCGACCTGTACGGCGAGCACCGCCCACAGCGAGTCGTAGAGCGTCAGCGAGTCGGACATCCAGTACGGCAGCGGCACCTTGTTGAAGAGCACGTAGAGCGGGGTGACGATGACCTGTTGCGGCAGCAGGTTCCCGGCCGTGAAGACCATCAGCAGGAGCAGGGAGCCGCGCAGCCGCAGCCGGGCCACCGCGAAGGCCGTGAACGACGCCAGGAAGAGCGTGATCAGCACGCCCGGCACGGTGATCAGCAGCGAGTTCAGGAAATGCCGTCCCATGCCGGAGTCGGTGAACGCCTGCCGGTAGTAGCCGAGGGAGAGCCGGTCCGGCAGGGAGAAATAGCCGTCCCGGGCGGTCTCCTCGTACGGGCGCAGCGAGGCGTAGACGGCCAGCAGCAGCGGGGCGAGGAAGGCGAGCGAGACGGCGAGCAGAAAGGCGTGCACGCCGAAACGGCCGCGGCGGCCGGGCGGGCCGCCCGGGCGCGCCGGGCGCCGGACGCGTACCGCGGAAACGGTCATCGCCGCTGTTCCCCCCTCAGTTCCTGGACGAGATAGGTGATGATGAATCCGAGGGAGACCAGCAGCAGGACGACGGCGATGGCCGAGCCGAAACCGATCCGGCTCGCCTCGCCGATGATGTTGTCGGTCACCAGCACGGACAGCAGTTCCAGCCCGTTGCGGCCCTTGTTGACGGCGTAGACGATGTCGAAGGCGCGCAGTGCCTCGATGACGGTGATGACGCCGACGATGACATTGACCGGGCGCAGCGCCGGCAGCACGACCCGGAAGAACGCCTGCCGTTCGTTCGCACCGTCGATCGCCGCGGCCTCCTTGAGTTCCGGGTCGACGGATTTCAGCCCGGCGAGATAGAGGATCATCACGTATCCGGTGTGCCGCCAGCAGGCGGCCAGCAGGATCATCCAGATGTTGAGGTCCGGGTCGCCGAGCCAGTCGACGGGATGGTCCTGACGGCCCAGCAGGGCATTCAGCGCGCCCTGGTCGCGGGAGAGGATCAGCTGGGCGATGAAGCCGACGACGGCGAGCGAGAGCACCACCGGCATGTAGAGCGTGGACTGGTAGAGGCGGCTGAACCGCACGCCGCGGTCGATGAGGACGGCGAGCAGCAGCCCGAACGGCGTGGCGAGCAGCCCGAGGGCGGCCAGCCACAGCAGGTTGTTGCGGACCGCCGGCCAGAATTGCGGGTAATCGGCGAAGAGGTCCGCGTAATTGTTGAGGCCCGCCCAGTGGATGTCGCCGACGCCGTCCCAGGTGGTGAAGGACAAAGCGACGGAGGCGAGGGTGGGGCCCCAGACCAGGGCGAGGTCGAGCAGAATCGGCAGGCCCAGGAGGACGCACAGGACGGCGAGGTCGCGGTGGGTGTGGCGGCGCGGGCCCCGGCGCCGTGCGGGGCGCGGCGTCACGGTCTTCGGCGGGGTGGCCGGCCGGGTGCCGGTCGTCCGGTTCACGGTGGTCACGGCGTCAGTCCGCGGCGAATATCTGCTTCTTCTGCCGTTCGATGCCGTTCACCAGCCCGTCGATGTCGTCCGGGTCGCCGATGAACTGCTGGATCGCCTGGATCAGTACGGTCGAGGCGAAATCGGGGCGGGTGTCGCGGTCCATGAACTGCGATATCTGCCGGGCCCCGGACACCAGCCGGACGGCCTTCTTCTGCAGGGCGTCGTAGGAGCCGGTGCCGGCCCCGCTGTTGACCGCCACGTTGTTCGGGTCGCTTTTGAGGTAGATCAGTTCGGCCTGCGGGGTGGCGAGGAATCTCAGCAGGTCCTCGGCCCCGGCCCGGTTGCGTGCCTTCTTCGCCAGGAGGAATCCGTCCACCGGTGCCTCGACCGCCTCCTGGCCGAATGCCGGATCGATCTCGGGGAACGGGAAGAAGTCCAGGTCCGCGCGGTTCTGCACGGTGAACTGCTGGCCCGGGTGCGGCAGTCCGAGCACCGCCATGCCGGTCTTCTTCTGCTGGAGGGACTGCGCCGCCTCCTGCCAGGTCCGCCCGTTCGCGCCTTTCTGGTGGTACGGCAGCAGGCCGCGCCACAGGTCGAAGACCTGCCGTACCTGGGGGCTGGTCCAGGATTTCTCCCCGCGCATCAGCGCGATGTGGAAGTCGTATCCGTTGGCCCGCATGTCCAGGTAGTCGAAGGTGCCCATGGCGGGCCAGCCTTCCTTGTCGCCCAGGGCGAATGGGGTGAGGCCGTCCTTCTGCATCTGCCGGGCGAGTGCGCGGTATTGATCGAAGTTCTTCGGGATCTCATAACCCCGCGTCCGGAAAACGCTCTTACGGTGGAAGACCGCCCACGGGTAATAGTAGTACGGCACGAAGTACTGCTTGCCGTCCTCGCCCGTGGACTGTTTCTTGACCGCGTCGGAGAACCCGTCGAACCCCCTCCAGAGATCACTGATGTCGGCGAGCAGGCCCTTTCGCGCGAAGTACTGCATGCGGTAACCGGCGAACCATGTGAAGACGTCATCGGGCGTGCCCTGGAGGTAGCGGTTGATGTTCTCGTGGTTGACCGTGTTGACCTTCACGTCCTTCTTCGACTTCTTCTCGTACGCCGCGAAGGCGTCGGCGTACGCCCGTTTCGGCACCGCGTCGGAGGCGTTGGACCCCAGGGTGACGCCGCCGCCCGGACCGCTGCCGCACGCGGTGAGCAGCGCGGGTACGGCGACCGCCCCCGCACCGGCTGCCGCGCCGCGCAACAGGGACCGCCGGGTTACCCCGCGTGCCGCCCGGTGCGCGCACCCGCCCGGACCGCTTCCCGGTGAGTGGACCATGTCTCCCCCTCCTCAGCGATGGAACCGAACAGAACCGAACGCGAGTGCTGGGATCTCACTCCCAACGGGTGTATCCGTCAAGGCTTTTGGCGGGCTGCTCCCCGACCGCCGCCTTTTGTCTTCCAACACAGTCCAACAAGCCTTACCGTAAACACTCGCTATTGACCGGTACATGACTTCACTGCTCTCTCCGAGAACGGAGGACGCGCATCATGCACCCGCACACCCCCCTCATCCCTCGGCGCGCCCGGCGAAGAGTCGTCGCGGCACTGTCCGCGGCGTTCCTGTGCACGGCGGGCATGACGGCCCTGCCCGCCGCGGCCCGTACGGGCGACACCGGGGCCGCGCCCGCCACCACGCCCGCCGGAACAGCCGCGTCCGCCGCCCCGCGGCTGCCCGACGGCCTGGCCAGGACGCCTCCGATGGGCTTCAACAACTGGAACTCCACCCACTGCGGAGCCGACTTCAACGAGGCGATGATCAAGGGGATCGCCGACCTCTTCGTCGAGAAGGGCCTCAAAGCCGCGGGCTACGAGTACGTCAACCTCGACGACTGCTGGGCCCAGAAGGACCGGGACGCGAACGGCAAGCTCGTCCCGGACACCACCCGCTTCCCCAACGGCATCAAAGCGGTGGCCGACTACGTCCACTCCAAGGGGCTGAAACTCGGCATCTACACCAGTGCCGGTACCACGACCTGTGCCAGGGCCATGCCCGGCGCGCTGGGCCATGAGTACTCCGACGCCCGGCAGTTCGCCGACTGGGGAGTGGACTACCTGAAATACGACAACTGCAACAACCAGGGGGTGGACGCGAAGCAGCGCTACACCACCATGCGCGACGCCCTGAAGGCGACGGGCCGCCCCATCGTCTACAGCATTTGCGAGTGGGGCGAGAACAAGCCGTGGGAGTGGGCGGCGGACGTCGGGCACCTGTGGCGCACCACCGGCGACATCGGCGACGTGTGGGACAGCGCGGTGGGGATCTTCAAGGAGAACGCGCCGCTGGCCAAGTACGCGGGTCCCGGCCACTGGAACGACCCGGACATGCTGGAGGTCGGCAACGGCGGCATGACGGACACCGAGTACCGCAGCCACTTCTCCCTGTGGTCGATGATGGCCGCGCCGCTGCTGATCGGCACCGACCTGCGCAAGGCGTCCCGGGCCACGTACGACATCCTCGGCAACCGCGAGGTCATCGGGCTCGACCAGGACCCGCTGGGCAAGCAGGCCGAGGTGCTGAAGTCGGACGGCGGCCGGTGGGTGCTGAGCAAGCCGCTGGCCGACGGCGACCGGGCGGTGGCGCTGTTCAACGAGTCCGACCGGCCGCAGCGCATCGCCACCACCGCCAAGGAGGCGGGCCTGCCGCAGGCGAGCGGCTACCGGCTGCGGGACCTGTGGAAGCACGAGGACACCCACACCGCGGGGGAGATCGCCGCGACCGTACCGGCACACGGCACGCTGGTGTACCGCGTCTCCCCCGACCGCCGCTGGGCGCACTACCCGCCGGCCGTCGAGACCGGCGCCGACGGCATCGAGCCGATCGAGGTCGGTGCGGAGGCCCGGGTCGCCACGCTCACCCGCAACCTCGGCCGGACCCCGGCGTTCGACGTCAAGGTCTCCCTCAAGGGCCCGCAGGGCTGGCGCGTCGAGCCGGTCACGTCCACCGGGTCACCCGCCCTGCCGCCGGACAAGGAGCTGGTCACCGCCTGGAAGATCGCACCGCTGGCGGGGACGAAGCCCGGCGCGTACGAACTGGCGCTGACCACCGACTACCGCTCGGCCCGCGGGCAGCAGGTCACGCAGACGCTGCCGCTGCCGGTCTTCGCCGTCCAGGCGCCGCCCGCCGGCACCTCGTACGCCAGCGATCTGACCTGGATCACCGCCACCAACGGCTACGGGCCGGTCGAGCGGGACATGAGCGTGGGCGGGCCGCGGGCCGGTGACGGCACACCGCTCCGTATCGGCGGCGTGACCTACCCCAAGGGCCTGGGCGCCCACGCGCCCAGTGAGATCACGTACTACACGGGCAACAAGTGCTCGGCGTTCAGCGCGCAGGTCGGGGTGGACGACGAGACCGGCGACCAGGGCTCGGTCAGCTTCGAGGTGTGGGCCGATGGGCAGCGGGTCGCCGAGAGCGGCAAGCTGACCGGCAAGGACCCGGCGAAGGCGGTCAGCGCGTCGGTCGCCGGGGCGCGCACCGTACGGCTGGTGGTGCAGGACGTCGGTGACGGGTACCAGTACGACCACGGCGACTGGGCCGACGCCAAGTTCAGCTGCTGACGCGCCGTCACGGCCGGGCGGGCCTCCGGGTCCGCCCGGCCAACGGCGTACAGCCGTCCGGTGTCAGCAGGTCGGCAGCCCGGGCACCGGCCCGTCGTTCTTGCCGCCCTTGACGTAGACGACGCTGACGTAGACGCCCGAGTTGCCGCTGTCGTCGTCCGTCTTCGCCCACCAGGTGTTCGTCCAGCGGCTGAAGGTCTCGCGGCGGCCCAGGTCCGCCTGGCAGTAGAAGTAGTTGGTGCCCGCGTTCAGCGTGCCGACGCGCTGGAAGGAGGCGGTGTACGAGGCGGCGGTGCGCCACACCTGGCAGTCGAACTTGCCCCCGCCGATGGACGCGCACGCGCGGGGCTCGGGCCCGCCGCCTCCGGGGGCGGTGGCGCCGCCGGTACCGCCCGGCCCGGCGGAAGCGCTGCCGCCCGTGCCCTTTCCGGGGCTGCTGCTGTTGCCGCCGGGCTTCTCCGATGCGGCGCCTCGCGTCGGCTTGGCGGAGTCGGCAGGCCCGGCACTCTCCTTCCCCGCACCGCCCCCGGTCGCTTTCCCGTGCCCCTCCGGCTTCGCCTCCCCCGTCTCCTTCGGGGCACCCGACGCACCGGCGCGCCCCGCCTGTTCCTCCGGGGAGCCGGTGGACGGACGCTCGGCGACCGTACGGCCGGAGTCCTGGTTCATCAGGGCGTACGTCACTCCGCCGCCCGCCAGCAGTACGGCGGCCACGGCGGCGGCGAGCACGGCGGGACGGCGCCCGCGCCCGGCCGGACGCGGGCGGTCGCCCGGGGCCGGTACGGCGCTGGTCTCCCGCTCCCCAAAGCCCGCCGCGGCGGACGCCGGTACGCCAACCGGCCCGGTCACTGCGGGACTTGATCCCCCACCGACGGGCGGCGGAGGCGGCGGCGCGGACCGTACGTCCGGCGCGGTCGGCGTCCGCGCGGCGCCCAGCGCCATCGTGTCCCGACCGTCGGCCACCGCCGCCAGCATCGCCCGCGCCTCGGCCGCGCTCGGCCGGACGGCCGGGTCCTTGGCCATCAGCGCGTGCAGCACCGGCGTCAGCGGACCGGCCCGGCGCGGCTCGGGCAGCGGTTCGGAGACGATCGCCGTCAGGGTCGACCACACCGACGTCCGGCGGAACGGCGCGCCGTCGCCCTCCACCGCCGCGTACAGCGTCATGCCCAGCGACCAGATGTCCGAGGCGGGCGACGGCGGCTGCCCCTGGGCCCGCTCCGGCGGCAGATAGTCGAGCGAGCCGACCAGTTCGCCGCTGCGGGTCAGATGGGTGGTCGCCCCGTCGTCCGGCGCCTCGATGCTGGCGATGCCGAAGTCGGTGAGCACCACGCGGCCCACCCCGGCGTCCGGGCGGCCCGCGCGCCGCGCCCAGCCCTCCAGCAGGACGTTGCCGGGCTTGACGTCCCGGTGCAGCACGCCGACCTGGTGCGCGGCGTCCAGCGCGTCCATCACCTTGGCGCCGATGGCGGCGATGTCGCGCGGGCCGATGGCGCCGTACCGGTCGAGGGCGTCGTCCAGCGAGGGGCCGTCGACCAGCTCCATGACGATGACCGGGCGCCCGTCCTCGTCGATCACGTCGTGCACGGTGACCACGCCGGAGTGCCGGACACGGGCCGCGGCGCGCGCCTCGCGCTGCATACGGGTGCGCAGGTCGGCCAGTTCCGGCGCGGACGCGTCGGTGTAGGCGCGCAGCACCTTGACGGCGACCTCCCGGCCCAGCACCTCGTCCACGGCCCGGCACACGACGCCCATGCCGCCGCGTCCGATCTGCCCGGTGACCCGGTAGCGCCCGCCGAGCACCCGCCCGGTCAGGTCCCCGCCGCCGGAGGACCCGCCACGGGCCCCGCCACCCACGTCACCCACGTCACCCGGCTCGTCCACACCGTCCACGCCCCTCGCCCCGTCCGCACCACTCGTCCCCGGTCATGGTCGGCAACAGCCTAGAGGTGGCACCGGGCCGCGCGAACCGTTCAGACCGTGGGGACGAAGGCATCGAGACGGGACTGTTGCGCGGCCGCCGCCGCGGCGCCCACCACCCCGGCGTCCGTCCCCATCTGTGCCGGTACGACGGTGATGCCGCGCACGAAGGAGAGCGTCGCGTAGTCGTCCAGGGCGCGGCGCAGGGGTACGAAGAGGGTGTCGCCGGCGCCGGCCACGCCGCCGCCGATCACCGCGATCTCGATCTCGACGAGCGCCGCGGTGGCCGCGATCCCGGCGGCCAGGGCCTGCGCGGCCCGCTCGAAGGAGTGACGGGCCACCGGGTCGCCGGCGCGGGCCGCCGCGGCCACGGCGGCGGCGCTGGTGTCGCCGCCGAGGCCGGGCCGCCAGCCGTTCTCCAGGGCGCGGCGGGCGATGTTGGGGCCGCTGGCGATGCGTTCGACGCAGCCGCGGGCGCCGCACGGGCACGGGTCGCCGTCGAGGTCCACGCTGATGTGGCCGATGTGCCCGGCGTTCCCGGTCGGGCCGGGGTGCAGCTGGCCGTCCAGCACCAGGCCGCCGCCGACGCCCGTGGAGACCACCATGCACAGGGCGTTGGTGTAGCCGCGGGCGGCGCCCTGCCAGTGTTCGGCGGCGGTCATCGCCACGCCGTCGCCGACCAGGACGACCGGGAGCGCGCCGACCAGCGCCTGGACTTCCGCGACGACCGGGAAGTCACGCCAGCCGGGGATGTTGACCGGGCTGACCGTGCCGCGCCGGGCGTCCACCGGCCCCGCGCTGCCGATGCCGACGGCCGCCACCCCGGCCCACTCGGGGCGCGCGGTCAGGTCCGTCACGACCTCGGCGAGCGCGCGCAGGACGGCGGCGCCGTCCTGGTCGGCGGGGGTGGGTCGGGTGGTGCGTACGAGCAGTGTGCCCCGCTCGTCCACCAGCGCTCCGGCGATCTTGGTGCCGCCGATGTCCAGCGCTGCGCTGAGGTCCGTCTGCATCGGTGTGGAATCTCCTGGTGGCGCGGGGGCCGGGGGGTGTGGGTCCGGCACGGGAACGCCAGTCTCGTCGCGTTTGACAACGTTGTCCAGAGGTTATGCTCGTCGCCGTGCCGCGCACCGTCGCACGGCACCGCCGGGCGCTCCGCCCGGCCGGTCCCACACACCGGCCGCCCGGTCGCGCCCTGTCCCATCATCGGCGTACCGGACCGGGAACCGCCACACCCGCCCCGCCCGTCTCTCCAGCGACAGCCGGAGCGCGTGCCGGAGCCGCCGTGGCCGCACCAGGGCCGGCCGCCGCGCCCGCCCGGCGCCCGCCGCCGCCGACAGAATCAGGACCGCGCACCGTGACCGACACCGCCCGGGGCACTTCCCGCCGCTACGGCAGCCGGCCGACGATGAAGGATGTCGCGGCGCGCGCCGGGGTCGGCCTGAAGACGGTTTCCCGGGTGGTCAACGGCGAACCCGGCGTCACGCCCGACACCGAGCGCCGCGTCCAGGACGCCATCACCGCCCTCGGCTTCCGCCGCAACGACTCGGCCCGCATCCTGCGCAAGGGCCGCACCGCCAGCATCGGCCTGGTCCTGGAGGACCTCGCGGACCCCTTCTACGGGCCGCTGAACCGCGCCGTCGAGGAGGTCGCCCGCGACCACGGCGCGCTGCTGATCAACGGGTCCAGCGCCGAGGATCCCGCGCGCGAACAGGAGCTGGTGCTCGCGCTGTGCGCGCGCCGGGTGGACGGACTGGTGATCATCCCGGCCGCGGACGACCACCGCTATCTGGAGCCGGAGATCGCGGCGGGCGTGGCGACCGTCTTCGTGGACCGCCCGGCGGGCCGGATCGAGGCGGACACGGTGCTCTCCGACAGTTTCGGCGGCGCCCGCGACGCGGTGGCGCACCTGATCGCGCACGGCCACCGCCGCATCGGTTTCCTCGGCGACCAGCCGCGTATCCACACCGCCGCCGAGCGGCTGCGCGGCTACCGCAGCGCGATGGCCGCGGCGGGGCTGCCGGTGGACGAGGCGTGGGTGTCCCTCGGCTCGACCGCGCCGGACCGGGTGCGCTTCGCGGCCACCGCCATGCTCGACGGGCCGCGGCCGGTCACCGCGCTGTTCGCGGGCAACAACCGGGTGACGGTCACCGCGGTCCGGGTGCTCGCCGAACGCCCGCGCCCGGTCGCCCTGGTGGGCTTCGACGACTTCGAGCTGGCCGATCTGATCTCCCCCGCGATCACGGTCGTGGCGCAGGACGCGGCGCGGCTCGGCCGTACCGCCGCCACCATGCTGTTCCGCCGCCTCGACGGCACCGACGGGCCACCGCGGCGCGAGGAAATCCCCACCCGCCTCATCCCACGCGGCTCAGGCGAACTGCCACCCCCGGCAGACAGCTGAGCGGCGCCGCCGCCCGCACCGCCGCCCACGGGCATCAGCCGCCGTCGCCCGGATCATCCCTGGAAGCCCGCCGCCCCCGGGTGAACGCGAGGACGCTGCCGCTCCACCGCCTCGACGGCGACGGGCCACCGCAGCGCGAAGAGATCCCCACCCGCCTCATCCCACGCGGCTCAGGCGAACTACCGCCCCCGGCAGACAGCTGAGCGGCACCGCCGCCCGCGCGCATCAGCCGCCGTCGCCCGGATCATCCCTGGACGCCCGCCGCCCACGGGTGAACGCGAGGACGCTGCCGCTCCACCGCCTCGACGGCGACGGGCCACCGCAGCGCGAAGAGATCCCCACCCGCCTCATCCCACGCGGCTCGGGCGAACTGCCGCCCCCGGCGGACAGCTGAGCGGCGCCGCCGTCCAAGCCGCCGCCCACGAGCGTCAGCCGTCGTCATCCGCATCATCCCTGGAAGCCCGCCGCCCCCGGGTGAACGCGAGGACGCTGCCGACGACGGCGATCAGGGCGATGGCCAGGGCGATGCTGATGCCGCCCTCGGTGTCCCAGTACACGTCCTCCAGGCTGATCAGGAGTGCCGCCTCGTCGACGACCAGGGCCAGGCCCACCCCGTAGGCCAGGCCCAGCCAGGCGCGTGCCCGCGCCGAGCGTTCGGCCAGGCTTGCCGCGCCCACCACCGCGAGCAGCAGGATGCCCCATACGTAGTGGTGCAGGTGTACCCCGCCGGCCTGTACGTCGCCGACCCCGGCCACGTCGATGTGGATGAGCCAGGTCAGCAGGCGCATCCCGCCGAAGGTGAGCGCGAACCCCCACCAGGCCAGGATGAAACCGCGGCGCTTCGGGGAGATGCCGGGCAGCACGCGCAGCCACAGCGAGCGGCGCCGCTTGCGCCCGGACGGTGCCCGGCCGGATGTCTTCGCGGAGTTCATCCGACCCCTCCCACCGTGAACTTCTCGATCAGTGCGGCCATGGCGTCCGGCGCGCCGTAGTGGGCCGCGTGGGCGGTGCCCGGGAGGTCCGTGGCGCGCCCGTCGGCGACCAGGCCCGCCACGCGCCGGGTCCAGGTGCCGGAGGCGATGGTGTCACCCGCTCCCCGTACGACGAGCGTGGGCGCGCGGACGCGGGTGAGGTTCCCCTCGAATGACCCGGCCGCGTCCCGCAGCGCGTGGCGGAAGGAAGCGGCGCAGCGCAGGGGGCCGGTCACCAGGTAGTCGAAGGCGGCCAGGCCGAGCAGGCCGAGGAGCTCCTTGGGGGCGTCCGCGACGAGCCGGGCGAACTGGCGCCACCCGGAGGCCCCCGGTTCGAGCGCCGGACCGACCAGTACGAGACGGCTGACCAGGTGGGGGTGGCGGGCGGCCAGGGAAGCGGCCACCTGGCAGCCGACCGAGTTGGCGACCAGCACACTCGGGCCCGGGAACAGCCGCTGGAGCAGGCGGGCCAGGGCATCGGCGCACTGTGCGACGTCGGGTGCGCGCCGCGCGGCGGCCCGCGAGCGCGCGTTGCCCGGCAGATCCGGCACCAGTACGGTCGCCCCGCCCGCGGCCAGCCGGCGCGCGAGCGGCACGAAGTACCGCCCCGAGAGTCCGAGGCCGTGGACGAGCACCATGGCCGGGCGGTCCTCGCGTGGCGGAGGCCCGTAGCCGCGGATGAAGAAACCGGCGTGAGTCATGTGATCCACATGCCCGCCATCGCCGCCCGTACAACCCGGCTTCAACCGGGCGCAATCACCCTCAACCGCCGGCCCCGGCATCGAACCGCCGTACGAACACGTCGTACGTGCCGTTGGTGTCCCCGGGCACCAGGTCCCGCAGGACCGAGCCGAAGACCACGCTGCGGCCGTCCCGGCTCAGCGCGTGCTGGGCGGCGTGGTTCAGATAGCCGTCCGCGACCGGGTACTGCTCGCCGGTGCGCAGGTCGTGCAGGGTCAGCCGGCCGTCGTAGTTCTCCAGCACGCGCCGCCCGTCGCCGCTGACGGCCGTGGGGAAGCCGCGCTCCCGGCCCACCTGCCGGGTGTGCCGGGCGCGCAGGTCGTGTACGTAGCCGTACCAGCCGGGTGCTCCGGACCGGACCGGTGTGCGCCGGGAGTCCGCGCTGAACGTCACGGCGCGGCCGTTGTCGCTCAACTCGCCGAGCTGCAGGCGCCGTTGGTTCATCTGCGTGCCGTCGGGGTTCAGGTCGGCCCGGCGCACGGTGCCCGTCCGGCGGTCCCGTACGAAGAGGTCCTGCCCGCCGCCCTCCGGCTCGTCGAGCACGTACGCGACCCACCGGCCCGTCCCGCTCAGCGAGACACCCCGCACGATCCCGTACTTGGCGTTGTCGCCCGGCGCCTTGGGGGTGATCAGTTCGGTGCGGCCGGTGAGCGTGTCGTGTACGTAGTCGAGCACCGGGCCGTCCGGTGCGGGGCCGGTGGCCCGGAAGGCGACCGAGCGGCCGTGTGCGCTCAGCGAGGTGACCTCGCCGCTCCCGCCGCCGGCCGGGGAGCCGGGCGGCGGGGTCAGGTGGATGGTGCGGCCGGTGCGGCGGTCGTGCAGGTACGCGGAACGCTGCCCGATGTATCCGGTGGAGTACGCGACGAAGCGGCCGTCGGCGCTGATGCGCGGGACGTTGTCGATCCCGGCCCCGTCCTCGCGCCGTGCGCCCGGTATCCGCCCGACCCGTCCGGTACGCACGTCCTTGACGGCCAGTACGTGGATCGAATCGCCCTCGCCGCCCAGCTCCGGCGCCCCCGTCCAGAAGGCGACGTACCGGCCGTCGGCGCTGATCGAGGCGATGTGTGACGGGCCGGTCAGCTGGCCGCCGTCCGCCGCCGTACTCACCCGTACGACGGTGGACGCGTCCCCCTCACCGGCCCACGCCGCCTCCCCCGACAACAGCATCCCGACCGCGACGGCCACGCTCAGCCCCGTACGTATCCGCTTCGCCATGTTCCCCCCTGGTCTCCGCCACCCCGCCCGTACGGGGTACGCGCATACAAGCGCGCCCTGTGGGACGCCCGCAATCAGCCGTTCTCCGTACAACGTCCGGTACGGGTGGAGCGTCCGCGACCCGGCCGCCCGGCCTCAGGCGCTCGTCAGGATGACGAGCTGCTGCGTCGCGCGGGACATCGCGACATAGCGGTCGACCGCTCCCTGGACGCCGTCGCCGAAGTCGTCCGGATCGACGAGGACGACCAGGTCGAACTCCAGGCCCTTCGCCAGCTCCGGGGACAGCGACCGGACGCGCGGCGTCGCCCGGAACGTGGGGTCGCCGATGACGCAGGCGATGCCGTCGTCGTGGGCGGCGAGCCAGTCGGCGAGGACCTTGTCGCGGTCGGCCACCGGGCCGTGGGTGACGGGGATGCCGCCGCGGCGGATGGAGGTCGGCACGTTGGCGTCCGGGAGCGCGGCCCGGATGACCGGCTCGGCCGCCGCCATGACCTCTTCCGGCGTGCGGTAGTTGATGTTCAGGGAGGCCACCTCGATCCGGTCCAGGCCGATCCGTTCGAGCCGCTCCCGCCACGACTCGGTGAAGCCGTGCCGGGCCTGGGCGCGGTCGCCGACGATGGTGAAGCTGCGGGACGGGCAGCGCGACAGCAGCATCTGCCATTCCGCGTCGGTCAGTTCCTGCGCCTCGTCCACCACGATGTGCGCGAACGGGCCGGCCAGCAGGTCCGGTTCCGCGACGGTCAGTTCGGCCTCGTCCACCAGGCTGACCTGGGCGTCCTGGCCGCGCAGCATCGTCACCAGGCCCTCGCCCTCGTCGAGGTCGGCACCGGAGGCGGCCGCGGCGTCTATCAGGTTGTCGACCACCTGCGTCATGCGCTCACGCTGGGCGGCGAGCATGGCCGCGTGTCGGCGCTTGGTGCGGGCCGCCTCCGGGTCGCCGAGGCGCTGCCGTGCCGCGTCCAGGAGCGGCAGGTCGGACACCGTCCACGCCTGGGGCGCGTCCTTGCGCTGGAGCCTGCGCACCTCGTCGGTGCTGAGCCAGGGGGCGCACAGCCGCAGATAGGCGGGGACCGTCCACAGGTCCGAGACCAGGTCGGTGGCTTCGAGCAGCGGCCAGGCGCGGTGCAGGGTGGTGACCAGTTCCTCGTCGTACCGCAGCGACCGCTCGAAGGCGTGGCCCGGGACGTCGCCGTCGAGCTTGTCCAGCAGGATCGCGACGAGCTCCTCCCAGATCTGCTCGCGCGCCTCGTTGTGCGGAGTGCCCTGGTCCGGTGCCTCGAACGCCTCGGCCCAGTCATCGGCGGTCAGCCGGACGTCGCCCCAGTCGGTCGAGACCGTCATCCCCCTGGTGGGCGGCTCCTCGTAGATGCCGACGGCCTTCTCGATGGCCTTCACCATGCCGGCGGACGCCTTCAGGCGGGCCACCTCCGGGTCGCTCTCGTCCGCCGCCTCGGCCCCCTCGGCGACGAGGTCCCGCACGACGCAGGTCTGCACGCCTTCCTCGCCGAGACTCGGCAGGACGTCGTCCACGTAGGACAGATAGGGCCGGTGCGGGCCGACGAACAGCACGCCGCCGCGGCGGTGGCCGAGGCGCGGGTCGGAGTAGAGGAGGTAGGCGGAGCGGTGGAGGGCGACGACGGTCTTGCCCGTACCGGGGCCGCCGTCGACCACGAGGGCACCGCGGGAGCCCGCCCGGATGATGGCGTCCTGGTCGGCCTGGATGGTGCCGAGCACGTCCCGCATCCGTGCCGAACGGTTGCCGCCCAGGCTGGCGACGAAGGCGGAGTGGTCGTCGAGCGCGGCGTGTCCTTCCAGGCCCTCGGCGGTGAAGACCTCGTCCCAGTAGTCGGTGATCCGGCCGTCGGTCCAGCGGTACCGGCGGCGGCTCGCCAGCCCCATCGGGTCGGCGTGGGTGGCGCCGAAGAACGGCTCGGCGGCGGGGGACCGCCAGTCGACCAGCAGCCGGCGGCCCGTGCTGTCGGTGAGGCCGAGCCGTCCGACGTACACGGGCTCGGCGCCGTCCGCGCCGGCCATGTGGCCGAGGCACAGGTCGAGGCCGAAGCGGCGCAGGGCGCGCAGCCGTCCGGTCAGCCGGTGGACCTCGGCGTCCCGGTCCATCGCCTGCCGGCCGGTGCCGCCGGGTGCCTTGAGTTCGGCGTCGAGGCGGTCGGACAGTTCGGTGATGGTCCGGTCCAGGCTCTCCGCGATGGCCGCGAAGTGCCGTTCGTCGGCCGCCGTCAGCTTCGGGTCGGCCTTGGCGGACAGGCGGTCGGGAAGGTCGAACACGCTGGTGGTCAGGGAATGCATGGTGTCAGCTCCGATCCTGGGCCGCCCTGCGGAGTCCTGCCGCGCGTACGCACGCGCCGCGGCGCGTGCTGCGCGTGTCTCCCGTTACCGCAGGTCCTGGCCTCGGCGAGCGATTGTGCGGCACGACCGGGGCCTTGCCGCAAGCCCCCCTGTGCGCTATACATTGAGAGTGGCAAGGAGTGGGGACTCCTTGCTTTTTCTTTTTGGGGGCGGGCATGGGGTGGGGCATGTCGCGGTCGGTACGTGCGCTCGCCGGAGCCGGTGCGGTGGGCGCTGTCGTGGCGGGGCTGTGCGCCCCGGGCCAGGCGCGGGCCGCCGGGCCCACGACGGCCCGACCCGCGTCCGCGGTCCAGCGGGTCAGCACGGCCTCCGACGGCGCACAGGCCGACGGGGCGTCGGGGCCCGCCGCCGTCAGCGCCGACGGGCGCTACGTCGTCTTCTGGTCGGCCGCACCGAACCTGGGCGCCGGCTACTTTCCCGCGCTGCTGGTCAAGGACACCGTCACCGGGCAGCTCGCGCAAGTGCCGAAGCCGCAGGGCTACGGCGGCGGGCCCCTGGCGATCAGCGCGGACGGCCGCTACGTCGCGTTCTCCACGGGGACGCGCTATCCGCTCCCGTACGTCCACGACCGCCGCACCGGCACGACGGAGCCGGTGCGTCCGAAGGACCCGCCGATCGGCAGCGAGATCAGCGACGTCGCCGGGCTCAGCGCCGACGGGCGGCACCTCGCGTACACGATCACCAACCGGCACGGCAACGCCCCCGTCCTGCTGTACGTCCGCGACCTGGACAGCGGCGCCGACGAACTCCTCACCCCCGCCGGGCCTTCGGGCCATCCGTTCGCGGCCGGTGGCTCGCTCTCCCGGGACGGCCGGGTGGCGGCGTACGGCATCCACCGGCGCGGCGGCAGCGACCCGGACACGGGCGATGTGTTCGTGCGCGACCGGGACACCGGCGAGGTCGAGCAGGCGGACATCACGCACGACGGCTCCCCGGCCGACGGCCCGGCGCGGCTCGCGCAGCTCAGCGCCGACGGCCGGTACGCGGCCTACACGTCCACCGCCACCAACGTCGTGCCCGGCGGCACCGCGCCCGGCTCGCACGCCTACGTCCGCGATCTGCGCGCCGGGCGGACCTGGCGGGTGGCGGGCGACGGCGCGGTGGCGAAGGCGGTCAGCGGGGACGGCCGGTGGGTGCTGGTCGCGGAGGGCGGCCGGCTGGTCCTCGTGCACGCGCGGAGCGGACAGCGCCGGGACGTGGGCCCGGGTGACCGGGCGGACAGCGGGGCGGTGGACGGCGGGGGCCGGGCGGTGGCGTTCAGTTCGGAGGCGGCCGATCTGGTGCCCGGGGACACCAACGCGGCGTACGACGTGTTCGTACGCCGCTGGTGACGGGGCGTCAGGCGGCCGGCGCGGGGCGGCCCGCGAGGGCGTCCAGGTCGGCGCGGGTGAACCCGGTCAGGCGGGCGACCTCGCCCGGGTCCACCGCGCCGCAGTCCAGGCCGCGCAGCAGGTAGCCGCTGAGCGCCTTGGCGGTGGCGGGCTCGTCCAGCACGTCGCCGCCGGCCTTGGAGACGTACGCGGTGAGCCGGGCGGCGGCCTGCTCCAGGCCCCCGCGGTAGAAGGCGTAGACGGCGGCGTAGCGGGTGGGCAGGTGGGCCGGGTGCATGTCCCAGCCCTGGTAGTACGCGCGGGCCAACGAGCGGGTCACCAGGCCGTGGTGCAGCCGCCAGGCGTCGTGCACCCGGGTGGTCGCGCCGACCGGCAGGACGTTGGTCGAGCCGTCGGACAGGCGCACCCCGGTGCCGGCCGCGGCGACCTGCATGACGGCCTTGGCGTGGTCGGCCACCGGGTGGTCGGGGGCCTGGTGGGCGGCGCTGACGCCGCAGGAGGCGCTGTAATCGAAGGTGCCGTAGTGCAGGGAGGTGGCGCGGCCCCCGGCGGCCTCGATCATGCGGGCGACGGTGGCGCGGCCGTCTGCGCCCAGGATCGACTGGGTGGTCTCGATCTGGATCTCGAAGCCGATCCGCCCGGCGGGCAGGCCGTGGGTCTTCTCGAACGCCTCCAGCAGCCGCGCCATGGCGGTGACCTGCTCGGCGTAGCCGACCTTGGGCAGGGTCAGCACCAGGCCGCCGGGGAGGCCGCCGGCCGCCATCAGGCCGGTGAGGAAGATGTCGAGGGTGCGGATGCCGCGGTCGCGGACGGCGGCCTCCATGCACTTCATGCGGATGCCCATGTACGGCGCCGCGGTGCCGTCCTTGTAGGCGGCCGCGACCAGGGCGGCGGCGCGGGCGGCGGCTTCGTCCTCCTCCGCGTCCGGGCGCGGCCCGTAGCCGTCCTCGAAGTCGATGCGCAGGTCCTCGACGGGCTCGCGCTCCAGCTTGGCCCGGACCCGCTCGTACACCGGCTCCGCCAGCTCGTCCGGAAGGCCGAGGACGCCGGCGAACGCCTCGGCGTCCGGTGCGTGCTCGTCGAGCGCGGCGAGGGCGGCGTCGCCCCATTCACGGATGGTGCCGGCGGTGACGGCGTCGCCGGGGACGTAGACGGTGTGGACCGGCTGCCGGGTGCCGGGGTCGCCCGGGTAGCGCCGCGCGAGGTCCGCGTCCACGTCCGCGAGAGCGGTTGATATCTCCTCGCGTACGGTGGGCGCGAGGCTCGTCGCCACCGTCTCGTGCTGCCCCATCCGACACCCTCCCAGTTGTTCGTACCGGCCCGCAGAGTTTCCGCGTTACGGAATCAACAATCCGTATAGCGAAGTTATCCGGGCCGAGATCGCAGGTCAACACCCTCCGGGGGACCGGATCGGGCGGGCCTCACATGGGGAGCGTTCCCCATCGCGCGCGCCGTGCGCCCACGCGCCGGGCATCCCGTTTCATCCCTTTCGGTACTTCTCCGCCGATCCACGACTGAGCCGGAACCGCCGTGCGTAGCCTTCCGGCGCGGTGCGGGCGGCCGGGAAGCCCGGCCCGCCGCACGAGGCATGGGGGGCTGATGCCGGAGGAGTTCGGGGACGCGCTGCGGCGGCTGCGGCGGGAGCGGGAGGTCTCCCTGCGGTCCCTCGCCCAGCTGGTGCACTACAGCAAGGGCTATCTCAGCAAGATCGAGAACGGGGAGAAGCCGCCGACCGCCGACGTGGCCCGCCGCTGCGACGCGGCCCTGGCCGCCGAGGGCGCGCTCAGCCACCTGCTGGCCGCCCGTACCCCCGGCGACCGCTGCCCGTATCCGGGGCTGGCCGCCTACACCGCGGCGGACGCGCCCTGGTTCTTCGGCCGGGAGCGGGCCACCGCCGCCCTGGTCGGCCGTCTCGCCGAACGCATGGACAGCGCGGGCCCGCTGGTCCTCGCGGCCCCGTCCGGCGCCGGGAAGTCCTCGCTGCTGCGGGCCGGACTGCTGCCCGCCCTGCGCGCCGGGGCGCTGCCCGGCTCCCGGCACTGGCCGGTCCGCGTCCTGACGCCCGGCGCGCACCCGCTCACCGAACTGGCCGCGGCGCTGGCCGGACCGGGCACCCCTTGCGCCGCCTCCGCCGAAGAACTGGCCGAGGCCCCCGAGCGCTGCGCCGCCGCCGTCCGCGCCGCGCTCGGCCCCGGTCCGCGCCTGGTCCTCGTCGTCGACCAGTTCGAGGAGGTCTTCACCGCCTGCGAGGACTCCCGCGAGCGGCGCGCCTTCGTCACGGCGCTGTGCACGGCCGCCCGGGACGCCCCGTGCGCCGTGGTCATCGGAGTCCGCGCCGACTTCTACGGCCCGTGCCTGGACCACCCCGCGCTCGCCCCGGCCCTGTCCGCCGGGGTCTTCGCGCTGCGTCCGATGTCCGTACGCGAAGTCCGCGCGGCGATCACCCGCCCCGCGCGGGAGGCCGCGCTGGAGCTGGAGCCGGGCCTCGAAGAGCTGCTGCTGTCCGACCTGGGCATCCACGGGGACGACGAGCCGGTGGCCGGCGGCACGCTGCCGCTGCTGGCGCACGCCCTGCTCGCCACCTGGCAGCAGCGCTCCGGCCGCACCCTCACCGTCGCCGGGTACCGCCTGACCGGTGGCCTGCACGGCGCCGTCGCCACCACCGCGGAGCGGGTGCACGCCGGGCTGGACCCGGCGGAGCGGCGCACGGCGCGGCAGGTGCTGCTGCGGCTGGTCCAGGTCGGTGAGATCGCGGGCGAGACGCGCCGCCGGGTGCCGCACGAGCGCCTGCTGGAGCATCTGCCGGACCCGGAGAAGACCGCCGCCGTGATCGACGTCTTCGTCCGCGCCCGGCTGCTGACCCTCGACGCGGACACCGTGGAGATCACCCATGAGGCGCTGCTGCGGGCCTGGCCGCGGCTGCGCGGCTGGATCCGCGCCGACCGGGCCGGGCTCGTCGTCCACCAGCGGCTCACGGAGGCGGCCGGGGCGTGGAAGCGGGAGGGGCGGGACCCCGCGGCGCTGTACCGGGGCACACGGCTGGCGGTGGCGCGCGAGTGGGCCGGGCAGCAGGGGGAGAACGCCGGTCTCAGTCCACTGGAGGAGGAGTTCCTGCACGCCTCGCAGGAGCGCGAGGCGGCCGCGGCCCGTGCCGACCGCCGCCGGGTGCGGCGGCGCCGCAGGCTCGCGGGCACCCTCGCCGTGCTGCTCGTGCTCGCCGTGTGCGCGGGGGTGCTGGCGGTGCAGCAGTGGCGTACGGCGGAGGCCGGGCGCCGTGACGCGTACGCCGGTGAACTGGCCGCCCGCTCGGCTCAGGTGGCCACCGGGCAGCCCGAGGCGGCCATGCTGCTCGCCGCCGAGGCGTACCGGCTGCACCCTTCCCCCGCCTCCCGCAGCGCGCTGTTGAGCACCCAGGCCCGGCCGTTCGCCGGGCGCCTGACGGGGCATCACGGGCCGGTCAACGGCGTCGCGTTCAGCCCCGACGGCAGGCTCCTGGCGGGCGGCGGTTCGGACGGCACGGTCCGGCTGTGGGACCGGCGCAGCCGCCGCCCGCCGGTCACCGCGCTCGCGTCCGGTGCGCCGCGGATCCGCGGCGTCGCCTTCAGCCCGGACGGCCGTCTTCTGGCCGCGGGCGCGGCGGACGGCTCCGTACGGGTCCGGGACGCCGCCCGCCGTACGCCCGCCGTCACCGTGCCCGGCGGCGGTGACGGCGGCGAGGTGGCCTTCGCGCCCGCGGGCCGGGGCGGTGCGGCCGGTGGCGACGTGCTCGCCGCCACCGGACCCGGCGGCGGCGTGACCCTGTGGGACGCGCCCCGGATGCGGCCGATGGCGCGGCTGCCGGGCCTCGGGGGTGCCGGGACCGGCAAGGTGGCGTTCAGCCCGGACGGCCGGCTGCTCGCCCGCGGGGACGCCAACGGCCGGGTCCGGGTCTGGCGGCTGCCGCCGTCGCTGACCGCGTCCGCCCCCGGAAGTGCCCTGTCCGCCACCGCCCGCCCCGCCGCCCCCAGCGTCCTCGCCGACCGCTCGGGGCACGGCGACGGCGTCGTGGCCGTGGCCTTCAGCCCGGACAGCGCCACGCTGGCCGTCGGCGGCACGGACCGCACGGTCACGCTGTACGACACCCGCCGGATGACCGTCCGCGCCCGGCTCACCGGCCACAACGACGACATCAACGCGCTGGCGTTCTGCCCCGACGGCGACACCCTCGCGTCCGCGTCCGGCGACGGCTCCGCGCGCCTGTGGGAGGTCGCCACCCTCCGTACCGTCGCCGCCTTCACCGGCCACAGCGACTACGTCCTCGCCGTCGCCTTCTCCCCGGACGGCCACACGCTGGCCACCGGCAGCTTCGACCGGACGATCGCCCTGTGGAACCCGGCCGGCGCCGCGCTGACCGCCCGGCCGGTGTCCGGCCGCTCCGCCGTCGCCTTCGCCCCCGGCGGGCGGCGGCTGGCCGCCGCGGGCGTCGACGGCACGGTCCAGCGCTGGGACGTCCGCACCCGTACGCAACTGGGGCCGCCGCTGCGTGCCCACCACGGGCCGGTCCGGGACCTCGCCTACGGCCCGGACGGGCGGACGTTCGCCACCGCGGGCGCCGACGGGAGCGTACGGCTGTGGGACGCGGCGAGCGGTGCCCGTGAACGGCTGCTGACAGGCGCGGGCGGTTCGGTGTTCGGGGTCGCCTTCGCCCCGGGCGGGCGGCTGCTGGCGGGGGCGAGCGAGGACGGCACGGTACGGCTGTGGGACACCGCACGGGGCAGCTCCGCCGTTCTGACCGGCCATGACGACTTCGTCAACGCCGTGGCGTTCAGCCCGGACGGGCGGTTGCTGGCCAGCGCGAGCGACGACCGTACGGTACGGCTGTGGGACGTCGCCACGCACCGTCGGGCCGGGGTGCTGCGCGGGCATTCGGGCGCGGTGTGGGCGGTGGCGTTCAGCGCGGACGGGCGCACGCTCGCCTCGGCGGGCAACGACCGGACGGTGCGCCTGTGGGACGTGCGCAGCCGGCGGGGTACCGGAGTGCTGCGCGGCCACACGGGTTCGGTGCGGGGCATCGCGTTCGCGCCGCGCGGGCGGCAGCTGGCCACGGTCGGCTTCGACAGCACCGTACGGATCTGGGACACCGCCGCCCGTACACAGACCGCCACACTGACCGGGCACACCGACGTGGTGTGGTCGGTGGCCTACGCGGCGGACGGCGGGACGCTGGCGACCACCGGCGCGGACGGCTCGGTGCGCCTGTGGGATCTGGACGCGGGCCGGGTGGCCGGGCGCATCTGCCCGCTGGTGGGCAGGACCGGTCCCGCACGCTGGCGCGAGCTGCTGCCCGATGTGCCGTACGAGCCGATCTGTGACCGCTGAGAGCCCGCGTGCACACCCGGCCAAGGCCCGGTACCCAGGTTGTCGACGCCACGGCAGCCGGGCCGCGCGAAGAGTAAATCTTGTGGCGTCCCCCGCACCTGCCGGGTGACACTCTGCGGCATGACATGGACCGCACCAGAAGTTGACCGCCGCACCGAGCCGTACGTGGCGGACGAACGCACGATGCTCCAGGGCTGGCTGGACCGGCACCGCGACACCCTGCTGAGCAAGTGCGCCGGCCTCACGCCCGAACAGCTCGTCCGGCCGAGCGCCGAACCGTCCAACCTCACGCTGCTCGGCCTCGTCCGGCACATGGCCGAGGTGGAGCGCAGCTGGTTCCGCTTCCGGGTCGCGGGCCAGAAGATCGGGCCCTTGTACTACACCGAGGAGCAGCCGGACGCGGACTTCGAGGTGCTGGACACCGCCACCGCCGAGGACGCGATCGCCACGCTGCGCGCCGAGATCGACGCCGCCGACCAGGCGGTGGCCCACCGCGGCCTGGACGACACCTTCACCACGAAGGACGGCCGGACGATCAGCCTCCGGTGGGTGTACGTCCACATGATCGAGGAGTACGCGCGGCACAACGGCCACGCGGACCTGCTGCGCGAGCGGATCGACGGCGCGACCGGCGACTAGGGCCGGCCCGGCGGGGACGGCGCGGCTCACCGGGGCTCGCGCTCGACGGCGAGCAGCGCCGCGTCGTCCCGCGGCTCCCCGCCCGTGTGCCGGACCAGGTCCGCGCGGAGCCCGTCCACCAGGTCGTCCAGTGGGGCGGCGGCCCGTTCCGCGACCCGCTCGGCGAAGGGCTGGAAGCGCCCCGCCGCGTCGCGCGCCTCGGTGAACCCGTCGGTGTACAGCACCAGCCGGTCCCCCACGCGGAACGGCAGCGTATGGACCGTGTGCCCGGTCCCCACCAGGTCGGCCATGCCGATGGGGGCGCCGGGCCGCTCCGGCGGGCACACCCGTACCAGCCCGTCCCGGATCAGCAGGGGCTCCGGGTGCCCGCAGTGGACCACCCGGGCCACCGGCCCGGACGGGATTTCCACCAGCAGGGCGGTGGCGAACCGTTCCGGCGTCTCCGCGCCCGGCAGCCGCGCGATATGCCGCCGCGCCTCCCCCTCCAGCCGCCGGGCCACCCCGGTCAATGTCTCCTCCTGGTACGCCGCTTCGCGGAACCCGCGCAGGAGTACGGCCGACGCCTCCACCGCGAGCATCCCCTTGGCGCGTACGTCGCCGATGAGCAGTCGGACGCCGTACGGGCCGCGTACCGCGTCGTAGAGATCGCCGCCGCTGCGGGGCGCGGTGCGGGCCGGGAGGTAGGTGCCGCGCAGGCGCAGGTCCCCGATCCGGCCGGGGAGCGGGCGCAGCAGGACCCGCTGCGCGGTCGCGGCCGAGCTGTCCGCCCGGCTCAGAGCGCGCCGCCGCCGCTGCCGTATCGCCTCGCCGACGGCGGCCACCGGCGCGGCGGCCAGTGCCGTGCACACCGCCGCTCGGGACGCCGGCCCGGCCGCGCCCCGGTTCGGCGAGCCGATCGACACGGCCGCGATGGCCAGGACGAACAGGGCGAAGGCGAGGACGAAGAGCGCGCGCGACAGCAGGCGCGCACACCGCACGATCCGGAGGCGTCCGGCCGTGGGTCGTCCGGTCCGGCGGCGCCCCTTCCCGGTGGGACGTTCAGCGGTGCTCGGCGGCGGCTTGGGCATGGGCTTCTTCCCCGGCGACGGCGGTGAGTTCGGTGGTGGCGGTACGGTTCCGGGCAGCCTGCGCCGTACGGTGGCGTCCGCCCGCCACGTGCTGGAGCGACCGGTCGAGGAGCATCAGCAGGCGCCACTCGGCCAGCCGCGCGTCCAGGCTGCCGCGCCGGTCGCCGCAGCGTTCGGTGAGTTCCCGCCACACGCGGCGGGTGGCGGGCAGGACGGGGTGCGGGCTGCCGCCCCGGCAGCCGCGGACGCACAGCGCCAGACAGGTCAGCAGCCGCGCGCAACCGGCCCGGAACTCCCGGTCCCAGGCGTCCGTCTCCGCCGTGCCGTCCGTGTCGTACGCGTCGGGCCGCACGGCGGCCGGGCGCTGCGCCGCGAGGTCGCCGAGCGCGGCGACGACCGCTTCCGTGTCGTGCGCGACGCGCTCCAGGCTTTCCAGGACCCGCCGGTCCAGGTGCCAGACGGTGTGCCGGTCCGGCGCGCGCACGTTCCAGCGCAGACTTTCATGCGCCTGGCCGAGCGCGCCGCGGGCCCGGGCGACGAGATCCGTCAGGCGGTCGCGCCGGCCCGGGTCCAGAACCTCGTCCGGGTGCCGGGCCTCGCGTACCGCGTCGGCCACCCCGTCCAGCACCGCGCCAGTTCCGCGCGCAGCCGGTCGAGGGCGGCCTCGGCGGCGCGCAGCCGCAGCGGCGGGGGCAGCAGGGCGTTGAAGAGCACCGCGACGCAGATGCCCACCCCGATCTGCAGCAGGTGCGGCCCGATCTCCCGCGCGTGGCTCGGTCCGAGCAGCAGGACGAAGACCGCGGTGATCGGTACGTGCAGGCCGTGCGCGCCCAGCCGCTCGTGCCCGGCGGCCAGCAGGGACAGCAGGAGTACGGCGCCCATGCTCAGCCAGGTCGGCCCGACGAGGACCGCGGCGGGCAGCGCGATCAGCGCGCCGAGCGTGCACCCGGCCGCGTACTGGAGGCCCGCCGTGCAGGACCGGAACACCGTCGGGTGGACGACGAGCAGCGCGGCGACGACCGCCGGGGCGGGCCGCGGCGTCCCCCACACGCTGGAGCACAGCTGCCAGGCCAGGGCGGCCGCGACGCTCGCGCGGACCGCGACCAGCCACCGCACGGCCCAGGGCCCGTCCCGCAGGCGCGACGGGCGCACGGCCGCGAGCGCGGCGCACGCGCGGCGCCCGGCCGTCCCCGTGTTCTCCTCACGCACCTGCTCCCCTTCCGTCCATCGCACCGGCTGTTCCGGCCATTCCGGCCTGTGACGGCCGCCAGAATCTTGTGATGTCCGTTACTGACACCGGATATGCGGCCCTAGGTGACGAAATTCGGGCGCGGCGGAAAAAGGGGCCGTTGGACCGTTCCGAACCGGCGGAAGTCCCGTACATCAAAGGCCGTAGATCCCGCCGCTCCCGCATACTGCGGGGCACCGAAAAGGCAGCAGGCGAATGAATCGGCATTCCCCGGCGACGATCACCCGGTTCCCCGCACAGAAAAGGCCACCCCATGCGACTGATCAATTACCAGGTGCTGCGCGACCTCGTCCATGAACACCAGCGCCTCACCCGGAACGGCACCCCGGAAGTCGCCCGCCTCGACGACATCTCCTACACGCTCGGCGTCTACACCGGCCACCGCGATCCGGCCGCCGCTCTCCGCGAGGCCCGCCGTCTGCTGCGCACGCATGACGCGGAGTACCGGCGGGCGGCCTGAACCGACGGCGAAGGCCCGTCTCCCGCCAATCCGCGGAAGACGGGCCTTCGCCGTATCGGGAGGCGCCGCGCTTCTCTCAATTCACCTCCAGCATTCCTTCCCGCAGTTCCGCGAGAATGCGGGTGAGCAGGCGCGACACCTGCATCTGTGAGATGCCCAGGGCCTCGCCGATCTGCGTCTGGGTCATTTCCGCGCCGAAGCGCAGGTGCAGAATCTGCCGGTCCCGCTCTTCCAGGCCGTCCAGCAGCGGTTTGAGCGCCTGGACGTTCTCGGCCTTTTCCAGGTCGGGGTCCTCGCCGCCCAGACGCGCGGCCAGGGCTGCGCCGGCGGTCTGTGCGTGGCCCTCCTCCGGCGGCGCGTCCAGGGAATCGGCGGAGTAGCCGTTTCCGGCGTACAGGCCCTCGATGACGTCTTCCTCGTCCATTTCGAGGTGCCGGGCCAGTTCCGAGGTGGTGGGCGCGCGGTTCAGTTCGTGGGCGAGTTTCTCGCGGGCCCTGGCCAGGTCGATACGGAGTTCCTGGAGGCGGCGCGGGACGTGCACCGCCCAGCTGGTGTCCCGGAAGAAGCGCTTGATCTCGCCGACGATGTACGGGACGGCGAAGGCGCTGAACGGGGTGCCGCGCGCGGGGTCGTACCGGTCGATCGCCTTGATCAGTCCGATGGTGCCCACCTGGACCATGTCCTCCGTCTCCTCGGCCCGGCTGCGGAACCGGCGGACCGCGAAGTGGACCAGGGACAGGTTCATCTCGATCAGGCAGTCGCGCGCGTACCGGCGGGCGGGGTCGCCTTCGGGAAGCCCGGCCAGCCGCTCGAAGAAGAGCCGGGACACCTCGCGGGCGTCCTCCGGGGTGACCGCGCCGGCGTCCTCCAGCAGGGGCAGCCCGGCCGGTCCGGCCCCGGGTCTCTCCCGTACGGACGCGAATCCGGTGTTCACGCGGCCACCTGCCTCTCGGCGGTGTCCGAGCGCGGGTGGCGCACGCGGAACCACACCCACTTCCCGGACCGCGTCCGGTCGAAGCCCCAGCCGTCCGCGAGCGCCCCCAGGACCTCCAGGCCCCGGCCGTCCTCGGCGAAGGGTCCGCCCACGGTGGCGTTGGCCACCACCTCGGACAGGCACGCCCGGCCGTCGCCGAGCGCGTAGCGGTGGGGGTCCAGGACGGCGCTGACCGATTCGCGGGCCGGGCGGGGCTCCCGGGGACTCGTCGGCAGGCGCATCCGCGGGGCACGGACGCAGGGGTCGGTCGGGGCGTGGGGCAGCGGCATCATGGGGGTCTTCCTTCGGTTCCGCGGTCGGGTTCCGGCACCCCCGTTGTGCCCGCCGGGCGACCCGGAACCCGGGGCTTACGTCCCCGCGTGCGGGACGTAAGCCCTCGCGCCCCGGAACAGGCCCAGGGCCCGTACGCGGGTGCGTACGGGCCCTGGGCTCGTCACTGGCGCGGCACGGTCCCGCCGTGCCCGGCGGATCAGCCCTTGCGGGCCTTGACCTCGTCGGTGAGGGCCGGGACGACCTCGAACAGGTCGCCGACCACGCCGTAGTCGACCAGGTCGAAGATCGGAGCCTCGGCGTCCTTGTTGATGGCGACGATGGTCTTCGAGGTCTGCATACCGGCGCGGTGCTGGATCGCGCCGGAGATGCCCGCCGCGATGTACAGCTGCGGGGAGACCGACTTGCCGGTCTGGCCGACCTGGTTGGTGTGCGGGTACCAGCCCGCGTCCACCGCGGCGCGCGAGGCGCCGACGGCCGCGCCGAGCGAGTCGGCGAGGGCCTCGATGACCGGGAAGTTCTCGGCGCCGTTGACGCCGCGGCCACCGGAGACCACGATCGCGGCCTCGGTCAGGTCCGGGCGGCCGGTGGACTCGCGCGGGGTGCGCGAGACGACCTTGGTGCCCTTGGAGGTCTCGGCCACGGTCACCGCGAGCTGCTCGACCGTACCGGCGGCCGGGGCGGCCTCCGGAGCGGCGGAGTTGGGCTTGACGGTGATGACCGGGGTGCCCGTGGTGATGCGGGACTTGGTGGTGTACGAGGCCGCGAAGACGGACTGGGTGGCCACCGGGCCCTCGTCGCCGGCCTCCAGGTCGACGGCGTCGGTGATGATGCCGGAGCCGATGCGGACCGCGAGGCGGGCGCCGATCTCCTTGCCCTCGGTGGAGGACGGCAGCAGCACCGCGGCCGGGGAGACGGCCTCGTAGGCAGCCTGGAGCGCGTCGACCTTCGGCGCGACCAGGTAGTCGGCGAACTCCGGCGCGTCGGCGGTCAGGACCTTGACCGCGCCGTGCTCGGCGAGCGTCGCCGCTGCGGTGTCGGCGCCGGGGCCGAGGTGCACCGCGACCGGCTCGCCGATCCGGCGGGCGAGGGTGAGCAGTTCGAGGGTGGGCTTGCGGACGGCGCCGTCCACGTGGTCGACGTAGACAAGGACTTCAGCCATGGGATTGCTCTCCTGCGGGAAGAATGCGGGCGGGGGAAAAGGACGGGAATCCGCCGGGCTCAGATGAACTTCTGGCCCGCGAGGAACTCGGCGAGCTGCTTGCCGCCCTCGCCCTCGTCCTTGACGATCGTGCCCGCGGTGCGGGCCGGACGCTCGGCCGCCTCGTCGACCTTCGTCCAGGCGCCCGCCAGGCCGACCTCGTCCGCCTCGATGTCCAGGTCGTCCAGGTCCAGGGACTCCACCGGCTTCTTCTTGGCGGCCATGATGCCCTTGAAGGACGGGTAACGGGCCTCGCCGGACTGGTCGGTGACCGACACGACGGCCGGCAGCGACGCCTCCAGCTGCTCGGTGGCGGTGTCGCCGTCCCGGCGGCCCTTGACGGTGCCGCCCTCGACGGAGACCTCGGACAGCTGCGTCACCTGCGGCACACCCAGGCGCTCGGCGAGCAGCGCGGGCAGCACGCCCATCGTGCCGTCGGTGGAGGCCATACCGCAGACGACCAGGTCGTAGCCGGTCTTCTCGATGGCCTTGGCGAGGACCAGGGAGGTGCCGAGCGCGTCGGTGCCGTGCAGGTCGTCGTCCTCGACGTGCACGCCCTTGTCGGCGCCCATCGACAGGGCCTTGCGCAGCGCGTCGCTCGCGTCCTCCGGGCCCACGGTGAGCACCGTGATCTCGGCGTCGTCGTCGGCGGCTTCCTTGATCTGCAGGGCTTGCTCGACCGCGTACTCGTCGAGCTCCGAGAGCAGGCCGTCCACGTCGTCGCGGTCGACGGTCAGGTCCTCGGCGAAGTGCCGGTCGCCGGTGGCGTCGGGCACGTACTTCACACAGACAACGATCCTCAGGCTCACGCCGGCTCTCCTACCTGCTTCGACTCTTCCGAACTGCCTTGTGCTGGCAGCATAGGCGCCTGTTGGGGCGGCATCCGGCCGGATGGGGTTCCCGCGCCGACCGAAATATTACTCGCCAGTACACCCACCCTTTTCCCCGTAAGCAAGGCCGTTGAACTGTGACGTTGCCAACGGATACGGATGGGGCGCGAGAGCCCCCGGCGCGGAACCGGCGGGCCGTGCGAAGCGTTGAATGAGCCGCGTTGCGCAGCCCGGCGGGGTCAGTCGCGCAGCGCGTTGAAGCGGCCCTCGTGGTACAGCAGCGGGCGGCTGCGCCCGGCCGTCCCGGCGTAGCCCTCCGGGTCGCCCTCGACGACCTGACCGAGCACGATCCGGTGATCGCCGGCCGGCACCCGGGCCACCACCTTGCACACCAGCCAGGCCAGCACGCCGTCCAGCAGCGGCACCCCGTGCGGCCCCGGACGCCAGGAGGTCGGCGGCGCGAAGCGGTCGGCGCCGCTGCGGGCGAACGTGGTGGCCAGCTCCTGCTGGTGCTCGCCGAGTATGTGGACGCCGATGTGTCCGGCCTCGGAAACCGCGGGCCAGCAGGAGGAGCCGGTGCTGATGCCGAAGGAGAGCAGCGGCGGGTCGGCGGCGACCGAGGTCAGCGAGGTGGCGGTGAAGCCGGCCGGGCGGGGGCCGGGCGCGGTGATCACGGCGACGCCGGCGGCGTGCTGCCGGAAGACGGAGCGCAGCAGGTCGGGGGTGGCGGCACGGGGCGTACCGAGATCGGTCGGTACCGTCATGGTGGTGTCCTTCTGCCGTGGGGTCCGGGCCGGCGCGGCGCCGTCACCGGCACCGCGGGAGTCGTCGCCGCTCACGTACGGGGACAGCGCTCGCCGGCGGCGTACGGAGGGTCCGCGGGCGCGCGTCCGTGAAGAAGGGGTCCTGGCCGCATGACGTCACCCTGACGATGCGTGTGGCGGGCAGTCAAGTAACGCCGGAAATCTGGGAGATCAATCACGGACGGCGGCCCCCAGCGCGGCGATGACGTCGGCCTTGCGGGGCTGTCCGGCCGCGCGGCGCACCAGCGCGCCGTCGCCGTCGAGCACCAGCACCGTCGGCGTGCGCTCGATGCGCAGCGTCCGTACGAGGTCGAGGTGCGCCTCGGCGTCGATCTCGACGTGGGTCACCCCTTCCACCATGTCCGCCACCTCGGCAAGAGTGCGCCGGGTGGCACGGCAGGGCTGGCAGAAGGCGCTGGAGAACTGCACGAGCGTGGCCCGCTCCCCCAGCTCCGCGCCCATTCCGGCGGCCCCCAGCCGCGTCCCCACGTCCTGCCCTCGCAAACCTCGCCCTCCCGTTCACACCCGGTTCTCTCGCCGACGGGTGCAGCGTCCGCCGGGCCGCAATCATTCCCGCCGCCGGGTGCCCGGTGTACCGCGCGGAGTGCCCGGTGTACCGTCCGCGGTGAGGGGAAATCGCACCGAGTGACCATCACGTGACGAGGATCTCCCGGCGGCGGGGGCCCGTACGGTGGCCCCCGGGCCGCCGATCGGGCACGATCTCCCGAAAGCCGCATACTTACGGCTGCGTAACGTCTTCGCCGGGAGAACCCTCCCCAGGCACAGAAAAGGGGTCCCCGACATGGCAGAGCTCGTCTACCCGCCCGTCATCGGCGCCGCCCGCGCGGCGTTCAAGGCGCTCGACCTGAAGTTCGACATCGCCGGGGCCGACCACATACCCCGGCGCGGCGGCGCGGTCCTGGTGAGCAACCACATCGGATACCTGGACTTCATCTTCTGCGGCCTGGCCGCCCGCCCGGCCAAGCGCCTGGTGCGCTTCATGGCGAAGGAGTCGGTCTTCCGGCACAAGGTGTCGGGCCCGCTGATGCGCGCGATGAAGCACATCCCGGTGGACCGCACGCAGGGCGTCCACGCCTACAAGCACGCGCTGAGCGCGCTGCGCGGCGGGGAGATCATCGGGGTCTTCCCGGAGGCGACGATCTCGGAGTCCTTCACGCTGAAGACCTTCAAGTCGGGCGCGGCCCGGCTGGCGCAGGAGGCGGGTGTGCCGCTGCTGCCGATGGCGCTGTGGGGCACCCAGCGGCTGTGGACCAAGGGCCACAAGCGGGACCTGGGCCGCAACCACTTCCCGATCACCATCCGGGTCGGCGAGCCGGTGGAGGCGTCGCCGGACGAGCAGACCGAGAAGATCACCGACCGGCTGCGCTCCCGTGTGCAGGACCTGCTGGAGGCGGCGCAGCGCGCGTATCCCGTACGCCCCAAGGGCCCCGAGGACACCTGGTGGGTCCCGGCGCACCTCGGCGGCACGGCACCGGCGCCGGGGGCCACGGCCTGACCGGCCGGGAGCCGCGGCTCAGCCGAAGAGCCGCGGCTCCCCCACCTCGATCCGCGCGTCGGGGCAGGTCTTCTCCAGCGTCCCGGCGAGTTCGGCCCCCGCCGCGGTCAGTTCCCCGGCGGTCATCGGCGCCATCCGCTCCAGCAGGAACAGCGCGTTCACGGACGTGTCGGTGAGCCGCGTCCGTACGCCCTGGCGCCAGTTCCAGCGGCGGCAGGTCACGCCCTCGTCGTCGCACCACACCACCTCGCCGGGCTCCGGGTGCTCGGTGACCCGCTCGCCGCCGGCCGCGGTCACGAACGGCTCGGTGCCGGTGGCCCGCACCAGCCGCATGCCGCCCCGGATGTGGTCCAGGTCCTCGCCGCCGACCGGGATCAGGTGGGCCACGCTGATGGCGTTGTAGAGGTCGACGAGGCGGTTGATGCGCGGCAGCCCGCCGTCCGCGAGGGCCCGCTTGGCCAGCGCCTCGGCGGAGTTACGGGTACGGGACGGCTTGGAGCCGAAGGCGGTGTACGCGGCGCGCCAGGCGGCGATGTGCGGGTCGTCCTGGGGCGCCCGGCCGTCCAGCCGCTCCGTGAGCCTGCGGGCGGCGGCGTCCAGGAGGGCCGAGGAGGCTTCGTCGCTGGGCCCGTTGGTCAGGCCGTGCGCCTCGACGGCGAGGTATCCGAAGCCGGGCGCGAGGGCGCGTACCTCGTCGGAGACGTGCAGGGGGAGAGTCATCGTCGCGTGCCTCGGGAATCGTCGGGCGCAAGCGCGGGGCGGCGGGGATGCGGCCGCCACGGGCTTCGGGACCGGTCGGCGGCCTCCGGGGGGCATTGCAGCACAGCGGGCCACGGTTCAGCAAACCGTACCGAGGAGTCCAGCACAGTGCACTGCGCACCGGACGGCAATGCGCCGGGCAGCTGACCGCGGTCAGCTGCCCGGCGCGCCGTTCGTCGTGCGGCCTACCGCCCCATCTCCTCCCGCAGGGCGTCCACCAGCCCGTCCACGTCCTCCACGGTCGTGTCGAAGGAGCACATCCAGCGGACGTCGCCGGCCGCCTCGTCCCAGAAGTAGAAGCGGTAACGCTTCTGCAGACGCTCGGTGACATCGTGCGGCAGACGCGCGAAGACGGCGTTGGCCTGCACCGGGTAGAGGATCTCCACACCGTCGACCGAGCGGACGCCGGCGGCGAGCCGCTTCGCCATCGTGTTGGCGTGCCGGGCGTTGCGCAGCCACAGGTCGCGGGCCAGCAGGGCCTCGAACTGCGCGGATATGAAGCGCATCTTGGAGGCCAGTTGCATGGACATCTTGCGTACGTGCTTCATCGCGCGCACCGCGTCCGGGTTGATGACCACCACGGCCTCGCCGAACAGCGCGCCGTTCTTGGTGCCGCCGAGGGAGAGCACGTCCACACCGACCGCGTTGGTGAACGCCCGCATCGGGACGTCCAGCGACGCGGCGGCGTTGGCGAGCCGCGACCCGTCCAGGTGCACGAGCATGTTGCGCTCGTGGGCGTGCTCGCAGATGGCCCGCACCTCGTCGGGGGTGTAGACCGTGCCCAGCTCGGTGTTCTGGGCGATCGAGACGACCTGCGGCATGGCGCGGTGCTCGTCGTCCCAGCCGTACGCCTGCCGGTCGATCAGCTCGGGCGTGAGCTTGCCGTCCTCGGTCGGCACGGTCAGCAGCTTCAGCCCGCCGACGCGTTCGGGGGCGCCGCACTCGTCGACGTGGATGTGGGCGCTCTCGGCGCAGATCACCGCGCCCCAGCGGTCGGTCATCGCCTGGAGGGCGACCACGTTGGCGCCGGTGCCGTTGAAGACCGGGAACGCCTCGGCGGTCTGCCCGAAGTGGCTGCGGATGACGCGCTGGAGGTGCTCGGTGTACTGGTCCTCGCCGTAGGCGACCTGGTGACCGCCGTTGGCGAGCGCGATGGCCGCCAGCACCTCCGGGTGCACACCCGCGTAGTTGTCGCTGGCGAAACCGCGCACCGTCGGGTCGTGGTGCCGCTGGGCGTCGGTCTTGCGCTCGGTCACGCTTCGGGGGTCAGCCACAGACGCTGTCCATTCACTTCCTGGGCGGGCCGCTCCCAGACGCCGCTGACGGCCTGGGCCAGGTCCTTGACGTCCGTGAAGCCCGCGAACTTGGCATTCGGGCGCTCGGCGCGCATCTGGTCGTTGACGAGCGCCTTGACGACCAGGATGGCAGCCGCCGCCTTGGGCCCCGCCTCGCCCCCGGCCTTGCGGAAGGCGTCGCCGAGGGCCAGCGTCCACGCCTCGGCGGCGGCCTTGGACGCGGCGTACGCGGCGTTACCGGCCGTCGGCTTGCTCGCACCCGCCGCGCTGACCAGCAGGAACCGCCCGTTCCCGGAGCGCTCCAGCGCGGCCTGGAAAGCCAGCGAGGTGTGCTGGACCGTACGGATGAGGAGCTTTTCCAGCACGTCCCAGTCGCCGAGGTCGGTCTCCGCGAACGACGCGGAGCCGCGCCAGCCGCCGACCAGGTGCACCAGCCCGTCGATCCGGCCGAACTCCTTCTCCGTACGGTCGGCCCAGGCGCGTGTCGCGTCGAGGTCCAGCAGGTCGACGGTGTCGCCGGTGACGGTCGCGCCGCCGTGCGCGTACCGCGCGGCGTCCACGGCCTCCGCCAGCCGCGCGGCGTCCGCGTCGGCGGCCACCACGGTCGCGCCCGCCTCGGCCAGCCGCAGCAGCGTCGCCCGCCCGGCGGGCCCCGCCGCCCCGGCCACCGCGATGACCGCGCCTTCCAGTGACCCCTGGCCATTGGTCGCAGTACTCATGTCCCTCGTCTCCTCGTGCTCCGGCCTGCCCTGGGTGCCGCCGGCGCTCACACCGCCACCGGCATGTCGCTGTGGGCCGTGATGCCCTTGGTGGAGGCAATCACGCCGCGCAGTTTCTTGGCGAGGGCCTCGTAGAACATGCTGAGCGGAAATTCGTCCGGCAGGACGTCGTCGACGAGCTTGCGCGGCGGCTTGTCGAGGTCGAGGGCGTCCGGCCCCTTGGCCCAGGTCGAGCCGGGGTGCGGGGCGAGGTAGGTCGAGACGAGATCGTAGGCGGCGAACCAGTGGACCAGCTTGGGCCGGTCGATGCCGTCCCGGTACAGCTTCTCGATCTCGCCGCACAGCTGGTTGGTGACCTGCGGGGCCCGCTCCCAGTCGATGTGCAGGGTGTTGTCCGTCCAGCGTACGACGTCGTGCCGGTGCAGGTAGGCGAAGAGCAGCTGGCCGCCGAGGCCGTCGTAGTTGCGCACCCGGTCACCGGTGACGGGGAAGCGGAACAGCCGGTCGAAGATGACCGCGTACTGGACGTCGCGGGCCTGGCGGACGCCTTCCGCCTCCAGCTTGACGGCCTCCTTGAAGGCGGTCAGGTCGCAGCGCAGCTCTTCCAGGCCGTACATCCAGAACGGCTGCCGCTGCTTGATCATGAAGGGGTCGAAGGGCAGGTCGCCGTGGCTGTGGGTGCGGTCGTGGACCATGTCCCACAGGACGAACGCCTCCTGGCAGCGCTGCTGGTCGGCGAGCATCGCGCGGATGTCGTCGGGCAGTTCGACGCCCAGCGTCGCCACCGCGGCCTCGCTGACCCGGCGGAAGCGGGCGGCCTCGCGGTCGCAGAAGATGCCGCCCCAGGTGAAGCGCTCGGGCGCCTCGCGCACGGCGATGGTCTCGGGGAAGAGGACCGCGGAGTTGGTGTCGTATCCGGAGGTGAAGTCCTCGAAGGTGATGCCGCAGAACATCGGGTTGTCGTAGCGGGTGCGCTCCAGGTCGGCCAGCCAGTCGGGCCAGACCATGCGCAGCACGACCGCCTCGAAGTTGCGGTCCGGGTTGCCGTTCTGCGTGTACATGGGGAAGACGACCAGGTGCTGGAGGCCGTCGGAGCGCTGGCGCGCGGGGTGGAAGGCCAGCAGGGAGTCGAGGAAGTCCGGTACGGCGAAGCCGCCGTCGGCCCAGCGGCGCAGGTCCGCGACGAGCGCCCGGTGGTAGGCGGCGTCGTGCGGGAGCAGCGGCGCCAGCTCTTCGATGGCCGATATCGCGCGCTCGACCTCGTGCCGGACGGTGCCGGCCGCGGGCGCGCCCTCGGCGGTGAAGTCGATCGAGCCGTCCTTGGACTGCCACGGGCGGATGGTCTCGATGGCGTCCTTCAGCACCGGCCACGCCGGATGCCGCACCACACGCTCTGCGGTGGCGGTGGCGCCTGGGGCACCCACAGGCGAAAGAATTTCCGTCATGACTACCCTCCGGCAGGAGATCCTGTTGTGCCGCCACGGTATCCAGGGGGTCTTCGACTTCTCAAGAGCTCCAGAGGAAAATGTTCTGCCCGACCCCCATGGTCACGCACTTTTTTCCTGTCCGTCTGAGAAGATGCGGAAGTTTCTGTCCGGCGGGACCATGCCTGCCGCGCATCCTGCAGCACGTACCCGGAATCGGCCGCCGTATACGGGACGCGGCGTGGCGACTATGGGCGCGGGACGCTCAGCGGTGGTCGGGAAGCGACCGGATCCGGTCGAAATCCGGCCGCCCGACGGGCAGCCGCCCCGGCGCCCGGCTGTTGCCCCTGACCGGTTCCGTGCACCCGGCGACCGGGGAGCCCTCCTGGGGCCGCGACGGCCACACCGTCGTACGGGCGCGTCAGCCCCCGGCGGACGCGCCCACGCACGGGTGACGACGACGCGGCACCGGACACCCCGGACGGATCGGACGGCACCGCCCGCCGAACGGCAGCCGCGGCACCCGAACACCCGTGACCGGCAACGGATTTCCGGCGCTCCCCCGGCACTCGTCCCAGGCGTGGCAAGCCCCCGTTCCGGCCATGTCGCAGGGCTGTCCGACACCGTTCCGGCGCCTTCGGGTGCCCGTTAGGCTGTGCGCCGTTTCGAGAGCAGCCGGTGGTACACGCGCGGCGCAGGCGGGGCAGCCGTGGCCGGCGGGCGGCACCGGTCCGGCAGCACACCGACAGAAACGAGGCAGCCTTGTCCTTTCTCACCATCGGACACCGCGGGATGATGGGCGTCGAGCCGGAGAACACCCTGCGCTCGTTCGTCCGCGCCGAACGCGAAGGTCTCGACGTCATCGAGCTGGACCTGCACCTGAGCAAGGACGGCGCGCTCGTGGTCATGCACGACGCGGACGTGGACCGCACGACCGACGGGACGGGACCGGTCGCCGACCGCACCCTCGCCGAACTGCGCGACCTGGACGCCGGCTACGGCGAGCGGATCCCGGTGTTCGAGGAGATCGTGGACGCGGTGCGGGCGCCGCTCCAGGCGGAGATCAAGGACGTGGCCGCCGCCCGGGCGCTCGTGGACGTGCTGCGCGCCCGCGACCTGACCGCCCGGGTCGAGGTGATCTCCTTCCACGACGCGGCGCTGGCCACGGTCGGCGAGCTGCTGCCCGGCGTACGGACCGCGCTGGTCGCCGAGCACTACGGCACCGACGTGGTGGACCGCGCGCTGGCCGTCGGCGCCTCGGCGCTCTCCCTCGACATCCGCCGGCTCACCCTGGAACTGGTGGAGCGGGCCCACGCGGCGGGCCTGCGCGTCCTGGGCTGGACCGTGAACACCCACGACGAGCTGCGGCTCAGCCGCGGGCTCGGGCTGGACGGCGTGATCACCGACTTCCCCGAGATCCGGCGGGCGGTGCGGTTCACGGCGTGAGACGGGCCGGGCAGCGAACCGCCCGGCAGCTCTAGCCGAGGTCCTTGACCAGCAGCTCGAACTCCAGGTCGGGGCGCCGCGGAATGCCGAACCGCTCGTCGCCGTACGGGAACGGGAACATCGTGCCGGTGCGCCGGTACCCGCGGCGCTCGTACCAGGCGATCAGGTCGGAGCGCTGCCGGATGACGGTCATCCGCATCTCGGCGGCGTTCCACCGGGCGCGCGCGGTGCGTTCCGCCTCGGCCATGACGACCTTGCCGAGGCCGCCGCCCTGGAGGCCGGGACGGACCGCGAACATACCGAAGTACACATGATCGCCGCGGTGTTCGAGCTGGCAGCAGGCCACGATCCCGCCCGCGTTCTCGGCGACCAGCAGCACGCTGTCCGGGGCGCCCACCACCGCGGCGACACCCTCCGGATCGGTGCGCTGCCCCTCCAGCAGGTCCGCCTCGGTGGTCCAGCCCTCCCGGCTCGCGTCGCCGCGGTAGGCGGACTCGATCAGCGCGACGAGCGCCGGGACGTCGGCCTCGGTGGCGGCTCGGTAGGTCAGCTCGACGGTCGTCATGGGCGGGCGTCCTCTCCGGTGGCTCGGCGCGGCGGTACGGACCGGGGTGCGGGGCGGCGCACGCGTACGGCCGTACCGGAGGCTAACAAGACCCACGGGCCCGCCGCGCGGTCCGGTCCGCGTGCGGCGGCTCGGGCGGGCCGGATGCGGCCCCGGGACCCTACGCCGCCCGCCCGGCGGCGTAGGGTCCGCAGCATGGTGCATGTACTGAGCAGCAGGGTGCTGGTGCGGCCGTCCGACCCCGAGCGGTCGCGGGACTTCTACGGGCGCGCGCTGGGCCTGGAGATCTACCGCGAATTCGGTACCGGCCCCGAGCGCGGCACGGTGTACTTCCTCGGCGGCGGCTTCCTGGAGGTCTCCGGCCGCTCCGCAGAGCCCCCGACCGCCACGCTCCAGCTGTGGCTCCAGGTCGCCGATGCCGCAGCCGCGCACGAGGAACTGAAGGCTGACGGCGTGGAGATCCTGCGCCCGCCGGTACAGGAGCCGTGGGGACTGATCGAGATGTGGATCGCGGACCCGGACGGCCACCGGATCGTGCTGACGCAGGTCCCTGCGGACCACCCGCTGCGGTACCGCCCCGGCATCTGAGGGCGCCGAGGGGACCCACCCGTACCCACGGCCCCTCCCCGGCCGCCGTGCTCCCCTCTTGCGCCCGTGCGCTCCCCGTTCCCGGTTTCCGGCGGGGGTTTCCGGGCCGCCCGCGGGGCACCATGCGGCTGTACCGGGCTCCGTGTGACGCCGCGCGCCGTGTGCGTGGTCCGCACGCGACCGCCCTACGGCTTACGGGGAGGACGCCGTGCACGGACCGTCATGGGTCGGCTGGCTGCTGGTGCTGTTGTGCGCCGGGGCGGGCGCGTACTGCCTGTCGAGTGTGCGCCGGGGTACGGCCGCGCAGCGCCGGGAAGCGCGCGGCGAGGCGCTGATGGGGCTCGGCATGGCGGTGATGGCGCTGCCCGCCGCCACGGTGGTGCAGCCGTCCTGGACGCCGTGGGTGTTCGCCGTCGTCTTCGGCGCGGCGGGTCTGTGGGCGCTGCTGCGGCGGCACCCGCACCACGCGGTGGGCGCGGCGGCGATGGTCTACATGGCGCTGGCGATGGTGGCCGTCCCCGGCGGCGGCCCGCTGAGCGGCGGGCACGCAGCGCACACAGGAAGCATGGAGGAGATGGATTCCATGGGGCCTGGCGGGCTGCCGCTGCTCACCGGGCTGCTGCTGGCGTACTACGCGGTATACGTCGTCGCCGCCGGAGTCCGCCTGGCTCCCTCGGCCGCCCCGGGCACGGCGGACACCGAAATCGCGCCCGTGCGGGCCGCGTGGCCGGAGGTGGTGGGCGCGTGCCGGGTGGCGATGGGCATCGGGATGTTCGCGATGCTGTTGACGCTGTGACGTCTCGCTGCCGACTCCGACACCCCGACCCGGCGCGCGCCAGGGCCGGTTGGGCGGCCGTCCGTCCCTCGCGCACCGCCCGCACCACCGGCGCCGGTGGTATACGTCACTTCCGGCGCCGTTCCATACCTGGCGGCAGCCGCGCGCTCATAGGCTGACGTCCATGATGGTCCCCCTCGCGCTGATGATGCTCGGCGCGCTGGCTGCGGCGATGGCGCCGCGCCTGATGGCCCGCGCCGACTGGCCCGACCGCGAACCGGTGCTCGCCCTGTGGGTGTGGCAGTGCGTGGTCGCCGCCGTTCTCCTGTGCTGTGTCCTGGCGATGTCGCTGAGCGGCGCCGCCGCCTGGGAAGCCGTACGCAGCCACCTGTTCGGCCACGCACCGCGCGTCGTCGTCGAGGCGTACGCGCTCAAGGCGTACGGGCCCTGGTCCGGCGTACTGGCCGGAGTACTGGCGGGCGGCGGCGCCTGGACGGCCGTCATGCTCACCCGGGAGGTGCGCGGCGCCCGCGCCCGGCGGCGGCAGGAGCGTACGGACCTGGTGCGGCGCGCTCCGCTGCTGCCCGGCGAGGAGCGGACCGGGGACCGGCTCGTCGTCCTGGAGGGCGACCGCCCCGAGGCGTGGTGGCTGCCCGGCGCCACACCCCAATTGGTCATCACCACCGCCGCGTTGCGCCGCCTGAAGGGCCGTCAGCTCGATGCGCTGATCGCCCACGAGCAGGGCCACGCGCGGGCCCGGCACGACGTCCTGCTGCACTGCGCTTCGGCGCTGGCGGCCGGTTTCCCCCAGGTCCCGGTCTTCGCCGCGTTCCGCGACCAGGTGCACCGGCTGGTCGAGCTGGCCGCCGACGACGTGGCCTCGCGCCGCTTCGGACGGCTGACGATCGCCCTGGCCCTGGTCGAACTCAACGAGGACCGCGGGGTGTTCGGCCCGTGCCCCGCCCATCACACCGAGGTCCCGGACCGCGTGCACCGGCTGCTGGCCCCCGCGCCCCGCTTCACGCCCGGCCGGCGCCTGCGGATGACGGCGATCGCGGCGCTGGTCCCGGCGGTTCCGCTGCTGGTGACGTTCATGCCGGGGCTGAGCGCGCTGACGTACTGAGGGAGGGCGGAGGCGCGCGCGGACGTACGAACGTACCTCCATACGGGGCTCCCTGGCCCTCCCCGCTCCCCTCGGCGAAGATTTCCCCATGCTCTCCAGGCCCGCCCCCGCACCGCCCCGCGCCCTCCCCTTCTCCCCCCTCCTCCCCCTCCTTCTGCTCCTCCCCTTCGCCGCGCTCCTCGCCCTCGTCGCCGCCCGCTGGAGCCCTCTGCTCGCCCTCGACCGGACGCTGGCCACGGCCTTCCACCGCACGGCCGTCGCGGACCCCGGCCTGACGCAGACCAACCGGATCTTCTCCGACTGGGTCTGGGACCCCTGGACCCTGCGCGCCCTCCTGGCCGTCGCGGTCATCGCACTCCTGTGCCGCCGGCAGTGGGTGCTCGGCTGCTGGGTGGCGGCCACGGCGGCCCTGGGCACCGCGCTCCAGCAGACGCTGAAGGCCCTGGTGGACCGGCCCCGCCCGGTGTGGCCGGACCCCGTCGACTCGGCGGGCTACGCGGCCTTCCCCTCGGGCCACGCGATGACGGCGGCGGTCGCGGGCGGCCTCGCCCTGTGGCTGCTGCGGCTGTACGGGGCGCGCCGGGCCTGGCGGCGGGCCGCCGCGGCGCTGATCGCGGTGTCCGTGGCGGGCGTCGGCCTGACCCGGGTGTATCTGGGGGTCCACTGGGCCACGGACGTGCTCGGCGGCTGGCTGCTGGGCGGCGCTTGGGTGGCGGTCGCGGCGCTCGTGTACGTCCGGCGGTACGGAACCCGGCACGAGGCCCGTCGATGACGGCGGGCCGTCGGAACGACAGGATGGCGGTATGACGATCAAGGGTGTGCTCTTTGACTTCTCCGGGACGCTGCTGCGCATCGAATCGCCGGAGAGCTGGCTGCGCGCGGGGCTCGCGGAGACCGGGACGCGGCTCCCGGAGGCGGAGACCGTCCGTCTCGCGGCGGAACTGGGCCGGGCGGGCGCGCTGCCCGGCGGCCCCTCGCCGGAACGGCTGCCGCCCGGCCTGTCCGCCCTGTGGGAGGTCCGGGACCGCAGCGCGGACCGGCACCGCGAGCTGTACACCGGCCTGGCCCGGCAGGTGCCGCTGCCCGACGACAGGCTGTACGACGCGCTGTACGAGCGCCATATGACCGCCGCCGCGTGGGCGCCGTACCCGGACGCCGCCGAGGTCCTGGGCGGACTCCGGCAGCGCGGCATCCGCATCGGCGTGGTCAGCAACATCGGCTGGGACCTGCGCCCGGTGCTCCGCGCCCACGGCCTCGACCGCTTCGTCGACAGCTGCGTCCTGTCGTACGAGCACGGCATGCAGAAGCCGGATCTGCGGCTCTTCGAGATCGCGTGCGAGGAGCTGGGGCTGGCGCCCACGGACGTGCTGATGGTGGGCGACGACCGTACGGCGGACGGCGCGGCGACGGCGCTGGGCTGCGCGTACCTGCCCGTCGACCACGTGCCGGTGACCGAGCGCCCGGACGGCCTGCGTCCCGCGCTCGGCCTGGTCGACTGATCCGCCCTAGGGCCGCACCACGTCCGTGTGGATCGCCAGCTTGAACTGCGCGTGGGTGATCGCGGTGGGGACCTTGGCGTCGCCGTCCCCGCGCGCGGAGATCTTCAGCCCGACCGACGTCCCCCGGTGGACGAACATCTGCCAGACGTACGTCTTGTACTGGCCGCCGCCGGTCTTCCACGTGTCGGTGGTGGCCGTCGAGTCGTAACCGGGCCCGAGCGGATCGCGCACGAACCGGGCCCGGTACTCGTTCGGCCGGTCGTCCGCGTCCCAGAACACCATCGCGGACAGCACGCCCCAGCCCTCGTGGCTCGGCCAGATCAGCCCCGACCGCGCGTCGGGGAACGTGGACGGCGTACTGCCCCCGTTGGCCGGATCGTGCATCTTCCACGGGTCGTAGGACTCGGCTTCCGCCGCGTACGGGAAGCGCACGAGGTGGTACCCGTCGCTGTCGTACGAGATCTTCTGCGTCCCCGCCCCGTGCTTCGCCGCGTCCCAGAGCAGCGAACACACCGCTACGGACATGGGCCCCTCCCCCAACTCGTCACCATCGGGGCCCCGTCGGCCCCGATGGTTCCATTGCGCCACAGGTTCCGCACGATCGGCCAGACGGCGAACACGGGCCGGAGGAGGGGTGCGACGGGATCAGCTGATCCCCACCGCCGCCAAGGCGGCCCGCTGAACAGCGCTGATCTCCCTCGGGAAGTACACGTAACAGATCCCGCCGGTGCCGCTGACGACCTTGCCCTCGGCGTTCTTGCGCTTGGTGCGGAGCCAGATGTTCTCGAACTGGCGGCGTTGGTAGACGCGGCGGACGGCGGCGTTCGTCGGGGAGTTGGGGTCGTTGGCAATCACGTCGCCGGACTTGGTGAAGCCGATGACGGTCATCAGGTGGCCGGCCGTGCCGTAGCCCGCGCCGGTCAGTTCGGTGGCCAGGAAGGACTGCGAGGTGATGACCGGGATGCCGGCCCGGATCAGGGTCTCGGCGTCGGAGAGGGTGCCGAGGCGGGTGACGGCGGCCTCCATGTCGCGGTACGTGGCCGCGTAGGCGGTGTTGAAGGGCCAGTTGCCGCAGCCCTGGTACTGGTAGTCGTAAGTGAAGCGGGCGGCGTGGCAGACCTGGGGGTCGGCGTAGGCCGGGTTGACCCAGGCCAGATCGGCGGCGGTGGGCTTGCGGCCCCAGTACTCGATGATCATCTGGGAGGAGGTGGGGCTGCACCACGCCTCGCCGCCGTTGTCGTACTCCGGGTACTGGCCCTTGTGGATCTCCTGCGAATAGCGCGGCACGGTGAGTTCCCGGCCGGTCGCGACGCCCGGCTTGGAGGCCGGTACGTCGAAGCGGTCGGGGACGGCGGACCCCATCAGGCCCAGGCGCCACACGGTGGGGGTGAGGGTGGTGCCGGGCCTGCGGTGGAGGGTGACGCGCAGTTCGTAGGAGGCCAGCCGCAGGCCGCTCGCCGGGTTGTCGATGGCGAAGGTGTCGGTGGAGATGTTGCTCTTCCCGTCCTTCTGGCCGTCGACGGAGGTACGGCGGATGTCGCCGTCCCCGGCGGCCCAGCGGCCCATCACGTACCACGGGGTGCGCCCGCCGTCGCTGTACGTGCCGCGCATCTCGACGGTGATCCAGGTGCCGGCCGGTGTGTGGGCGTTCCAGGAGACGACGGCTTCCGTGGACGGGACCTTCAGGGTGCGGGCCGGGGACGTCCAGACCGCGTACTCCCAGGTGGCGGTGGTACCGGTGTGCGGATCGCGGTACTCGGCCGAGCCGGCGGGGCGGTCGATGGCCACCCCGGGGCGGCTCCCGTTCACCACGCGGGTGCCGTTCGCGATGCCCTGTTTCCAGTCGGCTGCGGTGTGCCAGGCTCGGTAGTCCACGAGACGCTTCGCCTTCGGTGCGGCGGACGGTTCGGAAGGGGAGGCGGCGTGCGCCAGCGGGGTGGCCGCGCCCGCCGCCACGGCGAGGGCGGCGGCCAGAACGGTACGCCGGGGCGTGGGTCTGTTCATCGGTGGGTCCCCCAGTCGGATGCGATGGAGTGAGCCGGTGGAGCGGGAGGCGGACGGTGCGGTGGGCCGGGCACGGGCGGGTCCGGGAGGCTGCCCGTACAGCGGCCGTGGCTCAACTATTGCCCCGCGCACGCCCTTCGGCCAGCGGTTCGCCGCGCGTCGCGAAAGGGATCATCTGATTGCGGCAGCCGGGGCACACCCGGGGCGGGGTGCGCGGCCGTGACGCCCGCGGGGCCGAAAGCCCCGTAACGGTAATCTTGCCGCGTTCCCCCAGCCCCGTCAGACAGGCAGCAGCGTGAGTCAAGAGCCGATCCGGCCGGTCCCGTCCGGCCCGGCGCCGTCCCGCGCGCCGGACGGGCTGGAGGCCCTCGCCGCCCGGCTGCGCGCGCTGCCCCCGTCCTGCGGTCCGGTGCGCCTGATCGCGGTGGACGGGCACGCCGGGTCCGGCAAGAGCACCTTCGCGCGGCATCTGGCCGCGGCGCTGGACGACGCCCCGGTCGTCCAGCTGGACGACATCGCCACCCACGACGAACTGTTCGCCTGGGCGGACCGGTTCCGGGCCGAGGTCCTGGCGCCGCTGTCGCGCGGGGAGCCCGCCCGGTACCGGGTGTACGACTGGGAGCGCAGGGAGTTCACCGCGCGCCGGGAGCTGGTACCGGCGCACGCCGTCATCGTGGAGGGCGTGGGCGCGGGCCGGCGCGCCCTGCGCCCGTACCTGGCGTGCCTGCTGTGGATGGACCTGACGGCCGGTCACTCCTGGGAACGGGGACGGCTGCGGGACGGACAGGCCCTCGAAGGGTTCTGGGATGACTGGATCCCTGCGGAACGCGGCCATTTCGCGGCGGACCCCACGCGTCCGCACGCCGGCCTGCTGGTACGCGCGAGCACCGAGGGGTACGAGGTGCTGCCGGGGCCGGATGGGACGCACGGTACCCCCTGAATCGTCACCGTCCGTGACGGACCACCGGCGGTACGCAGATCGTCGCCGTGCGCGTACCGCCGACTGCCTCAACTCGGCTTGACCTGGGGGGCGTACAGGACTTACGTTCTCAATGTGCGGTTCTGACGGACCGCCCGCAGACGCGAAGCCCCCGGTTGTTCCCCCGTGATCGGGGGCTTCGTTCTGTGGCCCGCGCTTCCGGCGCGCGTCGACGCCGTCCGTCCCTCACCCTATGTCACCGCTCCCTTCGCGCCGCGGAGCCCCGTCTTCCCCCCTGCCGCCCCCTTCGGGCCGCACCGATACCGCAGGTACGATGCGAGTCCGTGCCACCGAAGGACGCACATCGAAGAGCCCGGACGGCGAGCAACGCCCGTCCACGGTACGACGGTTCGAACACGCTGCGGCCTGGCACTCGCCCGGCGGCACACCACGGGGGACGTTTTGTGGGGGACGTGATGGATTTCGGCACCCAGGGCACACACGCCCCGGCCGAACTCGCCTGGCTGCGCGCGGTGGACGCCTACACGGTGGGCGCGTACCCGCAGGCGGAGGAGGAGTTCCGGGCCGCGGTGCGGATGGATCCGACGATGGCCGACGGCTGGCTCGGCCTGCACGCGCTGCGTGCGGACACCTCGACCGCGCTGCTGCGCATGCACCGGCACCGCGACCGTTTCGGGGAGCAGCGGGCCCGCCACCGGCGCACGCTCAATTCCTGGTACTGGCTCGGATGGTGGGTGCAGCCGGTGCTGGAGACCGGCCGCGACCTGCTGCTGGCGCACGCCTCGCACTGGCTCGACGGCCGCCATGTGGCCGAGCTGGACCAGGCGTTGGCGGGCTGCCCGCCGGTGGACACCGACCCGCAGGTGCGCTTCCTGCACGCCTGCCGCGCCTATCTCGTCAAGGACTGGGACCAGCTCGTGCGACATACCGAGCCGCTGCTGGACGATCCGCTGCTCGGCATCGAGGCCGGGCTGTTCGGCGGCATGGCGCGGGTGCGCCAGGAGATGTACGGCCAGGCCGAGCCGCTGCTGGCGGCCGCCCTGATGCGCTGCCGCAGTGAGCAGCCGCAGCGCAAGGAGCTGCGGTACTGGCTCGCCCGGGCCCACGAGGGCACCGGCCGCAGCGCGGCGGCGCTGCCGCTGTACCGCGCGGTGCACCGCGTCGACCCGGCGTTCATGGACACCTCGGCCCGGCTGGCGGCCATAGCCGAGGGCGACGGCCTGGAGGAGGGCGCGGGCCTGGCGGCCGTGTCCGCCTCCGGCCTCGGCCAGGAGGCGGGCGGCGACCTCGATCCGCTCTCCCCGCTCGACCCGGTGGACGGGCGGGAACTGCTGGCCACGACCGAGCCGGAGGGCCCGGACGGTGATCTGGCGGGCGGCTCGCCGGGGGACGCCGGTCCGGCCGTACGGGAGAAGGCCGCGCTCGGCGGACCGCGCGGCGCCGACCAGCTGCCGGCCGGCCCTTCCGACCCGGTGCTGCTGGAGAAGGCGCTCGCCGAGCTGGAGCGGATGGTCGGGCTGGAGCCGGTGAAGCGTCAGGTCAGGGCGCTGTCGGCGCAGTTGCGGATGGCGCGGCTGCGGGCGGGCCAGGGCCTTCCGGTGCAGCCGCCGAAACGACACTTCGTCTTCTCCGGGCCGTCCGGCACCGGCAAGACCACCGTGGCCCGGATACTCGGCCGGGTGTTCTACGCGCTCGGCCTGCTCGGCGGTGATCACCTGGTCGAGGCGCAACGGGCCGACCTGGTCGGCGAGTTCCTGGGGCAGACCGCCGTGAAGGCGAACGAGCTGATCGACTCGGCGCTGGGCGGGGTGCTGTTCGTGGACGAGGCGTACAGCCTGTCGAACTCGGCGTACACCAAGGGCGACGCGTACGGCGACGAGGCCCTTCAGGTGCTGCTCAAGCGGGCCGAGGACAACCGCGACCGGCTCGTCGTCATCCTCGCCGGTTACCCGGAGGGCATGGACCGCCTGCTGGCCGCCAACCCCGGCCTGTCCTCCCGCTTCACCTCGCGCGTCGACTTCCCGAGCTACCGGCCGCCGGAGCTGACCGCCATCGGCGAGGTGCTGGCCGCCGAGAACGGCGACCACTGGGACGAGGAGTCGCTGGAGGAGCTGCGCAGCATCAGCGCCCACGTCGTCGAGCAGGGCTGGATCGACGAGCTGGGCAACGGCCGCTTCCTGCGCACCCTGTACGAGAAGAGCTGCGCCTACCGGGACCTGCGGCTGTCCACGTGGTCCAGCGCCCCGTCCCGCGACGACCTGGCCACCTTGCGCCTGCCGGATCTGATGCAGGCGTACGGCGAAGTCCTCTCCGGGCGCGGCCCGGCCATCGGACCGGGCCCGGACCTGCCGCCGCCGCTCTGACGGAACGCCCGGCTCCTTCAGGCCCCGCCGTCGAAGCCCGCCAGCAGCGCCCGCACGGCGTGGTCGAAGCGCGCCGCGTCGTCGGCCCCGTGGCCGCCCCGCCCGGCCTCCACGAGCAGCGGGAAGCGGTCCGCGTCCAACTGCGCAAGGTACGCCGTTGAGCCGGGCGCGCCCTGTTCGTTGACGCGGGCGGTGGCCGCTTCGACGGCGGCGTGCCCGATGACGAAGACGGTGAGCGCGTTCAGTACGTCCAGCGCCCGGCCGAGCGGGAAGCCCGCGTCGCGCAGCATCCGCAGGCCGCTCTCCACCGCACCGAGGGTCTGCGGTGTCACCGCGGGGCGGCTCATCGCCAGGGGCAGTACGGCGGGGTGGCGCAGCAGCGTGCGGCGCAGCGACCCGGCGTACCGCTCCAGTGCGGGCCGCCAGCGCGCGCCGTCGGCGGTGAGCGGCGCCGCCTGCTCGAAGACCCGCTCCACCAGGCCGTCCAGCAACGCGTCCTTGTTCGGCACATAGTGATAGAGCGTCATGGCCTCGACGCCGAGGTCGGCGCCCAGCCGGCGCATCGAGAGGGCGGCGAGTCCATCGCGGTCGACCAGCGCGAGCGCCGCGTCCAGCACCCGCTGCCGGGACAGCCCGGCCCGTTCCCCCCGCGCGCGCTTCGGCCCCTTGGTCACGTCCATCCCTCCTTGACTTTCTTACGACGTAAGGCGATTCTACCGGGCAGCCCGCCACTTACACCGTAAGAAAAGAGGAACGGCACCATGGACGCGACCCGCACCGAGCGGAACAAGCAGCTCGTCACCGGCCTGTTCGCGGCGATCAGCGCACGGCGGACGGCGGATCTGCCGAGGTACCTGGCGGCGGACGTGATCGACCACAACAAGATCATCCATGGCGAGCCGGACGCACCGGGCGCCGCCTTCGACGGCTTCCGGCAGCAGCTCGACGCCTTCTCCGAAGCGCGGATGGAGCCGCGCGAGCTGATCGCGGAGGGCGACCGGGTGGTGGCCCGGCTGCTGGTCAGCGGGGTGCACACGGGGGCACATCCGCGGATGCCGCGGCCCACCGGACGGCGGTTCGCGGTGGAGCAGATATGGATCTTCACCGTACGGGCCGGGAAGATCACGGAGATCCGGGCGGTCAGCGACCGGCTGGGCATGTTCGCGCAGCTCGGCTGGGACTGGCCGGAAACGGCGTGAGCCCGCGGACCGGCCGCGGGCTCACCCCATACGTCACGGGCGTTTTCAGCCCGCCAGCGCCCGGTCGTCCCGGGCCGGGCCCGGCTCGCTCCGCGGCCCGGACAGCCGGTCCCCCGGCGTACCGGTGAGCCCCGGCACCTCGGGCACCCGGGTGCCCTGCGCGCCGAACGCCGCCACGGGCACCAGGTCCTCCTGCCGGTGCGCCGGATCGCGCACCTCCCCCACCAGCTTCTCCAGTACGTCCTCCAGCGCCACCAGGCCGAGTACCCGCCCGGTCGCGTCGGCGACGGCGGCCAGGTGGGAGGCGGACCGGCGCATCGCGGTCAGCGCGTCGTCCAGGGGGAGTTCGGCGCGCAGCGTCGTCATCGGGTGCCAGATGTGCTGCGGCACCGCACGGTCGCCCTCCTCCAGGTCCAGTACGTCCTTGACGTGCAGGTAGCCCATGTACGCGCCGCCAGGCGCGGACACCGGGAAGCGGGAGTAGCCGGTCTTGACGGTCAGCTCCTCGACCTGGCGCGGGGTGACCGCCGGATCGACCGTCACCAGCCCGGCCGGATCCAGGAGCACGTCGGTGACCGGGCGGCTGCCCAGCTCCAGCGCGTCGGACAGGCGCTCCTGCTCGGCGGGGGCCAGCAGCCCGGCCTGCTTGGAGTCCTCGACGAGGTGGGTGAGCTGTTCGCTCGTGAAGACCGCCTCGACCTCGTCCTTCGGCTCGACGCGGAACAGCCGCAGCACACCGCGCGCGCACGCCCCGAGCAGGGCGGTGACCGGGCGGCACAGCCGGGCGAAGGCGACCAGGCCCGGGCTGAACCACAGCGCGGTCTTCTCCGGCGCGGCCATCGCCAGGTTCTTCGGCACCATCTCGCCGATGACGAGGTGGAGGAAGACCACCGCGGCCAGGGCGATGACGTAGCCGAGCGGGTGGATCAGCGGCGCGGGCAGATGCGCCGCGTGGAAGAGGGGCTCCAGGAGGCGGGCGACGGTCGGTTCGGCGACCGCGCCGAGCGTCAGGGAGCAGACGGTGATGCCGAACTGGGCCGCCGCCATCATCTGCGGCAGGTTCTCCAGGCCGTGCAGCACCTTGCGGGCCCGCTTGGAGCCCTCGGTGGCCAGCGGCTCGATCTGGCTGCGGCGCACCGAGACGAGCGCGAACTCGGCGCCCACGAAGAAGCCGTTGACCAGGACCAGGAAGGCGGCGAACAGCAGCTGCAGGAAACTCACCGGGCCACCTCCGCGAGCAGCGGGGCGGGGGCGGCGGCGCCGGCCGTCCGTATGATCCGGACCCGTGCGGCACGGTGGTGGGACACCAGCCGCACCCGCAGCCGCCAGCCGTCCAGTTCGGCGGTGTCGCCGGGGGCGGGCACCCGCCCGAGTATGTGCGCGACCAGTCCGGCCACGGTCTCGTACGGGCCGTCCGGCGCGTCCAGGCCGATCCGGCGCAGCGTGTCGACCCGGCAGCCGCCGTCCGCGTCCCAGGACGGGCGGCCGTCCTCGGGCGGCGCCTGCGCCAGCTCGGGCAGGGCCGCCCGGTCGTGCTCGTCGCGGACCTCGCCGACCAGTTCCTCGACGATGTCCTCCAGGGTGACCACGCCCGCCGTGCCGCCGTACTCGTCGACGACCACGGCTATCGGCTGTTCGCTGCGCAGCCGCTCCAGCAGCGGCTGCACCGGCAGTGTCTCGGGCACCAGGAGCGGCGGTACGGCGATCCGTCCGGCCGGGGTGCGCAGCCGCTCGTGCTCGGGCACCGCGAGGGCGTCCTTGAGGTGCACCATGCCCACGACCTCGTCGAGCCGGGTGTGGTAGACGGGGAAGCGGGACAGGCCGGTGGCGCGGGTGAGGTTGAGGACGTCCTCGGCGGTCGCGGACGCCTGGAGGGCGCTGACCCGTACCCGCGGGGTCATCACGTTCTCGGCGGTCAGCCCGCCGAGCGAGAGGGTGCGCACGAACAGGTCGGCGGTGTCCTGCTCGATCACCCCGGCGCGGGCCGAGTGGTGGGCGAGCGAGACCAGTTCGCCGGGGGTGCGGGCGGAGGCCAGCTCGTCGGTCGGCTCCACGCCCAGGGCCCGTACGAGCCGGTTGGCGACCGTGTTCAGCAGGGAGATCACCGGGCGGAAGAACCGCGAGAAGGCGCCCTGCGGGCCGGCCACGAAGCGGGCGACCTGGAGCGGCTTGGAGACCGCCCAGTTCTTGGGCACCAGCTCGCCGAGGACCATCTGCACGGCGGAGGCCAGCAGCATCCCGATGACGACGGCGATGCCCGGTACGGCGCCGGCCGGCAGCCCGAGGGCGGTCAGCGGCCCGGACAGCAGGTGGGCGAGGGCGGGCTCGGCGAGCATGCCGACCACCAGGGAGGTGATGGTGATGCCGAGCTGGGTGCCGGAGAGCTGGAAGGAGAGTTCGCGCAGCGCACAGACGACGGTGCGGGCGCGCCGGTCGCCCGCGGCGGCGGCCCGTTCGGCCTCCGCCTTCTCCACGGTCACCAGGCCGAATTCGGCGGCGACGAAGAAGCCGTTGGCGAGGATCAGGACGAGTGCCGCCGCGAGCAGCAGCAGACTGGCGGTCATGCCGCCGCCTCCGTCAGGAAGGGGAAGTGCCCCGTATGCGGGGGTTCCGAGGAAGGGGCGGCGCAGGTACTACCGGACGATCCGTCCATTGCTGGAGGGAGTCACTCCTCAGGTCGCTGGGGCCCCGGGCCGGGGCGGGGCGCGGGCGCGCCCTGGGCACCAGGGTAATCAGCCGGACCCCGGTGCGGGCAGGTCATCCGCCCGGCTGACTGTGCGGGCAGGTCATTTGCCCGGCTGACTGCCGGTGCCGTGGCTGTCGGCGAGCGCCCGGAGCGTACGGGCGTCCCGGATCGCCTGGTCGCGCGCGATGCCGGGCTGGATGCCCATGGCGGGCAGGCTGGTGCCGTCCGCCAGGTCGAGGTGCACCCACGGGTCGCCCTGGCGCAGATTGACGCGCAGCACCTGGGCCCAGGCCAGCTCGCGCTTCTTGGTGAGGTTGACGACCGTGATGCCGTCCTGGTGGGCGACCACCTTGGGGCGGGCGAGCAGCAGGAGCACGCCGAGCACGATCAGCCCCGTGAACACGAAGCTGATCCGCTCGCCGGGGCCGAGCTTCGGCAGCAGCACGGCGATCACCGTGAGCACGGCGAGCTGGGCGATGCCGACGCCGTACAGCACGGCCCGGGTACGGCCGGGCCGGAACGTCACCGGGAGGGCGGGCAGGGGCGCGGATGCGGGCGCGGACACGTCGCTGGGCTCTTTCGTACGGGCCGCCGGCGCGGGCCGGCGGCGGAGGCGGCCGCCGCCCGTCGGCGGCGGCCGGGCCGCCGGGTCAGAGGCGGCAGGCGTGGATGCCGGTGGTCAGGATGGCGCGGGCGCCGAGCTCGTACAGCTCGTCCATGATGCGCTGGGCGTCCTTGGCGGGGACCATCGAGCGGACCGCGACCCAGCCCTCGTGGTGCAGCGGGGAGACGGTCGGCGACTCCAGGCCCGGGGTGAGCGCCACGGCCTTCTCGACGTGCTCGACGCGGATGTCGTAGTCCATCATCACGTAGCGCCGGGCGACCAGGACGCCCTGCATGCGGCGCAGGAACTGGCGGACCTTCGGGTCGTCCCCGGGCGCGTCCTTGCCGCGGATGACGACCGCCTCGGACTTCAGGATCGGCTCGCCGATGATCTCCAGTCCGGCGTTGCGCAGGGTGGTGCCGGTCTCCACCACATCGGCGATGATCTCGGCGACGCCGAGCTGGATGGCGGTCTCCACCGCGCCGTCCAGGTGGACGACGGAGGCGTTCACGCCGTTGTCGGCGAGGTGCTGGGTGACCAGGCCGGAGAAGGAGGTGGCGACCGTCATGCCGTCGAAGTCGGTGACCTCCTTGGCGGTGCCCGGGCGGGTGGCGTAGCGGAAGGTCGAGCCGGCGAAGCCGAGCTGCATGATCTCCTCGGCCTGCGCGCCGGAGTCCAGCAGCAGGTCCCGGCCGGTGATGCCGATGTCCAGCTTGCCGGAGCCGACGTAGACCGCGATGTCGCGCGGGCGCAGGAAGAAGAACTCGACCTCGTTCTCCGCGTCGACCAGGACCAATTCCCTGCGGTCCTTGCGCTGGCGGTAGCCGGCCTCATGGAGCATCGCCGACGCAGGCTCGGACAGTGAACCCTTGTTCGGGACGGCGATGCGCAGCATGAGAGGTGACTTCCTTCGTACGAGGGATGACAGGGAAAGGGGGTGGTGCGGGCGAGCCGGGCGGCTCAGAGGTGGGCGTAGACGTCGTCGAGGGTCAGGCCCTTGGCGACCATCATCACCTGAAGGTGGTACAGGAGCTGGGAGATCTCCTCGGCGGCGGCCTCGTCGGATTCGTACTCCGCGGCCATCCACACCTCGGCGGCCTCCTCGACGACCTTCTTGCCGATCGCATGGACGCCGGACTGGACCAGTTCGGCGGTGCGGGAGGTGGCGGGGTCGCCGGCGGCCTTCTGCTGGAGCTCGGTGAACAGCTCCTCGAACGTCTTCTTGGACATGATGGGCCCCACCCTACGCGGTCGCGGGGCGCCGCTCAGCGCCAGGGCTCGGCGACGGTGCGCAGCGTCGCGGCGGTGGCGACGGCGGCGGTCACCGCCTCGTGGCCCTTGTCCTCGGTGGAGCCGAAGATTCCGGCCCGGTCCAGTGCCTGCTCCTCGGTGTCGCAGGTCAGCACGCCGAACCCGATCGGTACGCCGGTGTCCACGCTGACCTGCGTCAGGCCCTGGGTGACGCCCTGGCAGACGTAGTCGAAGTGCGGGGTGCCGCCGCGGATGACGACGCCGAGCGCCACGATCGCGTCGTAGCCCCGGCCGGCCAGCACCTTGGCGACCACCGGCAGCTCGAAGCTGCCGGGCACGCGCAGCAGCGTCGGCTCGTCGATGCCCAGCTCGGACAGGGCGCGCAGGGCGCCGTCGACCAGGCCGTCCATCACCTTCTCGTGCCACTGGGCGGCGATGACGGCCACTCTCAGGTCGCCACAGTTCTTCACGGACAGTTCGGGTGCGCCCTTGCCGCTCACGGTTCTCCTCGTGGTGTTCGTGTACGTAACGGGTGGGACGGCCGGGGTCCGGCCGCGGTGCTACTGGTTGCCGCAGGCCGACGCGCGTTCCGCGTCGAGCCAGGGCAGGTCGTGCCCCATCCGGTCCCGCTTGGTGCGCAGGTACCGCAGGTTGTGCTCGCCCGCCTGGACGGGCATCGGCTCGCGGCCGGTGACCTTGAGGCCGTGCCGGACCAGCGCCTCGGTCTTCTCCGGGTTGTTGGTCATCAGGCGCAGCGACCGTACGCCGAGATCGGCCAGCACCTGGGCGCCCGCGCCGTAGTCCCGGGCGTCGGCGGGCAGGCCCAGCTCCAGGTTGGCGTCGAGGGTGTCGCGGCCGCGCTCCTGGAGCTCGTACGCGCGCAGCTTGGACAGCAGCCCGATGCCGCGCCCCTCGTGGCCGCGCAGGTAGATCACCACGCCGCGGCCCGCCTCCTGCACGCGCCGCAGCGACTCCTCCAGCTGAGGGCCGCAGTCGCAGCGCAGCGAGTGGAAGATGTCGCCGGTCAGGCACTCGGAGTGGACCCGTACGAGGACGTCCTCGCCGTCGCCGATCTCCCCGGCCACCAGCGCGACATGCTCGACGCCGTCGACGGTGGAGCGGTAGCCGTACGCGGTGAACTCGCCGTAGCGGGTGGGCAGCCGGGTCGTCGCCTCGCGGCGGACGGTCGGCTCGGAGCTCTTGCGGTAGGCGATCAGGTCCTCGATGGAGATGATCGACAGGCCGTGCTTGCGGGCGAACGGCACCAGCTCGGGCAGCCGCAGCATCGTGCCGTCCTCGCCGGCGATCTCGACGATGGCAGCGGCGGGCCGCAGCCCGGCCAGCCGGGCGAGGTCCACGCCGGCCTCGGTGTGGCCGTTGCGCTCCAGCACGCCGCCGTCGCGGGCGCGCAGCGGGAAGATGTGGCCCGGCCGGACGAAGTCGGCGGGGGCGGCCTCGCCGGAGGCCAGCAGGCGCAGGGTGGTGGCGCGGTCGGCGGCGGAGATGCCGGTGCTGACGCCGTGCGCGGCGCTCGCGTCGACGGAGACGGTGAACGCGGTGCGCATCGACTCGGTGTTCTGCTCGACCATCTGCGGCAGCGCCAGGCGGTCCAGTTCGGCGCCGTCCATGGGGGCGCAGATCAGGCCGCGGCACTCGCTCATCATGAAGGCGAGGATTTCCGGGGTGGCCCGTTCGGCGGCCACCACGAGGTCGCCCTCGTTCTCCCGGCTCTCGTCGTCCACGACCACGACGGGGCGGCCCGCGGCGATGTCCGCGACGGCCTGCTCGATGGGGTCCAGGGCCAGGGCCGCGTCGCGCGCCGCCGTGTCCTCGGAGTCGTACCAGCTCTGCAGTGCGGTCATGCCGCCGCTCCTTCCAGGACGGGCTGCGGGTTCGTACGGGAACGCAGCCACCAGTCGCGCATGCCCCACAGGACGAGGCCGAGATAGACGACGTAGACCAGGCCGGAGAAGGCCAGGCCGCTGCTGAAGGCCAGGGGGACGCCCACGATGTCGACGAGCAGCCAGGCGAACCAGAACTCGACCAGGCCGCGGGCCTGGGCGACCATCGCCGCCAGGGTGCCGACGAAGATGTACGCGTCGGGCCAGGGGTTCCAGGACAGCTGCGGTACGAGGGCGAACAGCGAGCCGACGGCGACGGTGCCGGCGGCGGTGCCCGCGACGAGCAGGGCCCGTTCGCGCCAGGTGGCGAAGCGGACGGCGATGGAGCCGTCCTGGGCCTGCCGCCGCCCGCGCTGCCACTGCCGCCAGCCCCACAGCGCCACGCCGATGACCAGCAGCTGCTTGCCGACGCCGCCGCTGAGGTGGGCGTAGGCGTACGCGGAGACGAGGATCAGACCGGACAGGAACTGGGCGGGCCAGGTCCATATGGAGCGCCGCCAGCCGAAGGCGAGGGCGGCCAGGCCGATGCTGTTGCCGACCATGTCGGACCAGATGACCTGCTGTCCGAAGGCGGTGAACGCCGGGCCGTTGAGCCAGTCGAGGAGGTTCACCGCAGGCTCTCTTCCACGGCAGCGGCGGCCGTCCCGGTGCTCCGGCCCTGGCCCAGCAGCCGCTCCACGTACTTCGCCAGCACATCGACCTCCAGGTTGACCGGGTCGCCGGGCTGCTTGATGCCGAGGGTGGTCAGGGCGAGGGTGGTGGGGATCAGGCTGATGGTGAAGTGGTCGTCGGCCGCGTCGACGACGGTGAGGCTGACGCCGTCGACGGTGATGGAGCCTTTCTCCACAACGTAGCGGGCGAGGTGGGCGGGCAGCGCGATCTTCACGATCTCCCAGTGCTGGCCGGGCGTCCGCGAGACGATCGTGCCGGTGCCGTCCACGTGTCCCTGGACGAGGTGGCCGCCCAGCCGCCCGCCGAGCGCCAACGGGCGTTCGAGGTTGACGCGGGAGCCGGCGGCGAGGGCGCCGAGGCTGGAGCGGTTGAGCGTCTCGGCCATCACATCGGCGGTGAAGGTGCCGTCGCCGGTGTCCACGACGGTCAGGCAGACGCCGTTGACGGCGATCGAGTCGCCGTGCTTCGCGTCCTGGGTGACGAGCGGGCCGCGCAGGGTGAACCGGGAGCTGTCGCCGAGGTGCTCGACGGCAGCGACCTCACCCAGTTCTTCGACGATTCCGGTGAACACGTCAGTTCTCCTCGTTCAGGGCGTGGCGGGCCGGTACGGCGGTGATGCGCAGGTCGGGGCCGAGCCGGTCGGTGGCGGTCACATCGAGGCGCAACGCCTGGTCGATCGTGCCGATTCCGGCGTCGCCGAGGGCGGCGGGACCGGCGCCGAGCAGGACGGGCGCGAGATAGCCGACGACCTTGTCCACGGCGTGCGCGGCCAGGAAGGAACCGGCCAGGGTCGGACCGCCTTCCAGGAGCACGGACCGCACGTCGCGTGCGTACAGGGCGTCGAGCAGGGCGGGAATGTGCAGTCCGGTGCCGGCGGCGGTACGCGGCAGGCGGACGATCGGGGCGAGTCCTTCGAGGTGGCCGGCGTCGGCGTCCTCGGCGACCGCGATCAGGGTGGGCGCGGTGCCGTCCAGGACCCGGGCGCCGGGCTTGACGACGGCGGCGGCGGTGTCGATCACGACCCGCAGCGGCTGGCTGACCTCGGCGTCGGCCAGGCCCGCGATCCTGGCGCCCAGGTGCGGGTCGTCGGCGCGCGCGGTGCCGGAGCCGACGATCACGGCGTCCGCCTGGGCCCGCAGCCGGTGCACATCGGCGCGGGACTCGGCCGAGCTGATCCAGCGGCTGGTGCCGTCGGCGGCGGCGATCCGGCCGTCGAGGGTGGCGGCGTACTTCCACAGGACGAACGGGCGGCGGCGCAGTACGGCGGTCAGCCACGCCTCGTTGCCGGCCGCGGCCTCGTCGGCGAGCAGCCCGCCCTCGACCTCGATCCCGGCCTCGGCGAGGGTGGTGGAGCCGCCGGTGGCGGTGGGGGTCGGGTCCGGGACGGCGTAGTGCACCCGGGCGATGCCCGCCTCGATGAGGGCCTGCGCGCACGGTCCCGTACGGCCGGTGTGGTTGCAGGGTTCCAGGGTGACGAAGGCGGTGCCGCCGCGGGCCCGGTCGCCCGCCTCGCGCAGCGCGTTGACCTCGGCGTGCGGACCGCCGGCCCGCTCGTGCCAGCCCTCCCCCACGGTGTGCCCCGCGGCGTCGAGGATGACACAGCCGACGACGGGATTGGGGCTGGTGTGCCCGAGGCCGTGGGCGGCAAGCTGGATGGCTCGGCGCATCGCCGCGGTCTCGGCGGGAGCTGAGGTGGCCACCGGGTCCTCCTGCCTGTGAAGGCACGGACTCCGGGGCTGTCACGAAGGACAGGAAAACGGGAACGGAACAACGGGGACACCGGTGCCGGAAAGGGGGCCGCCACTCGTGGACACGAGGACGACCGCCGCCGACGGCGGTATACCGCTGCTCGCCCGCCGCGCACTGCCTCCCATCCGGACTTTAACCGTCGGTGCAGGAATTCCACCTGCTCAACCGGCCGCTGGAGGCGGCCGGGTCGCGGACTGTTACCGCCGGTTCGGACTTTCACCGACCCCGGAGTGCGCTGCGTATGTCAATTCAGTACGGCTTCAGTCTGCCACGTCTGATCGTCGGCCATGCGGGCGGCGGCCTGTGGGGTGCCTCACAGGATGCGGCGTGCGTGTCACGTTCCGGCCCGGCGCCCTGTCGATACGGTGCCGGGCCTCCCCGGCCTCGGCCCGGCACCCCTCCCCTACCTGCGAGGACTGATCGCGATGACGACGATTCTGGTGACCGGCGGCACCGGCACGCTCGGCCGCGCCGTGGTCGAACGGCTGCTCGCCGACGGCCATGTCGTGCGCTCCCTCAGCCGTCGTCCGCGCACCGGCGCCGAGCGGCCCCGGCTCAGTTCGTACGCGGTGGACCTGCGCGACGGCTCGGGGCTGGCCCCGGCGCTGGCAGGCGTGCACACCGTGATCCACTGCGCGTCGTCGCCGACCGGCGACACCGAGGCCGCGGGGCGGCTCATCGAGGCGGCGCGGGCGGCCGGGGTGCGGCATCTGGCCTATATCTCCATTGTCGGCGTGGACCGCGTACCGCTGGGCTACTACCGCGCCAAACGCGACGTGGAGCGGCTGATCGCGGACTCCGGGCTGGGCTGGACCGTGCTGCGCACCACCCAGTTCCACGATCTGGTGCTGCGGATGGTCAAGGCCGGGGCGCGACTGCCGGTGGTCCCGGTGCCGGCCGGTGTCCGGCTCCAGCCGGTGGATGTACGCGAGGTCGCCGACCGGCTGGCCGCACTGGCCTGCGGCGAACCGGCGGGCCGGGTCCCGGACATGGGCGGCCCGGAGGTCCGCAGCGCCCACGCCCTCGTACGGGACACCCTGCGGGCCGGCGGGCGGCGGCGCCTGCTCCTGCCGCTGTGGCTGCCGGGCAGGCTGTTCGGCGCCCTGCGGCGGGGCGAGAACCTGGCGCTCGATCATGCGGACGGGACGGTGGGGTACGGGGACTTCCTGGCGGAGCGCGGCGGGAAGACCGGGAAGGCGGCCGCGGGGCGGTAGGCGGGGACCGGTCAGCAGGCGGGGCCGGCGGCGCAGCGGACGGTTGCTCAGCCCGCGGGCCCGAAGAGGTCGTCCTGCGCCGCGTCCATCGCGGCGAGCACCGCGCCGCGCAGCACCGCCCGGCCACCGACCGTCCCCGCGCGCACCTCGGTGTGCAGCGGGGACATCCGGGCGAGGTGGTCGGCGACCCGTTCGGCCAGCGCGTCACCGCCCGCACGGCCGGTCTCGCCGCCGAGGACGACGCAGCCGGGGTCCAGTACGGCGCAGACGGCCGCGACCCCGAGGGCGATACGGGCGGCCAGCGCGTCCAGGAAGGCGGCCCCGGCCTCGCCCGCATGGACGGCGGCGCGGACCAGCGCCTCGGCGGGGGGTGCGCCGGGGTCGGACCCGCCTGGGTCACCCGCCTCGATCCCGTACTCGGCGGCCAGTTCGCACACCGCCGCCGAGCCCGCCAGCGAATGGAAGCCGCCGTCGCAGCCCGCGGCGGTGGGCAGTCCGCCCGTGCCCGGTACGGGCAGGAAGCCGATCTCGCCCGTGCCGCCCGAGGCACCGCGCCGCAGCCTGCCGTCCAGGACGACGGCGGCGCCGGTGCCGTGGCCGAGCCAGAGCAGGACGAAGGTGTCACGGCCGCGCGCGGAGCCGTCACGCTGTTCCGCGATGGCGGCGAGGTTGACCTCGTTCTCCAGCAGGACGGGCGCGGCGGGCAGGGCGCCGAGCGCCGTGACGAGCGCGGCGTGCCAGGCGGGCACCCCCTCGGTGCCGCGGAAGCGCCCGGTGGCCGGGTCCACCAGGCCGGGCGCGCCGACGGCGACGGCGTGCGGCCGGGCCGCCCCGGCCGCGCCGAGCAGTTTCTCCAGGGCGGCGACGCCGTTCGCCGCCGCCTGCGCGGGGTCCGTGTCCGGGCCGACCGGGACGGCGGTCTCGGCCTGCACCCGGCCGAGCAGGTCGGCGACCGCGATCGTGGCACTGTCCGTACGCAGGTCCACGGCGGCCAGGTGGGCCCGGTCGGCGACGATCCCGTACAGCCGGGCGTTGGGTCCGCGCCGCCGCGCGCCGGACTCGCCGACCACCGCGATCAGTCCGGCGGCCTGGAGGCGCTCGACGAGGTCGGCGACGGTCGGCCGGGACAGGCCGGTACCGGTCTTCAGCTCCCCGGCGGTCAACGGGCCCTCGTTCTGGAGGAGTTGGAGGGCCAGCCGGTCGTTGATCGCCCGTGCGGTGCTCGGTGAGGCGGTGCGCGGGGTGGCGCGTGCGGCGGCCGGTGCGGTGGGGCGACCGGGAGCGGTTCCGCGCGTCTCGTCCATGACCGGATCCTTCCAGACCTCTCCGGACGGGCCGCGGCGCGGTGCGCCGGAGAAATCTTCTTTTTATCAGGCAGGGTTCCTGATAATTTAACGCGCATGGATGGCACCGGCGTTCCCGACGCGGCTTCCGCGGCCGCCCCACCCCCCGAACCGGCCTCCGGACAGCGCTTCACCCCGGCCCGGCTGCGCCGCGCCCGCTGGTCCGTGGCCGTGGTCTTCCTCGTCCACGGCTCGGTGGCCGGCAGCTTCGCCACCCGCGTGCCCTGGATTCAGGACCATGCCGGGATCGGCGCGGGCCAGCTGGGCCTGGCCCTCGCCTTCCCGGCGATCGGCGCGTTCCTCGCGATGCCCCTGGCCGGCCGGATCAGCCACCATCTCGGCGCCCGCACCGCACTGCGCCTGCTGCTCGCCCTGTGGACGCTCTCCCTCGCCCTGCCCGCCCTCTCCCCCAACCTGTACGGACTGTGCGGCGCCCTCCTCGTATACGGCGCGACTTCCGGCACGGCGGACGTGGCGATGAACGCGCTGGGGGTGGAGACCGAGAACCGGCTCGGCAAACCGATCATGTCGGGGCTGCACGGCATGTGGAGCGTGGGGGCCCTGCTCGGCTCGGCGGCCGGTACGGCCGCTGCGCACGCCGCCACCGACGCGCGGGTGCACCTGGCCGTCGCCGCGCTGGTCTCCACCACGCTGGGCGCCCTGGCCTGCCGCGGCGTGCTGGACCTGCGCAGCGCCGCCGACGAGCACCCGCCGCCGCGCTTCGCGCTGCCCCCGAAGTCCGCGCTGATCATCGGCGCCATCGGGTTCTGCGCGGTGTTCGCTGAGGGCGCCAGCCTGGACTGGTCGGCGGTCTACCTGCGCGACGTACTGGGTACCGACCCGGGCCTGGCGGCGGCCTCGACCACCGCCCTGACCTGCACCATGGCCGTGGCCCGGCTGGCCGGGGACGCGGTGGTCGCCCGGTTCGGGCCGGTGCGCACCGTACGGGCCGGCGGCGCGCTGGCGACGGCGGGCGGCCTGCTGATCGTGCTGGCCCGGCACCCGGCGATGGCGGTGACCGGCTTCGCGCTGATCGGACTGGGCATCGCGGTCGTGGTGCCGCTGGCGTTCGCCGCGGCGGGACGCAGCGGCCCGGCGCCCAGCCAGGCCATCGCGGGCGTCGCCACCATCACGTACACCTCCAGCCTGATCGCCCCGTCCGCCATCGGCTCGATCGCCCAGGCCACCTCGCTGACCGGCTCGTTCGTGCTGGTCACGGCGCTGGCCTGCGGGCTGGTCCTGGGCGCGGGGGTGCTGCGGGTGCCGGGCCGGGACGCCGCGGGACGCGACGCGGTACCGGCCGGCGACCTGAAGCCGTGACCGGAACGGCTCAGGCGGCCTGCGCCTCCGGGTGCAGCAGCTCGGCGGCTATCTCGCGGGCGCGGTCCGACCAGGGCGTGGGCCGCAGCGCCTGCGGGTCGACGCGCACCAGGACGCGGTGGCCGCGCGCGTAGGTCTGCTCGCCGTCCGCGGAGCAGAGCCGGAAGCCGTACGTCAGGCCGGTCCGGCCCAGGCGCTCGACCCACAGGTGGGCGGCGTAGTAGCCGGGCCGGGTGACCGGCTGCTCGTACGAGACCTTCATCTCCTTGATGACGTTGCACATGTCGCCGGCCGCCGCCCAGTCCCCGTCGAAGCCGAAGCCGCGGGCGTGCCAGAACTCGGCCCAGGCGCGCTCGACGAGCAGCGGGTAGCGGGAGTTGTGGAGCATGCCGAGCGCGTCGAGGTCGTCGAAGTGCACGGTGACGGGGACCAGCTGTCCGTACGGGACGGCGGGGGCGGCCTCAAGGGCTTCGACGCTCACGGGGTGGTGCTCCTGGTTCTGCGGCGGTCGGCGGCGCGGTACGGCGGACGCCGCCCGATGCTGTTGACTGTTCAAGAAGTGGACCCGGCCATCGTAAGCGGCTGCTTAAAATGCTCCGGCCGCCGGGGCGGGCACACCGTCCCACGGGTCGGTCCGCAGGCCGCGAGCGGTCTTATCCCGACTTAACATGGCCCGGCCGGCCCCCGTCCGGCCGATCCCCCCCGCGACGTACGTGAAGAAGTGGAGCACTCATGGGCCTCGGTGTGCGCTGGACCGTGCACGGCGACGGGCGCACCCCCGCCCCCGGAGCCGTCGTCCGCCCGGACGAACGGCTGTCCTGGCCGCGCACCGCCGGCCTGGGCGCGCAGCACGTGGTGGCCATGTTCGGGGCCAGCTTCGTCGCGCCCGTCCTGATGGGCCTGGACCCGAACCTCGCCATCATGATGTCGGGCGTCTCGACCGTCATCTTCCTGCTGGCGACCCGCGGCCGGGTGCCGTCCTACCTCGGCTGCTCGCTGTCCTTCGTCGGCGTCGCGGCCGTCATCCGCGCGCAGGGCGGCAGCAGCGCCACCGTCACCGGCGCGGTCTTCGTCGTCGGCGTCGCGCTCTTCCTCGTGGGCCTCGCGGTCCAGCGGTTCGGCGCGCGGATCATCCACGCGGCGATGCCGCCGGTGGTCACCGGCGCGGTCGTGATGCTCATCGGCTTCAACCTGGCGTCGGTGACGGCCAGCACGTACTGGCCGCAGGACCAGTGGGTGGCGCTGCTGACCATGCTCTTCACCGGCCTGGCCGTGGTCTGCCTGCGCGGCTTCTGGTCGCGCATCGCGATCTTCCTGGGGCTGGTCTTCGGGTACGGCATCTCCTGGGTGTTCGACCTGGTCTTCGGCAAGATCCACGCGGCGGACGGCGCCGGGCGGATCACCGACCACTGGCGCCTGGACCTGTCGGGCGTCGGCAAGGCCGAGTGGATCGGCCTGCCGTCCTTCCACGCGCCGTCCTTCCAGTGGTCCGCCGTCCTGGTCGCGCTGCCCGTGGTGATCGCGCTGGTCGCGGAGAACGCCGGGCACGTCAAGGCGGTCGGCGAGATGACCGGCGACCCGCTCGACGACAAGCTGGGCACCGCGATCTCCGCCGACGGCGCGGGCTCGATGCTCTCCACCGCGCTCGGCGGCCCGCCCAACACCACGTACTCCGAGAACATCGGCGTGATGGCGGCGACCCGCGTCTACTCCACCGCGGCCTACTGGGCGGCGGCCGCTTTCGCCCTGCTCTTCGGCCTGTGCCCGAAGTTCGGCGCGGTGGTGGCCGCGATCCCCGGCGGCGTGCTCGGCGGCATCACCGTCATCCTGTACGGCATGATCGGCCTGCTCGGCGCGCAGATCTGGGCGCACAACAAGGTGGACCTGCGCAATCCGCTGAACCTGGTGCCGGTCGCCGCGGGCGTCATCATCGGCATCGGCGGCGTCAGCCTGAAGATCGGCGACAACTTCGAGCTGGGCGGCATCGCGCTCGGCACGATCGTGGTGCTCTCGGGCTACCACGTACTGCGCGCGCTGGCCCCCGCGCACCTCAAGGGGCAGGAACCCCTGCTCGACGAGGGGACCAGCGCGTACGACGAGGAGGCGGCGCCCCGGAAGCCGGCGGGGCCGCAGAAGCCGGGGACGACCGCCTGAAGCTCCCGGCTCAGCCGAGGTTCTTGACCGCCTCGTAGTAGGTCCACGCGAGCGCGTTGCACGAGGTCTTCTTGGCGCCGGTGTACTTGGCGCAGACCCGCTTGAGGTCCTCGTACAGCGCGCTGTCCAGGCGCGGCTTGTTCGCGGCGAAGGTGCCGGCCTTCTTGTGGTTGCGGTAGCCGAAGTCGTGACGGGCGCAGGACGTCTCGAAGGGGAAGCCGAAGGGATTGTCGGGCGACTTGGAGCAGTAGTCGGTGCTCCAGTCGAACCGGTACGCCGCCCACTTCGCCTGGTTGCCGCGGGCCGCGAGCCAGCTGTCGTAGCTGCCGGCGTCGGTCTGCGTCCAGCCGGCCAGCACCTTCGCCTTGTCGGCGGGGACGGCCTGGGCCGGCGCGGCGGCCGCCACCAGCGCGGTGACGGTCATGGCCGAGGCGGACAGAGCGGCGGCGAGTCTTCGGTACATCCTTCAACCTCCGGGGACACGGCGGCCCTTCGGCAGGATCGGGCCGCTGCTTGAAGGCTGAAAATATTCAATTCGAACGACCGGCGGTGGTGTTTTGGCTGAACAGTGATCAGCGGCCGGGCGGCGCACGGACAAGGGGGCGCGCCGCCGGTTACCCCGATCCGGTCATCCGCCGCCGGGCCGCCTCTGCGGTGGGTACCCGACTGTCACGCTGTGCGCATGACGACGACTCACCAGGCCCCGGGCGGTCCGGCGGTGCGCCCCGACGCGGCCCGGCCGGGCCCGGCCGCCGAGCACGTTCCCGCGCCACCGGCGTCCGTGGCCGCGGTCCTGGCGCGGATGCGCGTACTGGAAGCCACGCTTCCGCCCGCCGACGGCATCGCGGTCTTCAACCGGGTGTACCTGTCCGTCACGGAGGAGATCGCCCGGCGCCTCGGCGCGGGCGGCTTCCAGGACTCCGCGGCGGCGGGCGAGCTGGACGCGGTGTTCGCCCGGCGCTACCTCGCCGCGGTGGACGCGGCCGGCGCCGGCCTGACCGTCCCGGCCTGCTGGCGCCCGCTGTTCCAGCTGCGCCGCCACCCGGGCGTACGGCCCCTGCAGTTCGCGCTGGCCGGGATCAACGCCCACATCGGGCACGACCTGGCGCTGGCCGTGGTGGACACCTGCCGCGCCCTGGACTGCGAACCGGGCGCGCTGGCCGCAGACTTCGACCGCGTGGGCGATCTCCTGACGGGCCTGGAGGAGCGCATCCGGGAGAGCCTGATGCCCGGCCCCGACCTGCTGGACATCGCCGACCCGCTCACCCACCTGGCCGGTTCCTGGAGCCTGGAGATGGCCCGGGACGGCGCCTGGGCGGCGGCCCGGGTGCTGTGGAGCCTGCGCGGCCTGCCGGAGACGGCCGAGGAGTTCACCGAACGGCTCGATTCGGGCGTGGGCCTGGTCGGCCGCTGCCTGCTGACGCCCCTGGGCTGAGGGGCGGTCGCCGCGGGTCCCGTACGGCGCGCCGTACGGGACCCGTTTCCCGTCAGTCCTCCGGCAGCTCGACCGGCGCGATCTCGTCGTACACGTCGCCGGGGCCCGGGTTGGCCGCGTCCGTGCTGCCGCCGAAGTGGGTCATCACGCCCCACACCGCGTTCAGCGCGGTCTGTACGGCGCCCTCGGCCCAGCCGGCCGTCCAGGAGATGTCGTCGCCCGCGAGGAAGAGGCCGCGCTTGTCCTCGGGCAGCCGGTCCTGCATGAAGTGGGTGAACAGGCGCCGCTGGTAGCGGTAGTGGCCGGGCAGGTTGGCCTTGAACGCGCCCATGAAGTACGGCTCGTTCTCCCAGGAGACGGTCACCGGGTTGCCGATGATGTGCTTCCTGATGTCGACCTTCGGATAGATCTCCGAGAGCGACTTGAGCATGACCTCCATACGGTCGTTGGCGTTCAGCGGCAGCCACTTGAGGCTGTCGTCGCACCACGTGTACGAGAGGCAGATGACGGCCGGCTTGTCGGGGCCGTCGTCGAGCAGGTAGGTGCCGCGGGTCATCCGGTCGGTGAGCGTCATGCTCATGACGTCCCGGCCGGTCTCCTCGTCCTTGTCCAGCCAGAACGGCCGGTCCACGGGGACGAACAGCTTGGACGACTCCATGTAGTGGGTGCGCTCCATCGCCGTCCAGTGGTCGATGGGGAACAGCGCGTCGTCACAGGCGATCTTCGACAGCAGCATCCAGGACTGCGCGGTGAAGACGGCCGCCTCGTACGTACGGATGTCGCCGTCGGCGTCGGTGACGGTGATGCGGTTGCCCGCCGTGCGGTGCAGCCGGGTGACCGCCGGGCGCGGCGTACCGTCGTGCAGGGAGGACAGCGAGGTGCCCGGCGCCCAGTGGACGAGCTTCTCCGGCTCGCGCTCCCACAGGCGCAGCGGCAGCTGCTGGCTGCCGCCGACGATGCCGCGGTGGTGGTCGTCGGCCTCGGTGTAGACGACGCGCAGGATCTCCAGGATGGAGTTGGGGAAGTCGGTGTCCCAGCCGCCGGTGCCGAAGCCGACCTGGCCGAAGATCTCGCGGTGCCGGAAGGACTTGAAGGCGGTGGAGTCGCAGAGGTACCCGTAGAAGGTCTGGTTGTCGAGCTTCTCGACCAGGCGCGACCAGATCTCCCGGATGCGCGGCACATCGCGCTCGCGGATGGCGCGGTTCATGTCGGAGAAGTCCGCGCCCTCCTCCAGGCAGGCGTTCCAGGCGTCCATGACCTGGTGGTAGACCTCGGGCAGGTCCTCGACGGTGCGCGCGTAGTGGGTCTCGCCCTTGAGGTCGACGACCGTGGAGGGGGTGTCGGGCGCGAGCGGGTTGGGGAACGGCTTGGTCTTCAGGCCGACGAGGTCGATGTAGTGCTGGAGCGCCGTGGAGGACGGCGGGAAGCGCATCGCGCCCATCTCGGCGGTCAGCTCCGGGTCGCAGCCCTCGAAGCCGACGGTGCGCAGCCGGCCGCCTATCTGGTCCGCCTCGTAGACGACGGGCTTGAGGCCCATCTTCATCAGCTCGTACGCCGTGATGATCCCGGACAGGCCGCCGCCGATGACGGCGACCTCCTTGCCGTGCTCGGTCGCGGGCACCTGGCCGAGGCCCGCCGGGTGGGCGAGGAAGTCGTCGTACGCGTACGGGAAGTCCGGCCCGAACATGGTGATGGGCGGCTGGGCGTCCGCGTGCTGGGCGGCGGTGGGCACGGTCATCGGTACGGGCTCCTTGCAGGCGGGTGCTGAGGGGGGTGTGGGTGCACGCGGGCAGGCGTGGGGGCGGCGCGGTGGCGCCGCTGTGGGGGGCTTTCGTCAGGCCGGTGCCAGAGGCGGCGTGGTCAGGTCAGCGCGCCGTAGAGGCCCGGGCGCCGGTCGGCGAGGTACGGATTGTCCTCCCGCGACCGCTTGAGGAGAGCGGCGTCCACGTCGCCGAACACCAGCTCCTCGCCGCGTCCGGCGCGGGCGCGCACGGTGCCGTCGGGCCCGGCCAGGCAGCTCAGCCCGACGAACTCGAAATCGCCCTCCGGGCCGGTCCGGTTGACGTAGGCGATGTAGAGCTGGCTCTCGAAGGCCCGTACCGGAATGAGCGATTCGGCGACGAACTGGAAGGGGTGCAGCTGGGCGGTGGGCACCAGCAGCAGGTCGGTGCCGGCCAGCGCGTGGGCGCGGACGTTCTCCGGGAATTCCACGTCGTAGCAGATCATCAGGCCGATCCGGAGACCGTCCAGCTCTGCCTGGACGACCGGCTCGTCCCCGGGCGTGAACCACTCGCGCTCGAAGCAGCCGAAGAGGTGGGTCTTGCGGTAGTTGGCCAGCGGCTGCCCATCGGGGCCGATCAGCTGTGCCGAGTTGTAGACCGTCGCGCCGTCGCGCTCCGGGTAGCCGTAGAGCACCGCGATGCCGTGTTCGGCGGCCATTCGGGCCACCGTCCGGGCGGCCGGGCCGTCGGCGGGTTCGGCGAGCCTGTGCAGGTCCTCACCGATGGCGTAGCCGGTCAGGAACAGCTCCGGGCAGACGAGCAGCCCGGCACCGCCCGCCGCCGCCTCGCGCGCCGCGTCCTCGACGGCCCGCAGGTTCCGCGCGACGTCGCCGGGCCGTCCCGAACTCTGGAGCAGGGCGGTGCGCAGCGACGACATGGGACCCCTCGGAGGACACGTGCGGACGAACGGCGGCCGGCCCGGCACCGTTGCGGTGCGGCCGTGGCCCGGCGATCGGCGGGACGCCTAGACGGTACGGTCCGCCGAACCCCCCGTACAAGACGTCACCATTGCGTGCCGATGGCTGTTTCGTTGCGTGTTGTACGGCCGGTACGGCGATTCGTTGCGCCCGGCGCCCCGGGGCGTGCCGCGGGTTGCACGCCGCCGTGCGGAGGGCATCCGCTCCCCCGGTACGCCTCCGGTCGCAGGGCGGTCCCCCGCGCGGCGGAACGGGGATCGCTCCCGGGCCCGATGTGGCGCACCCGGCCGGACGGCATCGTACGAGGCGCCCGGAGAGTCCGGGTGAACGCTCACGATTGCGTCGGGGGAAGATCCTCATGAACCGTTCGGACCGCCGTCACCGCACCCACACCACTCGCAGCACCGCCCGCAGATGTCTCCGGCTCGTCGCCGTTTCGGCGGCGGTCCTGCTGGCCGCGGGGGCGGGCGGCTCCGCGCTCGCCGTACCCCCGCCCGACGCGGCGCACCCGGTGCCGCGCGCCACCGCCGCGCAGAGCGCCGCCCACCAGCCCGCCGACGCGCGGCTGACCGGGTCGGCGAAGCTCCGCCGGGCCGACGGCGACGATGTCCGCTTCTCCTTCGACGCGCGCTTCCGCCAGGACGAGATGCCCGACAAGGCACGTGGCACCTTCGCGTTCCGGCACGTCGGCAAGACGACGAGCGGCTGGGCGAAGGGCCGTATCGACTGCCTGGTGACCGGTGGCAAGGTCGCGGTGGCCAGCGGCATCGTCACCGCGACCGACGTGGCGGGCCTCAAGGGCAAGCGGGTCGGCTTCTCCGTGCACGACCGGGGGCCGGGCCGGGCCGACCGGCTCGGCTACAGCTGGGCGTCCACCAACGATCCGACGGCCACCAAGGATCTCCCCAAGTGCGTCAGTTCGGCGCCGTTCGAGACGGTGGAGCGCGGGGACTTCACGGTCGTGCCGTGGGAGGTGCCGGGGAACTGACCGCGGCCTGCCGCGGGGGCCGGGCACGCCGGCCGGTGCCCGCGGCAGGCGGCACCGGCACCGGCACCGGCACCGGCATCGGCATCGGCATCGGCATCGGCATCGGCATCGGGCCCATGATCGCCCGACTTACGATGTGGCCATGCTCGCGTACGCCCTGCCGGCCCTCTTCTTCGTCCTGTTCCTCGTCGGTGTGCTGCGCGACCGGCGCCGCTTCAGCAACGCCGTCCACTTGGGCCTGACCGTCGTCTTCCTCGTCCCGGCCCTGCTCATACAACTGCGCCACCTGCCGATGCCGGTGGCCGTGGCGGCCGCCGTGCTCATCCTCCTGCTGCCCACGCTCGGCATCCTCGTCCTCGGCGTCTTCCTGATCCTCAACGGCGTGAAGATGGTCCGCAAGGAAGGCCGCAGCCTGGCGAACCTGCTGTCGCTGCTGGCCGGGCTGGGGATCTTCGCGGTGACCGCCCTGCTGATCACGGCCGCCGGCACCGGGTCGCGCACCCTGATCGTGGTCTCCGCCACGACCCTGCTGGTGCTCGGCTACGTCTCCTTCCTCTTCCTGTGCTTCGTCGGCTACGCGTTCCTCTACGGGCGGCTGCGGGTGCGCCGCAACGCGGACTTCGTGGTGGTGCTGGGCTCCGGGCTGATCGGCGGTACGCGCGTACCGCCGCTGCTGGCCAACCGGCTGGAGCGGGCCCGCGCCGTGTACGAGCGCCAGGCGCGGCGCGGCAACCCGCCGCTGCTGCTCACCTCCGGCGGCCAGGGCCCGGACGAACAGCTCCCGGAGTCCCGGGCGATGGCGGCCTACCTGACCGAGCGCGGCTTCCCCGCGGACCGCATCCTGTGCGAGGAGCAGTCCCGCACGACGGAGGAGAACCTGGCGTACAGCAAGGAGATCATGGAACGTACGGTGCCGGACCACCGCTGCGTGATCGTCACGAACAACTACCACGTACTGCGCGCCGCGATCCTGGCCCGCCGCGCCGGCATCAACGGCCAGGTCGTCGGCGCCCCCACCGCCGCCTACTTCTGGCCCAGCGCCACCATCCGCGAATTCGCCGCGGTCTTCCTCTCCTACAAACTCGTCAACCTGGGCATCTGCGCCCTGCTCGTACTGGGCGGGGTGCTGGCGTGGTTGAGCGGGCGGGGGTGAGGATCGGGGCGCAGCCCGGGTGCCACCGGTCGGGGAACGCGGGCTGCCGGCTCACGTCGACGAGTTCGAGGCGGGCTCCGACGCTGTCCATACGGTGATAGGCGAACGGCCGCCCGTACAGACAGCCGGAGAAGTCGACGGGCATGCCTTCTTCCGCCGGCCGCCGTGAGCCGGCCCGCACATCGGCCGTCCAGAATCCGATGTGATCGAATCGCGCCCCCGGAGGCGTCCCAGAGGCTGCCCTGGAGCCCTTCGATGAGTTCGATGAACGGCGGCCCGCCGCTGGTGAAGACGGTACGGAAGTCCCCGCGCCGATCCGGTCGGACACCGGGTCGCGCCACCTGGTCCCGGTCGCGCGGCGGCGGAAGTCCCGCAGGCCCAAGCCCCGGAGCCCGGTTCAGGGGCCCGGAACCGAAAGCCCGGCCCGGGAGCCCGGCCCCGTACCGCCCGCAACCGGTTACGGCAACCGCCGCCCCCTCACCCGGGCGACCCCGAGCTGAACCGCCGCAGCAGTGGTGAGAGGACCAGCACCGACTTGGTGCGTTCCACGAACGGCTCGCCCGCGATGCGTTCCAGTACGCGTTCGAAGTGGCGCATGTCGGAGGCGAAGACCTGGACGATGGCGTCCGCCTCACCGGTGACGGTGGAGGCGGACGCCACTTCCGGGTAGCGCGCCAGACCCCGGTGGATGGCGTCCGGCGAGGTGTTGCGGCGGCAGAACAGCTCGATGAACCCCTCGGTCTCCCAGCCCAGCGCCGCCGGGTCCACCCGGACGGTGAACCCGGTGATGGCGCCCTCGGCCCGCAGCCGGTCCACCCGGCGTTTGACGGCCGGGGCGGAGAGTCCGACCTCCGCCCCGATGTCGGCGTAGGAGCGGCGGGCGTCCTCCGCCAGGGCATGGACGATGCGCTGGTCGAGTTCGTTCATCTGTCGCACTGCGGGTGGATCACTTCTCTGCGGTGGCCAATCGGGAGCGGCGCATGCCGTAGACGAAGTAGACCACGAGCCCGACGACCATCCAGACACCGAAGACCACCCAGGTGACCGGACCGAGGCTGCTCATCATGTACAGGCAGAGCAGGAAACCGATCGCGGGGAAGACCGGCGCCAGCGGTGTGCGGAAGGAGCGCGGCATGTCCGGCTTGGTGAAGCGCAGCACGATCACCGCGATGTTGACCAGCGCGAAGGCGAAGAGGGTGCCGATGCTGGTGGCGTCGGCGAGCTGGCCGAGCGGGATGGCGGCGGCCAGGATGCCGCAGAACAGCGAGACGAGGACGGTGTTGGTGCGCGGCGCGCCGCTCTTCGGGTGGACCTTGGAGAACACCTTCGGCACCAGGCCGTCGCGGGACATCGCGAACAGGATGCGGGTCTGGCCGTAGAGCACCGTCAGGACGACGCTGGCGATGGCGATGACGGCGCCGGCGGCCAGCAGCACGGACCAGAAGCCCTGCCCGGTGACCTCCTTCAGGATGCCGGCGAGCGCGGCCTCCGAGCCCTCGAAGTTCTTCCAGGGGCGGGCGCCCACGGCCACGGCGGCGACCAGGCAGTACAGCGCGGTGACGATGATCAGCGAGAGCATGATCGCGCGCGGCAGGTCGCGCTGCGGGTTCTTGGCCTCCTCGCCCGCGGTGGAGGCGGCGTCGAAGCCGATGTAGGAGAAGAAGAGCGTGGCCCCGGCGCCGCTGACGCCGGCGATGCCCAGCGGCATGAAGTTGGCGTAGTTGCCGGAGCTGATGCCCTGGGCGGCGACGCCGCAGAACAGCAGCAGCGCGACGATCTTGACGGCCACCATGATCGTGTTGGCGCGGGCGCTCTCCTTGGCGCCGCCCAGCAGGAAGACCATGGCCAGCATGACGACGATCAGCGCCGGGAGGTTGAAGATCCCGCCGCCGCCGGGCGGCGCGGACAGCGCCTCGGGGAGGGTGACGCCGATCGTGCCGGACAGCAGCTCGTTGAGGTACTGGCCCCAGCCGACCGCGACGGCCGCGACGGAGACGCCGTACTCCAGGATCAGGCACCAGCCGCAGACCCAGGCGACCAGCTCGCCGAGGGTCGCGTAGGCGTAGGAGTACGACGAGCCGGAGACCGGGATGGAGCCGGCCAGCTCCGCATAGGACAGCGCGGAGAACAGGGCGGTGATGCCGGCGATGACGAACGAGAGGATGACGGCCGGGCCGGCCTTGGGCACCGCGTCGCCCAGGACGACGAAGATGCCGGTGCCCAGCGTGGCACCGATGCTGATCATGGTCAGCTGCCACATGCCCATCGAGCGGCGGAGGGTGCCGCCCTCGCCCTGCCCGCCCTCGGCCACCAGCCGTTCGACGGGCTTGCGCCGCATCAGGCGGGCGCCGAGGCCCCCGGTGGGAACGGGTGGCCGGGGGTCGCTGCCCGCCGCGGGCGGGGCTGCGCCGTGCTCCAACACAGGGGTGGCTCCTTCATCGCTGCCGGTCAAGGTGGCGGACGACCGACAGCGGGCCCCGTGCGCGGGTACGACGAAACAACCCGCGACAAGGAAGGGGGGACCGCCGAGCAGGCGGTCCCCGCCACTCCACGTACAGCGCATGACTGTACGGGGCGGTCATGAGATGCCGTAATGCAGGTTCCTTGCGCAACCGTGAACATTCGTTGCGCACCTGGTCCGCGAGCGGTCGTTCGTTGCACACAAACGACAAATCTCATCGGTTGGACGTTCCCGCACATCCCGCCGCACAAACGCGTCCGGCCCCGCACCGAGGCAATCGGTGCGGGGCCGGACGGCCGTGTCCCCCTGGCTCGGGGGCGGCGGGAGATCAGCTCCAGCTGGCGTGCAGCGGCTTGCCCTCCGCGTAGCCGGCGGCACTCTGTACACCGACGACGGCCTTCTCCGCGAACTCCTCCAGGGAGGCAGCGCCCGCGTACGTGCAGGAGCTGCGCACGCCCGCGATGATCGAGTCGATCAGGTCCTCGACGCCCGGACGGGCCGGGTCGACGAACATCTTCGAGGTGGAGATGCCCTCCTCGAAGAGCGCCTTGCGCGCCCGGTCGTACGCCGATTCCTCACTCGTACGGTTGCGGACCGCACGCGCCGAGGCCATGCCGAAGCTCTCCTTGTACGGACGCCCGTCGGCGGTGTGCTGGAGGTCGCCGGGCGACTCGTACGTACCGGCGAACCAGGAGCCGATCATGACGTTGGAGGCGCCGGCGGCCAGCGCCATCGCCACGTCGCGCGGGTGGCGCACGCCGCCGTCCGCCCAGACGTGCTTGCCGTACTTCTTCGCCTCGGCGGCGCACTCCAGGACGGCGGAGAACTGCGGGCGGCCCACGCCGGTCATCATGCGGGTGGTGCACATGGCACCCGGGCCCACGCCGACCTTGATGATGTCCGCGCCGGCCTCGATGAGGTCGCGCACGCCGTCGGCGGCGACGATGTTGCCGGCGACGATCGGCACCTGCGGGTCCAGCGCCCGTACGGCCTTGACCGCGCTGATCATCGACTCCTGGTGGCCGTGCGCGGTGTCCACCACGAGGGTGTCCACACCGGCCGCCAGCAGGGCCTTCGCCTTGCCGGCCACATCGCCGTTGATGCCCACGGCGGCGGCGATGCGCAGCTTGCCGTCGGCGTCCGTGGCGGGCTTGTACAGCGTCGCGCGGAGGGCGCCCTTGCGGGTCAGGATGCCCGCCAGCATGCCGTCCGCGTCGACCGCGGGGGCCAGCTTGCGGTTGGCGGCGTCGAGCCGGTTGAACGCCTCGCGCGGGTCGATGTCCGCGTCCAGGACCAGCAGGTCCTTGGACATGACCTCGGCGACCTGCGTGAAGCGGTCCACGCCGGTCAGGTCGTGCTCGGTGACGACGCCGACCGGGCGGCCGCCCTCGACGACGATCCCGGCGCCGTGCGCCCGCTTGGGCAGCAGCGCCAGGGCGTCCGCGACGGTGGAGACCGGGGACAGCACGATGGGCGTGTCCAGGACCAGGTGACGGCGCTTGACCCAGCCGACGACCTCGGTGACGACCTCGATCGGGATGTCCTGCGGGATGACGACCAGGCCGCCGCGGCGGGCCACGGTCTCGGCCATCCGGCGTCCGGCGATGGCGGTCATGTTCGCGACCACCAGCGGGATGGTCGTGCCGGTGCCGTCCGGCGAGGCCAGGTCCACGCCCTGGCGGGAGCCGACCGCGGAGCGGCCGGGCACCATGAACACATCGTCGTACGTCAGGTCGTACGGCGGCTTGGCATCGTTCAGAAACTTCATACTGGCTCTCTCACCTGCGGATTCACTGCTCGGGCGGGTGGGGAGTCAGCCAACGGACCGGCACCGGTCAGGCAGCGGCTCCTAGGACATCATCCCTGATGAGTGCGGCTCGGGGCGAACCGGTGTTCCCACCGCCCCGCCCGCCGGCCTCCGCCGGAGCGGCGCCGAAGCCCGCGACGGGAACTCTCACACACCGCGATTTCATTACTCTGCGTAGCGAAGATTGCTGGGGTTCGACGGCGCGGACGGCCGGTCACCTGCGGTTCGACATCGATCCGACCATATGACAGATCCGTAGGTTCTCCCTGGCCAGCAGGTGGGTAGAACCGTGTACAGGCCGCTTCGGGTGTCGATCCGCCGGGGCCACCGGGCCGACGGGAGCCTGGGCGATCACTTCGCAAATGAATACGTACAGTAACCGCGACGCGAGGGAGCGCCGGCCGGCCGAGGCGGGCCCGCCTCGGCCGTGGGGAAAGGGGAGGACATGCGCGAAGTCCGACAGGGCGCCCTGCTGCTGCTCACGGCCCTGGCCGGAGCCGCCGTCGCGGCCGGGGACCTGGCGCTGGGACCGGACATCAGCCTGACCGGGCTGCTGATGATCGGCCCGCTGGTCGCCGCCACCAGACTCGAAGGAGCGTGCACCGCCGCGGTCTCGTTCGCCGCCCTGCTCCTGGGCGTGGCCGTCGCCGCACACGAACACACCCTGAGCCGCACCGACCAGCTGCTGTCCCTGACCGTGCTCGCCGCCGCCGCTGCCTACGCGACCTGGGCCTCCGACCGGCAGGCCGTCCTGGACAGTCAGCTCGCCGGGGTCGCGGCCGCCGCGCAGCGCGCGATCCTGCGGCCCACCTCGTTCCGGGTCAGCGGCGCGTCGGTGTGCGCCCGCTACCGCTCCGCCGCTCCGCGCGCCGTCATCGGCGGCGATCTGTACGCCTTCGCCGACACCCCGAGCGGTCTGCGGGTGCTGATCGGCGATGTACGCGGCAAGGGCCTGGAGGCGGTCCGCCTGTCCGCGGCGGCCATAGGGCACTTCCGCGACTGCGCCTACACCCGCAGCAACCTCGCCGAGGTGGTCGAGGAGGCCGACCGGCGGCTGATCGACGACCTCGGCCCGGAGGACTTCATCACCGCCGTGATCGCCGAGATATCCCCGGGGCGGCTGCGGCTGGTCAACTGCGGCCACCACCCGCCCCTGCACCTGCCCGCCGCCGGCCCGCCGGTCTTACTCACCCCGGCCGAGCCGACCACGCCCATCGGGCTGTATCCGATGCCCCGCGTCCAGGAGGTGGAACTGTCCCCCGGCGACCGCCTGCTGCTCTACACCGACGGCCTCGCCGAGGCCCGGGACCCGCACGGCACGATGATCGATCTGGCCGGCCTGCTGCCGGCCTGCTCGCTGCCCGATCTCAACGACGCGATCGAGGCCGTGCTGTCGACGATGTGCCGGCACACCCACGGCGCCCAGGACGACGATGTCGCCCTCGTCCTGATCGAGCTGGAGCCCAGCCTGCCCCGCCAGCACCACGCCCACACCCCGCCCGCCGTCACGGCCACCAGCGCCGAGCGGCCCGGTGAGCCCCGCGAAACCGCCTGCCCCTCGCCCTCGGCCGCGGTGTCCGACTGACGCCCGGCCGCCGCTCCGCCACCGTGCTCCGCCCATCGATCCGCCCATCGATCCGCCCATCGACCGCTCATTGATCCGCTCCTTCGACCGCGCCCCGGGCCCGGTCCGGGGCGGGCGGGCCCACCAGCTCCCCGAGTACGTCCGTCATCGTGACAAAGCCGAGCACCTCGCCCTGCTCGCCGCCCACCGCGGCCAGCTGGGTGCCGGCCGCCCGCATCGTGGTCAGGGTGTCGTCCAGCGGGGTGTCGCGGTGCACGCGTGGCATGGGGCGCAGCGCCTTCCGGGGGAACGGCCGGTCGCGCTCGACGACGCCGAGGGTGTCCTTGATGTGCAGGTAGCCGAGGACCGTACCGGCCGGGCCGGTGACCGGCAGCCGGGAGAACCCGGCGCGGGCCGCGGTCCGTTCCAGCTCGTCCGGGGTCACACGCTGATCGACGGTGACCATCTCCGACAGCGGTACGAGCAGATCGCCGACCGGCCGCTGCCCAAGCTCCAGCGCGTCCCGCAGCCGCTCGCCGCCGGTGTCGGAGAGCAGCCCGGCGTGCCGGGAGTCCTGCACGATACGGGCGAGTTCCTCGTCCGTGAAGGCGGCGGCGACCTCGTTCGCCGGCTCGATCCGGACGAGCCGCAGCAGCGTGTTGGCCAGGGCGTTGATGCTTACGACGACGGGGCGCAGCGCGCGGGTGAGGGCCACCATCGGCGGCCCCAGCAGCAGCGCGGAGCGTTCGGGCGCGGCCAGCGCGATGTTCTTGGGGACCATCTCCCCTACGAGCATGTGCAGATACGTGGCCAGGGACAGCGCCAGGACGAACGCGACCGGATGCACGAGTCCGTGCGGGACGCGCACCGCCGCGAACAGTGGCTCGGCGAGGTGCGCGATGGCGGGTTCGGCCATCGCGCCGAGCACCAACGAGGAGGCAGTGACGCCCAGTTGGGCGGTGGCGAGCATCTCGGAGAGGTGTTCCAGACCCCACAGCGCCCGTTCGGCCCGGCGGTCCCCGTCTTTGGCACGCGGCTCGATCTGACTGCGCCGTACGGAGATCATCGCGAATTCTCCGCCGACGAAGAAGGCGTTGCTGACCAAAGTCAACGCGGCGACCGCCAGCTGAACCAGCGTCATGCCCGCTCCCTCCCGCCGTCGTCGGCCCGGGCCACCGGCGAGGACGCACCGGCGGGCGCGGTCAGCCGTACCCGCTCGGCCCGGTGCCTGCGCACGTCCAGCACCGTCAGCCGCCAGCCCCCGGCGCACACCTCGTCGCCGGGCTCCGGAATCCGCCCCAGCCGGGTCGCGAGCAGTCCGGCCAGCGTCTCGTACGGCCCGTCGGGCGCCTCCAGGCCGATCCCGGCCAGCCCGTCCAGGCGCAGGGTGCCGTCCGCCTCCCAGGACCGCGCCCCGGTCCGCAGCAGGTCAGGACCCTCCACCGGGTCGTACTCGTCCCGTACGTCGCCGACCATCTCCTCGACGATGTCCTCCAGGGTGACGATCCCGGCCGTACCGCCGTACTCGTCGATCACCACCGCCATCGTCCGGACGGTGCGCAGCCGGTCCAGCAGCCGGTCGACGGGCAGCGACTCCGGCACCCGTACGGGGTCGGTGGCCAGCTGAGCGACCGTGGTGGCGGTCCGCACCGCGGGGTCGAGGGCGAGCACGTCACGGATGTGGACGGTGCCGATCACCTCGTCCAGGCCACCCCGGTACACGGGAAAGCGGGACAGGCCGGTGGCCAGGGTGAGGGTGGCCGCGTCGGCGGCGGTGGCCCGCGCCTCCAGGGCGACCACGTCGACCCGCGGCGTCATGACGCTCTGGGCCGTCAGCTCGCCCAAATGCAGGGTCCGTACGAACAGTTCCGCCGAGTCGGCGGGCAGGGCGCCCTCCTCGGCCGAGTACCGGGCCAGCGCGACCAGTTCGGCCGGGCTGCGGGAGGACGCCAGTTCCTCGGTGGGCTCCAGCCCGAAGCGCCGGACGATCCGGTTGGCGGACCGGTTCAGATGGCGGATGAACGGCGCGAAGACGGCGCTGAAGGCGCGCAGCGGGCCGGCCACCAGCCGGGCCACGGCCAGCGGCCGGGAGATCGCCCAGTTCTTGGGCACGAGTTCGCCGACGACCATCAGCACCACGGTGGACACGCCCACCCCGAGCGCGGACGCGACGCCGGGCACCACCGTGCCCGGCAGTCCGGCCGCCGCCAGCGGGCCGCGCAGCAGCGCCGCCAGCGACGGTTCCGCGAGCATGCCGATGACCAACGAGGTGACGGTGATGCCCAGTTGCGCGCCGGACAGCTGGAACGCGAGCGCGCGCACCGCGCTCAGCACCCCCTCGGCGCCCCGCTCCCCCGCCTCCGCCGCGCGCTCCACCTCGCTGCGCTCGACCGTCGTCAGCGAGAACTCCGCCGCCACGAACACGGCACAGGCCAGCGTGAGCGCCAACGCCACCAGTAGGAGCAGCACCTCGGCCACCGCGTCACCTCCCGCCGCACCTCGGTGCCCGGAGGGGGGCGGGTGAAACATCGGGGGGTGGCGGGGCGGACGGCGGGCTCGGGGGGCGGACGTCCGTAGGTTCAGGCCGCGACTGTACGTCCGTACCAGTTGGGGCCGCGGCCGTACGTCCGCACCGGTTCACCCCACGGCCGTACGGCTCCGCCCCCGCAGCCACCCGTGCACCGCCCAGGCGCACCCGGCGCCCACCGCGTACCAGAACAGATCCGGCGCGTTGAAGGTCGAGCCGAGTACCAGGCGCGCCACCACGCTGCGCCGGGACAGCTCCGCCGGTACGTCGCTGAGCTGCGCGAACTCCACGGCCCAGCTGATGGCCAGGGCCACACCGGCCGCGACCGGCGGCCGGACGCGCGGCGCGGCCAGCACCACCAGCGTCTGCACGAGCACGGTGTAGAGCGCGTCCCCCGCGTACTTGGCGACCTCGGGTCCCAGTCCCGTGCGGGCCGCCCCGGCCCGCACGCCGAGCCCTGCGGCGACGGCCAGCAGCGCCGCGACGCACGCCACCAGGCGCGTACGAGCCACGCCGTACCCCCGCATCCCCCCGTTCGTCACTCCGCCGAAGCCCCCGGCTTCCGACCGCGCGCCATCACGACGGCCAGCCCGGTGTCCGTGTCACGCCAGAAAGCCACCGCGTCCGCGATGACCTCCTCGGCGACACTCCAGTCATCTGGTGCGGCAGCCGCGTACCCCTGCCAGCCGCACACCACCAGCACCCGGCCGCGGTCCGCCGGACACCACGACAGGTCGGTCAGGCAGTCCGCCAGCGCGTCCCAGTTACGGCCGAACCAGTCGGGCAGCCGCAACGCCCGCGCGCAGCGGTCCATGAACTCCGCCTTGTCCGTGACGCCTTCGAGGTCGAGCAGCGCACCGCTCCACCCGGCCGCGCGCGCCGCGTCCAGCGCTTCCTGCGCGGGCCGGTCATGCGGCCAGGGCACCACCCCGGGGGGCGTACCGCCGTCGAGCACCGCCGCGAGCGGCCGGGGCACGGGAGCCGTCATCGGAGCACCGCCTTGAAAGTCCGGTAGTGGTCATCGGTGTAGTACGTCTCGTGGCTGTCGCCGGTCACGATCCGGCGCGCGCCACGGTCCTTCGAGCCCGGGGTGGGAACCGTGTATTCGTGGTAGTAGCCCCGCTTCTGCCGGGGCAGCAGCCGCTCGTTGTTGCCGAAGACCGTGCCGTCCTTCGGATACGGGAACGGGCCCTTCGCGTCGATCAGCCGCAGCGTCTCACGGGCCTGCGCGGGCAGCCGGCCGGCCGGTACGGTCGCCATGCCGCGCGCCCACTCCGGCGCGGTGGCGCTCCCCGAGGGCGCCCCGTGCGTGGGCTTCGCGCTCCCCTGCCCGCCACCGCCTCCGGAACAGCCGGACACCAACAGCAGAACGCAGGCCAGCAGCGCGGCGAGCACGCCGACGGCAGCACGGGGAGCGGAACGGATCACCATGCGCCGATGCTGTCACAGGGCGGCACGGGGTGCGCGCCCGCGTCCGCACAAGATCACGTCTCGCGTCCCTGCAAGATCAGCCAGTGGCCTCCCGCAGGGCTCACGAGCCGTCCGGGTCCGCCCGCTCCAGCGCCGGACGCGGGCCGGGGCCCGTCTCCAGCAGCAGATGATCGGCGGCGGCCGTGTCCGTCACCAGGCTCGTCACCAGCCCGGACCGCAGCACCGCGCCGATCGCCGCCGCCTTGCGTCGGCCGCCCGCGATCGCCACGACCTCGGGGATACGGCGCAGCCGGTCCGCCTCGACGGTGATGCACCGCTCGCCCAGGTCCCGCCCGATCCGGCGCCCCTCGGCGTCGAAGAGGTGCGCGGACATCTCGGCGGCGGCGCCCAGCGAGGCGTAGTGCTCCCGCTCCTGCTCCGTGAGCATGTCGTAGACGGTGGAGATGCCCGGCGCCCAGGAGCCGATGGAGACACAGGCGACGGTGACCTTGTCGAAGTACTCGAACGCGCGGGCGATGCCGGTCTGGCCGCGCAGGGCGGCGGCGGTCGCCGGATCGGGCAGCAGCATCGGCGCGTAGATGGGGTGCGCCTCGCCGCCCGAGACGTCGGCGGCGCGGCGGACCGCCTCGACCGACCCGCGGTCCGCGGTCCCGGCGTCGTACACGCCGGTCAGCTGCACGACCGTGCACGGCGGGAGGCGGTGCAGCGCGGCCGCCATGTGGATGGTGGACCGGCCCCAGGCGAGCCCGAGCACGTCCCCCTCCGTCACCAGTTCCCCCAGCAGGTCGGCCGCGACCTCGCCGAGGTTCTCCGGGTCCGGGGCGTCGTCGGCCGCGTCGGCGGGCGACTCCACCACGACCGCGTGCCGCAGGCCGTAGCGGGCCCGCAGCGCGTCGGACCGTTCGGCGTCCAGCTCCGCCGGGACGCGGATCTCGATCCGTACGAGGTCGCGCTCCAGCGCCGTCTCCAGCACCCGGGCGACCTTGAAGCGGCTGACGCCGAACTCCTCGGCGATCTGGATCTTGGACTTGCCCTCTAGGTAGAAGCGGCGGGCCATGGCCGCGGCCTGCACCAGCTCGGCGGGGCCCATTGCGGACTGCGGGCGGCTGGCAACCACGAGATTCTCCCCTTGTGCGCACCTGATCGAGTCTTTGCTCATCCTTGCAGAAACCCGAGGTGGTCGGGGACCATCACCGCCCTGGTCATCGTGAACGCTCGGTGGCGGTGACACCAAGAAACACCGGCGTGCGGGCCCGTGCGCGGGGCCGGTCACACCACGTGCGGCGCCGGTGCCCGCGGCCGGTCCGCGGGCACCCCTGCGTCGAAGGCGCTACGTCAGTGCGCGCAGGCCCAGCCGGCCCCGGCCGTCGCGGCCTCGGCCTGCGCGCGCAGCTCGCGCACCGCCTTGGCCGGGTCGTCCGCCCCGTACACCGCCGAACCCGCCACGAAGACGTCCGCGCCGGCCTCCGCACACCGCTCGATCGTGGACGCCGAGACCCCGCCGTCCACCTGGAGCCACATCTGCAGGCCGTGCTTGGAGATCAGCTCCCGGGTCCGGCGGATCTTCGGCAGCATGATGTCCAGGAACGCCTGCCCGCCGAAGCCCGGCTCCACGGTCATGATCAGCAGCATGTCCAGCTCGGGCAGCAGATCCTCGTACGGCTCGACCGGCGTGGCCGGCTTGAGCGCCATCGAGGCCCGCGCCCCCTTGGCCCGGATCTCCCGCGCCAGCCGTACGGGCGCGGCCGCCGCCTCCGCGTGAAAGGTCACCGACCCGGCACCCGCCTCGATGTACTGCGGCGCCCACCGGTCCGGGTCCTCGATCATCAGATGCAGATCGAGCGGGGTGTCCGTCGCCTTGCTCAGCGCCTCGACGACCGGAGCACCCAGCGTCAGATTCGGCACGAAGTGGTTGTCCATCACATCGACATGCAGCCAGTCGGCGCCCTCGACGGCCTTCGCCTCCTCGGCGAGCCGGGCGAAGTCTGCGGACAGGATGCTGGGGTTGATCAAGGCCATGCCTCCAGTATGTCCCCTTGCCGACGGGGGGACTAAGGGGGTGGGTGGGGCATACGGCCGTGGCCCGGCCCCCGCCGCCTCGACGCCCTACGCCGTCCGCCGCAACAGCGCCAAGTACATCGCGTCCGTACCGTGCAGATGCGGCCACAGCTGTACGTCCGGGCCGTCGCCCAGAGCGGGTACGCCGGGCAGCAGCGGGCGGGCGTCGATCCACTCCGCGGTCACGTCCGCGCCGCCCCGTGCCTTGAGGACGTCCTCCACCACGGCGCGCGTCTCGGCCAGGTGCGGTGAGCAGGTCGCGTAGCCGACCACGCCGCCGACGCGGACCGAGAGCAGGGCCTGGCGCAGGAGTTCGCGCTGGAGGGGGGCGAAGCCTTCCAGGTCCTCCGGGCGGCGGCGCCAGCGGGCCTCCGGGCGCCGCCGGAGGGCGCCGAGGCCGGTGCACGGGACGTCCATCAGGACGCGGTCGAAGGAGCCGGGGCGCCACGGCGGGCGGGTGCCGTCGGCCGCGATGACCTCGTACGGGCCGGGGTTGCCCGCCAGCGAACGCGCCACCAGGCGGGCACGGTGCGGCTGCTTCTCGGAGGCGAGCAGCCGGGCGCCGCGCTGCGCGGCGAGCGCGCCCAGCAGTGCGGCCTTGCCGCCCGGGCCGGCGCAGCCGTCGAGCCAGGTGCGGTCGGCGCCTTCGAGGGGAGCGTTGGCCAGGGCCACCGCGACGAGCTGGCTGCCCTCGTCCTGGACACCGGCCCGGCCCTCCCGTACGGCGTCCAGGGCGCCGGGCTCGCCGCCCTCGGCGAGCCGTACCGCGTACGGGGACCAGCGGCCGGGCAGGGCGCTCTCCTCCCCCACGGCCTCGATCAGTTCCTCGGGGGTGGACCGCCCGGGCCGGGCCACGAGCGTGACCTCGGGCCGCTCGTTGTCGGCCGCCAGCAGGTCCTCCAGGCCCGCGCGCCCGCCGCCGAGGGAGTCCCAGAGCGCCGAGACGACCCACCGGGGGTGCGCGTGCACGATCCCGAGATGCTCCTCGGGGTCGTCGTCGTACTCCGGCGCGACCCGCTCCAGCCACCCGTTCAGGTCATCCGCGGCGATCTTCCGCAGCACGGCGTTGACGAACTTCGCGCGCCCGTCGCCCAGCACCACGCGGGCCAGCTCGACGCTGGCGCTCACCGCGGCGTGTGTCGGGATGCGCGTGCCGAGCAGCTGGTGAGCGCCGAGCGAGAGCACGTCCAGCACCGGCGGGTCCACCTCGCGCAGCGGCCGGTCCACGCACCGCGCGATGATCGCGTCGTACGTGCCCTGCCACCGCAGCGTGCCGTACACCAGCTCGGTGGCCAGCGCCGCGTCCCGCCCGTCGAAGTCCCCGGTCTCCCGTGCCTTGCGCAGCATCGGCGGGAGCACCAGGTTCGCGTACGCGTCCCGCTCGTCGACGGCCCGCAGCGCCTCGAAGGCGAGTATCCGAACCGGGTCCTTACGGGGGCGGCGATAGGGCTTGCTGGGACGACGCGACTGGCCACTCACGGGAAATGTGCTCCGCTGCTGTACGGGAAGAAGTTCGGGCCCAAGCCTACGTGGCGGAGAGGAGGGGGTGGGGGTGCTGGGCCTGTGACCGGCCGCGACGGCCTCGGGGCCTGGGGACGTGACCTGGGTGCCCGGGTCCGAGCCCCGCGTTCCGGGGCCGAGCCCGGGAGCCCTGAGGCCGAGCCCTGGGGCCCTGGGTTCCTGGGTTCCTGGGTTCCTGGGACCGAGCCCTGGGGCCCTGGAGCCGAGCCCTCAGTCCCCCAACCGCTCCGCGTCCCCGATCCGCACCCCGCGGGCCCAGTCCGCGCCGCGCATCGGCTTCTTGCCCTGCGGCTGGACCCACAGCAGTTCCACCGCGTGGCTGCCCGTACCGGCGTACACCGCCTTCTTGGTGACGGCGAGTTCGCCGGGCGCCAGGTCCGTACGGTCGGCCACCAGACCCACCGACATCAGCTTCAGCCGCTCGCCGCGGAACAGCGTCCACGCGCCGGGCGCGGGCGCGCACCCGCGCACGACCCGGTCCACCCGCAGGGCGGGCGCCGTCCAGTCCACCTTCGCGTCCTCGACCTCCAGTTTCGGCGCGAGGGTGATGCCTTCGCCCGGCTGCGGCACCGGCTGCAGCGTGCCGTCCTCGATGCCGTCCATGGTGGTGGCCAGCAGCCCCGCCCCGGCGAGGGCCAGCCGGGTCAGCAGGTCGCCGCTGGTGTCGGTCGGCCGTACCTCCTCCGTGATCACCCCGAACACCGGCCCGGAGTCCAGCCCTTCCTCGATCTGGAACGTGGAGGCGCCGGTCACCTCGTCACCGGCCAGCACCGCGTGCTGCACCGGCGCCGCGCCACGCCACGCGGGCAGCAGCGAGAAGTGCAGGTTGACCCAGCCGTGCGCGGGGATGTCCAGGGCCGCCTTGGGCAGCAGCGCCCCGTAGGCGACGACCGGGCAGCAGTCCGGCGCGATCTCCCGCAGCCGGGCGAGGAAGTCCTCGTCGCGCGGCTTGGCGGGCTTGAGCACCTCGATGCCGGCCTCCTCGGCGCGCTCGGCGACCGGGCTGGCGACCAGCCGGCGGCCGCGGCCGGCGGGGGCGTCGGGCCGGGTGACGACGGCGACGACCTCGTGCCGGTCCGAGGCGATCAGGGCATCCAGGGCGGGTACGGCGACCTCGGGGGTGCCGGCGAAGACGAGCCTCATGGGTGGCGTACTACCTCTCACACGCTGCGGAACGGCGCACCAGTCTATGGGCCACCCCTTCGAGGGGGCGCGCGAACAGACGCGCGCCCCACATTGGAGCCCGTACGCCCCCATACCGTGACCAGAGCCACTGCTGTTGCGTTGGTCAAGCAGCATTGACCGAGCCGGGCCGCCCTCGCGGCCCGCTCGTTTACCTGCTTGTCACGTTCCTCTGCACATCCAACGCCGGTTCGAGAGGCTTGTTCATGGCCGACCACGCAACCCACGACGCCCAGGCGCGCGCCAGCCTGCACCTACTGGTACGGGACATCGAGCGGGTCCGCCGTCAGGTGGACGCCCTGCGCACCCTGACCGCTCAGCTCGGCAACGTCTACCGGCCGCGGCGCACCGGCCCGTCCGCGGGCTTCGTCGTCTACGGGCGCGCCCCCGCCCCGACCGTACGTCTCGCCCAGGAACTGCGCGACAGCGTCGAAACCCTCGTCACGGCGGCGGTGGACTTCGACCGCTCGCTGGGCTTCTCCTGGGATGCGGTGGGATCGGCCCTCGGCGTCACGAAACAAGCCGTGCACCGCCGTTACGGCGCCCGCCGCTCCACGGCCCAGCCCGGCTCCGAGAACAGCGAGGCCGTCCGAACGGCCGAACCGTCCGGCGCCCGCAGCCTGGCCGTCTCCCCCGGCCTGCCGGCCGCGCCGTCGGTGCCCGCCGCCCGTACGCTCCCGGGCCAGTCCCCGGTCCCGTCCCGCGAAGAGGCCCGCCCCGGCGCCTTCCCCGGCCCCCGCAACGGCTGACCACCCCCACACCCCGCCCCGGCTCCTCCCCCGGGGCGGCTTTTCCTCATCTGCGCTTTCGCCTTTGCCTTGCAGCCCGGCAGGCTTTACCCGGGGCCCGAGCCGCCACTAGAGCCCCGGGCCCCAGCCGAGCTCCTCGGACCCGGGCCCAGGATTGCCGGGCTCCCCCAGACTCCCCGGGTCCCAGCCGAACTCCTCTGACCCGGACCCAGGCTCCCGCACTCTCCCCTCCGCTCCCCCAAGCTTCCCGGCCCCTCCTCCGAACCCCCCAGCCCCTCACCCAAGGTCCGGCGGATCCACCCGCACCCAAACCGCCTCCCCCTCCCGCTTGACCAGCCGCGCAGCCTGCGCCGTCTTGAGCGCCGCCGCCAGCGCGGCACCCTGGCCGGGGCGTACTCGTACCAGCGCCCGGTCCCATTCCTCCCCGGGCGGCGGGTCCCCCGGCCGGCGCGGGCGTCCCGCGTCGGGCGCCGGTACGGGTACGGGTCCCAGCACCTCGGCGCCCTCCGGGAGCGCGGCCGCGGCCAGCATTTCGGCCACGTCCTCGGGGCGGCCGGTCACCGACGCCATCCGGGACACCGGCGGAAAGCCCAGCTCGGCGCGTTCCGCCAGCTCGCGGACCGCGTGCCCGGCGGGGTCCCACCGCACCAGCGCCTGTACGGGGCGCAGCGTCGCCTCCGCGATGACCGCGACCGTGCCGCCCTCGGCGTGGCCCCGTACCAGCGCCGCGGCCTGGAGCCAGCGCCGCAGCGCCTCCTCCCCGGCCCGCAGGTCGGGGCGGCTGAGCAGCGCCCAGCCGTCCAGCAGCAGCGCGGCGGCGTACCCGCCCTCGGCGACCGGCTCCGCGCCCGGCGTACTCACCACCAGGGACGGCACGCCGGGCACCGTGTCCAGCACATGATCGCGCCCCGACGTCCGCACCGGCACGGCCGGAAACGCCCGCCCCAGCTCCTCCGCCGTCCGCCGCGCGCCCACGATCCGGGCCCGCAGCCGCGTGCCCCCGCACTCCCCGCAGTGCCAGTCGCCCTCCTCGCGCCCGCACCAGCCGCACCGCAGCTCGCCCGCGTCGCGCGCCTCCAGCGGACCCGCGCACGCCCGGCACCGCGCCGGCTCCCGGCAGCGCTCACACGCCAGGCGCGGTACGTAACCCCGTCGCGGCACCTGAACCAGCACCGGCCCGTGCTTGAGTCCCTCGCGCACCACCTGCCACGCCAGCGTCGGCAGCCGCGCGGCCCGCGCCGCCGCGTCCCGGGCCTCGTCGGCGTCACCGACCGTACGGACCAGCGGCGCCGCGGCGCGCACCTGCTCACGGTCGGCCGTCAGCGGACGCGCCCAGCCCGTCTCCACCAGCTGCGCCGCCTCGACCGTGCAGCTCAGGCCGCCCAGCAGGAATCCGGCCCGCTCGGTCACGGCCCGCTGCAGCAGCACTTCACGGGCATGAGGGTGCGGCGCGCGCTGATCACTGTGACTGCCGTCCCCGTCGTCCCAGATGACCGCCAGCCCCAGGTCCCGCACCGGCGCGAACATCGCCGCCCGCGTCCCGATCACCGCCCGCACCGCGCCGCGGCTGACCGCCAGCCACCGCCGGTACCGCTCCTCGGGCCCGGCGTCCGCGCTCAGCACCACATGCCGCCCGGCCCCGACCAGCTCCTCCAGCGCAGCGTCCACCCGCGCGGCGGCGCGCCCGTCCGGCAGGACGGCCAGCGCCCCGCGCCCGGACGCCATCACAGCGGCCATCGCCCGCGCCAGCTCCTGCGGCCACTGCGGCCCCGGCAACGCCGTCCACACGGCCCGCGGCGACTCCCCCCGCCCCAACGCCTCCAGGAAGCCGGGACCCGCCGCATATCTTCCCCAACTCCCCACGTCGGGCATCGCGTTCGGCGGCAACGGCGCCCCGGAATCCTTCCCCTCCACCTTCGCCCGCCGCGGCGGCACCGCCAGCTGCACCACATCCGCGAGCGTGCCCGCATACCGGTCGGCAACGGCCCGGCACAGCCCCAGCAGCTCCGGCGTCAGCACCCGCTCGGGCGACAGCACCTGCGCGATCGGCGCGAGCACCCCACGGAACTCGCTCTCCGCCACCCGCTCCACCACGAACCCGTTGACCAGCTTCCCCCCTTCCCGCCGGCCCCCCTTCTCCCCGGCCCCGAACCGCACCCGCACCCGCACCCCGGGCTGCGCCTCAGCGTCCATGGCCGCCGGCACCGCGTAATCGAAATACCGGTCCAGATGCACCAGCCCCTTGTCCACCAGCACCCGAGCCACCGGCAACTCCTCCGCCAACTCGGCCCCCCGCCAAGTCCGCGGCCGCGCCCGCTCCCCCTTCCGCCCCCGCACCACCTCCCGAATCAACGCAAGCTGCTCCGCGCCCGCGCTGTGGTCATCGTCTTTCCTGGTCACGGGTTCAGGTTTAGCAGATGGGGGTGACAGCGGCGCCGGGGCCGGGGCCCGTTCCATGGTCTCGACAGCCGTCGCCCCATCCGGTTCGCTCCCAGGTGGAAACGGGAAACAGCCCTTTTCGCCTTGTTCCGCCGTGCCGCCTGCCGCACGCTGACACGCAACGCTCGCCGGCTGCCCGGACGGACAGTTACGGAGGATCGCATGCTTCCGCAGCAGCCCCACGCGTTCGGACCGGAACTCCGCAGACGCCGCCTGGCAGCGGATCTCTCACTGGACCAGCTGGGCCGACGGGTCCACTACAGCAAAGGGCAGCTGAGCAAGGTGGAACGGGGCCTGAAACTCCCGACTCCGCAGCTCGCCCGGCTCTGCGACGAAGAACTCGGTGCACGAGGGGCGCTGGCCGGCCTGGTGCCGGCGCCCGCACCGGCACAGGGCATTACGCCGACGAGTCACGAAGGTGAGGTATGGCTGATGCACTTGGACAAGGACGGGTCGGGATCGTTCCAGCCGGTGGGCCGCCGGCGCGTGATCAGCGCCGGAGCGGCCTCGGTCCTGGGGATCGGGGTGGGCGGCATGAACGTCACCACCGGTACCGGGGCCTCGACGCTGGTCGACGCTTCACGGGCGCTGTTCGGCCAGTACCGGCGGCTCGGACAGGTCTCGGGCCCCGGCGCGTTATTACCGCAGCTGATCTCCCAGACCCACAGCCTGCAACAACTGGCCGCCCGCAGCGGCACCCGCACCCGTCAGGCACTTCTGGTACTCGCGTCCCGGTTCGCCGAGTACACGGGCTGGATGGCCCAGGAATCGGGGAACGACGATGCCGCACTGTGGTGGACCGACCGCGCCGTGGAACTCGCGGAGGCGGGCAACGACGACAGCCTGGCCGCGTACGCGCTGGCCCGCCGTTCGCTGATCAGCCTCTTCCGGGGAGATACGGACCGCGCCGTCGACCTGGCCACACACGCGCTCGACAGCCAGGCCCCGCCACGGATCAAGGGCCTGGCCGCACAGAAGCTGGCCCAGTGCCAAGCCGTCAAGGGCGACTACGACGCCTGCATGCGCAGTCTCGACCGGTCCCGGAACCTCCTCGCACTCGAACGCCGCGACCCGCACGAACCCGTCATCGGCGCCTCCCACCTGCCCGACGTGGTGGCGATGTTCACCGGCTGGTGCCTCTACGAACTGGGACGGCCGCGGCAGGCCGCGGAAATCCTCGGCAGGGAGACCGCGCGGCTGCCCGGTCACGCACTGCGCACCCGCTCGCGCTACGAACTCCGGCGCGCCCTCGCGCACGCCGCCGCGGGCGAGATCGAACTCGCCTGTGAAGTGACCCGAGGTCTGCTCCCCACCATCAGCCTCGTCCAGTCCGCGACGATCACCGCCGACCTGCGACGGCTGGCCCGCACATTGGGGCGCCACCCCCGCAACGCATCCGTACGGGAACTCAGCCCGGAACTCTCCACGACGCTGGCCGCGGCCCCCCGGTAGGAACCGCCCGCCGCGCCGCGGCCTGCCACACGTCCCCCAGCTCATCCACCTGCAACTCAGGAAGGTCACTCAGCCATGCCCGAAATCTTCATCAACTACCGCACCGGCGACGGCAAGGACACCGCACAACGGCTCAAGGAGGCGCTGTCCGACCGCTTCGGGAAAGACAGCACCTTCCTCGCCGGGGCATCGATCCCTCTCGGCGCGCGCTACGAACGTGACATCATCAACGCCGTCCGGCGCAGCTGCGTCCTCCTCGCTCTCATAGGCGAACGCTGGCTGGACGCCCCCGACCGGCAACGTCCGGACCGGCGGGCGCTGGACAACGAGGACGACTGGGTACGCCGTGAGATCGAGGAGGCACTCACCTGCGGGATCCTGGTCGTGCCGCTGCTGCTGGGCCGGCGTGTGGAACAACTCGACCCCAAGTCACTGCCGCCCTCCCTCGCCGAGCTCGCGGAGTGCCAGTACGAGCGGCTGTGGCTGCGGGACGGCGGTGAGCGGGAGATCGCGCGGCTCGGTGACCGGCTCGTCGCGCAGGTACCCGAGCTGGCGCCGCTGGACACGGCAGCGCCGTCCACGGAGCGCGCCGGCCAGGAATCGCCCCACGAGCCCGTCCCGTCGGTGCGCAACGAGGGACAGCGTGGCGGCATCGGAAACCTTCGCGGCACCGTCGGCACCTTCGTCAACGAGTCCAACGCGCCGATGCACACCGGGTCCGGCGACCAGATCGGCACCGGCGGAACAAAGATCAACGGCGACGGAACGACACAGGTCTCCACTGACTACGCACACATGCCGATCAGCCACCGGTTCGGTCCGTCTCCCCGCCGCCGGGACGGCGAGCGATGACCGAGCGCGTCGCAGGCCATTTCGGCTCCTACGTCCACCAGGCACACGCCCCGCTGAACTCCGGGGACGGCCCCCAGTACAACTTCTACGTTCACGAAGCCGTTTCACGCCTGGCCGCACGGGTGCGGACATCCCTCGCCATCGCGGAGGACGACCGCCGCTGGCTCTACCAACGATTCGTCTATCCGTCTGGATTCCGCCGGGCGCGGAGCCTGTTGCACGACCACGGCACCGTCCTGATAGCCGGGCAGCCCGGCAGCGGCCGGCGGGCCGCCGCGCTGATGCTGCTGCACGAACTCTCCGAGGGCGCGGGCAACTTCCACGAGCTTCCCGACACCCAGGACGACACCACGGACCGGGCTCTCGACACCGCGCTGATCGGCGAGCGCGACCGGATGCTGCTGGATCTGTCGAGCAGCGACGCCGAGCGCTACAACGCCGTACAGGCCGAGCTCTCCGACTTCCGGTCCGTGGTCGCGACCCGCTCGGCACGGCTCGTCGTCGTCCTGCCCCAGCAATTCGACCACCTGCAACGCCAGGACCTGCACTGGCTCACGGCCGAGATCGAACGCCCGAATGGCGGCAGGCTGCTGATGCGGTACCTCCGCCGGGACGGCATCCACCCGGACCCCGCCGACCTCGCCACCCCGCAGTTGACCCAGTACACGGCAGACGCCACGATGGAGGACCTCGCCAAACTCGCCGGTCAGATCCGCCGCGCCCGAGACGCGGATGGCGCGGCCGGCGATTTCCGCCGCTGGTGCGACCGGGCGATGGCCGAGCGGGCCGACAGCCGCAAGCCCCGGGTCGCCGACTTCATGGCCCAACTCACCGGCCGCCAACGCGCCCTCGCCCTCTCCCTGGCGATGTTCCACGGTCGCGACCCCGCCATCGTGCTACGGGCGGCCAACACCCTGCAGGACATCCTCGGCCATCCCGGTGACGACCGCCCCCGCCTCGACCACACCGACCTCGCGGCCGAGTTCAAGGCCGTCGAAGCCGGTACGGGCAAGGACGGCGGTGTCCGGTTCCGCGTCCTGGGATACGACGCGGCGATCCGCGCTCACTTCTGGACGTACTTCTCGGACCTTCGCCAGCAGTTCCGCGACTGGGTGCGTGACTGTGTCGCCTGGCACGAGCTGCCCCAGGAGACCCGGAAGGAGCTGATCGGCTGGTTCGCGGAACAGTGTCTGGCCAGTGGGCGCCCCCAGGATCTGTGGTGGCTGGCCGAGCAGTGGGCCGGGCGCCACGCCGGACGGCTGCTCGCCGACATCTCCCAAGCGCTGACGGAGGGCCTGAATCACGACGGCTTCGGCCGCGCGTTCCGCCAGCGGATCTACGAGTGGTCTCTTGTGGCGGGCCTGCCGAGGGACCTGCGCCAAGCGCTCGTCGTGGTCTGTTCCCAGGTCATGGCCGTGCGGCACCCGGACCAGGCGTTGGTACGGCTGCATCACCTGGCGCGGGCGTCCGGCTCCGGCGACGACCAGGCGTTCGAAGCGCTGCTCGGCCTCGCGCGCAAGGGCGGCCGGCTCTTCCGGATGCTGCTGGGCCGACTGCAGCCGGAACGGTGGCCGACCGACGCGGCGCTCCTGCTGGCCATGGCCGCGGTGGCTGTCCGCACCCGCGGTCTGTTCCGCAGTACGGCGGTCCGGGAACGGCTGACTGCCGGCTGGGCCGCCGTGTTGCGCCATCGTCCGTACGAGGAGTGGCGCGAGCCTCTGGCGGACTGGCTGACGGCGGCGCTGGCCACCGGGCCGCACCTGGAATCACTGCTCGATGTCGTGGTGGACGCCGCCGCCCGGGCTCCGGGCGTCCTCGCCCGCCTGCACACCGTCGCCCGCGACTGGGTTCCGGCCGTGCCCGCCGAGGCGGTGGAGCGCCGGACGCTGTTCGCGGCGCTCGAGTGCCGGATCGACGCCGCGCACGGTATCGAGCCGCCCGTTCCCAGCCTGTGACCCGCTCCCGGAGATCGTCATGAGTTCTGGCCACAAGACCGCCACGGTCTTCCTCACCGTCATCTGCGCTCTGCTCCTGGTCATCGCCGGGCTTAGCCTGCAATGGCCCGTCTGGGCCTGGTCCGCGTCGGCGGCCGTCCTGGTCACCGGCTCGGCCGCGGCCTTCTGGTCCGATTCCCGGCGCCGGCCCTCCGGGCCGTGGGAGTATCCCGCTCACCCGGATCTCCCGGTACCGCCCGTCGAGCGCTGGGAGAGGACCGTGGCGGGGGTGGCGCTCCCCAGCTCCGTACCGGACTACGACTTCCTGTTCTCCGCCACGATCCGCTGGCGTCCGCTCGCCGCCGCGGTGGACGCCCCTCGCGTGAACGCGGGCGGGCTGGCGGTCGACGCCGTCCTCGCCCGGGCGCGAGCCGTCACCGCACGGCAGAATCCGCACCACAGCACGTTGGCCCAGCACCAGCTCGACGGGGCGCTGGGCACCATGGAGCCCGACGTGACGGACCGGGTCGAGGCGATGGCCGAGAACGTCACGCTCCAGCTGTCCGACGCGGACCGGGAACGTCTCACCAAGCTCTCGACGGTCCGCAAGGACGAGGACGTCTGGGAGCACGAACGCAACTACGAACGCAGCAAGCGCACGTATCTGGGCAACGAGGTACTGAAAGACACCGGCAGTGCCGTGGTCTGGTGGATGGCCAAGCACGACGACCGGATCGAGAAGACCGTGGACCTCATAGGTCCGTTGGCGCAACTGTCCTCTGCCGCCAACAACCAGGAGGTGCCGGAGCTGTTCCGGCACCTGGTCGCGCGCCCCGACGCGCCCGGAGAGCGGGTGAACGGGGAGTCGGTGAACGGCAGCACCGCACCGCACGGCGCGTACTTCTCGTCGTTCGCCGCCCCGGACGGGCAGCCGTTCCGGGACGGTGACGGTGAGCGGGAACCGGAGGAGCCGGACGTCCCCACGGTGCTGGGGTCGTTCATGGATGACGCCGGGCTGGCCCGTGACGAGTACGTACGGGCTCTGTTCGCCCGTCGGATCGCGGACTGCCTGGCCGCCGAGGGGTGCGAGGAAGCGGCGTCGGCCATCCGCCGGCGGTTCGACTCCCCCGGGACCGCAGGAGACGAATCCGCCGGAGACTCCGACGAGGAGGCGCCGGGCGAAGCAGGCGGAGCCGGTTACGGGACGTCCGAGGGCGGGTGACGCCCCGGAGTGTGTGGGGGACGCGCTCGCGCGTCGTGCACGCAAACGCCCCGGCCCCGCCCCGCCGAAGCGGGCCGGGGCCGGGGCCTTCAAGCGCAGCGCAGGACTACAGCCCCGCAGCCTTCTTCAGCGCCTCCACCCTATCCGTCCGCTCCCAGGTGAAGTCCTCCAGCTCGCGGCCGAAGTGGCCGTAGGCGGCGGTCTGGGAGTAGATGGGGCGGAGGAGGTCGAGGTCGCGGATGATGGCGGCCGGGCGGAGGTCGAAGACCTCGGTGATGGCGGTTTCGATCTTGTCGACGTCGACCGTGGCAGTGCCGAAGGTCTCGACGAACAGGCCGACCGGCTCGGCCTTGCCGATGGCGTAGGCGACCTGGACCTCGCAGCGGGCGGCCAGCCCGGCCGCTACGACGTTCTTGGCGACCCAGCGCATGGCGTAGGCGGCGGAGCGGTCGACCTTGGACGGGTCCTTGCCGGAGAAGGCGCCGCCGCCGTGGCGGGACATGCCGCCGTAGGTGTCGATGATGATCTTGCGGCCGGTCAGACCGGCGTCGCCCATCGGGCCGCCGATCTCGAAGCGGCCGGTGGGGTTGACCAGCAGGCGGTAGCCGTCGGTGTCCAGCTTGATGCCGTCCTCGACGAGCTGGTTGAGGACGTGCTCGACGACGAACTCGCGGATGTCCGGGGCGAGCAGGGAGTCGAGGTCGATGTCCGAGGCGTGCTGCGAGGAGACCACGACGGTGTCGAGGCGGACGGCCTTGTGGCCGTCGTACTCGATGGTGACCTGGGTCTTGCCGTCGGGGCGCAGGTAGGGGATGGTGCCGTTCTTGCGGACCTCGGACAGGCGCCGGGACAGGCGGTGCGCGAGGTGGATCGGGAGCGGCATCAGCTCCGGGGTCTCGTCGCAGGCGTAGCCGAACATCAGGCCCTGGTCGCCCGCGCCCTGCTTGTCCAGCTCGTCCTCATCGCCCTCGACGCGCTTCTCGTAGGCGGTGTCGACGCCCTGGGCGATGTCCGGGGACTGCGCGCCGATGGAGACCGAGACGCCGCAGGAGGCACCGTCGAAGCCCTTCTTCGACGAGTCGTAGCCGATCTCGAGGACCTTGTTGCGTACGAGGTTGGGGATGTCGGCGTACGCCTTCGTCGTCACCTCGCCGGCCACGTGGACCAGGCCGGTGGTGATCAACGTCTCGACGGCGACCCGGGAGGCCGGGTCCTCCTTCAGGAGGGCGTCGAGGATGGTGTCGCTGATCTGGTCAGCGATCTTGTCGGGGTGACCCTCGGTCACGGACTCCGAGGTGAACAGGCGGCGGGACACATCGCTCCCTGGGGTTGCAGCGGCTGCTGGCTGATCATTGGCGGAAGGGCCGAGAGCTGCGCTCGGCACGATCCGCGGCCAGTTTATCGGTCATGAGAGGCGTTCGGGCACGCAGTCTCGATTTATGGACCCGCCGTGACCTGGGACACCGCGCCGGAGAGAGGAAGATCTCGTTCCGGCGGAGACCGGGGCGGCGGGTTCCGATCATGAGGTAGGAGGGGTGGAAGAGGGCTGCGGGGTGGGCAGGCGGGGGGTCACGAGGTCCCAGACCGTGTCGGCGAGGGCCTCCTTCGGTCCGTACGGTACGGGCGTCTCGGCGCCGTCGGCGGCCAGGATCACCGCCTCGTTCTCCGCCGAGCCGAACGCCTTGTGGTCGCCGACCTCGTTGACGACCAGCAGATCACAACCCTTTCGAGTGAGTTTCGAGCGTCCGTTGGCGAGGACGTCGTCGGTCTCGGCGGCGAAGCCGACGATCACCTGGCCGGGGCGGGGGCGGTCGGCGGAGATCTCGGCGAGGATGTCCGGATTACGGACGAGGGCGACCGGCTCGGGCTCCTGGCCGTCCTTCTTCTTGATCTTTCCGGTGGCGTAGGCGGCGGGCCGGAAGTCGGCCACGGCGGCCGCCATGACCACCGCGTCGGCGTCCGCCGCCGCCTTCAGCACGGCCTCGCGCAGTTGGACGGCCGTACCGATGTGCACCACGTCCACCCCGGCCGGATCGGGCAGCTCGCTGTTGCCGGCGACGAGGGTGACGCGGGCGCCGCGGGCCACGGCGGTGCGGGCGAGCGCGTACCCCTGTTTGCCGGAGGAGCGGTTGCCCAGGAAGCGGACCGGGTCCAGGGGCTCGCGGGTGCCGCCGGCGCTGATGACGACGTGCCGGCCCGCGAGGTCCTGCGTCAGGCCGAGCGGGCCGCGGGCCAGGACGCGGCGGCAGGTCTCGAAGATCTCGGCGGGGTCGGGGAAGCGGCCCTTGCCGGTGTCCACGCCGGTCAGCCGCCCGACGGCGGGCTCGATGACGAGGGCGCCGCGGCGGCGCAGCGTGGCGACGTTCTCCTGGGTGGCCGGGTGCTCCCACATCTCGGTGTGCATCGCCGGGGCGAAGATCACCGGGCAGCGCGCGGTGAGGAGGGTGTTGGTCAGCAGGTCGTCGGCCAGGCCGTGGGCGGCCTTGGCGAGCATGTCGGCCGTACAGGGGGCCACCACGACCAGGTCGGCGGACTGGCCGATGCGGACGTGCGGGACCTCGTGGACCGACTCCCACACCTCGGTGGAGGCCGGGTTGCCGGACAGTGCGGCCCAGGTGGCCTCGCCGATGAAGTGCAGGGACGCCGCGGTCGGCACCACCCGGACGTCGTGCCCCGACTCGGTGAGGCGGCGCAGCAGCTCGCACGCCTTGTACGCGGCGATGCCGCCGCTGACCCCGAGGACGACCCGGGGGCGGCGCGCGGGACCGTTCCCCTCCATCGCCTCGGGCCCGTCCCCCGCCATCCCGGCCGAAGCTCCGCCCGCCGCCTCGACTCCATCCGCCCGCTGCGGCTGTGTCGGCTTGCCCATCGCGTTCTCTCCCCACTCCGTGGGTTCCGCCCCAGGTGGGGTGCGGACCCCGGTCGGCCAGGTCGGCCCGGTCGTTACTCCCCCATGACACACCAAGGGCCCGGCAGCGGCGCTGCCGGGCCCTTGGTCAAGGCGCCGTGCCGGGGTCCTCCAGACGCCGGGGCGCCCGGATGCTCACTGAGCCGGGCCCTCGACGGCCTCGGAGGTCAGCAGACCCGCGTTGATCTCGCGGAGCGCGATCGACAGGGGCTTCTCGTGGACGTGGGTGTCGACCAGCGGGCCGACGTACTCCAGCAGGCCCTCGCCGAGCTGCGAGTAGTACGCGTTGATCTGACGGGCGCGCTTGGCGGCGTAGATCACGAGGCTGTACTTCGAGTCGGTGGCCTCGAGAAGCTCATCAATCGGCGGGTTGATGATGCCCTCGGGCGCGGTGATGGAAGAGGACACTCTCTGCCTTCCGAAGGGGGGTGTAAACAGGTGTAAAGATCAAAGAACCTTCATCAAGGCTAGCAGCTCACGGCTGACGTCCTCGACGGAGGTGTTGACCAGGGTCTCGTCGAACTCGGGCTCGGCGGCCAGCTCGACCTTTGCGGCCGCCAGGCGGCGCTCGATGACCTCGGGCGCCTCGGTGCCGCGGCCGGTGAGCCGGCGGACCAGCTCGTCCCAGCTCGGCGGGGCCAGGAAGACCAGCTGGGCCTCCTTCATGGACTCGCGGACCTGCCGGGCCCCCTGGAGGTCGATCTCCAGCAGGACCGGCTCCCCGGCCTCCAGACGGTCCTGGACGGCCTTGCGGGGGGTGCCGTAGCGGTTGCCCGCGAATTCGGCCCATTCCAGCAGTTCGCCGTTGGCGACGAGCTTGTCGAATTCCTCGTCGTCCACGAAGAAGTACTGGACGCCGTGCCGCTCCCCGGGGCGCGGCTTGCGCGTGGTGGCCGACACCGAGAGCCAGACCTCGGGGTGGACCTTGCGCATATGGGCGACGACCGTGCTCTTGCCGACCCCGGAGGGGCCGGAGAGCACGGTCAGCCGCGGACGGGCGTCCGGGGATACGGGGGACGTCCCCCGGGGTGTTGCAGCCATGCGGCGATTATTCCAGTTCCCCGGCGCTGCCAGGAAACTCAGCCGGCTTTCTCGCCGAACTCGCGCTCCAGGGCGGCGATCTGGTTCGTGCCCAGGCCGCGGACCCGGCGGCTCTCGGAGATACCCAGCCTCTCCATGAGCTGCTTGGCGCGGACCTTGCCGACGCCGGGCAGGGACTCAAGGAGGGCGGAGACCTTCATCTTGCCGATGACGTCGTTCTCCTGGCCCTGCTTGATGACGTCATGAAGGGAGGCGCCGGAATTTTTGAGCCGATTCTTGACCTCGGCGCGCTCCCGGCGAGCCGCGGCGGCCTTCTCGAGCGCGGCTGCGCGCTGTTCAGGGGTAAGGGGCGGAAGAGCCACGCCTACGTCACCTCGGATGTCGAACTGTCGGATACGGACCGGTGTGGAACCTAGTCGCCCCGCACCTGCGGAGCAACGAGCAACGCGCTTACGTGCACTGCTCTCGTCGGAGACTAGCGGCCAAGGCGCTCGGAGTCAGCGAGAACAGACGAAAAGTCCTGGTCAGACTCAGCTGACCAGGACATTTCGGGACTAAAGTCCCCGTCGTTCGACCGCTGTCCGCACCTCGTCGGCACATCGGAGGGCGGCCTCGCGAAGTGCGGCGACGTCCGGACCGTGCCGCAGCACCCCCCGGCTGACGCTCGGCACGACGTTGCGGACGGCGTCCCCGAAGACCCGCGGGAGGTCCGCTGGGGTCGCGCCCTGGGCTCCGATGCCGGGCGCGAGCAGCGGCCCGCCGGTCGCCAGGTCGTACGCGGACAGGTCGCCGAGCGTGGCGCCGACGACGGCCCCGTACGAGCCCAGCTCACCGCGGGCGGCGGCGTCGGCGTTCGCGTCCTTCAGGTGGCCCAGTACGGTCGCGGCGACGGTGCGGCCGTCGGCCCGTACCGCGTGCTGGACCTCCTGACCCTCGGGGTTCGAGGTCAGCGCGAGGGCGAACAGGCCGCAGCCGTTCGCCGCGGCCAGATCGACGGCCGGGGCGAGCGACCCGAAGCCCAGGTACGGGCTGACCGTGACCGCGTCCGAGAACAGCGGCGAGGCCGGGTGCAGGTAGGTGGCGGCGTACGCGGCCATGGTGGAGCCGATGTCGCCGCGCTTGGCGTCCATCAGGACCAGGGCACCGGCCTCCCGGGCCGCCGCGACGGTCTCCTCCAGGACGGCGATGCCGCGCGAGCCGAAGCGCTCGAAGAAGGCGGACTGCGGCTTGAGGACGGCGACACGGTCGGCCAGCGCCTCGACGACGGTCCGGGAGAAGGCCGCCAGGCCCGCCACGTCGTCGCTCAGGCCCCAGTCGGCCAGCAGTGAGGCGTGCGGGTCGATGCCGACGCAGAGCGGGCCACGGGCGTCCATGGCGGCCCTCAGACGGGCACCGAAGGGGGTCGGGGCCGTCATGCGGTCACCTTCTTGTGCTCGGCGCCGACCGCGTCGGCGAGGGTGGCGTACGGGCTGTTGCGCAGGCGCGCGGCGAGGCCCTTGTGGATGGCGCGGGCGTAGAACGGGCCCTCGTAGATGAAGGCGCTGTAGCCCTGCACCAGGGTGGCGCCGGCGAGAATGCGCTGCCAGGCGTCCTCGGCGGTCGCGATGCCGCCGACGCCGATCAGGGTGACCCGGTCGCCGACGCGGGCGTACAGGCGCCGCAGCACCTCCAGGGAGCGTTCCTTGACCGGGGCGCCGGACAGGCCGCCGGTCTCCTGGACCAGGGCCGGGTCGGAGACCAGGCCGAGGCTGTCGCGGGCGATGGTGGTGTTGGTGGCGATGATGCCGTCCAGACCCAGTTCCACGGCGAGGTCGGCGACCGCGTCCACGTCCTCGTCGGCGAGGTCCGGTGCGATCTTGACCAGCAGCGGGACGCGCCGCCCGGTGACGGTGCGGTCGGCCGCCTCGCGGACCGCGCTGAGCAGCGGGCGCAGGTGGTCGACGGCCTGGAGGTTGCGCAGGCCGGGGGTGTTCGGCGAGGAGACGTTGACGACCAGGTAGTCGGCGTGTCCGGCGAGCCGCTCCGTGGAGGCCACGTAGTCGGCGATCGCCTCGTCCTCGGGGACGACCTTGGTCTTGCCGATGTTGACGCCCAGCGTCGTACGGAAGACCGGGTTGCGGGCGGCCAGGCGGGCCGCCACGGCCGCCGAACCGTCGTTGTTGAAGCCCATGCGGTTGATGAGCGCGCGGTCCGGTACGAGGCGGAACAGGCGCTTCTTGGGGTTGCCGGGCTGCGGCTCGGCGGTGACCGTACCGATCTCGACGTGGTCGAAGCCGAGCATGGCCATGCCGTCGATGGCGACGGCGTTCTTGTCGAAGCCGGCGGCCAGTCCGAAGGGGCCGTGCATGCGGCGGCCCAGGGCCTCGACGCGCAGCTCCTTGTAGCGGGGGGCCAGGACGGCCGCGGCGAAGGTGCGCAGCACCGGGATGCGCGCGGCCAGCCGGATCCAGCGGAAGGCCAGGTGGTGGGCCTTCTCGGGGTCCATGCGGCGGAAGATCAGGTTGAAGAAGAGGGAGTACACGAGCGGGCGGGGCCTTCCGCGGGTCGAGGGGACGGAGGAGACGGGGCTCATGAAGAGGGGGACACCGCTGCCGGTGTCCCCCTCAGGGCCCTTACTCCTCGCGGGCCGCGGTCAGCTGCCGCGCGTGTTCCTGGAGGGAGCGCACGCCCACGTCGCCGCGGGACATCGCTTCGATGCCCTGGACCGCGGCGGCCAGCGCCTGGACCGTGGTCAGGCAGGGCACGGCGCGGGCGACGGCGGCGGTGCGGATGTCGTAGCCGTCCAGGCGGCCGCCGGTGCCGTACGGCGTGTTGACGATCAGGTCGACCTCGCCGTCGTGGATGAGCTGGACGATGGTCTTCTCGCCGTTGGGGCCCTCGCCCTCGCTCTTCTTGCGGACGACGGTGGCGTTGATGCCGTTGCGGCGCAGCACCTCGGCGGTGCCGGAGGTGGCCAGCAGCTCGAAGCCGTGGGCGACCAGCTCCCGCGCCGGGAAGATCATCGCGCGCTTGTCGCGGTTGGCGACGGACACGAAAGCGCGGCCCTTGGTGGGCAGCGCGCCGTACGCGCCGGACTGCGACTTGGCGTACGCCGTGCCGAAGACCGAGTCGATGCCCATGACCTCGCCGGTGGAGCGCATCTCCGGGCCCAGCACGGTGTCCACGCCCTGCCCGGTGACGTCGCGGAACCGCGACCAGGGCATCACGGCCTCCTTGACGGAGATCGGCGAGTCCAGCGGCAGGGTGCCGCCGTCGCCGCTCTTCGGCAGCATGCCCTCGGCGCGCAGCTCGGCGACGGTGGCGCCCAGCGAGATACGGGCGGCGGCCTTGGCCAGCGGCACCGCGGTCGCCTTCGAGGTGAAGGGGACCGTACGGGAGGCGCGCGGGTTGGCCTCCAGCACGTACAGGATGTCGCCGGCCATCGCGAACTGGATGTTGATCAGGCCGCGGACGCCGACGCCCTTGGCGATGGCCTCGGTGGAGGCCCGCAGGCGCTTGATGTCGTAGCCGCCGAGGGTGATGGGCGGCAGCGCGCAGGCGGAGTCGCCGGAGTGGATGCCGGCTTCCTCGATGTGCTCCATGACGCCGCCGAGGTAGAGCTCGTGGCCGTCGTAGAGGGCGTCCACGTCGATCTCGATGGCGTCGTCCAGGAAGCGGTCGATGAGGACCGGGTGCTGGTCGATCAGGCCGGCGTGCCGCTCCAGGTACTCGCCCAGCGACGGCTCGTCGTAGACGATCTCCATGCCGCGGCCGCCGAGGACGTAGGACGGCCGGACCATGACCGGGTAGCCGATCTCGGCGGCGATGCCCTTGGCCTCGGCGAAGGAGTAGGCGGTGCCGTACTTGGGGGCGGGCAGGCCCGCCTCGGTCAGCACCTGGCCGAAGGCGCCGCGCTCCTCGGCGAGGTCGATGGCCTCCGGCGAGGTGCCGACGATCGGTACGCCGTTGTCCTTGAGCGCCTGCGCCAGGCCCAGCGGGGTCTGGCCGCCGAGCTGGACGACGACGCCCGCGACCGGGCCCGCGGCCTGCTCGGCGTGCACGATCTCCAGCACGTCTTCGAGCGTCAGCGGCTCGAAGTACAGGCGGTCGGAGGTGTCGTAGTCGGTGGAGACGGTCTCCGGGTTGCAGTTGACCATGACGGTCTCGTAGCCCGCGTCGGAGAGCGCGAAGGAGGCGTGGACGCAGGAGTAGTCGAACTCGATGCCCTGGCCGATGCGGTTCGGGCCGGAGCCCAGGATGATCACCGCGGGCTTCTCGCGGGGCGCGACCTCGCTCTCCTCGTCGTAGGACGAGTAGAAGTACGGGGTCTTCGCGGCGAACTCGGCGGCGCAGGTGTCGACCGTCTTGTAGACCGGGCGGACGCCGAGCGCGTGCCGGACCTCGCGGACGACGTCCTCGGTCAGGCCGCGGATCGCGGCGATCTGGGCGTCGGAGAAGCCGTGCCGCTTGGCGTACGCCAGGACCTCGGGGCCGAGCTGGTCGGCGGCCGCGATCTCGTCGGCGATCTCCTTGACCAGGAAGAGCTGGTCGACGAACCACGGGTCGATCTTCGTGGCGTCGAAGACCTCCTCCGGGGTGGCGCCGGCCCGGATCGCCTGCATGACGGTGTTGATCCGGCCGTCCGTGGGGATCTCGGCCTTGACCAGCAGCTCCGCCTTGTCGCCCGGGTCGCCGGTGAACTCGAACTGGCTGCCCTTCTTCTCCAGCGAGCGCAGCGCCTTGTTCAGCGCCTCGGTGAAGTTGCGGCCGATGGCCATCGCCTCGCCGACCGACTTCATGGTGGTGGTCAGCCGGGCGTCCGCCGCCGGGAACTTCTCGAAGGCGAAGCGCGGGACCTTGACCACGACGTAGTCGAGGGTCGGCTCGAAGGACGCCGGGGTCTGCTCGGTGATGTCGTTGGGGATCTCGTCGAGCGTGTAGCCGACGGCCAGCCGGGCGGCGATCTTCGCGATCGGGAAGCCGGTGGCCTTGGAGGCGAGCGCCGAGGAGCGCGAGACGCGCGGGTTCATCTCGATGACGATGACCCGGCCGTCGACGGGGTTGACGGCGAACTGGATGTTGCAGCCGCCGGTGTCCACGCCGACCTCGCGGATCACGGCGATGCCGATGTCGCGCAGGGTCTGGTACTCGCGGTCGGTGAGCGTCATCGCCGGGGCGACGGTGATGGAGTCACCGGTGTGCACGCCCATCGGGTCGAAGTTCTCGATGGAGCAGACGACCACGACGTTGTCGTTCTTGTCGCGCATCAGCTCCAGCTCGTACTCCTTCCAGCCCAGGATGGACTCCTCCAGGAGCACCTCGGTGGTCGGCGACAGGGCCAGGCCCTGGCCGGCGATGCGGCGCAGCTCCTCCTCGTCGTGGGCGAAGCCGGAGCCGGCGCCGCCCATGGTGAAGGACGGGCGGACGACGACCGGGTAGCCGCCCAGCTCCTCGACGCCCTTCATGACGTCGTCCATGGAGTGGCAGATGTAGGAGCGCGCGGACTCGCCGTGGCCGATCTTGCGGCGGACCGCCTCGACGACCTCCTTGAACAGGTCGCGGTCCTCGCCCTTGTTGATCGCCTCGACGTTGGCGCCGATCAGCTCGACGCCGTACTGCTCCAGGGTGCCGGACGCGTGCAGCGAGATCGCGGTGTTCAGCGCGGTCTGGCCGCCCAGGGTGGGCAGCAGGGCGTCCGGGCGCTCCTTGGCGATGATCTTCTCGACGAATTCCGGGGTGATCGGCTCGACGTAGGTGGCGTCGGCGATCTCCGGGTCGGTCATGATCGTGGCCGGGTTGGAGTTGACCAGGATGACCCGCAGGCCCTCGGCCTTCAGGACCCGGCACGCCTGGGTGCCGGAGTAGTCGAACTCGGCTGCCTGGCCGATGACGATCGGGCCGGAGCCGATGACCAGGACGGACTGGATATCGGTGCGCTTAGGCACGCTGGCCCTCCATGAGCTGGACGAAGCGGTCGAACAGGTAGGCCGCGTCGTGCGGGCCCGCGGCGGCCTCGGGGTGGTACTGGACGCTGAAGGCCGGCCGGTCGAGGAGCTGGAGCCCCTCCACCACGTTGTCGTTCAGGCAGACGTGGGAGACCTCGGCGCGTCCGTAGGGGGTCTCGGAGACCTTGTCGAGCGGGGCGTCGACGGCGAAGCCGTGGTTGTGCGCGGTGACCTCGACCTTGCCGGTCGTACGGTCCTGCACCGGCTGGTTGATGCCGCGGTGCCCGTACTTCAGCTTGTACGTGCCGAAGCCCAGCGCGCGGCCGAGGATCTGGTTGCCGAAGCAGATGCCGAACAGCGGCGTGCCGCGCTCCAGCACCGCCCGCATGACGGAGACCGGGTGGTCGGCGGTGGCCGGGTCGCCCGGACCGTTGGAGAAGAACACCCCGTCCGGGTTGACGGCGTACACATCCTCGGCGGAGGCGGTGGCGGGCAGCACGTGCACCTCGATGCCGCGCTCGGCCATCCGGTACGGGGTCATGCCCTTGATGCCCAGGTCGACGGCGGCGACCGTGAAGCGCTTGGTGCCCTGCGCGGGAACCACGTACGCCTCCTTGGTGGCGACCTCCGCGGACAGGTCGGCGCCCTTCATCTGCGGGGCCGACTGCACCTTGGCCAGCAGCGCCGCCTCGTCGGCGAGGCCGGAGCCGGCCGGGCCGTCGAGCGCCGGGCCCGAGAAGATGCCGACCCGCATCGCGCCGCGCTCGCGCAGGTGGCGGGTGAGCGCGCGGGTGTCGATGCCGCTGATGCCGACGACGCCCTGGGCGGCCAGCTCGTCGTCGAGGGTGCGGGCCGAGCGCCAGTTGGACGGGGTGCGGGCGGGGTCGCGTACGACGAAGCCGGAGACCCAGATGCGGGCGGACTCCGGGTCCTCGTCGTTGACGCCCGTGTTGCCGATGTGCGGGGCGGTCATGACGACCACCTGGCGGTGGTACGAGGGGTCGGTCAGGGTCTCCTGGTAGCCGGTCATGCCGGTGGAGAACACCGCTTCGCCGAAGGTCTCCCCCACGGCCCCGTAAGCACGGCCGCGGAAGGAGCGGCCGTCCTCCAGGACGAGTATGGCGGGAGACGCCGCCCTCCTCTTCGAGGCGTTCCCCTGGATGGAGGTCGTCATCGTGCGCCTTCCGTTTCGGTGGTCTTGCTGTTCTTGCTGGTCAGGTCGGTCAGGGCGGTGACCCAGGCGGTGTGCTCGGCGGCCTGGTCGGACCGGAAGCCGGAGTCCAGCTCCCGGTCGCCGTGCGCCCAGGTGATCACCAGCAGGCCGCCCTCGGGCAGGACCTTGCCGGCGATGCCCTTGTCCAGGCGGGCGCCGCGCAGCGCGGCGGCCGGGACGAAGAAGTCCTCGGCGCCGGGCCGTACGACGTGCACGCCGACGTCGGTCAGGGTCAGCTCGGCGCGGCTGCGGGTGCCCAGACCGCGCGCGACGACGCGGTCCAGCCACTGCCCGGCGGTGGTGGAGCCGTGGTAGCGGCCGGTCATCGTCAGCCGCGGCTCGCCGGCGTCCTCGGGGGCGGCGGGCAGCTCGGGCAGGTCGCCCTGGAGGGTGCCGCGCCACTTCCAGCCCTCGCGCATCAGCCAGTAGAGGAGCGCGACGAACAGGAGCAGTCCGACGACCCAGCCGATCCGGGCCGCCCAGTCGGTGACCTCGGCGGACTTCTGCTCGGCTGCCAGTTGGATGATGGAAGATGTCACGCCAGATTCCCGTCCACGACCGTTGCCCGGCCCCGCAGGAAGGTGTGGGTCACGCGACCCGGCAGCTCACGGCCCTCGTAGGGCGTGTTGCGGCTGCGGGAGGCGAAGCCCGCGGGGTCCACGGGTCCACGGTATGCCGGATCGACCAGCGTGAGGTTGGCGGGCTCGCCAGGCGAGACGGGGCGGCCGTGGCTCTTGAGACGGCCGATCTCCGCGGGGCGGAAGGACATCCGGTCGGCGACGCCGGCCCAGTCGAGCAGGCCGGTGTCGACCATCGTGTGCTGGACGACGGACAGCGCCGTCTCCAGGCCGACCATGCCCATGGCGGCCGCGCCCCACTCGCAGTCCTTGTCCTCGTGCGGGTGCGGGGCGTGGTCGGTGGCGACGCAGTCGATGGTGCCGTCGGCCAGCGCCTCGCGCAGCGCGAGCACGTCGGCCTCCGTACGCAGCGGCGGGTTCACCTTGTAGACGGGGTTGTAGGACCGTACGAGCTCGTCGGTCAGCAGCAGGTGGTGCGGGGTGACCTCGGCGGTGACGTTCCAGCCCTTGGACTTGGCCCAGCGGACGATCTCGACGGAGCCCGCGGTGGACAGATGGCAGATGTGCACCCGCGAACCGACGTGCGCGGCGAGCAGCACGTCCCGCGCGATGATCGACTCCTCGGCCACCGCGGGCCAGCCGGCCAGGCCCAGCTCGGCGGAGACGATGCCCTCGTTCATCTGGGCGCCGGCGGTCAGCCGCGGCTCCTGGGCGTGCTGGGCGATCACGCCGTCGAACGCCTTCACGTACTCCAGCGCGCGCCGCATGATCACCGCGTCGTCCACGCACTTGCCGTCGTCGGAGAAGACCCGTACGCCCGCGGCGGAGTCGTGCATGGCGCCCAGCTCGGCGAGCTTCTTGCCCTCCAGGCCCACGGTCACCGCACCGACCGGCTGCACGTCGCAGTAGCCGGACTCCTTGCCCAGGCGCCACACCTGCTCGACCACGCCGGCGGTGTCCGCGACGGGGAAGGTGTTGGCCATGGCGTGTACGGCGGTGAACCCGCCGACGGCGGCGGCCTTGGTGCCGGTCAGGACCGTCTCGGAGTCCTCACGGCCCGGCTCGCGCAGGTGGGTGTGCAGGTCGACCAGGCCGGGCAGCAGGATCCGGCCCGCGGCCTCGACGACGGTGGCGTCCTCGGTGCCGGTCAGGTCGTTGCCGACGGCGGTGATCACACCGTCGGTGATCAGGACGTCCTGCGCCTCGCCGCCCAGGATCTTCGCCCCGCGGATCAGGGTCTTGCTCATTACTTGCTCTCCTCGGTGCGGGTGCCGGTGGGGGCGGTGGTGGTGACGGCGGGCTCGTTGCCGCCCAGCAGCAGGTACAGGACGGCCATGCGGATGCTGACACCGTTGGCCACCTGCTCGACGGCGGTGCAGCGCGGCGAGTCGGCGACCTCGGCGGTGATCTCCATGCCGCGGTTCATCGGGCCGGGGTGCATCACGATCGCGTGGTCGGGCATCCGGGCCATCCGGTCGCCGTCGAGGCCGTAGCGCCGGGCGTACTCCCGCTCGGTGGGGAAGAAGGCGGCGTTCATCCGCTCGCGCTGGACGCGCAGCATCATGACCGCGTCGGACTTGGTCAGCACCGCGTCGAGGTCGTAGCTGACCTCGCAGGGCCACCGCTCGACGCCGATCGGCACCAGGGTGGGCGGCGCGACCAGCGTCACCTCGGCGCCCAGCGTGGTCAGCAGGTGGACGTTGGAGCGGGCCACCCGGCTGTGCAGGATGTCGCCGACGATGGTGATGTGGCGCCCCGAGAGGTCCTGGCCTGCGCCGTCGGTCAGGTGGCGGCGCATGGTGAAGGCGTCCAGGAGGGCCTGGGTGGGGTGCTCGTGCGTACCGTCACCGGCGTTGACGACCGAGCCGCCGATCCAGCCGGAGGTGGCCAGGCGGTGCGGGGCGCCGGAGTCGCCGTGCCGGATGACGACGGCGTCCGCGCCCATCGCCTCCAGGGTCAGGGCGGTGTCCTTCAGGGACTCGCCCTTGGAGACGGACGAGCCCTTGGCGGAGAAGTTGATGACGTCCGCGGACAGCCGCTTCGCGGCGGCCTCGAAGGAGATGCGGGTGCGCGTGGAGTCCTCGAAGAAGAGGTTGACGACGGTGCGTCCGCGCAGCGTGGGGAGTTTCTTGATCGGCCGGTCCGCCACCCGGGCCATCTCCTCGGCGGTGTCGAGGATCAGGACGGCATCGTCGCGGGTGAGGTCGGCGGCCGAGATGAGATGACGCTTCATCCGGTTTTCTCCGTGATTGATGGAGGTGTACGGGTATGTCCGACGAGCAGGCAGGGGCACGGGCCCGGCGGCACCGGGTCCGTACGGGGGTGTGCTACTGCTCGCCGGCCGGGGCGGCCGGCTTCACGCCGAGCAGCACGGCGTCCCGGCCGTCCTCCTCGGTGAGCTGGACCTTGACCGTCTCCCGCAGCGACGTGGGGAGGTTCTTGCCCACATAGTCGGCGCGGATCGGCAGCTCGCGGTGGCCGCGGTCGACCAGGACGGCGAGCTGCACGGCACGCGGGCGGCCGATGTCGTTCAGAGCGTCGAGGGCGGCACGGATCGTACGGCCGGAGAAGAGCACGTCGTCGACGAGGAGGACCACCCGGCCCTCGATGCCGTCACCGGGGATCTCGGTGCGGGCGAGCGCGCGGGCCGGGCCCAGGCGCAGGTCGTCGCGGTACATGGTGATGTCGAGCGAGCCGACCGGGACCGGGCGGCCGGTGATCTCTTCGAGCTTGGCGGCCAGCCGGCGGGCGAGGAAGACGCCGCGGGTGGGGATGCCGAGGAGCACCACGTCGTCGGCGCCCTTGGCGCGTTCGACGATCTCGTGGGCGATGCGGGTGAGCATGCGCGTGATGTCCGGTCCTTCGAGGACCGGACGCGCAGCGTTGGAGCTGGGGGCGTCCATGACGAACGGACCTCCTTCTCCGCCTCACAGGACGGACTTTAAAGGACGTCGGAATTACGCCGTCCACGGTATCAGCACCCGCGGCGGGGTCCGACAACACCCCTTCGGGACCACCGTGTGACTCATTCGGCTTGACGATGCCGAATTACGCTGCGTAACCTCACAGTGAGTTACCAGCGCGCGGCCGCGCCGCACGCCTACACAGCGTCCGGGGAGCTTTATGTCCAGCGAATACGCCAAACAGCTCGGGGCCAAGCTCCGCGCCATCCGCACCCAGCAGGGCCTCTCTCTCCACGGTGTCGAGGAGAAGTCCCAGGGCCGCTGGAAGGCCGTGGTGGTGGGCTCGTACGAGCGCGGCGACCGTGCCGTGACCGTGCAGCGCCTGGCCGAGCTGGCCGACTTCTACGGCGTGCCGGTGCAGGAACTGCTGCCGGGCACGACCCCGGGCGGTGCCGCCGAGCCGCCGCCGAAGCTGGTCCTGGACCTGGAGCGGCTGGCCCACGTCCCCGCCGAGAAGGCCGGCCCGCTGCAGCGCTACGCCGCCACGATCCAGAGCCAGCGCGGCGACTACAACGGCAAGGTCCTCTCGATCCGCCAGGACGACCTGCGCACCCTCGCGGTGATCTACGACCAGTCGCCCTCCGTGCTGACCGAGCAGCTCATCAGCTGGGGCGTGCTGGACGCCGACGCGCGCCGCGCGGTGCAGCACGAGGACATCTGACCGTACCGGCGTCACCTGCAGAAACGTACCGCCGCTCCGGAGGCTTCCGGGCGGCGGTTTTCTGTGTCCCGCCACCCCCGGGGCGAAGGGGGTGTGCGAAGGGCCCGGAGCGTCCCGCTCCGGGCCCTTTCACGATCCACCGCTGCCTTACCGCGCCTCGCGCCGCAGGCTCGGCTTCAGTTCCTTCAGACGGGCGAGGAGGCCGTTGACGAAGGCCGGCGACTCGTCCGTGGAGAATTCCTTGGCCAGCTGTACCGCTTCGTCGATGGCCACGGCGTCCGGGGTCTCGTCCTCCCAGATCAGCTCGTAGGCGCCGAGCCGCAGGACGTTGCGGTCCACCGTCGGCATCCGGTCCAGCGTCCAGCCGACGGAGTAGGTGGCGAGCAGTTCGTCGATGCGCTCGACGTGCTCCGCGTACCCCTCGACCAGTTGCAGGGTGTACTCGTTGACCGGCGGCTGCCGCGGGTCGGTCCGGGCGTGACGCATCCAGTCCGCCAGCACGGACTGCACGTCGGCACCGCGCTGGTCGGCCTCGAAGAGGATCTGGAAGGCTCGCTTGCGGGCCTTGTTGCGGGCGGCCACGGTTAGCTGTTCACCCGGCCGAGGTACTCACCGGAGCGGGTGTCGACCTTGATCTTCTCGCCGGTCGTGATGAACAGCGGGACCTGGATCTCGTAGCCGGTCTCCAGGGTGGCGGGCTTGGTGCCGCCGGTGGAGCGGTCGCCCTGGACGCCGGGCTCGGTCTCCTTGATGGTCAGCTCGACCGCGGCCGGCAGCTCGACGTAGAGCACCTGGCCCTCGTTCTGCGCCACGACCGCCTCGAAGCCTTCGAGCAGGAAGTTGGCGGCCTCACCGACGGTCTTGCGGTCGATGTGCAGCTGGTCGTAGGTGTCCATGTCCATGAAGACGAAGTAGTCGCCGTCCATGTACGAGAACTGCATGCCGCGCTTGTCGACGTTGGCCGTCTCGACCTTCACACCGGCGTTGAAGGTCTTGTCCACCACCTTGCCGGACAGCACGTTCTTGAGCTTGGTGCGGACGAAGGCCGGGCCCTTGCCGGGCTTGACGTGCTGGAACTCGACGACGGACCAGAGCTGGCCGCCTTCGAGCTTGAGCACCATGCCGTTCTTGAGGTCGTTCGTGGATGCCACGGTTGCGGAATCTCCTGGACTGCAGGTGGTGGGGACCCGGAAGACGCACGCTCCGAGCCCGTCAAGGCTCAGAGGGCGAGCAGCTCCTTGGTCGTGATCGTGAGTAGCTCGGGCCCGCCGTCCGCCTCGGGGCGGACGACGAGTGTGTCGTCGATCCGGACGCCGCCGCGGCCCGGGATATGAACCCCTGGATCGACGGTGACCGGCACGCAAGCGTCCAGTTTACCCATGGCCGCAGGTGACAGCCGAGGGTCCTCGTCGATTTCCAGGCCCACACCGTGTCCGGTACCCGGCCCGAGCCGCTCCCCGTGCCCCGCGCCGACCAGCACCTGACGCGCCGCGCGGTCCACCTCACGGCACTCCACACCGGGCGCCAGCGCCTCCCGCCCGGCCCGCTGGGCTGCGAAAACGAGGTCGTACAGCTCGATCTGCCAGTCCGCCGGCGTGGTGCCGATGACGAATGTACGGCCGATCTCGCAGCGGTAACCCCGGTAGTTCGCACCCAGGTTGACGGAGAGGAAGTCGCCCTCCTCGACGCGCCGGTCGGTGGGCGGATGTCCGGGGCGGCCGGCGTTCGGGCCGGTGCCGACCGAGGTGGGGAAGGCGGGGCCGTCCGCGCCGTGGTCCACCAGGCGGCGCTCCAGCTCCAGGGCCAGGTGCCGTTCCGTACGGCCCACCAGAATCGACTCCAGCAACTCGCCGAGGGCCTGGTCGGTGATCTCGGCTGCGATCCGCAGACAGGAGATCTCCTCGTCGTCCTTGACGACCCGCTGCGCCTCGACGGCGCGGGCCAGGTCGGCGAGCCGCAGGCGCGGGGCGACCTGGGCGAGCGCGCGGTGCCGGGCGACGGTCAGATGGTGCTCCTCGACGGCGAGCGTACCGGCCCCGGCCCGCGCGGCCTCGTCGGCGGCGGCCACGACCGGATCGCCGTCCCGGGTCGGCAGCTCCGAGACCCGCAGGTCCTCCGCCGGACGCCCCTCCGACGGGTCCCCGCTCAGCGGCCCCGCGGTCAGCAGCAGGTCGTCGGCCGGGCCGAGCAGCAGGGCCGCGCCGGGCGGCGCGCACCCGGTGAGGTAGCGGACGTTGGCGGGACGCGAGATCAGCGCCGCGGCGCTTCCGGCGGCGACGCAGCGGTCGCGCACCCGCGTACGCCGGGCCGAGTACAGCTCGGACATGCACCGAGCGTACGGTCCCCGGTCTCCCCCGGCCGGTCGGGCGGGTCCGGCCGGGGGATCACGGGGGTGCTGCCGGCCGGGCGGGCGGAAGGCGGCGGCCCTACAGGGCAAATCGAACGTGATCGTTCCCCCGGCGGGGGGATACCCGGAGGGGGCGGCGGGAACCGTGGGGAGCCGGCGGAATTCGGGGCCTGGCGGGTGCGAGGGGCGCGGGCGGCGCGCTCCGTACGGGCGTCGGGGGTCACGCCCGTACGGGTGTGGGGGGCGGCGCGCCCCGTATGGGTGCGGGGGGCAGCACGCCCCGTACGGGTGCGGGGGCGCAGGGCCGGGGACGGCGCCCCCGTACAGCAAGGCTCTGGCCCGCCTTTCGCCCCGCTCCTCCTGCCGGCCCCTGCCCTCCCCGCCTCCGGCTACCAGCTGGGCGGGCTGGCGATACTCCGGGCCACCACATCATCCAGCAGACGCGCCGTGGTCGGCACATCCTGCGCGGAGTTGTCGATGATCGGCAGGCCGGAGCCGTACCAGCCCGCCATCCGGCCGTGTATCCGGGCGACCTCTTCGTCGGACAGGCGGCGGTTGCCCGTGCGGCGGGCGTTGCGCTCCAGGACTATTTCCAGGCCGGGGAGCAGCACGATCGGCAGCAGGCCGGGGCCCACATGGCGTTTCCAGCCGCCGAGGCCGATGACCGGGCGGTCCGGGAAGACGGCGTCGTCCAGGATGCAGGAGATGCCGTTGGCGAGGAAGTTGCGGGCGGCGAAGCCGCAGGTGCGGCGGGCGAGGCGGTACTGCGCCTCGGAGTGGTCGTTCCAGCCGGTCTGCGGGTCGGCGAAGCCGGACCGTACCCATTCGCGCACGTCGTCGAGGCTGATGTGCGCGGTGGGCACCCGGCGGGTGTCGGCCCAGTGCCGGGCGACGCTGGTCTTGCCGGCCCCGGCCGGGCCGATGAGCAGCACCGCGACGGCGGCGTGCGCGGCGTCCGGCGCGGAGGCTCCGGTGGGTGGGCTGGGCAGCGCCACGGGCGCGCCGGGCGGCAGCTGTACGTGCCCGGTGGCCTCGGCAGGGGGCGGCGCGGTCGGCGCGCCGTGCGGCGGGGCGGTGGGCGGCGGGGCCGTGGGCCAGCCCTGCGCGGGCGGTGCGGCCGGCGGCTGCTGCGGTGGTACGGGGTGGCCCGGGGTCCAGCTCATCGCGGCCACGGGGCCCGGCACCGGTCCGTGAGGCGGTGGCAGCGGCGCCCCCACTGCGTGCTGCATCCGGTGGCTCTCCGTCTCGTGCGGTCGATCTCGTGGGCCGCCCGCGGTGCACGGTGTTCGCCGTACGGGCGGGGCTGTCGTCCGTACGGCGCTCGGGTGCGCGCCGGGCGTCCGGCCCGGGTGGGCCGATTGGTTGTCCGGCGAACGGTACCCGCAGAAGGTGACCGCAGTCCTCCCCCGGCGGGGCGGCCGACGGGCCCGGCCGTCGCCGGGGCGACGGCCGGGAGCGGCGCGGGGTGCGCGGGGTGCGGCGGTCAGCCGGTGGGTTCGGCGGCCAGCGCGCGCAGCGCGAGTTCGTACGAGCCGATGCCGAAGCCCGCCACCGTACCGCTGGCGACCGCCGCGATCACCGAGGTGTGGCGGAACTCCTCGCGGGCGTACGGGTTGGAGATGTGCACCTCGATGAGCGGGGCGGTCCGCTGGGCGGCGGCGTCCCGCATCGCGTACGAGTAGTGGGTGAACGCGCCGGGGTTGATGACCACCGGGATCGAGCCGTCCGCCGCCTCGTGCAGCCAGCGGATCATCTCGCCCTCGTCGTTGGTCTCCCGGACCTCCGCCTCGAACCCCAGCTCCTTGCCGAGCGCGGTGCAGCGTTCGACCAGTCCGGCGTAGGACGTGGAGCCGTACACGTCGGGCTCGCGGGAGCCCAGGCGGCCGAGGTTGGGCCCGTTGAGGACCAGGACGCGCCTCATGCGGCGATCTCCGCGTGCGCGGCGAGCAGCATCGCCGGGTCGGGGCCCTCCAGGACGGTGGGCTTGGCCAGGCCGTCCAGGACGATGAAGCGCAGCCGGTCGCCGCGCGACTTCTTGTCGACCTTCATCGTCTCCAGCAGCTTGGGCCACTGGTCGCCGCGGTAGGTCAGCGGCAGGCCCACCGACGCCAGTACGGCGCGGTGCCGGTCGGCGGTCGCGTCGTCCAGGCGCCCGGCGATGCGGCCCAGTTCGGCGGCGAAGACCATGCCGACGGAGACCGCGGCGCCGTGCCGCCAGTTGTAGCGCTCGTTCTTCTCGATGGCGTGGCCGAGAGTGTGACCGTAGTTGAGGATCTCGCGCAGCCCGGATTCCTTCAGGTCCGCGGAGACCACCTCGGCCTTGACCCGGATGGCCCGCTCGATCAGCTCGGTGGTGTGCGGGCCGTCGGGGCGCTTGGCGCCCTCGGGGTCGGACTCGATCAGCTCCAGGATGGCCGGGTCGGCGATGAAGCCCGCCTTGATGACCTCGGCGAGACCGGAGACGTAGTCGTGGACCGGGAGGGAGTCCAGCGCGGCCAGGTCGCACAGCACACCGGCCGGCGGGTGGAAGGCGCCGACGAGGTTCTTGCCCTCGGCGGTGTTGATGCCGGTCTTGCCGCCGACCGCGGCGTCCACCATGCCGAGCACGGTGGTCGGTACGGCGATCCAGCGCACGCCGCGCAGCCACGTCGCGGCGACGAAGCCCGCCACGTCCGTGGTGGCACCGCCGCCGACGCCGACGATCACGTCGGTGCGGGTGAAGCCGGTCTGGCCCAGCGCCTTCCAGCAGTAGGCCGCGACCTCGGCGGTCTTGGCCTCCTCCGCGTTGGGCAGTTGGACGGCGATGGCCTCGTATCCCTGGCCGGCCAGGTCCTCGCGCAGCGCCTCGCCGGTGGCGGCCAGCGCCTCCGGGTGCAGCACGGCGACCCGCTGGGCCTTCTCGCCGATCAGGCCCGGCAGCTCGCCCAGCAGTTGCCGGCCGACCAGGACCTCGTACGGGTCGGTGCCCGCGGTGCCGCCGACCTGGATTCGGGTGGGCTGCTCCGTCACGGGTGTTCCTCTCTCCCGGGCGTGCCGGGCGCCGCGGCGTCCGCCGTCCGCGCTCCGGCCTCCGGGGGTGTCTGTAGCTGCAATGCGTCCAGTACGGCGTCGGCGACCTCTTCGGGCGTGCGGCCGTCCGTGGCGACCACGGCGCGCGCGACTTCCGTGTACAGCGGGCGGCGCGCCTCCATCAGCTCGCGCCAGCGCTGCCGCGGGTTGACGGCGAGCAGCGGGCGGGGCGCGTCGAGGCCCACGCGCCGTACGGCGTCGGCCAGTTGGACGTCCAGGAAGACGACGGGCAGGCCGGCCAGCAGGGCGCGGGTGCCGTCGTCCATGACCGCGCCGCCGCCGAGCGAGAGCACGCCGGGGTGGGTCTCGACCGCGGCCCGTACGGCCTGCCGCTCCAGTTCGCGGAAGTGCGGCTCGCCCTGGTCGATGAAGATCTCCGGGATCGGCTTGCCCGCGCCCGCCTCGATGTCCGCGTCGGTGTCGCGGTAGCCGGCGCCGAGCCGTTCGGCCAGCAGGGCCCCGACGGTGGACTTCCCCGCGCCCGGGGGGCCCACCAGCACCACGAGCGGCGGCGTCACTTGATCGCCAGGCTGTCGAGGAAGGACCGCACGTTGCGGCGGGTCTCCGGCACGCTGTCGCCGCCGAACTTCTCCGCCACCGCGTCGGCGAGCACCAGCGCGACCATCGCCTCCGCGACGATGCCGGCCGCGGGGACCGCGCACACGTCGGAGCGCTGGTGGTGGGCCTGGGTCGCCTCGCCGGTGGTCACGTCGACGGTGGCCAGGGCGCGCGGCACGGTCGCGATCGGCTTCATCGCGGCCCGTACGCGCAGCAGCTCACCGGTGGTCAGACCGCCCTCGGTGCCGCCGGAGCGGCCCGTGGTGCGGCGGATTCCCTCGTCGGTGGAGACGATCTCGTCGTGCGCCTGGGAGCCGGGCACCCGGGCCAGGCCGAAGCCGTCGCCGACCTCGACGCCCTTGATCGCCTGGATGCCCATGAGGGCACCGGCCAGCCGCGCGTCCAGCCGCCGGTCCCAGTGCACGTGCGAGCCCAGGCCGACGGGCACGCCGTACGCCAGCACCTCGACCACGCCGCCGAGGGTGTCGCCGTCCTTGTGGGCCTGGTCGATCTCGGCGACCATCGCCGCGCTCGCCCCCGGGTCCAGGCAGCGCACCGGGTCGGCGTCCAGCCGCTCCACGTCCGAGGGCTTGGGAACCACGCCGTACGGGGCCTTGGCAGCGGCCAGCTCGACCACGTGCGAGACGATCTCGATGCCGGCCGTCTCCTTGAGGTAGGAGCGGGCGACCGTGCCGAGCGCGACACGCGCCGCGGTCTCGCGGGCGGAGGCGCGCTCCAGGACCGGGCGGGCCTCGTCGAAACCGTACTTCTGCATGCCGGCCAGGTCGGCGTGGCCGGGGCGGGGGCGGGTCAGCGGGGCGTTACGGGCCAGTTCGGCCAGCTCGGCGGGGTCGACCGGGTCGGCCGCCATGACCTTTTCCCACTTGGGCCACTCGGTGTTGCCCACCATGACCGCGACGGGCGAGCCGAGGGTGAGCCCGTGCCGGACACCGCCGAGGAAGGTGACCTCGTCGCGCTCGAACTTCATGCGGGCACCGCGGCCATAGCCGAGCCGGCGACGGGCCAGGGCGTCCGCCACCATGTCCGTGGTGATCGGGACGCCGGCCGGGAGGCCCTCCAGCGTCGCCACGAGTGCGGGGCCGTGCGACTCCCCCGCCGTCAGCCAGCGCAACCTGCTCAACGATGCTCCTCATGTCCTGCTACTGCGCGAACAGTCTTCCCCTGATCCTCCCACGTCCGCCCCGGCGGACCGCTCCCCGTCCAGGAAGCGGACCGGCGGTGGACACACCGGGCGGGTCACCGTCCGCCGAGCGCCGCCTCCCCCGCCGCGCGCATCGCCGCCAGCGGGGCCGGGGAGCGGCCGGTCATCTGCTCCACCTGCAGTACGGCCTGGTGGACGAGGAGGTCCAGGCCGCCCACGACCGCGCCGCCGCGGGTGCTCCAGGCCGCGGCCAGGGCGGTCGGCCACGGCTCGTACAGCACGTCGAAGAGGGTGCCGGGCCGCTCCGGCACGGCGGCGGCCAGCGCGTCGGTGGTTCCGGCCGGGGTGGTGGCGATGACCAGCGGCGCATCGAAGGCCGCGGCCGCCTTCGACCAGTCGGCCGTACGCACGGTGACGCCCAGCCGTTCGCCCCAGCCGCGCATCTCCGCGGCCCGCGCCTCGCTGCGTACGTACGCGGTCACCTCGCCCGTGCAGATCCGGGACAGCGCGGCGAGCGCGGAGGAGGCGGTGGCGCCGGCGCCCAGCACGGCCGCGCCTTCGACCTCGTGGACACCGCGCTCGCGCAGCGCGGCCAGCATGCCGGGGATGTCGGTGTTGTCGCCGGTGCGCCGCCCGTCCTCGGTGAAGACGACGGTGTTCACGGCCTCGACGGAGGCGGCGGTGTCACTGATCGCGTCCAGCAGCGGGATCACCGCCCGCTTGAGCGGCATGGTCAGGGACAGGCCCGCCCATGTGCCGTCCAGCCGCTCCATGAAGCCGGGCAGTGCGGCCTCGTCGATCTCGTGGCGGCCGTACTCCCAGTCGGCCAGGCCCAGTTCGGCATAGGCGGCCCGGTGCAGCACCGGGGACAGGGAGTGGGCGATGGGCGACCCGAGGACCGCCGCCCGGCGGCGGACCTGGACTTCACTGGACATGGTGCTCCTCAGCTCGGACCCGCGAAACGATAGACGAACCGTCCCGCGGCGGCCGGGGCGCCCCGGGCCGGCCGCCGCCCCGCGGCGGCCGGACACCGGGGCCTACGACTGGCGCTTGCGCTTGTTGAACTCCTGGACCAGTTTCTCGTGGTCCTTGAGGTTGGTCGTGAAGTCCGTCTTCTTCCCGTCGATGGAGATGAAGAACAGCCACTTGGCGCTCTGGTCCGGGTCGATCGACGCCTTCAGCGCGTCCTCGCCGGGGTTGCCGATCGGTCCCGGCGGCAGGCCCTTGTAGAAGTACGTGTTGTACGGGTCGTCGTAGTTGCGGATCTCGCGCGTACCGATGTCGATCTTGCTCTGGTTCTTCAGGTAGTTGTACGTCGAGTCGAATTCGAGCTTCTGATTGGTGACCGTGTTGCTCGTCGCGAGCCGGTTGTAGACGACCGCGGCCATCTTGCGGAAGTCGTCGTGGGTGATGCCCTCGGCCTGGGTGAGGCTGGCGACCGTGATGAGGTCCAGCGGCGACTTGAGGCCGAACTTCTTAGCGTTCTCCTCCAGGTCGTACTTGGCGTACTCCCGGTTGGCCCGCGCCACCATCTCCCTGAGGACCTCGGCCGGCTTGGCCTTGCCGCTGACGCTGTACGTGGAGGGGTAGAGGAAGCCCTCCAGCGGGTCCTTGATCTTCGGATTGCTGTTCGCCCAGGAGGGCAGCCCCAGGTTCTTGGCCTCGGAGCGCGCCACGTCCTTGGTCGTACCGGGGTTCAGGTGCAGCTTCTTGTCGATCAGGTCGTAGACGGCGCCGTTGCGCAGGCCCTCGCGGACGGTGAGGCCGTTGCGGCTCTTGGGGTCCAGCATCAGCTTGACCGCGGACGCCGCCGACATCTGCTTGCGCAGCGAGTAGGCGCCGGCCTGGAGCCGCTTGCCCTGGCCGTTCTCGTTCGCCGCCTCGGTGAAGGCGTCGGCGCTCTTGACCACGCCCGCGCTCTTGAGGATCAGGCCCATCTTCATGATGGAGGTGTCCGGCGGGATCTGGACCTGTACGTCCCCGCTGCCCTCGCCCTCGTAGTCGGGGGCCGGGCCGAAGTGGCTCATCAGGAAGTCGTAGCCGAAGTAGGCGACCGCGCCGCCGCCGACGAGGAAGACGCCTGCGACGACCAGGCAGGCCGTACGGCTGCGCTTCTTGCCCTTCTTGCCGCCCTTGCCGCGGCGCTCCCGGCCGGCCCGGCGCTCCTCGCGCGGGTCGTCGTCATCGTCGTCGCCGTCCGGGTCGTCCTTGAAGAACGAGTGCGCCGGGTCCCGGACCTGCTCGTCCTGCTCGGGTCCGGGAGCGGCCCGGAAGTCGTCGCCGGGCGGGGAGGGGTGCGGGGGCTGGCGCAGCTGCTCCGGGCGCACTGCCTCGAACTGCGCCGTCTGGCCGACCTGCTCGCCCTGCTCGCCCTGGCCCTGCGGGTCGTGCTGCCCGCCCTGCTGCCGGCGCAGGTGCTGCGGCTGCGGCGGCGGGTACGCGTCCTGGGTGCCGTAGTAGTCGGGGCTCTGGCCGCTGTACGGGTCGACGGGCGGCTGCTGGCCGTACGGGTCGTACGGGGCACCGCCCTGGGAGGCGTCCCAGCCGCCGTTGTACTGCTGCTGGGCCGGATACGGGCCGGACAGCTCATCCCACTGGGGCTGCTGCTGGCCGTGGGGGTGCTGCCCCTGGTGCCGCTGGCCCTGAGGGTGCTGCCCTTGGTGCTGCTGGCCGTGCGGCTGCTGACCGTAGTGCTGCTGCTGGCCGCCCTGCGGCTGGCCTCCGTAGGCGGCCTGCTGCTGGTGCGGGTCGCCGTACTGCCCTTCGTAGGAACCCTGCTGGGGCCGTTGCGGCCGGCCTCCGTATCGACCCTGGTCTCCGTAGAGAGGGTCGTCCGGATGCCACGGTTCGGAGCCGTAGCCCCGGCCATACTCAGTCATCGATCCCCTAGAGCCGCGAGGCGGTGCGCTCCTGGGTGGCAGCGCCTGCGGTACCGACCGCCTCTTTCTGCACGTGCGGTTGTTCGATCCGCCGCGACGTCGCGCGGAACGTTACCGTACCGCGATCAGATGACCACTTCGACGCTCTCGCCGGGTGGGTGACCGGACACCCGTTCGGTCTCCAGTGCACTCTGGAGAATGACCACCGCAGCGGCCTGATCCACCACGGAGCGGCCCTTCTTGCTGCGCACCCCGGAGGCCCGCAGGCCCTGCGTGGCTGTGACGGTTGTCATGCGCTCATCGACCAGGCGTACCGCCACCGGAGCGATCCCCCGCGCCATCTCCTGCGCGAAGGCCCGCACCTTGGCCGCGGCCGGCCCCTCTCCCCCGTTCAGGGAGCGGGGCAGGCCGACGACGACCTCGATGGGCTCGTACTCCTCGACGATCGCCTTCAGGCGCCGGTGCGCGGCCGGGACGTCCCGGCCCGGCACCGTCTCCACGGGGGTCGCGAGGACCCCGTCGGGGTCGCACGAGGCGACCCCGATCCGGGCGTCACCGACGTCGATGGCGAGGCGCCTGCCGCGCCGCATCTCACTCACGCGCTCAGGCCGCCTCGGCCACGAGGCGCTCGACGGCCTCGATGGCCTCGGGCACCGCGGCGGCGTTCTGGCCGCCGCCCTGGGCCACGTCCGGCTTGCCGCCGCCACCGCCGCCGAGCGTCTTGGCGGCCGTACGGACCAGGTCACCGGCCTTGATGCCGCGCTCGCGGGCGGCCTCGTTGGTGGCGATCACGGTCAGCGGGCGGCCGTTGGCCACGGTGAACAGGGCGACCACGGCCGGGCGGTCGCCCGGGATGCGGCCGCGCACGTCCAGCACCAGCTTGCGCAGGTCGTCGGCGGAGGTGCCGTCGGCGACCTGGGCGGCGGCCAGCGCGACGCCCCGTACGTCCTTGGCCTCCTGGGCCAGCCCGGCGGCGGCCTGGAGGACCTTCTCGGCGCGGTAGCGCTCGATCTCCTTCTCGGCCTCCTTGAGCTTGGCCAGCACGCCGGAGATCTTCTCGGGCAGCTCCTCGGGGCGGCCCTTGACCAGCTCGGTCAGCTGCGAGACGACGGTGTGCTCACGGGCGAGGAAGTTGTACGCGTCCACGCCGACCAGGGCCTCCACGCGGCGTACGCCGGAGCCGATGGAGGACTCGCCGAGCAGCTTGACCAGGCCCAGCTGGGCGGTGTTGGCCACGTGGGTGCCGCCGCACAGCTCCTTGGAGAAGTCGCCGATGGTCACCACGCGCACCCGGTCGCCGTACTTCTCGCCGAACTCGGCGATGGCGCCCTGCTTCTTGGCGTCCTCCATGCTCATGACCTCGGCCTGGACGTCCAGTTCGCGGGAGAGCACCTCGTTGATGCGCTGCTCCACGTCGGTCAGGACCGTGCCGGGCACGGCGGCCGGCGAGCCGAAGTCGAAGCGGAAGCGGCCCGGGGAGTTCTCCGAACCGGCCTGGGCGGCCGTGGGGCCGAGCGCGTCGCGCAGCGCCTGGTGGGTCAGGTGGGTGGCGCTGTGGGCGCGGGCGATGGCCCGGCGGCGCTTGACGTCGATGGTGGCGTACGCGGGCGAGCCGACCACGACCTCGCCGACCTGGACGACGCCCTTGTGCACCGTGACGCCGGGCACCGGCTGCTGCACGTCGCGGACCTCGACGACGGCGCCGGACTCCAGCTTGATCCGGCCGGTGTCGGCGAGCTGGCCGCCGCCCTCGGCGTAGAAGGGGGTGCGGTCCAGGACGACCTCGACCTCGTCGCCCTCCTGGGCCGCGGGGGCCGACACGCCGTTGGCCAGCAGGCCGACGACGGAGGACTCGCCCTCGGTGTGGGTGTAGCCGGTGAAGACGGTGGAGCCGGAGCGGTCGGCCACCTCGCGGTAGGCGGACAGGTCGGCGTGGCCGTGCTTCTTGGCCTGGGCGTCGGCCTTGGCGCGCTCCCGCTGCTCCTTCATCAGCCGGCGGAAGCCGTTCTCGTCCACCGAAAGGCCCTGTTCGGCGGCCATTTCGAGGGTGAGGTCGATGGGGAAGCCCCAGGTGTCGTGGAGCAGGAACGCCTTGTCGCCGGGGAGCACCGTGCTGCCGGCGGCCTTGGTCTCGGTGACGGCGGTGTCGAGGATGTTGGTGCCGGCCTTGAGCGTCTTGAGGAAGGCGGCCTCCTCGGCGAGCGCGACCGTCTCGATGCGCTTGCGGTCCTCCAGAAGCTCCGGGTACTGCTGGCCCATCGTCTTGATGACCACGTCCAGCAGGTCGGCGACGACCGGGCCGGTGGCGCCGAGCAGGCGCATGTTGCGGATGGCGCGGCGCATGATGCGGCGCAGCACATAGCCGCGGCCCTCGTTGCCGGGGGTGACGCCGTCGCCGATGAGCATGGTGGACGTACGCATGTGGTCGGCGACCACGCGCAGCGACACGTCGGTGTCGGCGGCGGCGCCGTAGCTCACGCCGGTCAGGTCGCCGGCCTTGTCGATGACGACGCGCAGCGTGTCGGTCTCGTACATGTTGCGGACGCCCTGGAGGATCATCGCCAGGCGTTCCAGGCCGAGGCCGGTGTCGATGTTCTTGCTCGGCAGTTCACCGAGGATCTCGAAGTCCTCCTTGCCGGTGCCCGCGCCGCGCTCGTACTGCATGAAGACCAGGTTCCAGATCTCCACGTACCGCTCGTCGTTGACGGCCGGGCCGCCCTCGACGCCGAATTCCGGGCCGCGGTCGTAGTTGATCTCGGAGCACGGGCCGCAGGGGCCCGGGACGCCCATGGACCAGTAGTTCTCCTTCTTGCCCAGGCGCTGGATGCGCTCCTTGGGCACCCCGACGACCTCGTGCCAGATGCGCTCGGCCTCGTCGTCGTCCAGGTAGACGGTGATCCAGAGCTTCTCCGGGTCCAGGCCGTAGCCGCCGTCGTCCTGCGAGCTGGTCAGCAGCTCCCAGGCGTACTTGATGGCGCCTTCCTTGAAGTAGTCGCCGAAGGAGAAGTTGCCGCACATCTGGAAGAACGTGCCGTGCCGGGTGGTCTTGCCGACCTCTTCGATGTCCGGCGTGCGCACGCACTTCTGGACGCTGGTGGCGCGCGGCCACGGCGGCTTGACCTCGCCGAGGAAGTACGGCTTGAAGGGCACCATGCCCGCGGGGACCAGCAGCAGCGTCGGGTCGTCCGCGATGAGCGACGCCGACGGCACGACGGTGTGCCCGCGCTCCTCGAAGAAGCGCAGCCAGCGGCGGCGGATTTCAGCCGACTCCATCAGTGGTCCTCTTTTCCGGTCGGTCCGGTCGGGCCGGGGGTAATCGTTCGGTGCTGCGTGATCTGGTACTGCGGCGTTTCGAGTGCGGCGCGGGAGCGCGCGGCGGGCAGCTCGCGTGCGTCGCCCCGGTCCGTCAGGCCCAGGGCTTCGTACAGCTGCCCCTCACGGTCCGACATTCCCGTGCGTACGTCCACTGCAAATTGGCGCAGCCGGTGTCCGGTCTCGACGGCCTTGTCGGCGGCCTGCGCCGCGAGGCTGTCGGGCTGGAGCTTGCGCAGCTTGCGGTTGACCTTGGTGGTGGCCCACACCCCGGCGGCGGCGCCGGTGGTGAACCAGAATGCGCGGCGGAACATCGCGGCGATCAGTCCTTGGAGCGACGGTTGCGGCGCCCGCCGCGGCGGGCGGCGGGCAGGGTACGGCCGACGACGGTGCGCTTCGGCTCGGGCGGTGCGCCCTTCCTGCCGATCGCGCGGCGCACGCCGTAGCCGAACGCCGCGACCTTGACCAGGGGTCCGCCGAACGCGGAGGAGACGGTCGAGGAGAGCGCGGAGGCGTTGGCGGTGACCTCCTGGACGTCGGAGGCGATGGCGTCGACCCGGGCGAGCTGGGTGTGCGCGGAGCGGACGGTCGCGGACGCGTCGGCCAGCAGCGGTACGGCCTGCTCGGACACCTCGGCGACCATCCTGGTCGTCGCCTTGAGCGTCTGTGCGAGCCTCACCAGCACGAGGGCGAGGAAGGACACGAGGATCGCCCAGAAGACGGCCACGAGGATCCCGGCCACCTCTCCACCGGTCACGTTGGCACCACTCTCCGACTGATTCTGTTCCGGTTGCGTCCTGCTCGAACGGCAGGTCCCGAGCCTATCGCGCCGCGGGCGCGCGCCCGTACCGCCTTCCCCGTGCGGCGCGGGGCCCACCGCCGGGCGATTGTACGGTCCGCACACCTACGAGTACGCTCCGTGTCCCATGCGACGCTCCCTGCCCCGTCCTTCCTCCGCGCGCCTGCGGGTGCCCGGCAATCTGCCCGCGGAGCTGACCCGGTTCATCGGCCGCGACGGCGAACTCGCCGCGCTGGCCGGGCATCTGGATTCCGCCCGGCTGGTGACGCTCACCGGGGTCGGCGGCGTGGGGAAGTCCCGGCTCGCCAGGCACGCTGCCACGATCTTGCAGGATCGCTTCTGCGATGGGGTGTGGCTGGCCGAACTGGCCCCGCTGCGCCACGGGCACCTGCTGGACCACGCGGTCGCCGAGGCGCTGGGCCTCGCCGACCACACCGGACGGCCGCCGCGCGCCGCGCTGCGCGACCACCTCGCGGGCCGCGACCTGCTGCTCGTCCTGGACGGCTACGAGCACCTGGTCGACGACTGCGCCGACCTCGCCGCCGACCTGCTGCGGCGCGCGCCCGGCCTGCGCGTACTGGCCGCGGGCCGGCGCCCGCTCGGCCTGCCCGGCGAGCAGAACCTGCCGCTGCCCCCGATGGACGGCCCGGACGCGGCGGACCTGTTCCACGACCGGGCCGCGGCCGTGGTCCCCGGCTTCACCACGGACGCGTCGGGCGAGGCCGCCGTCGCCGAACTGTGCCGCCGCCTGGACGGCATCCCGCTCGCGCTCGAACTGGCCGCCGGGCGGCTGCGGGCCCTGTCGGTGGAACAGGTGCTGGCCCGGCTCGACGACCGCTTCCGGCTGCTGACCGGCGGCTACCCCGGCACCCGCGCGGGCCTCTCGCCCCCGCGGGGCGCGGCCGAGTGCCGCCACCGGACGCTGCGGACGGCCATCGGCTGGAGCCACGAGCTGTGCACGCCCGCCGAGCGCCTGCTGTGGGCACGGCTGTCGGTCTTCGCCGGACAGTTCGACCTGGACGCGGCCGAGTACGTCTGCTCGGGCCCGGACCTGCCCGCGGACGAGCTGGTCGACGTGCTCGGGGAACTGGTGGCCCAGTCGGTCGTCGTACGGGAGGAGACCCCGGCGGGCGTGCGCCACCGGATGCTGGACACCGTCCGGGAGTACGGGGCGGGCTGGCTGGACGCGGCGGGCGACGCCGAGCGGCTGCGCCGGCGGCACCGCGACTGGTACGTGGGCCTGGCGACCTGGTGCGAGCTGGACTGGTTCAGCCCGCGGCAGGCCGAGGTGGCCGCCCGTATCGAGTGCGAACTGCCGAATCTGCGGGTCGCGCTGGAATACAGCCTCGACAGCACCGGGGACGCGCACCTGGGCCAGTACCTGGCGGGCACGCTGTGGTTCTACTGGGTGGGGTGCGGGCGGCTCTCGGAAGGGCGGCACTGGCTCGACCGCTCCCTGGAGCTGGAGGGCGACCACGACGACGCCCGGCTGAAGGCGCTGTGGGTGGCCGGGTACGTGGCGGTGCTCCAGGGCGACGTGGTCGGCGCGACGATCGCCCTCCAGGAGTGCCGCGAGGGCGCGGAGCGCACCGACAACGCCACCGCCGCCGCGTACGCCCTGCACCGCACCGGCTGTCTGGCGCTGGTCCGCGACGACATGCCCCGCGCCGAGCGGCTGCTGCGCGACGCGCTCGGCCGCTACCGGGAGATCGGCGAGCTCAACAGCAACGTGCTGATGGGACAGGTCGAGCTGGCGATGGCGGTGGCGTTCCAGGGCGACCTCGGACAGGCGGTGCGGCTGTGCGAGGACGTACGGCAGGTCTGCGACGACCACGGGGAGCGGTGGACCCTGGCATACGCGCTGTACGTACTGGGCTACGCGGCCTGGAGCCGTGACGATGCGGCGCGGGCCCGTGCCCTGCTGACCGAGTGCCTGGCCATCGACCACGCCTTCCACGACCTGCTGGGCGCGGTGCTGGCCATCGAGCTGCTGGCGCTGGTCACGCTCGGCGAGGGCGATCCGGCGGAGGCGGCGCTGCTCCAGGGGGCCGCCGGGCGGATCTGGCCCTCGGTGGGGCTGCCGCTGTTCGGCTCGCACCATTTCAACCAGCCGCACCGGCTGTGCGAGGAGCGGGCGCGGGAGGCGCTGGGGGCCGAGCGGTACGGGCACTGTCTGCGGGAAGGCGCCCTGCTCGACCTGGACGCGACGGCCGCCCGGATCCTCGGCGGTGACGCGTCGTCCCGGCCGGACGGTCCCGTCTTGGGTCCGCGCTCCGGTACGGGACCGGAACCGCCCCCGGAAACGGACGAACCCGCCGCCTCCCCGTCCGCGAACGGCGGGGAGACGGCGGGCTGAGCACGCGGCCGGCCGCGCGCGGGGCGCGCGGCCGTGCGGTGACTACGCCTGGATCAGCGGGCGTAGTACTCGACGACGAGCTGCTCGTCGCAGATCACCGGGATCTCCTTGCGCTGCGGGTCACGGTCCAGGCGGAAGGCCAGGGCCTTGAGGTTGACCTGCAGGTAGCGGGGGGTCTCGCCCTCGGGGGCGTAGCCACCCTCACGCGCGACCTGGAAGGGGTGCTTCTCGCGGCTGCGCTCGCGGACCATCACGACGTCGTCGGGACGGACGCGGAAGGACGGCTTGTCGACCTTGCGGTCGTTGACCGCGATGTGGCCGTGGACGACCATCTGACGGGCCTGGTAGATCGTCCGGGCGATGCCCGAACGCAGGACGAGCGCGTCCAGACGGCGCTCAAGCTCGATGATCAGCGCTTCGCCTGTCTTGCCTTCGACCTTCCGAGCGCGGTCGTAGGCGCGCACCATCTGACGCTCGCTGATGTCGTACTGAGCGCGCAGACGCTGCTTCTCCAGCAGACGGACCTTGTAGTCACTGTTCTGCTTGCGGCCACGGCCGTGCTCGCCGGGCGGGTAGGGACGGGCCTCGAAGTACTTGACGGCCTTCGGCGTCAGCGCGATGCCGAGCGCGCGCGACTTCTTGACCTTGGGACGCGACTGGTTCACGTGGAACAGACCTCCGTGTAAGTTAGGTTAGGCTTACCTTACTGCGAGGAGAACGCATGTTTCGACCTGGGATCCCCCTCCCCGGTGCTGGTCAGAGCACTGGGATGGGTCAGCCGCGTCCCGTGGAAGACGCCCAGCAACCTACCGCCGCCGAGCGCGTACGAACCCTCGTCGAGTCCAATGGTATGGCCTCGCTCGGCATCCCCGGAATCGAGGACCCCGACGACGCCGGACTCTCCGCACCAGTATGCCGTACGGTCACCGGTGCCGGTGACGTGCTCCTGCTGGTTCCCGGGGACTCCGCGGCCGCCCGGGCCGCCGCACACGCCCAGGACGACGACCTCACCGCCGTGATGGAGATCACCGACGTGGCACCCGTCTCGGTGCCGCACCGCATCCGCGGCCGGGCCTGGATCGCCGGCTGGCTCACCCCCGTACGCAACGACGAGCGCGCCCGCGCCGCGATGCTGCTCGCCGAGCGGCACCCCGTCGGCGAACTGCTCGGCATCGGCGAGGCCCTCCAGCCGGACCCGGCGCCGGGCATGTTCGGGCGGCCCGCCTGGATGATGCTGCGCATGGAGGTCGGCGAGGCCGCCGTGGACGACCTGTGGGGCGCGCAGTCCGTGGAACCGGAGGAGTTCGCCGCGGCCGAGCCGGACCCGCTGGCGGCCCACGAGGCGGAACTGCTCCAGCACCTCCACTCGGCCCACAGCGACCAGGTACGCGGCCTGTGCACCCTGCTCGGCGAGCGCTCCCGGCGCGCCTGGGACTTCCGCGACCGCGCCGTACCGGTGGCCCTGGACCGCTTCGGCCTGCGCGTCCGCTTCACCGACGCCGCCCACCGCTCCTTCGACGCCCGCTTCGACTTCCCGACCCCGGTCCGGGACGTCTCGGAACTGCGCCGCGCGATGCACACGCTGTTCGACGCGGCGGCTTCCGGGTGAACCGTAGATCCGCCATCGCCGGACGGGCTCGGTTCGCCTCGAGCCCGTGCGCCGCCAGCCCGTCCGGCGCTTGAGGACGGCCGTCAGCCGCGACGGGCCCGACGCCCGGCGACGGGCCGAAGCCCCGGGGGCACGGCCGACTACGGCTCCTCGCCGCGCAGGCGGCTCCGCACCCGCTCGGTCACATCGGCGTACCGCGCCTCGGAGCCGTACCGCGTAGGCGTGTAATACCGCTTGCCGTGCACCTCGTCGGGTGCGTACTGCTGGGCCGCGATGCCACCGGGCAGGTCGTGGGGGTACTGATACCCCTTGCCGTGCCCCAGTTTCTCGGCGCCCTTGTAATGGCTGTCGCGCAGGTGCGGCGGCACGGGGCCCGCGAGTCCGGCCCGTACGTCCGCGAGGGCCGCGTCGATCGCCAGATAGGCCGCATTGGACTTGGGGGCCAGCGCCAGCGCGATGGTGGCCTGGCTGAGCGTGATCCGGGCCTCCGGGAAGCCGATCATCGCGACGGCCTGGGCGGCGGCCACCGCGGTCTGCAGCGCCGACGGGTCGGCCAGCCCGATGTCCTCGCTCGCCGAGATCATCAGCCGCCGGGCGATGAACCGCGGGTCCTCCCCCGCCTCGATCATCCGCGCGAGATAGTGCAGCGCCGCGTCCACGTCCGAGCCGCGGATGGACTTGATCAGGGCGCTGGCGACGTCGTAGTGCTGGTCACCGGCCCGGTCGTACTTCACGGCGGCCCGGTCGACGGACTCCTCCAGGGTCTGGAGGGTGATCTCCTTCTCGCCCTTGGAGATCGCGGACCCGGCCCCGGCCTCCAGGGCCGTGAGCGCGCGGCGGGCGTCGCCGCCGGCGATGCGCAGCAGATGCGCCTCGGTGTCCTCGGGCAGCGTGACCGCGCCCGCCAGCCCCCGCGCGTCGGTCAGCGCGCGCTTGAGCAGGCCGCGCAGGTCGTCGTCGGTGAGCGGTTCGAGCGTCAGCAGGAGGGAGCGGGAGAGCAGCGGGGAGATCACCGAGAAGTACGGGTTCTCGGTCGTCGCGGCGATCAGCGTCACCCAGCGGTTCTCGACCGCGGGCAGCAGGGAGTCCTGCTGGGCCTTGCTGAATCGGTGGATCTCGTCGAGGAAGAGGACGGTCTCCTTGCCGTAGCCGCCGGAGGCGCGGCGGGCGCCGTCGATGACGGCGCGCACCTCCTTGACGCCGGCGGTGATCGCCGACAGCTCCACGAAGCGCTTGTTGGTGGCCTGGCTGACCACGTACGCGAGCGTCGTCTTGCCGATGCCGGGCGGGCCCCACAGGAAGACGGAGGACGGTCCGGCGGGGCCGCCGTTGCCCTCGCCGACCAGGCGGCGCAGGGGCGAGCCCGGCTTGAGCAGGTGCTGCTGGCCGACGACCTCGTCGAGGGTGCGCGGACGCATCCGTACGGCGAGGGGCGACCCCGCGGGGTCTTTCTCCTGGCGGTCTTCGGCAGCGGCGGTGAACAGGTCGGGCTCCACGGTTTCAGAGCCTAATCCACCCCACTGACAACGCGGCCGGGGGCCGATCGGCACCCGCGCCGATCGGCCCCCGGCCGCGTGCGGTGGCTCAGATCAGGCTGCTCCAGTAGGACCACCACTTGGTGAGGATCAGCAGCGCGATCACGCCGTACCAGAGCACCGGCACGACCCAGTGGAACTCCAGCACCGCCTTGCGCAGCCCCTCCGGCGCCGGGATGATCCCGTGCTTGAGGTTGTGCACGGTGGTGTACCAGAACATCAGGATCGTGACGCACCAGGTCAGCGTGCACCACAGGCACAGCGAGTTGATCACGTACAGCGACTGCGACATCAGCCACATGCAGAAGACGGAGCCCGCGAGGGTGCCGATGTTCAGGCCGATCCAGTACCAGGCGCGGTAGCGGGCGCCCGCGAGCAGTCCGACACCGATCCCGATGACCACGCCGAAGGCGATGAGGCCGGCGACCGGGTTGGGGAAGCCGAAGACCTCGGCCTGCGGGCTCTGCATCACGCTGCCGCAGGAGACGATCGGGCTCAGGCTGCAGGCCGGCTTGAAGTTCGGGTCCTTCAGCAGCTCGATCTTGTCCAAGGTGATCACCCAGGACGCGAGCAGCCCCAGAGCGCTGGTGACCACCAGCAGCCAGGCCAGCCCCCGTCCCGAACCGGTCGGGCCGCCGCCACGGCGCGGGTGATCGTCGCCGGTGGACACGTCGTCAAGCACTGTCGTCGTCATATCGCCGTTCCGTCGGTGCCTTGGGGAGTGAGCGGAGAGCGCGTTCCAACTGGCGCGCGCCGGGCCCTCATTCTGCCCCAACCGGACACGCGACCACCGTTCGCTGCGCATAAAGGCCCCCTTCCGAGCCACCGCGCGCACAGCGCGGTGGACGGCCGGAAGGGGGCCTCCTACCCGATCACGGGCGCCCCGTACAGAGGCGGACGGGATCAGCCGAGCCGGCGGCGGACCTCTTCCACGACCGCGTCCAGCGCGACCGGGGTCTGCTCGCCGCTCTCCAGGTCCTTGAGCTGGACGACGCCTTCGGCCAGATCGCGCTCACCCGCGACGACCGCGAAGCGGGCGCCCGAGCGGTTCGCCGACTTCATGGCGTTCTTCAGGCCCTTGCCGCCGTACGCGAAGTCGGTGGCGACCCCGGCCCGGCGCAGCTCGGTGACCGTGCCGAACAGCGTCCGGCGGGCCTCCTCGCCGAGCGGCACGGCGAAGACCGCGGTGCTCGCGGGCAGCTCCAGCTCGACGCCCTCGGCCTCCAGCGCGAGGACCGTGCGGTCCACGCCGAGCGCCCAGCCCACCGACGGCAGCGCGGGGCCGCCGATCATCTCGGACAGGCCGTCGTAGCGCCCGCCGCCGCCGACCGCGGACTGCGAGCCCAGGCCGTCGTGGACGAACTCGAAAGTCGTACGGGTGTAGTAGTCCAGCCCGCGCACCAGCTTCGGGTCGTCCTCGTACGCGACGCCCGCCGCGGTCAGCAGCTCGCGCACCTGCTCGTGGTACGCCTTGCACGCCTCGCACAGGTGGTCGCGCAGCAGCGGCGCGCCGACGAGCTGCTTCTGCACGTCCGGGCGCTTGTCGTCCAGCACCCGCAGCGGGTTGATCTCGGCGCGGCGGCGGGTGTCCTCGTCCAGGTCGAGCCCGTACAGGAACTCCTGGAGGGCGGCCCGGTAGACGGGGCGGCACTCCTTGTCGCCGAGCGAGTTCAGCAGGATGCGGAAGTTCTTCAGGCCCAGCGAGCGGTAGGCGTCGTTGGCCAGGATGATCAGCTCGGCGTCCAGCGCCGGGTCCTCGGCGCCGATGGCCTCCGCGCCGACCTGGGAGAAGTGGCGGTAGCGGCCCTTCTGCGGACGCTCGTAGCGGTAGTACGAGCCGGAGTACCAGAGCTTGACGGGGAGGTTGCCCGCCTTGTGGAGGTTGGCCTCCAGCGCGGCGCGCAGGACGGAGGCGGTGCCCTCGGGGCGCAGCGCGAGCCTGTCGCCGCCCTTGGTCTCGAAGGCGTACATCTCCTTGGTCACGATGTCGGTGGACTCGCCGACGCCGCGCGCGAACAGCTCGACGTTCTCGAAGCCGGGCGTCTCGATGTACCCGTACCCGGAGCGCTTGAGAGGTCCGGAGATCGCGTCGCGGACCGCCAGGTAGGTGGCGGACTGCGGCGGGATCAGGTCGTAGGTGCCCTTGGGGGCCTTGAAGGTGCTCACGAAGTTCTCGTCACATTCCTCGTCGCGGAGCCGGGCGGTGCGGTGCGCCGTCTCCGAGGCCGGCGGCCACCTCCCGCAGGAACGGGTTGGTGGCGCGCTCGCGGCCGATGGTGGTCTGGGGGCCGTGGCCGGACAGCACGACGGTCTCGTCCTGGAGCGGCAGGCATACGCGCTCCAGCGACCGCAGAATCTCGGCGTGGTCGCCGCCCGGCAGGTCGGTACGTCCGATGGAGCCGGCGAACAGCAGGTCGCCCGAGAAGAAGACCGGCGGAACGTCCGCCTGCTCGGGCATCCGGAAGGTCACCGACCCCTTGGTATGGCCCGGTGCGTGCGCGACCGAGAACTCCAGCCCGGCCAGCTCCAGCTTCGCGCCGTCGCCCAGCTCCTTGACGTCGTCCGGCTCCCCCACGGTCAGCTCGCCCATGAGCTGCTGCCCGATGGAGGTGCCGAGCGCCTTCTCCGGGTCGCTCATCATGTAGCGGTCCTCGGGGTGGATCCACGCGGGCACGTCGTGCGCGCCGCACACCGGGACGACCGAGGCGACATGGTCGATGTGGCCGTGGGTGAGGACGACGGCGACGGGCTTGAGCCGGTGCTTCTTCAGCGCTTCCTCGACGCCCTGTGCGGCCCGGTGGCCCGGGTCGATGATCACGCACTCCTCACCCGCGGCCGGGGCGACCAGGTAACAGTTGGTCCCCCAGGCCCCGGCGGGGAACCCGGCAATGAGCACGTTCGTCCTCAACATTCGACGGCGGCGGACGGATCGCCCACGGCGATCCGGAAGATTTCGGCTGTTCCAGAGCCTACCGGCGGCACTCCCACCCGGGCGAACCCGTATACGGTACGGCCCACGGCAGACCTCAGCGCACACCTAGGAGACGACCGGTGGTCAGCAGCGATCAACGGCGGCGGCAGCTCGCCCGTGAGAAGTACGAGCGCCAGCAGCAGCGGCGGGACGCGGCCCGGCGCAAGGCCAAGCGCCGCAATGTGATCGTCGCGTCGGCCCTGGCGGTCGCGCTGGCCGCGGGCGCGGCGGCGTACGCCTCGATCGGGCTGGCCGGCGGCGACGGCGGCACCACGGACGCCGCGGCGCCGAGCCCGAGCAAGGCCGCCGACCCGTGCGGCAAGCCGGCCCCGGGCTCCCCCTCCAAGAAGACCTGGAAGAAGGAGCCGGAGATGTCCGTCGACACCTCCGCCGCCTACGCGATGAAGCTGGAGACGACCTGCGGCGACATAGGGATCAAGCTGGACGCCGCGAAGGCGCCGCACACCGTCAACTCCTTCAGTTTCCTGGCGGGCGAGAAGTTCTTCGACCACAGCAAGTGCCACCGCCTGGTCGACGAGGGCATCTACGTCCTGCAGTGCGGTGACCCGACCGGCACCGGCGCGGGCACGCCCGGCTACACGATCCCGGACGAGAACCTGAAGGACCCGAAGCTCAAGGGCGACGTCTATCCGGCGGGCACGGTCGCGATGGCCAACCGCTACGACGGCAAGAGCGACAAGACCCGCAACAGCGGCGGCAGCCAGTTCTTCCTCGTCTACCAGGACAGCAAGCTGCCCCCGAACTACACGCCCTTCGGCACCGTCACCGAGGGCATGGACGTCCTGAAGAAGATCGCCGGGGCGGGCTCGACGCCCGATCCGTCGACGGGCAACACCGCGCCCAACGCGACGGTGGTGATCAACCGGGCGACGGTCGGGAAATCCTGACCGGCGCGCCCCCGGGCACGCCGGAGCCGCCCGCGCGGTGTGGCGAACCGCGAAATTTCGGTCGCGCTGGATGCGGACAGCCGGCCCGCCGGTCGCCTAGATTGGCGTTGTGTAGGGTGCCTGCTCCGACGGCTGCCACCCGCACCCGCAAGACACCCGTCGGACCGGCCGGGGCGCTGCCCCGCCGGACAGAAACTGTGGACGATGCCGGGGGGCGACGCGCTCCCGTCGGCATCATGTGGAGGAGGCGCTGTGAGCAGCGACCCATGGGGCCGCGTCGACGAGACGGGGACCGTGTACGTGCGTACCGCCGACGGCGAGCAGGTCGTCGGATCGTGGCAGGCGGGAACCCCCGAAGAGGCCCTCGCCTACTTCGAGCGCAAGTATGAGGGCCTGGTCGTAGAGATCGGCCTCCTCGAACGGCGGGTCAGGACCACCGATCTGTCCGCCAAGGACGCGATGGCCGCGATCGGCCATCTGCGGCAGCAGATCGACGAGCACCACGCGGTGGGCGACCTCGACGCCCTGCGCAAGCGGCTGGACCAGCTGGTCGCCGATGTCGAGGCGCGCCGCGAGGAACGCAAGGCCCAAAAGGCGCGGCAGAGCGACGAGGCCCGGCAGGCCAAGGAGAAGCTGGTCGCCGAGGCCGAGGAGCTGGCGGCCAGCGAGCAGTGGCGGGCGGCCGGCGAGCGGCTGCGGGCCCTGGTGGACTCCTGGAAGAGCCTGCCGCGCCTGGACCGCAAGTCCGACGACGAGTTGTGGCACCGCTTCTCGCACGCCCGCTCGGCGTTCTCCAAGCGGCGCAAGGCGCACTTCGCCTCGCTGGACGCCCAGCGCGAGGAGGCCCGCAAGACCAAGGAGCGGCTGGTCGCCGAGGCCGAGGCGCTGTCCGGCTCGACGGACTGGGGGCCGACCGCGGCCCGCTACCGCGAGCTGATGGCGGACTGGAAGGCCGCGGGCCGCGCCCAGCGCGAGCACGAGGACGACCTGTGGAACCGCTTCCGCGGCGCCCAGGACATCTTCTTCCAGGCGCGCAGCGAGGTGTTCGCGGAGCGCGACGCCGAGCAGCGGGAGAACCTGACGCGCAAGGAGGAGCTGGTCGCCGAGGCCGAGAAGCTGCTGCCCGTCCAGGATCTGAAGGCGGCGCGGGCCGCGTTCCGTTCGATCAACGAGCGGTGGGAGGCCATCGGCCACGTACCGCGGGACGCCCGTCCGAAGATCGAGGGCCGGATGCACGCCGTCGAGCGGGCCATCCAGGAGTCCGAGGAAGCCGAGTGGCGGCGCACCAACCCGGAGGCGCGGGCGCGTGCGGCGGGTCTGACCGGGCAGCTCCAGGACGCGGTCGACAAGCTGCAGAAGCAGATCGACGCGGCGCGCGCGGCGGGCAACGACGCCAAGGCGGACAAGCTCGCCCGCGAGCTGGAGGGCCGGCAGGCGCTGCTGGACCAGGCCCTGAAGGGTCTTGAGGAGTTCGGCGGCTGACCAGGCCACAGCCGAGGGCCCCGGTACGAACCTTCGTACCGGGGCCCTCGTACGTGATCGTTACGGCCTGCGCGCCGACGTCACCCGGTACACGTCGTACACGCCCTCCACGCTCCGTACCGCCTTCAGGACGTGCCCCAGATGCTTCGGGTCGCCCATCTCGAAGGTGAAGCGGGAGGTGGCCACCCGGTCGCGGGAGGTCTGGACGGCCGCGGACAGGATGTTGACGTGCTGGTCGGAGAGGATGCGCGTGACGTCCGACAGCAGCCGGGAGCGGTCCAGCGCCTCGACCTGGATGGCGACCAGGAAGACCGAGGACTGGGTGGGCGCCCACTCGACGTCGAGGATGCGTTCCGGCTGCTTGGACAGCGAGTCGACGTTGACGCAGTCGGCGCGGTGCACCGAGACGCCGTTGCCGCGGGTGACGAAGCCGATGATCGGGTCGCCCGGCACCGGCGTACAGCAGCGGGCCAGCTTCACCCACACGTCGTCGACGCCCTTGACCACCACGCCCGGGTCGGCGCTGGAGCGCCGCTTGGAGCGCGGGCGGATCGGGGTGGACTCGGCGATGTCCTCGGTCGCCTCGTCCTGCCCGCCGAGCGCCTGGACCAGCTTCTGTACGACGCTCTGCGCCGTGACATGGCCCTCGCCGATGGCGGCGTACAGGGACGAGATGTCCGGGTAGCGCATCTCGTGGGCGAGGGTGACCAGCGAGTCGCCGGTCAGGATGCGCTGGATCGGCAGGTTCTGTTTGCGCATCGCGCGGGCGATGGCGTCCTTGCCCTGCTCGATGGCCTCGTCGCGGCGCTCCTTGGAGAACCACGCGCGGATCTTGTTGCGGGCGCGCGGGGACTTCACGAAGCCCAGCCAGTCGCGGGAGGGTCCCGCGCCGGGCGCCTTGGAGGTGAAGACCTCCACGAGGTCGCCGTTGTCCAGGGTCGATTCGAGCGGGACGAGCCGCCCGTTGACCCGGGCGCCTATCGTCCGGTGGCCGACCTCGGTGTGGACGGCGTACGCGAAGTCCACGGGAGTGGCACCGGCGGGCAGCGCTATGACGTCACCCTTCGGCGTGAAGACGAAGACCTCGTTGCGGGACAGGTCGAAGCGCAGCGACTCCAGGAACTCGCCCGGGTCCTCGGTCTCCTTCTGCCAGTCCAGCAGCTGGCGCAGCCACGCCATGTCGTTGACCGTGTCTTGGCCGTCGGCCTTGTTCTTCGGCACGTCGGTCCGCACCTTGGACGCGCCGGCCACGGCCTCCTGCTTGTACTTCCAGTGCGCGGCGATGCCGTACTCCGCGCGCCGGTGCATGTCGAACGTACGGATCTGCAGCTCGACCGGCTTGCCGCTGGGACCGATCACGGTCGTGTGCAGCGACTGGTACATGTTGAACTTGGGCATCGCGATGTAGTCCTTGAACCGCCCCGGGACCGGGTTCCACCGGGCGTGGACGGTGCCGAGCGCCGCGTAGCAGTCGCGGACGGTGTCGACGAGGACGCGGATGCCCACCAGGTCGTAGATCTCGGCGAAGTCGCGGCCCCGCACGATCATCTTCTGGTAGACGCTGTAGTAGTGCTTGGGCCGCCCGGTGACGGTGGCCTTGATGCGCGCCGCGCGCAGGTCGGCCTGGACCTCGTCGGTCACTATGGCCAGGTACTCGTCCCGCTTGGGGGCGCGCTCGGCTACGAGCCGCACGATCTCGTCGTACATCTTGGGGTAGAGGATCGCGAAGGCGAGGTCCTCCAGCTCCCACTTGATGGTGTTCATGCCCAGGCGGTGCGCCAGCGGAGCGTAGATCTCCAGCGTCTCGCGGGCCTTCTTCTCCTGCTTCTCGCGCTTGAGGTAGCGCATGGTGCGCATGTTGTGCAGCCGGTCGGCCAGCTTGATCACCAGGACCCGCGGGTCCTTGGCCATCGCCACGACCATCTTGCGCACGGTCTCGGCCTGCGCGGCCTCGCCGAACTTGACCTTGTCCAGCTTGGTGACGCCGTCCACCAGCAGCGCGACCTGGTCGCCGAAGTCGCGGCGCAGGGTGTCCAGGCCGTATTCGGTGTCCTCGACGGTGTCGTGCAGCAGGCCCGCCATGAGGGTGGCCGGGTCCATGCCCAGCTCGGCGAGGATCGTGGTGACGGCGAGGGGGTGGGTGATGTACGGGTCGCCGCTCTTGCGCTTCTGGCCGCGGTGCCAGCGCTCGGCGACCTGGTAGGCGCGCTCGACCTGCCGCAGCGTGGCGGCCTCGATCTTGGGGTCGTTGCTGCGCACGATCCGCAGCAGCGGTTCCAGGACGGGGTTGTACGGGCTCTGCCGCTGCACGCCGAGGCGGGCCAGGCGGGCCCGTACCCGGTTCGAGGAGCCCGAGCGGCCGGTGTAGGCGGGCGGGGCGGGCTTGGCCGGTACGGGCGACGCGGCGGGCCGGACGGCGGGCGGCTGGGACCGGGGCACACCGGTGCCGTCGCTCTGCTTCTGCGCCTTCTGCGTTCCCGAGGCAGCCGCGTCCGCGGGGCCGGGCCGGTCCGGGTGGGCGGACTGCGACGCCCCCGGGCGGAGTCCGGGAGAAAGCGGCTGGGCCTCGTCTGGCAAGAGCACTCCTCAAGGCGGTCCGGACCTCAGGACCACGAACCTGGTCAGGGTGCCATGGTAGCGACCTCGGAGCCGTGGCTCCTGGGCAGCCTCCGGATCCTTACATGGCGACAGATCACAACAAAAGGGCATCCGAATTTGTTTCCGAGCGCTCTTTTACCTGTGCGTTACGAAGGACCTCAGCCCGCGATGGACGCCCTTCGGCACCGGACCCGGCGGCTCCGGTTCCCCGTACGCCGAAGCGGGCCCCAGGATGATCCCGGGGCCCGCTTCGCTACGGCGCCGTCACCTCAGACCGTGATCAGGGCCTCCGCCGGAGCGCCCTTCAGGCCCGCCTCCAGCCGCTGCCGCCCGGCCAGGAAGCCCAGCTCCAGCAGGACCGCGACGCCCGCGACCTCGGCCCCGGCCCGGCGGATGAGCTCCAGCGACGCCTCGGCCGTACCGCCGGTGGCCAGCACGTCGTCGATGACCAGCACCCGGTCGCCCGGCTTGAGGGCATCGGCGTGGATCTCGATCTCGGCCGTGCCGTATTCCAGGTCGTACGCCTGCCGGAGCGTCGCCCCGGGCAGCTTGCCCGCCTTGCGTACGGGCACGAAGCCGATGCCGGCCCGTACGGCCACCGGAGCGGCCAGGATGAACCCGCGCGCCTCCAGGCCCACGACCTTGTCGGCCGCGTACCGCTCGCACAGCGCGGCGAACGCGTCGGTCAGCGCGCCGAAGGCGGCCGGGTCGGCGAGCAGCGGCGTGATGTCCTTGAAGACCACGCCGGGCTTCGGATAGTCGGGCACGTCCGCGATACGGCTGAGCAGCAGCTCCCGCAGGCCCTCGGGGGCGCTCACCGGCGCTTGCCCGACGGGCGGCCGCGGCCGCGGCCCCGGGACGCGGGCTGGTGGCGCTGGCCGACCATGCCGCTGCCGGCCGCCGCCGTGTCCTCGGCGTCGTCCGCGTCCTGCGGGCCGTCCTCGTCCACGGCGTCCGCCGCGGCGCCCTCCGGCCGCTCCGCCCCGCCGGCCTTGGCGGCGGCCGCGGCACGCTTCTGGCGCACCCGCTTGGCCAGCGCCTTCATGGCCGGGTCGCGCTCCTTGAGGTCGGCGACCAGCGGGGTCGCGATGAAGATCGAGGAGTACGCGCCGGCCGCCAGGCCGACGAACAGGGCGAGCGAGATGTCGTTGAGCATCCCGGCGCCGAGCAGACCGCCACCGACGAACAGCAGACCGGCGACCGGCAGCAGCGCCACGACCGTGGTGTTGATGGACCGCACCAGGGTCGAGTTGATGCTGCGGTTGGCCAGCTCGCTGTAGGTGAAGCGGGTCTGCTTGGTGGCGTCCCTCGACGCTTCCTTGAGGCTGTCGAAGACCACGACGGTGTCGTAGAGCGAGTAACCGAGGATCGTCAGCAGACCGATGACGGTGCCCGGGGTGACCTCGAAGCCGACCAGCGCGTACACGCCGACGGTGATCGTCAGGTCGTGGATCAGCGCGATCAGGGCCGCCAGCGCCATCCGCCACTCGAAGGCGATGGCCAGGTAGATGACCACGAGGACCATGAAGATCCCCAGGCCCATCCACGCCTTGTTGGCGATCTCCTCGCCCCAGCTGGGGCCGACGAGCTGGGTGTTGATGTCCTTGACCGGGACGTTCAGGTCCTTGGCCAGGGCCTCCTGCACCGGCACGGACTGTTCGGTGTCCAGCTCGCTGATCTGGATGCGCAGACCGCCGTTGCCGAGCTTTTGCACCACGGCCTGGTGGCCCTCGGCCGCGGCCTCGGCCTTGTGCTCCGCCTCGGAGGAGGACACGCTCGTCTTCGGCGTGGTGAAGACCGCGCCGCCGGAGAACTCGATGCCCATGTTCAGGCCGCGCACCGCCAGGCCGACGATGGCCGTGATGGTGATCAGGATCGAGATGCCGTACCAGATCTTCCGCTTGCCGATGAAGTCGTAACCGACCTCACCGCGGTAGAGCCGGGCGCCGATGTTGCCGAGCTTCGACATCTCACGCCTCCTTCGTCTCGGTGGGGGCGGTGGTGCGACGGCGGCGCAGCGGCGGCTTGGCGCCCAGGCGCTTGGGGTCCAGTCCGGACCAGGGGTGGCCGTTGGCGAAGAACTTGCGCCGGGCCAGCAGGGTCATCAGGGGCTTGGTGAAGAAGAAGACCACGACGACGTCCAGGAGGGTGGTCAGGCCCAGCGTGAACGCGAAGCCCTTCACCTTGCCGACGGTGACGATGAACAGCACGAACGCGGCCAGGAACGACACGAAGTCGGAGACCAGGATCGTGCGCCGGGCCCGCGGCCAGCCGCGTTCGACGGCCGGGCGCAGGGTGCGGCCCTCGCGGATCTCGTCCCGGATGCGTTCGAAGTAGACGATGAAGGAGTCGGCGGTGATGCCGATGGCGACGATGGCGCCGCAGACGGCCGGCAGGTTCAGCGCGAAGCCGATGGCCGGGCCCAGCAACGTCATGATCGTGTACGTCAGGATCGCGGAGACCGCGAGGCTCGCCAGCGCGACCAGCGCCAGGCCCCGGTAGTAGGCGACCAGGTAGACGATGACCAGCGCGAGGCCGATGGCGCCCGCGATCAGGCCCGCCTCCAGCTGCTCGCCGCCGAGCGCCGCGGTGACCGTGGTCTCGTCGGCGATCTTGAAGGAGAGCGGCAGGGCACCGTAGGACAGCATGTTCGCCAGGTCCTCGGCGGACTGCTGGGTGAAGCCGCCGGAGATGGTGGCCTGTCCGCCGGGGATGGCCTTGCTGACCGACGGGGCGGAGATGGTCTGGCCGTCGAGCACGATGGCGAACTGGTTCTGCGGCTGCGGCTTGGCGGCGAGCTTGCCGGTGACGTCCGCGAACTTCTTGCCGCCGGCGCCGGTGAAGTCCATCTGGACGATCCAGCCCTGGCCCGACTGGGCCTCGAACACCGCGGAGGCGTCCTTGACGTCGGTGCCCTCGACGGCGACCGGGCCCAGCGCGTACTTCTGTGTGCCGTCCTCCTTGCAGGAGACGACCTGGTCGGTGGGCTTGGCGTTGGCGGCCTTCTCGCTGGCCTGCGAGCGCGCCTGGGGGGTGGAGCAGTCCAGGTCGGCGAGCTGCTTCTGCAGCGCGGCCGGAATCTGGTCCCCGCCGGTGGAGGGCTGCGGCGACGCGGAGTCGCTCGGCTTGGCCGAGGGGCTGCCGGAGGCGCTCGGCGTCTCGGCCGGGCCCTTCTTGAGGGCGCTGGTCACGGCGCGGCCCTGGGTGGTGTTGCTCGCGGACGGCGTCGCGGAGGGCTTGCCTTCCGCCTTCTCGCCGTCCTTCTTGTCGTCCTTCTTGTCGTCCTTCTTGTCGTCGCCCTTCTTGCCGCTGCTCGCGGAGGGGCTCGGGGTGGCCGACGGCGTCTTCGCACCGGTGGTGGCGGTCAGCACCGGCCGGAAGCCGAGCTGAGCGGTGGTACCGACCTGCTGGCGGGCCTGCTTCGCGTCCGTCCCCTTGGGGATGTTGACGACGATGTGGTTGGTGCCCTGGGTCTGGACCTCGGCCTCGGACACACCGAGACCGTTGACCCGCCGCTCCATGATGCCCGCGGCGGTCTTCATGTTGGTCTCGTTGATCGCGTTGGGCTTGCCGGGCTGGTTGCGCGCCTGGAGCGTGAAGCTCGTGCCGCCCGCGAGGTCGATGCCCAGCCTGGGCGTCGAGGTCCCGGAGGCGAACATGCCGCCGACCAGCGCCACCATGGCGATCACGATCAGGACCAGGGTGCGCCCCGGCCTTCCCTGGCCCCCAGGAGACCTGCGGCCCTTTTTCGGTGCTGCCACCTTCTCGTATCTCCCTGTCCAACCGCCCGGCACGGTGCCGTGCCGGGCGGCCACGAAGTGTAGTGGGGACGTGCCCCCGCCGGAGCCTAGACCGTCCGGGAACCGCGGCGCACCGCTCGAACGGCGCGCCGCGGTTCCGTCGGCGCGTGGCTACTTCGCGTCGGCGCCGCCGTCCTTCTTGTCGGCCTTGCCGGCCTGCGTGCCGGTGCCGGCCTCGTCGGCGGCCTCGGTCTTCTCCGCCGGCTCGGCGTCCTGGGCCTTCTCGGCGTCCTTCGCGTCGGCGGCGGGCTCGGACTTGGTGAGGTCGGCCTTCGGCGACTTGTCCAGGTTCGCGGCCTTGTCGTCGGCCTTGTCGTCCGCGGCGGTGGCGGCCGGGGCGGCCTCGGTCAGCGAGGAGGCGTCGTCCGGGACGACCGGGTGGTCCTTGCCCTCGGCGCCGTCGAGGATGCGGTTGTACTCCTCGTCCGCGAGGACGGCGCCGACCGCGTTCTTGGCGTAGAGGGCGTGCACGCCCGGGGCCACCTCAAGGAGGACGGTGTCGTCGTGGATCTCCTTGACGGTGGCGTACATGCCCCCAATCGTCCGGATGCCGGTGCCGGGCTGCATCTCGTCGCGCATCTGCGCCGCCTGCTGCTGCTTCTTCTTGGCGGAGCGGGTCATCAGGAACATGGCCCCGATGAGGACGATGAAGGGGAGGAGAGTCACGATACTCACGGGACGGAAATCCTTCGCACGACCGCGGCGCGGCGGTCTGATATACGGGGGTGGGAATGCCGGACCATACGGTCGGCATCGGCGGAGTCTAAGCGAGTCCGCACCAGTGGAACAACGCCCAGCATGGCACCGCGGTTCCTGACCCGGCGAGTCCCCGCGCCGTCACGCCCCGAAGAGGCCCTGCTGCCCGGTTCCGCCTGCCTGCTGGTGGGGCGGGGTCAGGCCCAGGTGGGTCCAGGCGGCGGGGGTGGCGATGCGGCCCCGGGGGGTGCGGGCGAGCAGGCCCTCCCGTACGAGGAACGGTTCGGCGACCTCCTCGACGGTCTCACGCTCCTCCCCCACCGCGACGGCCAGGGTGGACAGGCCCACCGGGCCGCCGCCGAACAGCTTGAGCAGCACGGTCAGCACCGCCCGGTCCAGGCGGTCCAGGCCGCGGCCGTCGACCTCGTAGACGTCCAGGGCCTGGGCCGCGGTCTCGCGGGTGATCACGCCGTCCGCCTTGACCTGGGCGTAGTCGCGCACGCGGCGCAGCAGGCGGTTGGCGATGCGCGGGGTGCCGCGGGAGCGCCCGGCGATCTCCGCGGCACCCTCGGCTTCTATGTGCACGTCGAGCAGTTCGGCGGAGCGGTGGATGACGCGTTCCAGTTCGCCGGGGGCGTAGAACTCCATGTGGCCGGTGAAGCCGAAGCGGTCGCGCAGCGGCGGGGGCAGCAGCCCGGCCCGGGTGGTGGCGCCGACCAGGGTGAAGGGCGGCAGTTCCAGGGGGATGGCGGTGGCTCCGGGGCCCTTGCCGACGATCACGTCGACGCGGAAGTCCTCCATGGCCATGTAGAGCATTTCCTCGGCGGGCCGGGACATCCGGTGGATCTCGTCGAGGAAGAGCACCTCGCCCTCCTGGAGGGAGGACAGGATGGCGGCCAGGTCGCCGGCGTGCTGGATGGCGGGGCCGGAGGTGATGCGGATCGGGGCGCCCATCTCGGCGGCGATGATCATGGAGAGGGTGGTCTTGCCGAGGCCGGGGGCGCCGGAGAGCAGGACGTGGTCGGCGGTGGCGCCGCGGGCGCGGGCCGCGCGCAGCACCAGGTCGAGCTGTTCGCGCACCCGCTCCTGGCCGACGAACTCCCCCAGGTCCTTGGGGCGCAGGGCGGCCTCGACCGCGGTGTCCTCGCCGTCCGCGTCGGACCCCACCAGCCGGTCGCGCTGCTCCGTACCGCCCTGGAGCTCGGTGGGCTCGTCCCAGTTCACTGCGTCCTGCCTCACGTGGTCGTACCGGCGCGGTCGGCCGGCTTCGCGTCGCGGTTCTTACGGGGGTGGCCGGGGCCGCCGGTCCGGGTTCGCACCGGGCTCACCGGGCCCGGTTCAGCGACTGGAGGGCCGCCTTGAGCAGCTGCGACACCTGCGGCGCCGCGCCCTCGGCGAGCGCCGCCTCGGCCTGCGGCGCGACGGCGGACACCGCTTCGTCGGCCTCGCGGGTGGCGTACCCGAGGCCGATCAGCGCGGCGTGCAGCTGGTCGCTCCACCCCGCCGTCACGGCGCTCCCGACGCCCGCTGCGCCCGTGCCGACGGGGGCGCCGAGCCGGTCCTTCAGCTCCAGCAGCAGCTTCTGGGCGCCCTTCTTGCCGATGCCGGGCACGGCCGTGAGCGTCTTCTCGTCGCCGTTGGCGACGGCGAGGCGCAGCGTGTCCGGGGAGTGCACCGCGAGCATGGCCTGCGCCAGCCGCGGGCCCACGCCGCTGGCGGTCTGCAGCAGCTCGAACGTCTGCCGCTCGTCGTCGTCGGCGAAGCCGTACAGGGTGAGCGAGTCTTCCCGTACGACGAGGGAGGTGGCCAGTTTGGCCTGCTGGCCGACGCGCAGTCCGGACAGGGTGCCGGGGGTGCACTGCACGGCCATGCCGATACCGCCCACCTCCACGACGGCGGTGTCCGGTGCCAGGGCCGCGACCGGGCCGGAGACGAAGGCGATCATCGGGTGCCCTTCTGGGGTGCCTCGGAGCGCGGTCCGAGAGCGCGTGCGGGAGTACGTCGGACGCCGGCCGGCGCCGGGCGGGCCCGGGCGGCGGCCTGGGCCTGCTGGAGGCGGTTGGCCGCGTGGGCCTGCTGGAGGCGGTTGACGGCGGGGGCGCGCCAGATGTGGCAGATGGCCAGCGCGAGCGCGTCCGCAGCGTCGGCCGGCTTGGGGGGCGCGTCCAGCCGGAGCAGCCGGGTGACCATGGCTCCGACCTGCGCCTTGTCGGCGCGGCCCGACCCCGTCACGGCGGCCTTGACCTCACTGGGGGTGTGCAGCGCGACGGGCAGCCCGCGGCGCGCCGCGCACAGCATGGCGACCGCGCTGGCCTGGGCGGTGCCCATGACCGTACGGACGTTGTGCTGGCTGAAGACGCGCTCGACGGCGACGCAGTCGGGACGCTGCTCGTCGAGCCACTCGTCTATGCCGCGCTCGATGAGGACCAGGCGGTGCGCGATGTCGGCGTCGGCGGGCGTCCGTACGACGCCGACGCCGGCCATCGTGAGCGGGCGGCCCGCGACGCCGTCGACCACGCCGACGCCGCAGCGGGTCAGCCCCGGGTCCACCCCCAGCACCTTCATCGGCCCGCTCCCCCACTTCTCCTGTTGGACCAACTGTTCGACTCGGGGCCGTGTCGCCCCTGATCAGCACAGTATCGGCTGCCACTGACAACGCAGAACGGGCCGGCGGGGTGTGTCCCCGCCGGCCCGCCACGTGCGCGGCCGCCCGCCCGTCAGGCGTCGACCTTGGCCATGACCTCGTCCGAGACGTCGAAGTTGGCGAAGACGTTCTGCACGTCGTCGCTGTCCTCCAGCGCGTCGATCAGCTTGAAGATCTTGCGGGCGCCCTCTTCGTCCAGCTCGACCTGCATGGTCGGCACGAAGTTGGTGTCGGCCGAGTCGTAGTCGATGCCCGCCTTCTGGAGCGCGGTGCGGACCGCGACCACGTCGGTGGCCTCGCTGAGCACCTCGAAGGACTCACCGAGGTCGTTGACCTCCTCGGCGCCCGCGTCCAGGACCGCGCCCAGCACGTCGTCCTCGGTCAGCTCGCCCTTGGGGACGATCACCACGCCCTTGCGGTTGAACAGGTACGACACCGAGCCCGGGTCGGCCATCGAACCGCCGTTGCGGGTCATGGCCACGCGGACGTCCGAGGCCGCGCGGTTACGGTTGTCGGTCAGGCACTCGATGAGCACCGCGACACCGTTCGGGCCGTAGCCCTCGTACATGATCGTCTCGTACTCGGCGCCGCCGGCTTCGAGACCGCCGCCGCGCTTGATCGCCGAGTCGATGTTCTTGTTCGGGACCGACTGCTTCTTCGCCTTCTGGACGGCGTCGTAGAGCGTCGGGTTACCGTCCAGGTCGACGCCGCCCATACGGGCCGCGACCTCGATGTTCTTGATCAGCTTCGCGAAGAGCTTGCCGCGCTTGGCGTCGATCACGGCCTTCTTGTGCTTCGTCGTAGCCCATTTAGAGTGGCCGGACATCCGCCTGTCTCCTTCGCGTAACCAGATTGAGAAACGAACGCCACAGATCCTACCGGGACGGGATCGGGCCGCCGCACACACGAGGGCGGCGGCCCGGGCCCCGCGGGACCGTCAGGCGCGGCGCACCATGTCCACGAAGGACGCGTGCACCCGGTGGTCGCCGGTGAGTTCCGGGTGGAAGGACGTGGCGAGGACGTTACCCTGCCGGACCGCCACGGTGTGCCCGTCGTACGTGGCCAGCACCTCGACGGCGGCGCCCGTCGACTCCACCCAGGGCGCCCGGATGAAGACGCCCTCGACCGGCCCGCCCGCGACGCCGGCCATCTCCACGGCCGCCTCGAAGGACTCGTTCTGCCGCCCGAACGCGTTACGGCGCACGATCATGTCGATGCCGCCCAGGGTCTCCTGGTCCGCGCGCCCGTCCAGCAGCTTGTCGGCCAGCATGATCATGCCCGCGCAGGTGCCGTAGACCGGCTTGCCGGAAGCCACGAACTCCCGCAGCGGCTCCAGCATCCCGAAGACGACCGCCAGCTTGGACATGGTCGTCGACTCGCCGCCCGGTATGACCAGGCCGTCGGCCTCGGCCAGCTCCTCCGGCCGGCGCACCGGCCTGGCCAGGGCGTCCGCGGTGGCCAGCGCCGTCAGGTGCTCGCGCACATCGCCCTGGAGGGCCAGCACGCCGATGGTGGGGTTACTCATCCGTCCGTCGCTCTCCCGCTCGCCGTTCCCTCGTGTCCGGGCCCGCTCACCAGCCGCGGTTGGCGTAGCGCTCCGCCTCGGGGAGGGTGTCGCAGTTGATGCCGACCATGGCCTCGCCCAGGTTGCGGGAGACGTCCGCGACGACCTTCGGGTCGTCGTAGAAGGTGGTGGCCTTCACGATGGCGGCGGCGCGCTTGGCCGGGTCGCCGGACTTGAAGATCCCGGAGCCCACGAAGACGCCCTCGGCGCCGAGCTGGCGCATCAGCGCGGCGTCGGCCGGAGTGGCCACACCGCCGGCGGAGAACAGCACGACCGGCAGCTTGCCCAGCTCGGCGACCTCCTTGACCAGCTCGAACGGGGCGCGCAGCTCCTTGGCGGCGGCGTACAGCTCGTTGTTGTCACAGCCGCGCAGCTTGGCGATCTCGCCCTTGATCTGGCGCAGGTGGCGCACCGCCTCGACGACGTTGCCGGTACCGGCCTCGCCCTTGGAACGGATCATGGCAGCGCCCTCGGCGATCCGGCGCAGCGCCTCGCCCAGGTTGGTCGCGCCGCAGACGAACGGGGTGGTGAAGGCCCACTTGTCGGAGTGGTTGACCTCGTCGGCCGGGGTGAGGACCTCGGACTCGTCGATGTAGTCGACACCGAGCGACTGCAGGACCTGGGCCTCCACGAAGTGCCCGATACGCGACTTGGCCATCACGGGGATGGACACCGCCTCGATGATGCCGTCGATCATGTCCGGGTCGGACATACGGGCCACGCCGCCGTCCTTGCGGATGTCCGCGGGGACCCGCTCCAGGGCCATCACCGCGACGGCGCCGGCGTCCTCGGCGATCTTCGCCTCCTCCGGCGTGACGACATCCATGATCACGCCGCCCTTGAGCTGCTCGGCCATGCCGCGCTTGACGCGGGCGGTTCCGGTCTCGGGCGTACCGGCGGCAGCGGTGGCGGACGTGGCGTTGGGCGTGGTGGACACGGTATGACCTCACTCGGTGCAGGCGGATGTACTCCGCCGCCCACACAACCGTTTGCCGGGGGCCACTGAAAAGGGCCAATTACAAGGCGGTGGCTCGTGGCCCGCCCCGGATCACCGGCCCGCCGACCGGTCCCCCAGGACAGCCGGCGGCTCGTCGTCCATCTCGAAGGCCATCGGGAACGGCGCATGGCCCGCGAGCCGGAACCACCGCACCACCCGATGACGGCGCACCGCACGGGCCGCCCGTACGGAGTCGTTGTGGAACCGCCGCGCCATCGGAACCCGCCGCACCGCCGCCGTCAGCTCGGCGACCGTCTGCTCCCCCCCGGGCGCCTCCCGTACGGCCTCCAGCTGCCCCTCGTCGTCGAAGACCGCGCGCAACGCCTGGCTCAGCCCGCTCTCCGCCACCTCCCGCTGCTCCTCGGCCGCCTGCCGCGCCTCGTGCGCCGCCTCGTAGAGCACGATCGACGCGGCCGGGTCGAGCAGCCCCGACGTCCCCAGCTCCTGGGCCACCGAGGCACGGCGCAACAACTGCGCGTCCAGCGCCGCGCGGGCCGCGTCGATGCGCGCGTGCAAACGGTCCAGCCGCCCCGCGGTCCAGCTCAGATAGACGCCGATGACGACGAGGGCCGCCGCGATCCAGATCAAAGTGGTCACGCCGGGTCACAGTACCGGCCGCCCCGCTTCAACCCGTGGGTGGACGCCGGAGGTGGAGACGGGGCCACGGGAACCCACCCGTACTCCGATCCGCCCGGCGCCCCCCGTCCCTAGCGTTTTCGGTACCCGCTCCGCACCGGTCAGGAGGCCGACCCATGACTCAGCCCAGCCGGCGTCGCGGCCCGTGGGGCCCGCTCGCCCGCTCCCTCACCATCAACGCCGTACTGCCACTCGCGCTCTTCTACGTCCTACGCGCGCAAGGAGCCGAGCAGTGGCTGGCCCTACTGCTCAGCAGCGCAGTCCCGGCCCTACGAGTGGTGTGGACCGTAGCCACCGGCCGCCGTACGGACAGCATCGACCTGTTCGTCGCCGGCCTGCTGGCCATATCCGCCGCCACATCACTGATCAGCGGCAGCCCACGCGTACTCCTGCTGAAGGACGTAGGCATGTCGGTGGCCCTGGGCGCCTGGATAACGGGCTCACTGCTCACGCAGCGCCCATTCGCCTACCACTTCGGCATCCGGCTGGGAGGCGAAACAGCAGCCACCGAACGCGACCACCTGTGGCAGACAACCCCCGCCCTACGCAAGGAGCTGCGCAAACTCACCGCACTATGGGGCGGAGGCCAACTCCTCGACGCGACCGTAGGAGTCATCACCGCCCTGACGCTCCCCGTAGACGTGGTCCCGCTGATAGGCCGCTGCCAGACAGCCGTCGTACTGGGCGCCACCGTACTGATCACACTCCGCCGAGCCCGCCGTTTCCGAGCCCGGCACGGCATCTCCCTACTGGGTTCCCGCCCCAGTCACCAGGAGCCCCACCGACCCGCACTCGCCAAACCGACCGGAGGGGGTGTGTAAGGGGACCCTCCCCGCATGCGCGGACCAGGGCCCCCTACTCCCGAGCCAACCCCCACCGCCCCCGAAACCCCACCCGCTCATCCGTAGCCACAGCCGCCGCCCCCGAAGCAACCGTCTCGTACACCGCAAGAATGTCGGCCCCCACAGTCCCCCAGTCGAACCGCCGCACATGCCGGCTCCCCCGCTCCCGCAGCTCCTCCAGACGCGCCGGATCACCGAGAAGACGCACAGCCGCGGCGGCGAGCGCCTCCGCGGACTCATTGGCGAACAGCTCCCCCGCCTCCCCTTGATCCAGAACCTGCGCGAACGCGTCGAGGTCACTGGCAAGCACCGGCGCCCCCGCCGACATCGCCTCGACGAGAATGATCCCGAACGACTCACCCCCGGTGTTGGGCGCGACGTACAGATCCACGCTGCGCAGCAGCCGCGCCTTGTCCTCGTCGCTGACCATCCCCAGGAACTCCACCCGCGACCGCAGCTCGGCGGGCAGTTCCGCGACGGCCTCCTCCTCGTCGCCGCGGCCGGCGACCAGCAGCCGCGCGTCCGGAACCTCGGCGAGGATCCGCGGCAGCGCCCGCATCAGGACGGGCAGCCCCTTGCGGGGCTCGTCGATGCGTCCTATGAAGCCGATCGTGCGGCCCTGCCACTCCGGCCTCGGCTCGGCCCGGGCGAAGAAGTCCACGTCGACGCCGTTGGGGATGACCACCGCGTCGCCCCCGAGGTGCTCGACCAGGGTGCGCCGCGCGTACTCGCTCACCGCAATCCGCGCGCTGATCTTCTCCAGCGCGGGCTGCAGGATCGGATACGCCGCGATCATGACGCGGGAGCGCGGGTTGGAGGTGTGGAAGGTGGCCACGATCGGGCCCTGCGCGGCCCAGCAGGCGAGCAGCCCGACCGACGGCGTGCCGGGTTCGTGGATGTGGATGACGTCGAACGCGCCGTCGTGCAGCCAGCGGCGGACCCGGGCGGCCGACAGGAAGCCGAAGTTGAGCCGGGCGACCGAGCCGTTGTACCGCACGGGTACGGCGCGTCCGGCGGAGACCACGTACGGCGGCAGCGGTGTCTCGTCGTCCGCCGGGGCGAGGACGGACACCTCGTGCCCCAGCCGGATCAGATGCTCGGCCAGGTCCCGTACGTGGAACTGGACGCCACCGGGGACGTCCCACGAATACGGACAGACAATTCCGATCCTCAAGACCGCTCCGTCCGCCGTGCGCCCGCGGGCGCCCCGTCCGTACCCGGCGCGCCGCCGTCCGGCACGTCGGTCCGCCGCGCGGGCTCGCGCGGCTCCAGGTCACCGAGCCACAACCGCTGCAACATGTGCCAGTCCTGAGGATGATCGGCGATGCCGGAGGCGAACGCGTCGGCCATCATCTGCGTCATGGCCGCGGCCTTCTCCGCCCGGGTCCCGGTCTGGGGCACCTCGATCTCCGGGTGCACCCGCCCCCGCATGACCGGGCTCTCGTCGTACCACAGGGTGACCGGCAGCAGCATCGCCCCGGTCTGCACCGCGAGCATCGCGGGTCCGGCCGGCATCTTCGCGGCCTCGCCGAAGAACTTCACCTCGATGCCGGAGGCGGACAGGTCGCGGTCGGCGACCAGGCAGACCAGGCCGCCGGCCCGCAGCCGCCGGGCGAGGATGCCGAACGCGGCGCCGCCGGTGTGCGGCAGCACCTCCATGCCCAGGCCCTCGCGGTAGGCGACGAACCGGTCGTAGAGCGATTCGGGCTTGAGGCGTTCGGCGACGGTGGTGAAGGGCACGCCCAGCTTGGTCGTGACCCAGGCGCCCGCGAGGTCGTAGTTGCCCATGTGCGGCAGGGCGAGGATGACGCCGCGGCCGCTCTTGAGGCCGTCCACCAGGTGGTGCACGTCGGCCGGCGCGAAGCCGCCTCTTATCCGCTCCTTGCTCCAGGCGGGCAGCCGGAAGGACTCCATCCAGTAGCGCAGGTAGGAGCGCATCCCGGCGCGGGAGAGCTGGGCGAGGCGCTGCGGGGTGGCGTCGGGTACGACGCGTGCGAGGTTGGCCTCCAGGCGGAGGATTCCCTTGCCGCGCCGTTTCCAGACGGTGTCGGCGATCCGCCGGCCCAGCGCCTTCGCGGCCGGTTCGGGCAGTTTTCTGACCGCTTTCCAGCCGAGGGCGTATGCCCCGTCGGTCAGCTTCTCGCGGTCGATGATCGTGCGGATACGGTCGGGGACCGTACGAGTCGGGCGCGTCACGCGCTGTTCCCCCCTTGTGCGATGGCGTCGGCCTCGGCGGACTCCCGGCGTACGGTCACCACGCGCTGGGCGAGGGTGACGGCGCTGCCGACGGCCACCACCCACAGCGCGACCGGCAGCAGGTACTGCACGCCGGGTACCCCGAAGGCGTGCAGTCCGGCGAGCCCGGCCGCGACGAGCGTGATGACGAGCCGCTCGGCCCGCTCCACGAGTCCGTTGACGTTGACCGGCAGTCCGATGCTCTCGCCCCGGGCCTTGGTGTACGAGACCACCTGCCCGCTGGCCAGGCAGAAGATCGCCACCGCGCAGAGCCACAGGCTGTCGCCGGCCCCCGCGTACCAGAGCGCCAGTCCGCCGAAGATCGCCGAGTCGGCGACCCGGTCGAGGGTGGAGTCCAGGAAGGCGCCCCAGCGGCTGGACCGGCCCAGCTGCCGCGCCATGTTGCCGTCCACCAGGTCGGAGAAGACGAACAGGGTGATGACGATCGTGCCCCAGAAGAACTCGCCGAGCGGGAAGAAGACCAGGGCCCCCGCCACCACACCCCCCGTGCCGACGAGGGTGACCGCGTCCGGGCTGACCCCGAGGCGGATGAGCAGGGCGGCGAATGGCGTGAGGACACGCGTGAAGAATGCACGCGCGTACGTGTTCAGCATGGCCTTCCCGAAAGGTCGATACGGGCCGCGCGGTCAAGGGGCCACCGGCTGGCCCATCGTAGCCAGGCGGCACCCGCGTACCGCGAACGCACCACGGCCCGGCGCACTGCCGGTGACCGGCCAGGACGGCGCCGCGGCGGCCGTCACACCGCCGGGGTGCGGGGCGTCACACCGCCGGGGCACGGACCGCCGCACCGCCTGAGGCACCCGCTCGGCGCGTCCCGCAAGATCCCTGATCGTCCCTTGTGCGATGTATGGACGTGCCATGACCAGGGTGGAAAGCTCGAACCACCGCAAAGTGTCGACCGGGAGGCGAGGCACATGGGCGAGAAGAGGACACATCCGGGAGCCGCCGGCAGGGCGACATCGGCCGACCAGCCCACGTCCCTGAGGAATGTGGTGCTGGTCGGCCACAGTGGTGCGGGGAAGACGACGCTGGTGGAGGCGCTGGCCCTGGCGACCGGCGCGGTCAACCGGGCGGGCCGGGTGGAGGACGGCGGCTGCCTGTCGGACTACGACGAGATCGAGCACCGGCAGCAGCGGTCGGTACAGCTGTCCCTGGTCCCGGTGGACTGGGGCGGCATCAAGATCAATCTATTGGACACCCCAGGGTACGCCGACTTCGTCGGGGAATTGAGGGCCGGTCTGCGGGCAGCGGACGCGGCCCTCTTCGTCGTTTCGGCGGCGGACGGGGTGGACGGTGCGACCCGTATGGTCTGGGACGAGTGCGCCGCGGTCGGCATGCCGCGCGCGCTGGTCGTCACCCACCTGGAGGCGGCCCGCGCGGACTTCGACCAGATGACCCGGCTGTGCGGCACCACCCTGGGCGGCGACGACCCGGACGCCGTGCTCCCCCTGTACCTGCCGCTGTACGGCGCGGCGGGCGCCGACGGCCATGCCCCCGTGCACGGCCTGATCGGCCTGCTCACCCAGCGGGTCTTCGACTACTCCTCCGGCGAACGCGTCGAGCGCGCGCCGGAGGCCGACGAGCTGCCGCTGATCGAGGAGGCCCGTAACCGGCTCATCGAGGGCATCATCGCCGAGAGCGAGGACGAGTCCCTGATGGACCGCTATCTGGCGGGCGAGGACATCGACCTCAAGACGCTCGTCGGGGACCTGGAGACGGCGGTCGCGCGCGGCACCTTCCACCCCGTGCTCGCCGCGGCGCCGGCCGCGGAGGGCGCCCGGCAGGGGCTGGGCACCATCGAGCTGCTCGACCTGATCGCGCGTGGCTTCCCCACCCCCGCCGAGCGCGAGGCCCCGGCCGTCACCACTCCCGACGGCAAGCCCCGCCCCGCGCTGACCTGCGATCCGGCCGGCCCGCTGGTCGCCGAGGTGGTCAAGACCTCCTCGGACCCGTACGTCGGCCGCCTCTCGCTGGTACGGGTCTTCTCCGGCACCCTGCGCCCGGACGAGACGGTGCACGTGTCCGGGCACGGGCTGCAGGACCGGGGCCACGAGGACCACGACGTGGACGAGCGGATCGGCGCGCTGTCCGCCCCGTTCGGCAAGACGCAGCGCTCGCTGACCAGGGCGATCGCCGGCGACCTGGCCTGTGTGGCGAAGCTGACCCGCGCGGAGACCGGCGACACCCTGTCCGACAAGGACGCGCCGCTCCTGATGGAGCCGTGGTCCATGCCGGACCCGTTGCTGCCGGTCGCCATCCAGGCGCACAGCAAGGCGGACGAGGACAAGCTCTCGCAGGGCCTGTCCCGGCTCGTCGCCGAGGACCCGACGATGCGCCTGGAGCACAACCAGGGCACCCATCAGGTGGTGCTGTGGTGCCTGGGCGAGGCGCATGTGGACGTGGCGCTGGAGCGGCTGCGGTCGCGGTACGGCGTACAGGTCGACACCGTGCCGTACAAGGTCCCGCTCCGCGAGACCTTCGGCGACAAGGCGGCGGGCCGCGGGCGGCATGTGAAGCAGTCCGGCGGGCACGGCCAGTACGCGATCTGCGAGATCGAGGTGGAGCCGCTGCCCGGCGGCAGCGGCATCGAGTTCGTGGACAAGGTGTTGGGCGGCGCGGTGCCCCGGCAGTTCATCCCGTCCGTCGAGAAGGGCGTACGGGCCCAGGCCGCGCGGGGTGTGGCGGCCGGGTATCCGCTGGTCGACGTCCGGGTCACGCTGCTGGACGGCAAGGCCCACTCGGTGGACTCCTCGGACGCCGCGTTCCAGACGGCCGGGGCGCTGGCGCTGCGCGAGGCCGCTTCGGACGCCCGTATCCACCTGCTGGAGCCGGTGGCCGAGGTGACCGTCCTGGTGGCGGACGAGTACGTCGGCGCGGCGATGAGCGATCTGTCCGGGCGGCGTGGCCGGGTGGTGGGCACCGAGCAGGCCGGGCACGGCCGCACCCTCGTAAGGGCCGAGGTGCCGGAGATCGAGATCAGCCGGTACGCCGTGGACCTGCGCTCCCTCTCGCACGGCACCGGGCGCTTCCACCGGTCCTACGCGCGGCACGAGCCGATGCCGCCGCAGCTCGCCGCCCGGCTGCGGGAACAGGAGGACGAGGGTTCGTGAGTCCTGGCCGGCCGGCGGCCCCTCGGCCCTTCCCGGGCGGCCGTCGGCCGGTAGGCTGTGATCGCAGCTCAGAAGGTGTGCGAACGGCGGTAGTTGGGAAGAAGGCCGCAGCAGCGGATGCGTGCGGGTGATGGGGGCGGCAGTGGCAGCAGACGGCTTCGACTTCAGTCCCGGGGCACAGGTCCCGCTGTCCGGCGGTGCCGGGCAGACCGCGGCCACGCAGGCGCTGGCCTCGGCCGCGTACCGGGACAATCCACTCTCGGACATCTCGAAGGCGGACTCCGACACCGCGAAGTCGACCATCAAACCGCCCAAACTGTCCCTGTTCGAGCCGAATCTGGGTGAGGCGTTCTCCCGCGCGCTGCAACTGCGCATGCTCGGCGGGGCCCGTGGCGCGCTCATCCAGTCCTTCGGCATCGAACCGCAGACGGTCGTCGAGCACTGCCTGGCCGCCACCCGCATCCGCAAGATCCGCGACGTCAAACTGACCGTGCTGATGCTGGTCTTCGGGCTGCTCTTCCTGCCCGGCGTGCTGCTGTGGCTGGGCGCCTTCCAGCTCAAGAAGCTGCTCGCCAGGGCGCAGGGCACCGGCACCTCGGCGCTCGGCGTGGCGCTGATGATCGCGATGGCCGGGCTCGCCGTGCTGTTCCTGGTCAAGCTGCCGTTCACCGGCTTCTGGTCGGTGTATCTGCGGGCCATGGTCGTGGTGCCGGTGATCGGCTGGTGGTGGGCGAAGCGGATCAGCGAGGCCACCGCGCGGGACCTGCGGGACGCCTGGAAGGGCCTGCTCGAAGGCGGCGGCGTGGGCGCCAAGATCCCCGAGGCGGTGCCCCGCGACCCGAACGAGACCGCCGCCGAGCAGATGCGCCAGAACCTGGCCAAGCTCACCGCCGAGCAGCAGAGCAACGTCGCCTTCTACGCGGGCCCCAACGGCATACTCGGCATGGGCACCCGCTGGGGCAGCTGGCAGATGGCCGAGGAGCTGCGGCCCGCCGACGAGAACGGCGAGATCAACCCGTTCCGCAGCTACGACGTCATCCGCGTCATCCACGACCGGCTGCGCCTGCTGGAGCGCAGCCCGCTGCACACCGGCGGCTTCAAGGACGCCCCTTCCGTACGCCACTGGATCGTGGTGCCGGTCGGTGAGAAGGCCGGTTCGGTCTCCCGCCCCTCGGGCACGGAGGTGGAGGCGTACCAGGTGCGCGGCCACGAGATAGAGCGGATCTGCAACGAGCAGCAGTTCGGCGCCGGCAGCCGGCACTACCTCGGCGTGCAGTTCGTCCTGTGGGACGGGCAACTGGTGATAACGCTGCTGATCACCGTCACCGTGCTGCACGAGACGCTGCGCGTCGAGGTCACCGGCCACGCCCTCGGCCCGGTCAACCCGCTGTTCACCTCCAAGCCCTCGCCGAAGACCAAGAGCGTCTCCAAGACGGTCAAGTTCTGGGAGACCAAGTCCGTGAACCTGCCGCTGGTCGACGCGAGCGAGGTGGTGCGCCTGGCCGCCCGCGCCCCGCTGACCTGGTTCCCCGGCTTCCTGGAGTTCCTGGGCGGGAAGCTGACCCTGCCGGAGCCGTTCGGCCTGCGGCATGCCTGGGCCGACAAGCCCTGGCGGCACCGCTTCATGGCCGACGACGCGCTGCGCGCCGCGACGCCGGTGCTGCGCGTGGTGCACTCCGCCGCGCTGAGCGTGCTCAAGGAGAACGGCGTGGACACCGCGCGCTTCGACAGCCGTTCGCTGGTGCTGAGCGGCCAGGTGCAGGCCGCGGAGCCGCGTAAGGCGGACGAGTACAACGCGTAGCCGCCGGGTGCGGCGGGCGGCCGAGAATCCCGGCCGGGCCCGCCGCGTACGGAAGCGTCTACCGGAAGATGCCCGTATGCCCCAGTGAATACCGCCCCGGCTGCGGATACACCGCCAGCCCGTGCGGCCCCTCCCCCACCGGGATCTTGGCCAGCGTCTTCCCCGTCCGGGTGTCCATCGCGTAGACCTCGGAGTTGTAGCGGCCGGAGAGCCACAGCACCTTGCCGTCGGCGGAGACCCCGCCCATGTCGGGGCTGCCGCCGCCGGGGATGTGCCACTTGTCCACGAGCTTGCCGCTCTTGAAGTCGAGCAGGGACACCGAGCCCTCGCCGCGGTTGGAGATGTACATCGTCTTGGAGTCGCGGCTGACGTAGAGCCCGTGGGCGCCCTTGCCGGTCGGCATCAGCCGGGGCTGTTCGAACTTGTCGCCGTCCAGCACCCACATGCCGTCGGCCATCATGTCCGCGACGTACCAGGTCCGCCCGTCCGGCGAGATCTTCACGTCCTGCGGCATCGCGCCCCGGAACGGCAGTTTCTGCTGTCCGACGACCTTCATCTTCTCGGTGTCGACCTTCAGCAGCTCGGCGGAGAACTCGCAGGAGACGATGAAGTACTTGCCGTCCGCAGAGAAGTCCGCGTGATTGACGCCCGCGCAGGTCACCGGGACGGTCTTGCGCACCTCCATGGTCTTCGGGTCGCGGAAGACCAGCTCCTTGTCCATCGAGGCCATCACGACCGCGTACTTGCCGTTCGGCGTGAAGTAGAGGTTGTACGGGTCGTGCACGTCCACCGCCCGGCCGGACCTGCCGGTCGCCGGGTCGATCGGCGTCAAGTCGTGGCCGCGGTTGTTGTTGACCCACAGCGTCTTCATGTCCCACGACGGGACGACGTGCTGCGGCTGCACCCCGACCGGGATGGTTTCGATGACCTTGTACGTCTTGGGGTCGATGACGCTCACCGTGTCGGAGCCGGTGTTCGGCACGTACACCCGTGAGGGGAAGTTCTTGACCTGCGGGGCCAGTTTGCCGGGGCGGTCCGCCGCGTACAGGTCGTGCTCGTCCAGGAGCGGCGGCATGCCCGGCAGCAGGGACCTGGCGGCCTTGGCGGGCGGGGCCGGGGCCGAGGCGCCGGGGCTGCGGTGGGCGGCCTTCGTCCCGCCGTCGCTGCACCCGGCCGCCATCAGTGCGCAGGCGACGGCCAGCAGCGCGGCCCGGCGGCCGCCGCGTACACGCTTCGGATCTTGGATACGGGTCCGGTCAGCCATCAGGTCACAAGCTCCGTTGTCGTCACCGCGCGCAGTCCGCGCCGGTGCAGGCCGTCGAGGATCGGGGGCAGCGCGGCAACCGTGCCGGGGTGCCCGAGGTGGAGGCTCACGATGGATCCGGCGCGGGCCCGGTCCAGCACGGTGCGCCGGACGACGGGCGCGCCCGGGTCGTCCGCGTCGAGGGAGTCGACGTCGTAGGAGAGGACGTGGGGGTATCCGGCCCGGCGGGCCAGCCGGATCACCAGGTCGGTGGCGTACTGCGCGCGGGAGGGCCGGAACCAGCTGCCGATGGTGCCGGTGAGCTTGCGCAGCCGCTGTGCGCAGCCGGTGATCTCGGCGTACGCGGCGTCCGCCGGCAGGGCGCAGATGTCGAGGTGGCGCTGGGTGTGGTTGCCCAGCTCATGGCCGCCGTCGAGGATGCGGCGGGCCATCGCGGGCTGCTCGTCGAGCCAGCTGCCGACGGCCAGCACGGTCACCCGGGCGCCGGCCCGCTCGGCCTCGCCGAGCAGCGCGGTGGCCGTCTTCGGGTCGCCCTGGCCGTGGAAGGTGAGGGCGACCGCGCTGCCGCGGGACGGGCCGTGCTGGATCTGTACGGGCTGGCCCGGGGCGCGGGTCGGCGGGCGGGCGGCGCCCGGGGAGCGCGCTCCCGGAGCCGGCGGACCGGTCCCGCCCGGCGGCGGGGAGCCGGAGGCCCGTACGGCGGTGGTGTCCGTACGGGCCGTCGCGCACCCCGTCGCGAGCGCACCGGCGACCGCGGCCGGGGCGGCACGCAGCACGGAGCGACGATGCAGGGAAGTCACCCCACCATTACAGGGCAACCCGTCCGCATTTTGTCTATTTATCCGATTAAACGGAGGACGTGTCTCGGCCGCACTGCGGCGTCCGGGCTACCGCGGCCAGGCGTCGGCCAGCATCTGGCGGGTGTCGGCGAGCAGCTGCGGAAGCACCTTCGTCTGGCCCACCACGGGCATGAAGTTGGTGTCCCCGCCCCACCGCGGCACCACGTGCTGGTGCAGGTGGGCGGCGATGCCGGCCCCGGCGACCGCGCCCTGGTTGAGGCCGATGTTGAAGCCGTGCGCGCCGGAGGCGGTCCGCAGCGCGGTCATCGCCCGCTTGGTGAACTCGGCCAGTTCCAGCGTCTCCGCCTGGTCGAGGTCGGTGTAGTCGGCCACGTGGCGGTACGGGACCGACATCAGGTGGCCGCCGTTGTACGGGTAGAGGTTGAGCACCGCGTAGACGTGCTCACCGCGGGCGATCACCAGCCCGTCCTCGTCCGACTTGGCCGGAATCGTGCAGAAGGGGCAGCCGTCCTCGGCGCCCGGGCCGGTCGGTTTGTTCTCCCCCTGGATGTACGCCATCCGGTGGGGCGTCCACAGTCGCTGGAAGGCGTCCTGTGTCCCGACTCCGATCTGCTGCTCCGGCTCACTCGTCATGCGGGCCAGCATATTCCCCGGCCCGGGCGTACAGACGGCGAGGGGCGGTCCCGGCCGGGACCGCCCCTCGGAGCCTGTGCCCCGCGTGCACGGGGCCCGTCTCACACCTGGACCCGGCGCTCCACCGCGTCCAGCATCTCCTGGATGGCCTGGGCCTTCGGGATGCCGTTCTTCTGCGAGCCGTCGCGGTAGCGGAACGACACCGCGCCGTTGGACACGTCCTCGTCACCCGCGATGATCATGAAGGGGACCTTGGACTTCTGCGCGTTGCGGATCTTCTTCTGCATCCGGTCGGCGGAGGAGTCCACCTCGACGCGCAGACCCGCCTTCTTGGCCTCGGCCGCGAACTCCTGGAGGTAGGGGACGTGGTCGTCGCCGATCGGGATGCCGGTGGCCTGCACGGGGGCCAGCCACACCGGGAAGGCGCCCGCGTAGTGCTCCAGCAGCACCGCGAAGAACCGCTCGATGGAGCCGAACAGCGCGCGGTGGATCATGACCGGCTGCTGCTTGGAGCCGTCCGCCGCGGTGTACTCCAGACCGAAGCGCTTGGGCTGCTGGAAGTCGACCTGGATGGTCGACATCTGCCAGGACCGGCCGATCGCGTCGCGCGCCTGCACGGAGATCTTGGGCCCGTAGTAGGCGGCGCCGCCCGGGTCCGGGACCAGCGGCAGGCCCTGCTTCTCGGCCGCCTGGCGCAGCGCCTCGGTGGCCTCCTCCCACTCCGCGTCCTCGCCGATGAACTTGTCGGACTCGGGGTCGCGGGTGGACAGCTCCAGCTCGAAGTCGTTCAGGCCGTAGTCGCGCAGCAGGTCCAGCACGAAGGTCAGCAGCGAGTCCAGCTCGTCCGCCATCTGCTCCTTGGTGCAGTAGATGTGCGAGTCGTCCTGGGTGAAGCCGCGGGCCCGGGTCAGGCCGTGCACCACGCCGGACTTCTCGTAGCGGTAGACCGTGCCGAACTCGAAGAGGCGCAGCGGCAGTTCGCGGTACGAGCGGCCGCGCGCCTTGAAGATCAGGTTGTGCATGGGGCAGTTCATCGCCTTCAGGCGGTAGTTCTGCCCGTCGAACTCCAGCGGCGGGAACATCGCCTCCGCGTAGTTCGGCAGGTGCCCCGAGGTCTCGAAGAGCCCTTCCTTCGAGATGTGCGGGGTGTTCACGAACTCGTAGTCCGCGTCCTCGTGGCGGCGGCGGGAGTAGTTCTCCATCTCCCGGCGGATGATGCCGCCCTTCGGGTGGAAGACGGCCAGGCCCGAGCCCAGCTCCTCCGGGATGGAGAACAGGTCCAGCTCCGCGCCCAGCTTGCGGTGGTCGCGCTTCTCGGCCTCGGCGAGGAACTCCAGGTACGCCTTCAGCTCGTCCTTGGTCGGCCACGCGGTGCCGTAGATGCGCTGGAGCTGCTTGTTCTTCTCGCTGCCGCGCCAGTAGGCGGCGGCCGAGCGCATCAGCTTGAAGGCCGGGATGACCCGGGTGCTCGGCAGGTGGGGGCCGCGGCACAGGTCCTTCCAGCACAGCTCGCCGCTCTTGGCGTCGAGGTTGTCGTAGATGGTCAGCTCACCGGCGCCGACCTCGGCGGACGCGCCCTCGGCGGCCTCCGCGGCGGAGCCCTTGAGGCCGATCAGCTCCAGCTTGTACGGCTCGCCGGCCAGCTCGGCGCGGGCGTCGTCGTCGCTCACCGGGCGTCGGGCGAACTTCTGCCCGCGCTTCTGGATCTCCTGCATCTTCTTCTCGATGCGCTTGAGGTCCTCGGGGGTGAACGGGGTCTCGACGTCGAAGTCGTAGTAGAAGCCGTCCTTGATGGGCGGGCCGATGCCGAGCTTCGCCTCCGGGAACAGCTCCTGCACGGCCTGCGCCATCACGTGCGCGGTGGAGTGCCGCAGGATGTCCAGGCCGTCCTGGCTGGTGATCTCGACGGGCTCGACCTCGTCGCCCTCGGCGAGCTCGTACGCGAGGTCCTTGAGCTGTCCGGCGACGCGCGCGGCGACGACGGAGCGCTCGCCCTGGAAGAGGTCGGCGGCCGTAGTGCCCGTGGTCACCACGCGTTCTTCCCGCTCGGAATCGCGTTGGATGGTCACACGGACGTCTGACACCGGTCTCTCCTGACTTCTCGGGCGCGACAGCGTTTGCTGCGCAGCCGAATCGTACCGAGCCACCGGTCTTCCTCGCGAAACGGTTGTGCCGTCCGCTCCCCCGGGCGGACGGGCGTACCGGCCGGCGTCCCCTTCCGGCCGGTACGCCCGCGCGCGCTCAGTCGCCCGGCAGCGGCCCGCCGCACGCCTCCTCGAAGAAGTCCAGGTTCTCCTGGAGCGACTTCAGCAGCCGGTCCCGTTCGGCCTCGTCGACCTGTACGGGGGTGACGTCCGACGCGCCCGTGATGCGCCGGAAGCCGCCCCGGCTCTCCAGCCGCCCGCTGACCCGGATGGGCAGGCCCACCAGGTGGGCGTGCCCGGCGATGCGGTAGTCCTCCTCGTCCAGCGCGACCCGTACCTGCATGACGTCGGCCCCGGTCAGCACCCGCAGCCGTACGACGCCGGGGCCGCCGGGCCGCTCGCGCCGCAGGCGTACCACCGCGCCGGTCACCCGCACCGGCAGCGACGGCTCGTCGCGGACGTAGCGCTGGGCGGCCGCCTGGAGCGCGGGCAGGTCGCCGGGCGAGAACTCCACCGGCTCGGGCCGGGCGGCGAACCCGGGCGGCGGGCCCGCCCCCGGCGACCACTCCACCGATATCCGCACCCCCTCCGCCTCCCGCACCAGCGAGATCAGCGCCTCCGCCAGCTCGTGGCACACCCCCAGCTCCACCGCCGCCTCGAACGCCTCCATGCCGCCGGTCGCCCGCTGGTAGTCGGTGGCGTCGCGGGTGGCGTGCAGCGCGCGCTGCAGTCCGGCGACGGCCGCGCGGCCCGCTGCCACCGGGACGTACGCGGTCAGCCGCCGCCCGGCCGGCGCGGGCCCGACCAGCACGTCCGCCATGAACGCCTCGGCCTTGCGCTTGTGCCGCGCGCCGTAATAGCCCGCCCGCCCGTACGTGCCGAGCGCGCCGGCCATCAGCATCGAGCGCGCGGCGGTCCGCAGCTGCTCCTGCGCCACCCACGGCGTGCCGCCCACCCCGTCGTCCGGCACCTCGCGCTCCCAGCGCACCTCGTCGCTGGGCACCGCCAGCGCCGCCAGCACCTCGCGCGCGGACGGCGCGGCGCTGTGCGCGAGGGCGGTCAGCGCCTCCGCGATGAGATCGGTGCTGTCCGGGAACGTCCGGGTCTGGGGTACGAGCAGGCTGGTGCCTCCGGTGGCGCCGCCCGGCGGTGTCCAGCGGGCGTAGTGGCCGGCGGCGCCTCCCCGCCGCCGCCAGCCGTGCCGCGCCAGCAGGGCGCCGAGCACCGCCGGGTCCAGCTGGGCCGGATCCGGGAGCCTCAATTCGTACGCATCGATCGGCCGGTGCATCAGGGTCTCCCTCCCGCCCCGACCCGCGTCATGATCTCGCAGAGCGCGCGGTCGTCGAAGATCCGCGTGGTCGGGATCCGCACGTTGGTCCTGCGCCGGCCGGTCACCCGGTGGCCGGCCAGGTTGATCCAGTAGCAGCAGTGCCGCAGTTCGAGACGGTCGTGGCCGGCCAGCAGCCAGTCCTCCTGGGTCCGCGGCACCAGCATCACGACCAGGATCTTGTGCACCGCCACGGGCGTGCGCGCCAGCTTCGCCAGGTGGTCGTTGTCCAGGGTGAAGGCGAAGCTGGCACCGGGCGGCCGGGGGGCGACCTGGTACGTGCACTTCAACTGCACCTTGATGGTCACTTCGTCGTCGACGGCATGTCCGGGCGCGCCATGGCTGACGTGCCAGTCGATGCCGTTGTCCGGGAAGGGCTGGGCCAGCGAGCAGCCCGACGCGGCGGCCACCGCGTGAAGATAGCCCACCTGGAGCGTCTCCATACAGGCCGTGGTGGCGAGCGCGCCGCGCAGCGAAGCCGTGCGCGCGGGCATGGGTCCTCCCGGTTCTGGCTGCGCGAGCGTCATCGCTCAAGTGCCTTCCGGGCCGGGTCGTTCGAAGGGGCCGTCATCGTGGCGACGGCCCGTTGCTGTGTTCTTGTCCGCCTCAAGTGGTCAACAAACCAGGACGGTTCGACAACCGGAACCCTCGGGTATCACCAGGTCGGGTGGCCCAGTCCGCCACCCACCGCACGAGCGCGAGGAGTTGTGAGAATGCCGTGCTGGTACGACGGTCCGCTGGCCTCCTTCGACACCGAGACGACCGGGATCGACGTGGAGCGAGATCGCATCGTGTCCGCCGCCCTGGTCGTCCAGGAAACCCCGCGCAGCGTGCCCCGCGTCACCCGGTGGCTGGTCAACCCGGGCGTCCCGATCCCCGAAGCGGCCGTCGCCGTGCACGGTCTGACGGCCGAGCACCTGGCGCTCAACGGCCGCTGGCCGTCGCCCGTGATGGAGGAGATAGCCCGGGCGCTGACCGACCAGTCGCTCGCCGGGCGGCCGCTGATCGTGATGAACGCGCCGTTCGACCTGACGCTGCTGGACCGCGAGTTGCGGCGGCACCGCGCCGCCTCGCTCCAGCACTACCTGGGCACCCACCCGCTGTCCGTACTGGACCCACGGGTGCTGGACAAGCACCTGGACCGCTACCGCAAGGGCCGCCGCACCCTGTCCGACCTGTGCGCGGAGTACGGCGTCGAACTGACCGGCGCCCATGACGCCGCGGCCGACGCGGACGCCGCGCTCCAGGTCGTACGGGCGCTGGGGCGCCGGTTCGCGGAGCGGCTGGAGTCGCTGAGCCCGGCCGAGCTGCACACCCGGCAGGCGGTGTGGCACGCGGCGCAGGCGCGCGGCCTGGAGGCGTGGTTCGCGCGCAACGGCACGGAGGAGGCGGTGGACCCGCACTGGCCGATGCGCCCGGACCTCCCGGCCGCGGCCTGACCGGCATCCGCGTCACGTCCCGTACCAACGCCAAGGGCCGGACTGCCTGTTGGCAGTCCGGCCCTTGATCCCGGTGGGCGATACTGGGTTCGAACCAGTGACCTCTTCGGTGTGAACGAAGCGCTCTCCCACTGAGCTAATCGCCCGGGTTTTTGTGTCCCCGGGGTTTCCCCCGCGAACGACCTGAACAATACAGGCCGCCGCGCCTTTCCATCAAATTCCCCGCCACCGCGTTCCCGTTCCGGCGCCGGCCGGCCCGGAAACACCGGCCCCTGGATCATTCACGGGCCAGCCAGGAGACCAGGCCCCGGCGCCCGGCACGCATCATCAGCGAGTGGTTGACGACGAAGAACGGCCGCCCCGGCACCGCCAGCCGGCGCATCGACGGCTTCTGCACCTCGACCTCCTGCTCGAAGACGGCGCGCGTGCCGCCGCCGGCCGCGCCGACCGTCCAGCGCGCGAAGCCCTCCAGGTCCCCGCGCATCGTGATCTCCAGTATCCCGGCCTCCGGATCGCGCCGTGCCTCGGTGGCCGTGACGGTGAGGACGTACGGGAGCAGGGACCGGAAGCACGCGGTGCCGCTGCGCTCGTCCACGCGGGTCACCCGGCGCACCTGGGGCCACCAGTGCGGGTACGTCTCGGCGTCCTCCAGGACGGCGTAGACCGCGGGGGGCGGCGCGGGCAGGCGCCACTCGCTGCGGAAGCGGTAGCGGTGCAGGGCGTACGGCCGGGCGGGCATGACCCGAGTCTGCCGCGCCGGCGGCGCCCGTGAGGAGGGAATGGCGAGAAGGAAACGGAAGACGGCCCGGAGGTCTGGGACCTCCGGGCCGTCGGCCGGTGTGGGCGATACTGGGTTCGAACCAGTGACCTCTTCGGTGTGAACGAAGCGCTCTCCCGCTGAGCTAATCGCCCGGGCGCAGAGAGAACATTACCGCACGTCGGAGGGCACTCACGACCACCCGCGGGGCGGCGCCGCCGGGCGGCGCTCACGCATCGGCGTTCCACGGCAGCACGAAGCCGAACTTCCACAGGTAGACCGCGAGCCCGGCCACGATGATCACCGCGCCGACGCTGGTCAGGATGATGTTGCGGCGCCGCACCTTCGGGTCCAGCGCCTTCTGCGCGGCCTCGGTGACCTTGCGCTTGGTCCAGCGCAGCACCAGCTGCGCCCAGACGAACTCGGTCGCCCAGATCGCCATGCCGGCGAAGATGACCAGCCAGCCGGGACCGGGGAGCGGCAGCATGATGATGCCGCCGACGACCACCGCCAGACCGACGACGAAGATGCCGACCTGCCAGCTCAGGTGCAGCGGGCGGGAGCGCCTGATGAAGTGCGGCGCCCGCGAGCCGAGACGCTGTTCCACCCCCGCAGTCTCCCCCGCGGCGGCCGGATCCGCAGCCGGAGCCGCCGCGTCGGCGATCCCCGACCCCCCGTTACTCTCCGTATTCATACGGCCCAACCTACCCGACGGAAGACGGTCACCGGAATGGCCGCCCAGGAGGATTGGCAACTCCGCCGTAAGAGGTACCGGAAGTCACCCAAAACCCTCAGAGGGGTTTACAACGGCACCGTAGGTGGCATGTCGATTTCGCCGACGTGCGAATCCCCGAGCGCACACTGAGCGAAAGGCCCTGGCGCTTATGAACACCACGGTCAGCTGCGAGCTGCACCTGCGCCTCGTTGTGTCGAGCGAGTCGTCACTGCCTGTACCCGCGGGCCTGCGGTATGACACGGCCGATCCGTATGCCGTGCACGCGACCTTCCACACCGGAGCCGAGGAAACCGTCGAGTGGGTCTTCGCCCGCGACCTCCTCGCCGAGGGCCTGCACCGGCCCACGGGCACCGGAGACGTCCGCGTTTGGCCGTCCCGGAGCCATGGACAGGGCGTCGTCTGCATCGCCCTGAGCTCCCCGGAGGGCGAGGCCCTTCTCGAGGCCCCGGCACGGGCCCTGGAGTCGTTCCTGAAGCGGACCGACGCCGCCGTGCCACCGGGCACGGAACACCGGCACTTCGATCTCGACACCGAGCTCTCCCACATCCTCGCGGAGAACTGAACGACGGCGCGGCGGCCGCCCGCGGCCCCTCACCGCACCGAACCACGCACACCTGCACCGTCCGACTCGGGGCGACGGGACAGGACCGACAAGTTCATACGGCACGAGCCGGCGCCGTCGCCGCGGACCCACCGCGGAGACGGCGCCGAAGCTTGTTGGACGCGCTAGAGTCGGCGACCATTCGGCAAGGACACCGGGGCGGCGCCGTCCGACCCCGCCCGGCCAGGGAGCGAAACCGTGATGATCACCCACGACACCCGGTGCGCGCTCGACGCGGTCGTCGACCTGTTGAACACCGCTCCGGAAGGCGACGCTGCCGGCGCCCCGGACAGCCTCACCGACCTGTCGGCGCTCCAGGCGTTCGTCGCGCGCAACGCGATCAGCGACGTGGGCACGCTCGACGAGCGCGACCTGGCGGCCGTGCGGTCGGTGCGGACGCGGCTCGCGCAGGTCTTCGCCGCGCCGGACGACCGTACGGCCGCCGAGCGGCTCAACGAGCTGGTCGCGGCGGCGGGCACCACCCCGCGGCTGACCGACCACGACGGCTACGACTGGCATGTGCACTACTTCGCGCCGGGCGCCTCGGTCGCCGAGCACCTGGCGGCGGACGGCGGGATGGCGCTGGCGTTCCTGGTCGTGGCCGGGGAGCGGGAGCGGCTGCGGCACTGCGAGGCGCCGGACTGCCGGTTCGCGTTCGTGGACCTGTCCCGCAACCGCTCGCGCCGCTACTGCGACAGCCGTACGTGCGGCAACCGGCTGCACGTCGCCGCGTACCGGGCACGCCGCCGGGAGGCCACGCGCTGACGCCGGCCCGGCGCGCCCCGGAAGCCTCACAGCAGCAGGAGGTCGTGCAAGGCTCCGATGAGCAGGAGAAAGGCGATGAAGGTGAGGAAGAGCATCAGCGGCGGCTGGGACAGCGCGTAAAGGCAGCCGCGCGGTTCGGGGGACGGGGGCTCGGCCGGTGTGACGGCGGGGTCCCGGGGCAGGGCGCACTCGTCGTTCATCTCCCGCCGATGATGGCGCAGGCGATCAGGCCGCGGCGGCCGGATCACCCCTCAGCGCAGGGAGTTCATCCCTTCCCGTGCATTTGCGTGATCGCTACGGTGTCCGAGATGTCACCCACGCGGGCCGTACGGCGGGCCGGGAAGGCGCCGCCACCAGCGGCGCCCCTCAGATGCCGTGCTTCTTCAGGATGGCTTCAATGTCGGAGAAGTCCTCCTGCGGCGCGCCGCCCTTGCCCTGGGCGGCGGGCCGCTTCGCCGGGGCGCCCGCGCCGAGCGACGGCGCGGAGGCCGCCGGCGCCACCGCGGCGGGCCCCCGCTGCCGGGCCGCGGCCCGCCGCTCCTTGCGGCTGCCGCCGGCCTTGAGGGAGTGCCGCTCGGCCACCCTCGCGATCATGAAAAGCACGACGGAGAGGGCCAGTACCCCGAAGCCCGCCCAGACCGTGGGCTTGAAGACCACACCGGTGAGCCAGTCGATCACGCCGGTCATCACCAGGCCCACGGGCACCAGGGAGAACGCCGCGATGCGCGTGGCGGCCAGGAAGCGCTTGCGGTAGGCCGTCAGCGCGGCGATGCCCAGGCCCGCCGCCGACACCGCGGCACAGACGGTCGAGGTCAGCATCCGGTCCTCCTGCCGGTCGATTCCGTACGGCGCGGCGCACACGGCGGCGCCCCCGTTCCTCCTTCCATCCTGCCCTGTCGCGGGCGCCCGGGGCCACGATCGCGGGCGGGCTCAGGGACATCTCGGGGTCGGGCTCCTCCGCAGGTCCCGGTTCGGGCCCGGCCGCGCTTGCTGGGAGACTGGCCCCATGAACGACGCCACGACCTCCGGCCCGGCCCGCCCCGTCGTCCTCGACGTGTGGTGCGAGCTGCAGTGCCCGGACTGCACCGCCGCGCTGGACGACCTGCGGGCCCTGCGCGAGCGCCTCGGGGACCGGCTGGACATCCGGCTGCGCCACTTCCCGCTGTCCAAGCACCAGCACGCGTACGCCGCGGCCCAGGCCGCCGAGGAGGCCGCGGAGCAGGGCAGGGGCTGGCCGTACGTGGAAGCCGTCCTGGCCCGCACGGAAGAGCTCGGCCGCAAGGGCGAGCCGCTGCTGGTCGAGGTGGCCGGTGAACTGGGGCTGGACGCCGAGGAGATGGACACCGCGCTGATCGACGGCCGCCATCTGCTCGCCGTCGACGCGGACCAGGCGGAGGGCAAGGCGATCGGGGTGACCGGCACCCCCACGTACCTGATCGGCGGCGAGCTGCTGGACGGCAGCAAGAGCCAGGAGGGCCTGCGCGAGCGCATCGAGGAGATCGCCGGGCGGCTGCTGGCCGAGCAGGGCTGACGCGGTCCGCCGGAGCGGGCGGGCCGCGCCCGCTCACAGCAGCAGTTTGTGCAGGGAGTAGCCGACCGGGCGGTAGCCCAGCGATTCGTACAGGCCGCGGGCCCGCTGGTTGTCGGCGAAGACGTTGAGGCCCAGCACGTCGCGGCCCGCGGCGAGGGTCTCCCGCTCGGCGACGAGCATGAGCGTACGGCCGTGGCCCCGGCCGCGGTGCTCGGGCGCCACCTGGACGTCCATGACGAAACCGCCGGGTCTGGCCGGGTCGTATGTCGTAACCCAGACGGTGCCGACGTCCGTGCCCTCGTGGGTCAGCACACGCAGCGACTGGTGCGCGCTGGCCGGACCGTCCGGCAGCAGTCGCGCATGGTCCTGCGTCGCCCGCTCCTGCGCCCGCCCGCGCGCCATGCCGTGGGCGACCTGCACGTCGACGTACTCAGTGTGTGCGGCGGCCAGCCAGGCCGGGTACTCCGCCGCGTCCATCGGCCGGTCGGCGCTGCCCGCCGGGAGGCCGGGCCGGGTGGTCAGCTCCTTGCGCATCCGGCGGCTGTGCTCCGTGTAGCCGAGGGCGGCGGCCAGCCGCAGGGCCACATCGGCGTCGGCCGGCACGTCCACCGTGATCCGCCGGCAGCCCCAGCCGCGCAGCACCTCTTCGGCGGCGAGGGCCGCGACCGTGCCGCGGCCGCGGTGCCGGTCGGGTTCGTCGATGCGCAGATCCGCGATACGCCCGGCGGACGGGCCCAGCCCGGCGTCGGTGGCCAGGCTTATCCGGCCCACCGGACGGCTGTTGACGCAGACTTCGTACGTACGGGCCCGGCCGCCGTCGTCGCGTCGTTCTTCGGGCCCGGCGGGGCGCAGCGTAGTGGTCACGCTGGCTTTCTACCCGGTTTCCCGGGCGTCCGTCATCAGCGCGGGTCGAAGTCGGCGGCGGCGCGCTCCGCGAAGAGCCGCATCGCCTCGGCGGTCAACGGGCCCGGCGCGTCACCCAGTTGCCGCCCGTCCACGCGGGTGACGGCCTGTACGTCGCGCAGCGTGGAGGTCAGGAACACCTCGTCGGCGTACTCCAGGACGTCCAGCGGCAGGTCGGTCTCCTTGGCGCCGGTCCACTCCACGGTCAGGGCGCGGGTGATGCCCGCCAGGCAGCCGGAGGACAGCGGCGGGGTGTGCAGCACGCCGTCCAGGGCGACGAAGACGTTGGAGCCGGTGCCCTCGCAGAGCTGGCCGACGGTGTTGCCGAACAGCGCCTCGGAGGCGCCCGCCGCCCGGGCGCGGGCCAGCGCGACGACGTTCTCGCCGTACGACGTGCTCTTCAGGCCCGCCAGCGCGCCGCGCTCGTTTCGGGTCCAGGGGACGGTGACGACCGCGGTGGTGTCGGGGCGGCGGGGGGACTCGCCGAGCGCGACGACCAGGGTGGGGCCCGCCTCGCCCCGGTCCGAGCCGAGCGGCGAGAGGCCGCCGGTGTAGGTGATGCGCAGCCGGCCGAGCGGCAGCGGATTGGCGTCCAGGACGGCCGCGCAGGCGCGCCGTACCTCGTCGAGGTCGGGGGCGGGCAGGCCCAGGCCGCGGGCGGAGGAGGCGAGCCGGTCCAGGTGGCGGGTGAGCGCGAAGGCGCGCCCGTCGACGGTCCGCAGCGTCTCGAAGACCCCGTCGCCGACCGTCAGCCCGTGGTCGAAGACCGAAACCCGGGCGCCGTCCGCGTCCCGCAGCTCCCCGTCGAGCCAGATCTTCATGGTCGTCTCCCTCCAGTCGGCTCGTGCAGGCCCGACGCTACCGCCAGCAGCCTGCGGGCCTTCAGCTCGGTCTCGTCCCACTCCCCCTCGGGGTCCGATCCCCAGGTGATCCCGGCACCGGCGCCGAAACGCAGCACCGGGCCCTCGGCGGCCGTCCGGTCGATCCAGAACGTACGGATGCCCACGGCCAGCTCACCGGTGCCGCGGTCGGCGTCCACCCAGCCGATGCCGCCGCAGTAGGGGCCGCGCGGCGCGGTCTCCAGCTCCTCGATGATCCGCTGGGACGCGAGCTTGGGGGCCCCGGTGATCGAACCGGCCGGGAAGGTGGCGTCGAGGAGGTCCGCCCAGGCCGTCTTCCGGTGCTCCTCGGCCAGCTCGCCGCGCACCGTGGAGACGAGGTGGACCAGACCGGGGTGCGCCTCGACCGCGCACAGTGCCGGGACGGTGACGGAGCCGGTGCGGCAGACCCGCCCGAGATCGTTGCGGACCAGGTCCACGATCATCACGTTCTCCGCCCGGTCCTTGTCCCGCAGGTCCTCGGGGACCCGGCCGGTGCCCTTGATCGGGCCGGACTCGACGATGCTTCCGTAGCGGCGCAGGAAGAGCTCGGGGGAGGCGGTGGCCACCTCGGTACCGTGCGCGGGGAGCCGGACCACGCCCGCGTACGGGGCCGGGTTGCCGCGGGCCAGGACGGCGGACAGCGCCTCCACGTCCGCGCGCGCGGGATCCGGCAGCGGCGCGCTCAGAATGCGGCAGAGATTCACCTGATAGACCTCGCCCGCGGCTATGTACTCGCGTATGCGCCGTACGCCCGCGGTGTAGGCGGCGCGGTCCAGGGAACTGCGCCAGTCCCCGGGGGCCGGGCCCCGCCAGCGGGCGGGGTCGGGCGGGGGCACGGACCCGGTGTCCCGCACGTCGCCGAAGCGCGCGCAGATCACGCCCCCCTCGTAGTCGGCGACGACGGCCCACCAGCCGGCCGAGTCCAGGGCCTCCGGATCACGGGTGACATCGCGCAGGTCAGTGGCTGTACGGCCGCCGAATCGGGCCAGCGGGGGGAGGTCGTTCACGCCATCGAGTCTATGGCTGGGGCCCGCCGGCCGCCCCGATCGGGCGAGCAGCGCAGCACGCTGCACAAACGCGTTTTTGTACTGGCCCGGGAATCCGCTAGAGTTCAACACGTCGCCGGGACGCGGAAGCGAAACGGCAGACGGGGTTCCTCCCCGGACCTGGTCCGGGAAAGGCACCTGCGGACGTAGCTCAGTTGGTAGAGCACCACCTTGCCAAGGTGGATGTCGCGAGTTCGAGTCTCGTCGTCCGCTCGAAGTGGGGGATCTTCCCGAACCCCCGCACTCCTGGTGGAGTGGCCGAGAGGCGAGGCAACGGCCTGCAAAGCCGTCTACACGGGTTCAAATCCCGTCTCCACCTCCAAGGACGATTAGCTCAGCGGGAGAGCGCTTCCCTGACACGGAAGAGGTCACTGGTTCAATCCCAGTATCGTCCACTGGTCCGCAAGGACCGCTCCCCCCGCCTTCGGGCAGGGCGGACCCCGCGCGATTAGCTCAGCGGGAGAGCGCTTCCCTGACACGGAAGAGGTCACTGGTTCAATCCCAGTATCGCGCACGCAGCACCCCGCGGCCCCGGCCGCGGTCCCGAGGACGATTAGCTCAGCGGGAGAGCGCTTCCCTGACACGGAAGAGGTCACTGGTTCAATCCCAGTATCGTCCACACCGTACGGTCGAGGGCCGGAGCAGACGCTCCGGCCCTTCGCCGTTGTGGGTGCGGGTTCGGGCCGCGGCTCAGGAGGAGAACAGCATCCGCCCGAATCCGCGGTGGCCGTGGTGCCCGTGATGGCCGTGGTGCGCGGTGCCCCAGGCCGGGGCGGCCGGGTACGCCATCGGGGCGTGCGGGTACGCCTGCGGCGGGGGCGCCTGGGTGGACCACTGCGCCTCCATACGGGACAGCGCCTCCAGCTCCCCGTAGTCCAGGAAGATCCCCCGGCAGCCGGCGCACTGCTCGATCTGCACGCCATTGCGGTTGTACGTCTGCATCGGGCCGTGACACTTGGGACATTGCATGGCGATCGTCTCCTGACGAGAGGCGGCCCCCGGAGCGGCCGTCCGGTGGTGACGGATTCACCCTACGGCCGCGGGCGGCCCGCCAACTCCCGTAGAACACAAGCCGTTCGGGCCCTGCGCGCCTCGCGGACCATCCGGTCGCAGGCGTCCACGCAAGCCGTCTCGTCGGCGTCCGGCGCGCGGCCGGCGGGCGCGGCCTTGGCGAGGGCGAGGGCTGCCGTCTGGACCGTCAGGGCGCGGGCGGGCACGTCCAGTTCGGGCCAGGGATCGCCGTACGGGCATACGGCGGGTCCGCCCGCCGCCCGGTAGGCGCCGAGAAACCGGGACCAGAGGTCAGGGGCCAGCAGCCCGGTGGCGAACCAGGCGGCGGGGCGGGCCAGGTCCCACGCGGGATCGCCGAGACCCAGGTCGTCGATGTCGATGAGCAGCCAGGGGCCGTCCGGGGCGGGATGCCTGACGAGCTGCCCGAGATGCAGGTCGCCGTGGCACAGGACGTCGGCGCGCGGCGACGGCGCCTCGTCGCGGGCCCATGGGGGCAGCAGCGCCCAGGCGTGTTCGACGGCGAGGACGGCGGCGGGGAAGGGCGGCGCGCCGGATGCGGTGAGCGCGGCGCGCATACGGGTCAGGGCGCGGGCCGCCTTGGCCGGGCCGCGCATCGGCGGCACCGGGCCCGGCAGGCGCGCCGCCGGAACGGAGTGCAGGCGGGCGAGCAGCCGGGCCGTCTCCTCCCACGGGGCGGCGTACGGATCGTCCGGGGATACGGGCCTGCCGTAGGGCCAGCAGGTCGCGGGGCGACCGTCGGCGAGCGGGGCGAGGAGGCCGTCGGGGCCGGTGACCGGGAGCGGTTGCAGCACGGTGCCGCGCAGGTACGGGTGTGCCGCGACCTGGAGCCGGACGGCCAGCCGCTCCGCGTCGCAGTCCGGCGCGTGCGCCTTGGCCACGACACTTCCGCAGCGGAGGAGCGTGGCGTCGGGGCGGTCGGCGAGGAGCGTGGGGCGGAGGGGGGCTTCGGGATGGTCGGGCGACGGGGTGGGGTGGCGGGTGACTTCAGGGTGGGCTGCCGAGGGGATGAGGTGACGGGTGACCTCAGGGCGGTCGGCAGAGGTGGTGGGCCCGTGGGTGGCTTCGGGGGCGGTCCGCCGGGCCAGGGCTGCCAATTGGCTGATGTGGGGTGCGGGCATCGTCCCTCCCCCGGAGCGGAGCGGGCAGGTGAGCGGACGGACGGGCGGACGGTTCGCAGGGATCGTAGGCGGTGGGGCCGGGCCCGCCCAGTCCGCCGACCGGTCCGAACAGACCTCCGGCCGCCCCGCAGAATCCGCCAGGTCCGCCAGGTCCGCCAGGTCCGCCAGGTCCGCCAGGTCCGCCAGGTCCGCCAGGTCCGCCAGGTCCGTCGACCGGCCCATAACAGGCCGATGGCCGGGCATCTCCCCAGATGCCCGGCCATTCTGCCGTCCGCCGCACCCCCGTCCCCACGGGGTTGTAGGCCGGAAGTCCCCCGTCCCGGGCCGCTCTCCCGGGACCGGGGCGCCTCAGCGCCCCAGCATTCCGGCCACGGACGACGCCTGTGTCATGACGGCATCCCAGCCGCCGAACACGACGGCGAGCAGGACCGCCAGCGGCAGCACCATGGCCACCGCGACGAGCGGATGCCGGCGCGTCCCGGAGGTCCGTCCGCCGAACGCCGAGACGACCCTGCGTCCTTGCGTACGGACGGCCGTGCGTCCGAAGAGATCCGACATCGCCCCGCTCCCGTCAGTCTTGGGGCGGCGGGTGTCTGACCTCGGGGGACGAGTGCGTTCACCCGCCGCTTGCAGACAACATTAGGCAGTCGGCGGGCGGCGGGCGTCATGCCGTCGTACCGATTGGGCGGCCTACGCCAGGATGACGGCACGCCGCGGCGCCTACTCCCCTGGGTGGAGATGTCCCCCTCAGGACCTGGGGTCATCCCGGAGGGGACGCTCCCCGGCGGCCTCGGATTCCTCGATTCGCGGCACGGGGTGTTCGACCAGGGCGAGGACCCGGTTGGCCATGAAGCGGGCGGTACGGACCACCGAGCCGCTCCGGGTGACTTCGCTCACTTCCACCACTCCCCTGCGCACCGCCGTCTCGACCCTGCGGCCCGCCCTGCTCGCCACCACTTCATACGCCCGGGTGGTGTCCCCGGCATCCACGACGATCTCGACCCGGTCACCCTTCACCGCGTCAATCCCCCTTCCGCGACGGATCATTGGGCACACGCGCGGGAGGCCGGACCGCGCCGCGTCCGGATTTCCCCCACTCCGTCAGCATCCCACCGGCCACTGACAATCCGGTCGCCGACGCATGCGCGGCCTATCAGCACAGCGAGCCGTCAATCCGTAAGCTGTGCCACGTCAGACGGGACCGGGCAGCGGGGATGGACATGGCGATGATGCGGCTCCGGCGCGAGGACCCGCGTGTCGTCGGTTCGTACCGGCTCCACCGGAGGCTCGGCGCGGGCGGGATGGGCGTGGTCTACCTCGGCTCCGACAAGCGCGGGCAGCGGGTGGCCCTGAAGGTCATCCGCCCCGACCTCGCCGAGGACCAGGAATTCCGCTCGCGGTTCGCCCGCGAGGTGTCGGCCGCGCGGCGCATCCGCGGCGGCTGTACGGCGCGGCTGGTGGCCGCCGACCTGGACGCGGACCGGCCGTGGTTCGCGACGCAGTACGTCCCCGGGCCCTCGCTGCACGACAAGGTCAACGACGAGGGGCCGCTGCACCCGGCGCAGGTCGCCTCGATCGGCGCCGCGCTGTCCGAGGGCCTGCTGGCGGTGCACGACGCCGGCGTGGTCCACCGGGACCTGAAGCCGTCCAATATCCTGCTCTCCCCCAAGGGCCCGCGCATCATCGACTTCGGTATCGCGTGGGCCACCGGGGCGAGCACGCTCACCCACGTCGGTACGGCGGTCGGATCACCCGGGTTCCTCGCGCCGGAGCAGGTGCGGGGCGCGGCCGTGACCCCGGCGACGGACATCTTCGCGCTGGGCGCGACGCTCGCGTACGCGTGCACGGCGGACTCGCCCTTCGGGCAGGGCAGTTCGGAGGTCATGCTCTACCGCGTCGTGCACGAGGAGGCGCAGCTGTCCGGCGTGCCGGACGCGCTGGCCCCGCTGCTCGCGGCGTGCCTGGCGAAGGACCCGGCGGACCGGCCCAGCACCCTGTCGCTGTCGCTGCGGCTGAAGGAGATCGCGGCGCGTGAGGCGCAGGGGCTGTCCATGCCGGGCGGGCCCGGCGGCGAGGTGCCGCCCGGCGGGGCCGGGCGTCTGCGGCCGGGGCGTGGCCCGTCGCCCGAGCGGGGCGCGGGGGCGCCGTCCGAGCGGAGCACTCCGGCCCGGGCGGCCAGGTCCGTACGCCCGCAGGCGGACCGTCCGACCGGCAAGCGCGCGGAGGAGTACGCGCGGCAGCGTACGGAGCGGCGGGCCGCCAACACGCCGACGCCGCGTCCCCAGGCGCCGCGCGCCAGTGGGGCGGGCCGGGGTGCCGCGCCGGTCCGGCCCCAGGGAACGCCGGGTGCTTCGAGCGCTCCGGGTGCGGGCGCCCCGGGCGCGGGGCCTTCGGGAGAAGCCGCGCCGAAGTCCCGCGGCGGCAGGCGACCGTCGGCGCGCCCGTCCGTACCGGGAGCACGCACCCCGGGCCGAAACGGTTCGCGCCCGGCGCGGGTCTCCCGTACGGGATCGCGTACGTCGCCCGGCGCCCGCAGGCCCGGCCCCGACCGGCGGCTGCTGCGTCAGCGGATCATCGTGTTCATCACCGTGACGCTGCTGGTCGCGCTGGGGATCGCGGTGGCACAGGGATGCCAGGGCCCGGCCAGGAGTCTGGGGCCCGAGCGGTCGGCATACGGGGCGGGGCACGTGTCGTCGTCGCCCGCGCTGCCACCGGAGACCGGCCGGAACTGACGGCCCGCCGACGGACGCCCGGCAACCGGCAACCGGCAACCGGCAACCGGCAACGGATTCGAACATTCCGTCCCACACGGCAGCAGGCGGGTGCTACTTTCGCGCCATGTCCAAGATCGAGAACGACCGGGCCGAGAAGACCGACAAGGCCCAGATAGACGCGCTGACCGCCGAGTTCTTCGGCGCCTTCGACAACCGGGGCGGCCGGACCCCCGATGTGGCCGTGATCCGCCGGCTGATGCTTCCGGAGGGCGTGATCGTGGTGACCGGCCCGCAGTTCACGGTCTACTCCGTGGAGGCGTTCATCGAGCCGCGGCAGCGGCTGCTGACCGAGGGCCGGCTGGTCGAGTTCTCCGAATGGGAGACGTCCGAGCGGACCGAGATCGCGGGCGACATCGCGTCGCGGTTCGGCACATACCGCAAGTCCGGTTTCCTGGACGGCGCCCCGTACGAGGGCGAGGGGAGCAAGTCCTTCCAGTTCGTCCGCACCCCGGAAGGCTGGCGGATCGCCGCTTTCGCCTGGTACGACCAGCCCTGACCCGGACCACCGCCCCGCGGCCCGGCCGCCCCGTACTCACCCCTCGGCCGGTCCCCCGTCCCCCCGCCCCGCCGTGACCGCGTAGAAGGCCACCGCCGCCGCTGCCCCCACATTGAGGGAGTCCACGTCGTGGGCCATCGGGATGCGCACCCAGGTGTCGGCGGCGTCCAGGGCGCGCCGGGACAGACCGTCACCTTCGGCGCCGAGCATCAGCGCCGCGCGCTCCATGCGGTGCGGAGCCACCTCGTCCAGCGGAACGGCCCGGGCGTCGGGAGTGAGGGCCAGCAGCGGGAAGCCCGCCTCGCGGACGGTTTCCAGGTCCCGGGGCCAGTTCTCCAGGCGGGCGTAGGGGACGGCGAAGACCGCGCCCATGGAGACCTTCACCGAGCGGCGGTAGAGCGGGTCGGCGCTGTCCGGGGAGAGCAGGACGGCGTCCATGCCGAGGGCGGCGGCGCTGCGGAAGATCGCGCCGATGTTGGTGTGGTCGTTGACCGCTTCCATCACCGCGATCCGGCGGGTGCCGGGCCGGGCCAGGAGTTCGGCGGCCGTCGGCAGCGGCTTGCGGGCCATGGAGGCCAGGGCGCCGCGGTGGACGTGATAGCCCGTCACGCGCTCGGCCAGGGCCGGGTCGACCACGTACACCGGTGCCGTCGCCGCCTCGATGACGTCGCCCATCACCTCGACCCACTTGGCGGACAGGAGCATCGAGCGCATCGCGTAGCCGGCCTGTCCGGCGCGCCGGATGACCTTCTCGCCCTCCGCGATGAACAGGCCCTCGGCCGGTTCGCGGCGGCGGCGCAGCTCCACGTCGGTCAGGCCGGTGTAGTCGCTCAGGCGGGGGTCGTCCGGGTCGTCGACGGTGATGATGTCAGCCACGGGGTGGGTGCCTTGTCGCTGGTGGGTGGGGTGGGGGCGGTGAGGTTCGCGGGGTCAGTCCGTGGGGTTCACGGCCACGACCTCACCGATGACGATGACTGCGGGCGGCCGTACGCCTTCGGCCCGTACCGTCTCGCCGAGCGTGCCGAGCGTGGCGTCCACGCGGCGCTGGGCGGCGGTGGTGCCCTCCTGGACGACGGCCACGGGGGTGTCGGCGCCGCGTCCGTGCGCGATGAGCGTGGCGGCGATGGCGCCGCTGTTCTCGACGCCCATCAGGACGACGAGGGTGCCGCGCAGGCGGGCGAGGGCCGACCAGTCGACCGTGGAGCGCTCGTCGTCGGGCGCGACATGGCCGCTGACGACGGTGAACTCCTGGGCGACCCCGCGGTGGGTGACGGGGATGCCGGCGGCGGAGGGCACGCTGATGGAGCTGGAGATGCCGGGCACGACGGTGCAGGGGATGCCGGCCTCGGCGAGCGCCTGGAGTTCCTCCATGCCGCGGCCGAAGACGTACGGGTCGCCGCCCTTGAGGCGGACCACGGACTTCCCGGCGCGGGCGTGCTCGATCAGGGCGTTGTTGATGGCCTCCTGCGCCATGAACCGGCCGTACGGGATCTTCGCGGCGTCGATGACCTCGACGTGCGGCGGCAGTTCGGCGAGCAGGTCGCGGGGGCCGAGCCGGTCGGCGATGACCACGTCGGCCTCGGCGAGCAGCCGGCGGCCGCGCACGGTGATCAGGTCGGGGTCGCCGGGGCCGCCGCCGACCAGGGCGACGCCGGTGGCGCGGGCGCGGTGGTGCGGGGCCGCGAGGGTGCCGTCGCGCAGGCCCTCGACGATGGCGTCCCGTACGGCGGCGGAGCGGCGCGGGTCGCGGCCGGTGAGGACCGCGACGGTGACGCCCTCGCTGCGGCCGGTGGCCGGCGTCCAGGCGGTGGCGGCCTCCGCGTCGTCGGAGCGCACGCACCACACGCGGCGGTCCTCGGCCTCCTGGGAGGCGGCAGCGTTGGCCTCGGGGTCGTCGGTGGAGATCAGGGCGTACCAGGCGTCGGCGAGGTCGCCGGGCGCGTACCGGCGGCGCTCCCAGCGGATCTCGCCGGTGTCGGCCATCGCCTCGACGGACGGCTTGGCGGACGGGGAGATCAGCAGCACGTCGGCGCCCGCCGCGACCAGGGAGGGCAGGCGGCGCTGGGCGACCTGGCCGCCGCCGAGGACGACCACGCGGCGGCCGGACAGGCGCAGTCCGACGGGGTAGGCGGCGTGTTCGGCGTGCTCGGCCATGGCGGTACGGCTCCTTGTACGGGTGGCGCGGTGGTGCGGGCAGCGCGCGCTGGCGAAGGTGGGGACGCGTCGCCGCTGCGGCACTGGAGCGGCGGTGGGACGGGGCGGCTGCCGCCCCGGGGGCCTGGTGAGAGGGTACGGCCCCGGCCCACAGCCTATGAGGCTGCGGGCCGGGGGTCATGCGCAGGGACCTCCCGCGCGGTCAGCCCTTCTCGGTGACTCCGGCGGAGTCGAAGGTGGCGACCTCGTGCATGGCGCGGGCGGCGCTCTGGACGACGGGCAGCGCCAGCAGGGCGCCGGTGCCCTCGCCGAGCCGCAGGTCGAGGTCGACCAGCGGGCGCAGTCCGAGCTTGTTGAGCGCGGCGACATGGCCGGGCTCGGCGCTGCGGTGGCCCGCGATGCAGGCGGCCAGCGCCTCGGGGGCGATGGCGCGGGCCACCAGGGCGGCGGCCCCGGCGCTGACGCCGTCCAGGATGACCGGCGTACGCAGCGAGGCGCCGCCGAGGATCAGACCGGCCATCGCCGCGTGCTCCAGGCCGCCGACCGCGGCGAGGACGCCGATCGGGTCGGCCGGGTCCGGGCGGTGCAGCTCCAGGGCGCGGCGCACCACGTCGACCTTGCGGGCGTGGGTCTCGTCGTTGATGCCCGTGCCGCGGCCGGTGACCTCGGCGGGGTCGGTCTCGGTGTAGACGGAGATCAGGGCGGCCGAGGTGGTGGTGTTGGCGATGCCCATCTCGCCGGTGATCAGCGCCTTGTTGCCGGCGGCCACCAGGTCGCGGGCGGTCTCGATGCCCACCTCGATGGCGCGCAGCACCTCGTCGTGGCTCATCGCCGGGCCGACGGTGAAGTCGGCGGTGCCCGGCCGGATCTTGCGCGGCAGCAGGCCGGGGGTGGCCGGCAGGTCGGCCGCCACGCCCACGTCCACGACGCAGACCTCGGCGCCCACCTGGTTGGCGAAGGCGTTGCAGACCGCGCCGCCGCCCAGGAAGTTGGCGACCATCTGCGCCGTGACCTCCTGCGGCCAGGGGGTGACGCCCTGGGCGTGCACACCGTGGTCGCCCGCGAAGACGGCGACGGCGGCCGGCTCCGGGATCGGCGGCGGGCACTTGCGGGACAGGCCGCACAGCTGCGCGGAGATGATCTCCAGCATGCCGAGGGCGCCCGCGGGCTTCGTCATCCGCTTCTGCCGCTCCCACGCCTCGCCGAGCGCCTTGGCGTCCAGCGGGCGGATGCCCTGGAGGGTCTCCTGGAGGAGGTTGGCGGGCGCCTCGCCGGGCAGGGCGCGGCGGCCGTACGTCTCCTCGTGGACCACCCAGGACAGCGGGCGGCGCTTGGCCCAGCCGGCCTGCATCAGCTCGGGCTCGTCGGGGAACTCGTCCACGTACCCGACGCAGAGGTACGCGACGACCTCCAGGTGCTCGGGCAGGCCGAGCTCGCGGACCATCTCGCGCTCGTCGAAGAAGCTGACCCAGCCGACGCCCAGGCCCTCGGCGCGGGCCGCCAGCCACAGGTTCTCCACCGCGAGCGCGGAGCTGTAGGGGGCCATCTGGGGCTGGGTGTGGCGGCCGAGGGTGTGCCGGCCGCCGCGGGTGGAGTCGGCGGTCACCACGATGTTGACCGGCGTTTCGAGGATGGCCTCGATCTTCAGCTCGCGGAACTGCTTGGCGCGGGCCTTCGGCAGCGACTTCGCGTACGCCTCGCGCTGCGCCGCGGCGAGCTGGTGCATCCGCTCCCGGGTCTCCTGCGAGCGGATGACGACGAAGTCCCAGGGCTGGGAGTGCCCGACGCTGGGGGCGGTGTGGGCCGCCTCCAGGACGCGCAGCAGCACCTCGTTGGGGATGGGGTCGGAGCGGAAGCCGTTACGGATGTCACGGCGCTCCCGCATGACCCGGTGCACGGCCGCACGCTCGGAGTCGTCGTAACCGGCGGCCGGGGGGCCGAGCGGCTGAGCCGGGATGGCGGGCTGCTGGGGGTCGGCCGGGGGGGTGGTGTCGTCCTGGGGGGCGGTCCCGTCCTGCGGGGCGGTCCCGTCCTGGGGGGCCGGGGCCGGGGCGTCCGCGGGCGTGGGGGTCTCGGTGGACGGTACGGCCTCGGTGGACGGTACGGCCTCGGCGGCGGCCGGGGCGGGCTGCTCCGGGGCGGCTTCGGCGGGGGCGTCCTGCGGGCCCTGGGGGGCCTGCGCGTCCTGCGCGTCCTGCGCGTCCAGGACGACCGGGGCGTCCGGGGCGTCGCCGAGCTGGACCAGCGAGGCGCCGTCCTGCTCCACGACGGGCTGACCGGCGTCGGAGCCGTCTTCGGCCGGGGGCTGCGCGTCGTTCGCCGGGGCGGCGTCCGCCGGGGCAGCGGTCTGCTCGGGAATCTGGGCGGGCTCCTCGACCGGCTGGGCGTTCGGGGCCTCAGGGGTGTTCTGGGCGTCCGCGGGCTGCTGAGGGCCTTCGGTCTGCTGGACGCCCTCGGGGACAGCGGCCTGCTCCGGCTGCGGGGCTACGGCCTGCTCGGCGACGACGACGGCGGCGGGAACAGCGTCCCCGGCCGGGGCCTGCGCATCGGCGGCCGGAGCGGCCGGTGCGGCCTCCGCGGCCGGAGTGGCCTCGACGGCCCCGGACGGCTCCGCCGCCCCGACCTGCTGCTCCGGCCCCTGCTCTACCTGAGCCTGCTCAACCGTGCCCTGCCCGGCCTGAACCACGGCGTCCTGCACCACCTCGGCCGCAGGCACGTCACCCGCAGACGTGTCCCCCGCGGGCTCACCGCCCGCGGCATCGCCCACAGGCGCATCGCCCGAAGCCACAGCACCCTGCCCCTGCTCGGCCACAACAGCCTCCTCCGCCACAGCCCGCTCCGCGCCGGGCACGGCCGCGGCCTCCGCCGGCGCCTCCTGCACAGCCTGCTCCTGCTCAGCGGTTACGGCCCCGTCCTGCCCCGCCGCAGGCGTGTCGGCCGTCTCGACCGGTGCCTCCTCGGCGGCCTGTATGGGCTGCGGTACCTCTACGGGCTGCGCGCCCTCGGCCGTACCGGCGGCAACCGCCTCCTGGGCCGGCTCCGCCGCCACGGCCTGTTCCGCCTGCTGAGCGGCGGCCTCGGCCACCTGCGGCGCGGCCTCGACCGCCTCGGAGGGCACACCCTCCACAGCAGCCTCAGCAGCACCCTCGGACCCGGGCGCCTCGGCAGTCACATCAGCCTCCGCAGCCTCCTCGGCACCGCGATCGACCGTTTCTGCACCCGGGGCCGTCGGTACGGCGGCAGCGGCCTGCCCGGCGGCTGCCGCGGCGACCGGCGCCACGGGGGCGGCCTGCGCCGGGGCGCTGTCCCACGACGGCACCTCGGCGGGGATACCGCCGAGTTGCGGTCCGGGCATCGCCGCGCCAGGGGCCGCGTACTCCTCGGCGACCGCCTGCTGCGCGACGGGGGCGCCGCCGGAGGTGTCCGCCTGCGGCGCGCCCTCCTCGACGTCCAGGTACTCGGGGCCCGGCGCGGGCCGGGCGGGGGTGGCGCGCGGCGGCGCGCCGGCCGGGCCGCGGTCGGCGAGCGAGCGGACCACGCCGCCGCCCGCGTCGGGGACCGGCGGGCCCATGTGGAGCGGGCGGCGCGGCGGCGCGGGGGTCTGGGGCGCGGCCGTCGGCGGGACGCGTACGCCGCTCACATCGACCGAACCGGTGTCACGGCCACCGCTCTCGTGGTCGCCGGTCTCGGGCGGCAGCGGCTCGTACCCCATGGCGCCGAGCGGCGCGGAGTCGTACGGGCCCGCCTGCTCCGGCACGGACTGCTGGGGCGGCGCCTGCTGCGGCTGGGCCTGCTGGGGGAACTGCGGCGGCGTCACCGGCTGGTGGTGCTGCTGCTCGCTGCCCCACGCGCCCTGGGCCCCCGGCATCAGCAGGAGGTCGTCGTCCTCGGCGCCCGCGTCGGCGGGGTCGAGGTAGGTGTAAGCGTCAGGAGCCTGGGGCGTGCCCGGCGCCTGTGTCGGGCCGGCGTCGGCAGGGGAGGGAACGGCCGCCGGCTGCGGCTGTCCGGGCTGTCCGCCTGCGTTCTCCGGCAGCCCCTCGCCCGGGACCTGGCCGGTGTCGGTCATGCGTACCCCTCGCCCATTTGGTAGTGCTCCTTCCAACCGCTCGTGCGACGCGCTCCACCGCGGCACGCCGACCGCCCCGATAGCTAGAACGAGCGAGCGCGCCTCGCGGCACGTCCGCCCTCAAGAGCTTCAATTACGGCCAAAACCACGGCATGTTCCGGATATTGGCGTACGAAACCGAACGCGGGACGGCGGCGCAACGATCCGCCAGCCTACCCCGCGCCGGGGCCGCGCCCGGTCACGGGTGAGCAACCCGATAGCCGCTGAGCAGGAAGACGACGGCCCGCTCCCGCTCGACCCAGGCGGAGGTGTCCAGTTCCACGGACTGCAGCAGCGCGCACTCGGCCTCGTAACCGCCGTCGGTCAGCGCCCGTCCGATCGCCTCGGCCTCGTCGCGGGTGGCCGCGTGCGCGACGATGCGCTCCGGCCGGCGGGCGGCGCAGGCGGTGATCACGGCCGCTCCCCCGCCGCCGACCCGTACGACGTCCGGCTCCGGCAGGTCCTCCAGTACCTGGGGCGCGCGGCCCTGGACGACCTGGAGCTGTACACCGTACCGGCGGGCCACCGCGGCGGTGCGGTCGCAGGCGTCCGGGTCGGCGTCCACCGCGATGACGGCCGCCCCGAAGCGCGCGGCCTCGACGGCGGCGGCGCCGCTGCCCGCGCCGATGTCCCAGACCAGGTCGCCGGGCCGGGGCCCGAGGCAGGCCAGCTGGGCGCTGCGCAGTTGGACGGATTCCCCCTCGCCCAGGACACCGCCGTACGCCTGTGCGGGCAGTCCCCAGCCGCGCGGCGGCGACGGGTAGGTGACGTCCCGGCCCGCCATCCAGCCGCTGCCCTGGGCGGCGGCGCTGGCCCCGCCGACGACGATGACGACGTTGGGGTCGCGCCAGACGTGGTCGGCGGCCTTGTCGGAGGTGAGGACCGTCACCTGCTCGCGGTCGGTGCCCAGTTCCTCGCAGATGACGAAGGTGCGGTGCACGCCGTCCAGCAGCAGGGCGAGTTCGGCGGGCCCGGCGCCGGGTGCGGTCAGGACCGCGACCTTGGTGTGCGCGCGGCAGACGTTCACGGCCCTGCGCAGGTCACGGCTGTGGGCGACGACGATCTGGGCGTCGTCCCAGGGCATGCCGGCGCGGGCGAAGGCCGCGGCGACGGACGAGACGGCGGGCACCACCTCGACCTCCAGGCCGTGCTCCGGCGCGCGCAGGGTCCGTACGACGCCGAAGAAGCCGGGGTCACCGTCGGCGAGCACCACGGCGGTGCCGCGGTGCTGGGCGATGCGGCGGGCGGCCAGGTCCACGCTGCCCAGCCGGATCTGTTCGGCGTGCGGCGGTACTTCGGGGAGGGTGAGGTGGTGGGCGGCGCCGGCCACGAGCGTCGCCGCGCCGAGGGCGGAGCGGGCGGCGGCGGTCAACGGCGAACCGTCCCACCCGATCACCGTGACCCGGTCGGCCATCGTCGTCAGTCTCCTGGGCTTGACTTGCTACGGAACAGGACTGGGCAGTACGGAAGGGCTGCGCCCGCGCAGCACGCCGCGCACGCGCCGGACGGATCGCACGGCGGCGGTCGGCCGGTCTCCGGGCCCGGCGGGCAGGCCGAGACTACCCGCAGAGGTCCGGACCACCGCGCGCGGGCCGCTCCGGATGCGGCCGAAACCGTACGGCCGGTGTCCGGGGGCGGGCCTTCAGTTCCATTCGGGATAGGCGAAGCCGTTGGCGTCGGCCATCCGGCCCGGTACGCCGTCGAGGTCCTCGGGCAGCAGGCTCCATACGATCAGGTCCGTACGGATGTCCGTCCAGCCGCCGTCCTCGGTGCGCGAGCGGGCTATCCAGGCGTTGCGCAGCACGCCCTCGCTGATGCAGCCGACCTTCTGTGCCACCTGCTGGGCGGCGGTGTTGTCGGCGGCGGTGCGCAGTTCCACCCGCTCGAACTTCTGGTCCCTGAAGAGCCACTGGGCGACCGCCAGGACCGATTCGGAGGCGTAGCCCTCGCCGCGGGCCCAGGGCGCGGTGACGTAGGCGATCTCGGTGCTGAGCACCCGCCAGTCGGTGTGGTCGAGCTGGACGGTGCCGACCAGGCGCTGGGTGAGGAACTCGGTGACGGCCAGGGCGATGCCGCGGCCTTCGGTGCGTACCGCGCCGGCCCGGCGGGTGGCCCAGTCGCGGGCGAGGTCGCTGGTGTACGGGTGCGGCAGCGCGGTCCAGGCGGTGGTCAGCTCGTCGTTCATCATCTCCGTGAGCGCGGGCACGTCGGCCTCTTCGAACGGGCGAAGCACCAACCGATCCGTGCTGATGGAGATGTCCGGAAAGGTGGATGTCATGCCGCTGCTCCAACGCCGTTGACCGTGCTGCTCCGAAGTTCGGGCCGGGTTGACCGTCTTTGAGTGCACCAGCATGCAGCATCCGACCGGAGATGTGCCACGCGCGCGGGCCCCGGTGGCGCGGTGCGCGGCCGGGGCCCGTCGTCGAACGGCTCGTACGCCGCTGCGGACGTCAGGTGCGGACGGGGTCAGCTCTTGGGCGTGCCGAAGGCCGGGATGACCGAGCCGTCCTTGTACTTGTCCTCGATGAACTTCTTGACCTCGGGCGAGTTCAGCAACTTCGCCAGCTTCTTGACCCGCGGGTCGTCCTCGTTGCCCTTCTTGACGGCCAGGAAGTTGGCGTACGGGTTGTTCTCCGCCTTCTCCAGGGCCAGCGCGTCGGTGGAGGGCTTGAGCTGGGCGCCGATGGCGAAGTTGCCGTTGATCACGGCGGCGTCCACGTCGGCCAGGCGCGGCGCGATCTGGCCGGCCTCCAGCTCGGTGAGCTTGATGCCCTTGTTGTCCTCGACGTCGGTCAGCTTCGCGTCGGAGCCAACGCCCTTCTTGAGGGTGATGACGCCGTTGTCGGCGAGCAGCTTGAGCGCGCGGCCCTCGTTGGACGGGTCGTTCGGGACGGAGACGGTGTTGCCGGCGGTCAGCTCGGAGAGCTTCTTGACCTTCTTCGAGTACACGCCGAGCGGCTCGATCGCGACGTTGACGACCGGCACGATGTGGGTGCCGTTCTTCTGGTTGTAGGTGTCCAGGAACGGCTTGTGCTGGAAGAAGTTCGCGTCGACCTGGCCGTCCTCGGTGACCTTGTTCGGCAGGTTGTAGTCGTTGAACTCCCGGACCTCCAGCGTCAGGCCCTCCTTCGCCGCGAGCTTGTCCTTGACGAAGTTCAGGATCGCGCCGTGCGGGGTCGGGCTGGCGGCGACGGTCAGCGGTGCGCTGCTGTCCGCCTTCTTGCCGCCGGAGGAGGAGACGTCGGAGGGCGCGCTGCAGGCGCTCGCGCCGAGGGCGACGGCTGCCGCGGCCAGGGCGGCCACGGTGATGTTGCGGGTGGTACGCACGAAGAGTGCCCCTATCTCGTTTCTCGGACGCGCGGGACCGGCGGTCCCGCGCGGGTGCGCCCGGCAAAGGGTCCGGGCTCAAGAGGTCCGGTGCGGACCCGGTCTCAGGCGCCGACGCGCTCCTTGGGGGCGTCGGCGGTGGCGGCCGCGGGCGCTCCGTCGGCGGCGGGGACGGGCGCCTTGCGCAGTCCGACGCGTACGGAGGAGGAGCCGCGGCTGCCGCGGGCGGCCAGGCGGCGCACGATCAGGTCGCCGAGCAGCTGGACGGCGATGACCAGGACGATCAGCAGCACGATGGTGATCACCATCAGGTTGGTCTCGTACTGGAGGTAGCCGTAGGTGTAGGCGAGGTTGCCCAGCCCGCCGCCGCCGACCGCGCCGGCGATGGCGGAGTAGCCGATCAGCGTGATGACGGTGGTGGTGACGGCCGCGACCAGCGCGGGCAGGGCCTGCGGCAGCAGCACCTTGAAGACGATGGTCCAGGTGCCGCCGCCCATCGACTGGACGGCCTCGACCAGGCCGTGGTCGACCTCGCGCAGCGCGGCCTCGACCAGCCGGGCGAAGAACGGGATGGCGGCGATCACCAGGGGCACGACCGCACCGGTGGGGCCGATGGAGACGCCGACGACCAGGCGCGTGAAGGGGATCAGCGCGACCATCAGAATCAGGAAGGGGAAGGACCGGCCGATGTTCACCACCGCGCCGATGATCTTGTTGACCACGACGTTCTGCAGGACGCCGCCGCGGTCGGTCAGGATCAAAAGGACGCCGAGCGGAATGCCGATCAGGACGGCGTAGAACGTCGACCACCACACCATGAAGAGCGTGTCGAGCGTGTTGTTGTACAGCAGCGGCTGCATCTGCGACCAGGTCACTTGGCACCTTCCTTCACCAGCGCGCCGGCGGGCGCCGTCGTCGCGGGGTCGGCCGGGTCGCCGGCCACGTCCACCTGGAGGCCCTGCTCGCGCAGGAAGCCGATGGGCACGACGTTGTCCTCGAAGCGGCCGGGCAGCTCGATGCGCATCCGGCCGATCTGCTTGCCGCCGACGGTGTCCATGGCGGCGCCGAGGATGGAGATGTCCACGTTGTACGTACGGGACAGCTCGGAGATCACCGGGCGGGTGGCGGCCTCGCCGTGGAAGGTGACGTCCACCACCGTGCGGTCCGGGCCCGAGGGCTCGCCGCCGACCGGGAACAGTTCGCGGGCCAGCTCGGAGCCGGGGGTGGCGAGCAGCTCGGCGACGGTGCCCTGCTCGACGACGCGGCCGTTCTTCATCAGCGCGGCCGAGTCGCAGATCGTCTTGACGACGTCCATCTCGTGCGTGATGAGCAGCACGGTCAGGCCGAGCTGGCGGTTGAGGTCGCGCAGCAGCTGGAGGATGGAGCGGGTGGTCTCCGGGTCCAGGGCGCTGGTGGCCTCGTCGGAGAGCAGCACCTTGGGGTCGCCGGCCAGGGCGCGGGCGATGCCGACGCGCTGCTTCTGGCCGCCGGAGAGCTGGGCGGGGTACGCCTTGGCCTTGTCGGCGAGGCCGACCAGGTCGAGCAGTTCCAGGGCCTTGCGGGAGCGCTCGCGGCGGTCGACCTTGAGGATTTCCAGCGGCAGCTCGATGTTGTCCTGGACGGTGCGCGAGGACAGCAGGTTGAAGTGCTGGAAGACCATCCCGATGTGACTGCGGGCGGCGCGCAGCTCGGCGTTGGCGCGCTGTCCCTTTCCGGCCAGCGCGGTCAGCTCCTGTCCGGCGACGGTGACCGTGCCGGAGGTGGGGCGCTCCAGGAGGTTGACGCAGCGGATGAGGGTGGACTTGCCGGCGCCGCTCTGGCCGATGACGCCGTACACCTCGCCCTCGCGGACATGCAGATCGACGCCGTCCAGGGCGGTGACTTCGCGGTCTCCTGAGCGGTAGACCTTGGTCAGGCCCGTTGTGGTGATCACAGGGAATTCCGTCACTGTCGTGTGCCGGGCGGCTCGTCCGCCGGGCACGGGGCATTCATGGCAAAAGTGCGGCAAGGGGGACCCGGAGGGCGTGCTGGCCCGGCTTCGGGTTCCGGTGACGCGGGGCGGCCTGAGGTCGTGGCGTACGGCTGCGTACGGCGGTCACGGCGCAAGGCGGCGGGTCTCGCTTCGGGGCGCGAGGCTCGGCGGGGGCCCTCAGCGGTCACACATTCGACACATGCAACGAGCACCGGGCGTCATGGTCGCCTCGGTCGCAGGGGTGCGGTTGCTCGTCGTGGTCATGTTCGCCAGTAAACCAGACAGGCGTACGGACCGATCAAGCCTGTCCGGATGGCGGACAGGCCCGACCGATGGCTGGACAGCGGGTCAGCCCGCGGTGGTGACCTCCAGGCCGTCCGGCGTGGCCTGCACGGACACCGCCGACAGGTCCTCGACGACCACATCGGCGGCCAGCTCGTCGGCCCGGTGTGTTGTGGTCAACGCCACGGTGGTCATCCCGGCGGCGCGGCCGGACGCGAGCCCGGCGGGGGCGTCCTCGAAGACCACGCAGCGGGCCGGGTCCACGCCCAGCCGCCGGGCGGCCAGCAGGAACGGCTCCGGGTCGGGCTTGCCGCGGGTGATGTCGTCGGCGGCTATCAGCGTCTTCGGGTGGATACCGGCCTCGGCGAGCCGGGCCTCGGCCAGGCGGGCGGTGGCGGAGGTGACCACGGCCCAGCGCTCCGGCGGCAGCCCGGCCAGCAGCGCATGGGTGCCGGGCAGCGGATGCGTGCCGCCCGGCACGTCCTCGTACTCCAGCTGCTCGATCCGGGCCAGCGCCTCCGGCACACGGGCGGCCGGCAGCAGATCGCCGATGATCTCGGCGGCGGGGCGTCCGTGCAGCTCGACCCGGGCGAAGTCGTCCGCCGCGATGCCGTACTCCTCGGCCCACCTCGCCCAGCACCGGTGGACCGAGTCCAGGGAGGAGACGAGCGTCCCGTCGTTGTCGAAAAGCAGCGCGGCTGCGGAGATCTTCATGCTGCGCCAGCGTACGTGACACGGGGTGACCGGCCGCCCCGACCATCGGTGACCGGGGGCGACCGGCGGGGCCGCGCGCCCGGGGCGGCGGCGCGCCGATTAAAGTCGCCTCATGCCCTATATCTCCACCTCGCGCACCCGCGCCGCGCGGAGGTCCCGGTGATCGACGCGCTGACGGTCGCGATCGGCGTGACCGCCCTCGCCCTGGCCGCCTGGTGCGGCTTCGCCGCGTACCGCGACGAGCCGACGAAGGACTGGCACTTCATCGGCATGGCCGTGGTCGCGCTGCTCGCCGTGGTGCAACTGGTCGTGGGCCTGGTGCAGTTGGGCCGCGGCGAGACGGCACGGGACGGTACGGCGATCTTCGTCGCCTATCTGATCGGCGCCGCCGCCTGCGTACCGGCCACCGGGTTCCTGTCGCTCTCGGAGCGCACCCGCTGGGGCTCGGCGACGGTGGCGGCGGGCGCGGTGGTCCTGGCCGTACTGGAAGTGCGGCTGTTCGACATCTGGGGAGGCGGCCATGCCTGAGACATCCGCGGGGTCCCGGACCCCCGAGGCCGCGGCGGGCGGCGCGCGGCGTTCCCTGGGCACCGGCCCGGGCCGGCTGCTGGTGGCGCTGTACGGCGTGTTCACCGTCGCCGCCGCGTCGCGCGCGGCCTACCAGCTGAACGCGCAGTTCGACCGGGCACCGCTGGCGTACATCCTGTCCGCGGTCTCCGCGGTGGTCTACGCCTTCATCCTGTTCTCGCTGGTGCGCGGCGGCGAGGGGGCCCGCAGGGCCGCGGTCGTGTGCTGCGCGCTGGAGCTGATCGGTGTGCTCGGCGTCGGTACGTGGACGCTGGTGGACCGCTCGGCCTTCCCGGACGCCACCGTCTGGTCCGACTTCGGGATGGGCTACCTCTTCATCCCGGTCTTCCTGCCGGTGACCGGACTGCTGTGGCTGCGGCGGGCCCGCCGGGCGTGACGCGTCCCCCGGCGGGCCCCCGCTGCGCGGTTCGGGCCGGTCAGGCGCTCGCCACGTAGCTCTGCGGCGCGCCGTCCGCCGCGGCCGCCTCCTTCTCCAGCGTGATCACGCTGAGCCGGGAGCTGACCTGTTCGGTGCCGACGGACGCGTAGCCGTGGCTGCGGTACAGGCGCAGATTGCCCTCGCTGCGGTGGCCGGTGAGGAGCCGGTAGCGCTTGGCGGAGCGTTCGGCGGTCAGCCGCTCCTCGACGGCGGCCAGCAGCCGTCCGCCGAGGCCGTGGTGCTGCATGCGCGGGTGGACGATGAGCTTGCCGATGGCGGCCGTGCCGTCCGCGTCGACCGTGCCGCGTACCGCCCCGACGACCTCCGTGCCGAGCCGGGCCACCACCGCGCAGGCGTCGCCCAGTTCGGCACGCAGGTCATCCAGGGTCTGGGTGAGCGGTTCGATCGAGTAGTCGTCGTACAGCGCGGCCTCCGGCTGGTAGCAGAGGTACTGGAGTTTGAGGATCTGCTCGGCGTCCTGGTCGGTCGCCGCCGAGATGGTCACGCTCATGCCCATGCGCGTATGCCTCCCCTTATTCGGTTCGGTCGGCCGGGCGTGCAGAGGGTGTGAGGGTGCGCCCGGACCGGTTGCCCTGACTGGCGGAGCCGTGTGGTGCACGCCGCCGCCGTGGCGTGACCGATGCTGCCCCTCCCGGACTCCCCGGTTTCGGGCAGCGGCAATCTCCGCCATGAGCATTCTGCGCAGGCATTCCTGACAACGGGAACGGACCGGCCCCAAGCTCCTCTGTGACATTCCCAACTCAGATGAGAAGTCCCGGTGGTGGGGCCGGCCCGGTCCGGCCGGTGGTGCGCGGCGCCTCGGGGCGGGGCGCCGTCAGTGCCTGCGGAACTCCGCGGCGGCCAGCAGCGCCGTGTCGCAGTTGTCGGAGAACAGGCCGTCGATGCCGGTGGCCAGGCACTTCTTGAAGTAGCCCAGCGCGTCGCCGTACGCGTTCGGGTCGGTGCCGCGGCGGAAGTCCGCGGGCAGGAAGGTGTTCTCGTTGCGCCCGGTGTACGGGTGCAGGACCAGCCCGGCGGCGTGCGCGTCCCGGACGACGGAGGTGGGCTTGCCCAGCTTGTCGTCCTTGGTGCGCGGGAGGATGACGGTCAGGTCCGGGCCGATGCCCTCGGCGAAGCCGGCGATCCACTTCAGGCCCGCGGGCTTGACCAGGTCGGCGGTGGTACGCGGGTCACCGGCCACCTCGAAGTCCCAGGGGCGGTCCTTGAGGGTGCCCAGCAGGACGACCTTCGGGCAGTCCACGAGCTTGCCGAGCCGCTGGATGCTGCTGGGCTCGAAGGACTGCAGGAAGTTCGGCGAGTTCTTCCGGTGCCGTCCGTACGTGCGCAGCAGCCGGGCGAGACGTTCCTCCAGCCCGAGGCCCAGCTTGCGGAAGTAGGTGGGGTGCTTGGTCTCGATGTGCAGCCAGATGCGGCGGCCCCGCTTGCGGCCCTCGCGGTCGGCCCACTTCAGGACCTCCTCGAAGGTCGGAACGTCCCACACGCCGTCATAAAGGGTGTTGTGCTGCCGGGTGCCCGGAATGCGCTCCTTGGCCCGCAGGGTCTTCAGCTCGGCGAGCGTGAAGTCCTCGGTGAACCAGCCGGTGAGCTTGACCCCGTCGACCGTCTTCGTCGTCCTGCGGTCCGCGAACTCCGGGTGCGCCGAGACGTCCGTGGTGGCCGTGATGTCGTTCTCGTGCCGGCAGACGAGGTGGCCGTCCTTGGTGGGCACCACGTCCTGCTCGATGACGTCCGCGCCCATGTCCAGCGCGAGCTGGTAGGAGCCGAAGGTGTGCTCGGGGCGGTAGCCGCTGGCGCCGCGGTGGCCCACGATCAGCGGTACGGGCAGCTCGCCGTGCGCGCCGTGGCCGCGCCCCCGGGAGCTCGCGGCACTCGCCGTACCGGTTCCGCCCCAGACCGCCGCGCCCGCGCCGAGGGCCGCCGCACCCAGTACCGTCCGGCGTCCCGGCAGCTGCCGTTCCTGCATGTTCGCGCTCCTTGCTCCAGGGCACCGGTGAGGGTGTCCGGCACCTGTCAATGGGTCGGGGCGATCCTAGGCACGTACACCTTTCGAAGGGGAGACGTGGTCCGAAACGCCCGGAAAACACGCGTCAACTCTGCGTATCGGTCCCATGAACCCGATGTGCGATCGAGCGCGGCCGACGAGTATCGTCCAGGGCTGCATACCCGTGCACGCCCGCGGCGACCGCCGCACACCACCCACGACCGGAGGGCCCGTTGTCCCGCATTCTGCTGAAGGCGTTTCTCGGATTCGTCATGCGTGTCCTGTTCCGCCCGAAGGTCGAGGGCGCGGAGCGCATTCCCGGCAGCGGACCGGTGATCCTGGCCGGCAACCACGTCACGTTCATCGACTCGCTGTTCCTGACCCTCATCGTCAAGCGGCCGGTGTTCTTCATCGGCAAGGACGAGTACGTCAAGGGCAAGGGCCTCAAGGGCCGCCTGATGGCCTGGTTCTTCACCACCGCCGGCATGATCCCGGTGGACCGGGACGGCGGGCACGGCGGCGTCGCGGCGCTGATGACCGGCCGCCGGGTGCTGGAAGAGGGCCACGCGTTCGGCATCTACCCCGAAGGCACCCGCTCCCCCGACGGCCGGCTGTACCGCGGCCGTACGGGCATCGCCCGCCTCGCGCTGATGACCGGCGCGCCCGTCGTGCCGTTCGCGATGATCGGCACCGACAAGGTGCAGCCCGGCGGCAAGGGCCGTCCGCATCTGGCGCCGGTGACCTGCCGCTTCGGTGAGCCGCTGGACTTCTCGCGCTACGAGGGCATGGACCGCGACCGCTATGTGCTGCGCGCCGTCACCGACGAGGTGATGAGCGACGTGATGCGGCTGTCCGGCCAGGAGTACGTGGACATGTACGCCACCAAGGCCCGCGCGGCCTGATCCCCCGCACTCACGACGCGCCGGTCCCCGTCCGAACTCCGGGCGGGGACCGGCGCGTTGGCGTATCGGAAGGCCGTACGGCTCAGCAGGGCACGCGGAACCCTTCCGCCGTGGGCCGGTTGGCGGCCAGCGCCGCGGCCTCGGCGCGGGGCAGCACCACTCCGGCCGCGCTCCGCAGCCGCTCCGGTGCGTGGATCTCACCGATACGCGCACCCGTGACGCCGCCGTTCTTGACCGTCACCCGGTTCAGCGGCGCGGGCTCGATCCGCCCTCTCTCCTTGACGTACGCGACGAAGCTCTCGAAGTCGCGGTTGTGCCGGAAGGGCTGGGCGAAGCCGGTGAAGGCGGGATATCCGTCCTGGTTGAGCAGCGTGTACGAGGGTGCCGCGATCCGGTACGAGCGGGAGACGTCCAGCGGCCTGCCGTCGATGAGCACATCGGCCGGATCCACCCGGTTGCCCGCCGGACCGGTCGCGTCGAAGCTGTAGCGGACGTTGGCGGAGACCGCCAGCGGCGCGTACTTCAGACCGCCGCCGACCGGTACGGTCCACTGCTGCTCCAGCGCGTCGTGGATCTGCTGCCCGGTGACGGTCGCGGTGACGATCGGGTCGCCGAAGCCGACCGCGTTCCACGCCTTGCCGAACGCCACCGTGCCGTCCGTCGCCGCGTCGTACACCAGGTCCCCGGCGATGATGGCCTGCCCGAGGCGCGGTGCGATGGCGATGACGGCCAGGTCGGCGGGGGTGGGCGGATCGAGGTTCGCGTCGTTCATCGGACCCTGCGGCTGCCGCCCGGCCCACAGCGCCCAGTCGGCCACCAGGTCGCCCATGGTGGACTCGCCGGCCTCGTTGCGGGTCCGGGTGAAGGAGGCGGTCTGCTTGCCGAGGGGCACCGCGGCGCGCCGGGTCCCGTACCCCGCCCAGTACTTGACGACCTCGGCCAGCTCCGGATGCGGGGCCACGTCGCGGGTGTTGGGGTGGTTGGTGGACGTGGTTAGCTCGCGGATCACCTTGCCGGTGGCCGGGTCCAGCCGGAGGTTGATCTCGTTGATGATCTGGCCGTGGCAGCCGGCCTCGACGAACGGGCGGCGCACCCCGTTGGGGTCCGGGACCATCATGTTGAAGGCAGTGTGCCAGTGGCCGCAGACGATGGCGTCGATGTCCGGCGAGCAGCGCAGCGCCAGTTCGTAGGCGGGCCCCGAGGGGTTGGTGCCGCTGTTGAAGTCGCCGCCGGCCACCGCGCCGTCGTGCATGCTCAGCACGATCGCGTTGACGCCGCGGGCCTTGAGTTCGGCGGCGCAGCGGTCGGCGGTGGCCAGCTGGTCCAGGCTGCGCAGCCCCGGCTGGTAGGAGGCGGGCATCAACTCGCTGCCGAGGACGGTCAGATGGATGAAGCCGACCGGCAGGCGGCGGCCGCGCCCGGCGTCCACCCACTCGATGTTGTACGGCGGCAGCACCGTGCGCCCGTCCTTGGCCCACACCATGTTGGCGCTGTAGTAGGCGAAGTTGGCGCCGTGGAAGCGCTGTCCGGCGGAGTCGACGAACGAGTTGTCCCAGTCGACCGTCGGGTACGAGATGCCGTCCACCATGTGCTGCGAGAGGAAGGCGGGCGACTTGTCGAACTCGTGGTTGCCGGCCGACGCGAAGTTCATGCCCATCCGGTTCAGGGCCTCGATGGTCGGCTCGTCGGCGAGCGACTCGGCCGGGAACTCCCAGCCGGAGAAGAGGTCGCCGGGAGCGAAGAACAGCGAGTTGGCACGGCCCGCCCGCAGCCGTTCGAGGTGCGCGGCCATGTAGGCCACGCCGCCCACGGTGTACTTCTTGCCGCCGGCGCCGGTAATCACCGCGTTGCTGGCCGGCGCCGCCTGGAGGTAACCGTGGAGATCGGTGATGTTGAGCAGTTGCACGTCCACGTACTCGTCGGCGGTACGCGCGTCGCGCGCGTGGCCGGAAGCGAAGGCGTGGGTGCCGACCGCGGTGACGGTGGCGAGGGCCCCCGCCGCGGTGAAGAACATGCGTCTGCCGAGCTCTGCCAAGGTCGTCACCCTTCTGAGAGTGCCCGAGTGCGGGGGAACGACTGGAGAGTCAAACGAGCCATGGGAGCCTCCCGGCCCACACGAGGCAACCGGCACGTGAACGGGCGGGGGACAACGGCCGCCCCCGCCCGCTTCTCCAGGTCATTCGCGGTCAGCTCCGCACTGCCTCCTGCTCCGGCTCCGCCTCGGCGGGGCTGTCCGCCAGCCGCTGGCCGCGCAGCAGGAACCACGCGGCGCAGGCGGCGGCGAGCAGCACCGCGGCACCCACCCCGGCGGCCGTGTCCAGGCCGTCGACGAACGCGTGCTGGGCGGCCGTGAGCAGGCTCGATCCGGTGTCGGCCGGGAGGGTGCCGGACGCCTCGACGGCCCCGCCCAGGGACTCCCGCGCCGCGTCGGCGGACGCCTCGGGCACCCCCGCGGGGGTCGTGAAGTCCCGGTAGATGCCGGTGACGATGGAGCCGAGCAGCGCGATGCCGAGGGCGGCGCCCAGTTCGTACGCCGTCTCCGAGACCGCGGAAGCGGCGCCCGCCTGCTCCTTGGGCACGCTGGAGAGGATCACGTCGGCGGTGACGGTGAACGCGAAGCCCGCGCCGATGCCGACGACGAACAGGATCGTGCCGAGCGTGAAGGTGCTGGTGTCCTGGCCCAGGCCGATGCACCCGGCCAGGGCCAGCCCGACCACCCCCAGGCCGCCGGCGACGACGAGCCGTACGGACAGCCGCCGGGCGACGTACCCCGCCGCGAGGCCCGCGCCCACCGCGCCGATCGCCGCCGGCAGTTCCACCAGGCCCGCGTTGAGGGGCGAGCGCAGCTGCACCATCTGGAGGAACTGCGAGAGGAAGAAGACCAGTCCGGACAGGCCCAGGATGGTCAGCAGGTCGGCCAGTACGGCGCCGGAGAAGCCGCGGTTCTTGAAGAGCCGCATGTCCAGCAGCGGTGAGGCGAGCGTCTGCTGGCGGCGTACGAAGGTGACGAGCGCGAGCGCCCCGAGGACGGCGGCCGCCGCGATGTCCCAGCGTATGCCGTGCACCGCCGCTTCCTTGATCGCGTACACGATCGCCACCATGCCCACCAGCGACAGCCCCACACTGATCAGGTCCCACGGGCCCGGGTTCGGGTTACGGGACTCCGGCAGCACCTTGGCGCCGACGAGCACCAGCAGCGCCATCACCGGCAGGTTGATCAGGAAGACCGAGCCCCACCAGAAGTGGCCGAGCAGGAAACCGCCGAGGACCGGGCCGACGGCGGCGCCCGCCGAGGCCATCGCGCCCCAGATGCCGATGGCGAGACTGCGCTCCCTGGGATCGTGGAAGAGGTTGCGGATCAAGGCGAGGGTGGAGGGCATCAGCGTCGCGCCCGCCACGCCCAGCAGGGCGCGCGCCACGATCATCATGGCCGGGCTGCCGGCGTACGCGGCGAGCACCGACATGGCGCCGAACACGACCGAGCCGGTCAGCAGCAGCTTCTTGCGCCCGATGCGGTCGCCGAGGCTGCCCATGGAGACCAGCAGACCGGCGATGACGAACGAGTAGACGTCGCCGATCCACAGCAGCTGCGTGCCGGAGGGACGCAGGTCCTCGCTGAGGAAGGGGGTGGCCAGGCCCAGAACGGTGGCGTCCACGCCGACCAGCAGGACGGCGAGGACCAGGACGGCGAGCGCGAGCCAGCGTCCGGGGCGCGGCTGGTGCTCCGCGGTGGCGCCGGTGTGCTCCGCGGTCTCGTTGGCGGGCTTGCTCATTTCTCCATGCTCCGTCGGATGCCGCCGAGCAGCAGCTCGGCGATCGAATGGGTGAGGTCCTTGGACGCCACGCGCCCCTCGTGCACGGCCCACGCGCCGGCGCCGATCAGTCCGTACAGCGCCTCGGTGAGCCAGACGGGCGTGAGGTCGATACGGAAGGCGCCTTCCTCCTGGCCGCGCCGGAACAGCGCGTGGATTCGGGCGTCGAGCCGGTCCCAGCCCTCGTTGACCTCCTCGCCCTCGAAGAGCTGGTTCTCGGTGTAGAGGAAGGCGAGGAAGCCGGCGACCGGCTCGGACTCGGCGATCAGCCGGCGCAGCGCCGTGACCGCGTCGTCCTCGTCGAGCCGGGCCGCGTCCAGCGCCTCGGTGAACTGCCGGATGCCCAGTTCCTCCAGCGCTTTGATCAGGGCGTCGCGGCCCGCGAAGTGCCGGTGCAGGGTCGCCCGGCTGATCCCCGCGGCCCGCGCGATCTCATCCATCCCGGCGGTCGCCTTACGGGTGAGCAGGCCGGCGGCCTCTCTGAGTACGTGTTCTCGGTCTACGGCCATGAGACACAGGATAACCGAATGAGACATCAACGTCTCATTAGCGTCATGCGAGTCTCACGCACGAGGAGGGCCCGCACACGCAAAAACAGCCCCGGGCCCCTCGCCTACCGCGAGGGGGCCGGGGCTCGAAGGGCTCCGATCAGCTCTTGGCGTCCGCCCACGCCCGCTGCGTCGCCAGGTCCGTCTTGACCTCGGCCAGCTGGACGGCGACGGCGGACGGGGCCGTGCCGCCCCGGCCACTGCGCGAGGCGAGCGCGCCCGGCACGTTCAGCACCGTACGCACCTCCGGCGTCAGATGCGGCGAGATCGCGGCGAACTGCTCATCGCTCAGCTCGTCCAGCTCGATGCCGTGCCGCTCGCACTCCTTGACGCACTCCCCCGCGACCTCGTGCGCGACCCGGAACGGCACACCCTGCCGTACGAGCCACTCGGCGATGTCCGTGGCCAGCGAGAAACCGGCCGGGGCCAGCTCTTCCATCCGCTCCCGGTTGACGGTCAGCGTGGCCATCATCCCGGTGAACGCCGGCAGCAGGATCTCCAGCTGGTCGCAGGAGTCGAAGACCGGCTCCTTGTCCTCCTGGAGGTCCCGGTTGTACGCGAGCGGCAGCGCCTTGAGCGTCGCCAGCAGGCCGGTCAGGTTGCCGATCAGCCGGCCGGACTTGCCGCGCGCCAGCTCCGCGATGTCCGGGTTCTTCTTCTGCGGCATGATCGAGGAGCCGGTGGAGAAGGCGTCGTGCAGCGTCACGAAGGAGAACTCCTTCGTGTTCCAGATGATGACCTCCTCGGCGATCCGGGACAGGTCCACGCCGATCATCGCCGTGATGAAGGCGAACTCGGCGACGAAGTCCCGCGACGCCGTCCCGTCGATGGAGTTGGCCGCGCTGCCGCCCTCGAACCCGAGGTCGGCGGCGACCGCCTCCGGGTCCAGGCCCAGCGAGGACCCGGCCAGCGCCCCCGACCCGTACGGCGAGACGGCCGTCCGCGCATCCCACTGCCGCAGCCGCTCCGCGTTCCGCGACAGCGCCTGGACGTGCGCGAGGACGTGGTGCGCGAACAGCACCGGCTGTGCGTGCTGGAGGTGCGTACGGCCCGGCATCGCGACGTCCGGGTGCGCCTCGGCGAGGCCGACCAGCGCCTCCTGGAGATCCGTGATCAGCCCGCCGATGATCCGGGCGTGGTCGCGCAGATACATCCGGAAGAGCGTGGCGACCTGGTCGTTACGGGACCGCCCGGCCCGCAGCTTGCCCCCGAGGTCCGGGCCGAGCCGCTCCAGCAGGCCCCGCTCCAGCGCGGTGTGCACATCCTCGTCGGCGATGGTCCCGGTGAAGCTGCCGTCGGCCACATCGGCCTCCAGCCGGTCCAGCCCCGCGAGCATCCGCGTCAGCTCGTCCTCGGTGAGCAGCCCCGCCTTCTTCAGGACGCGGGCGTGCGCACGGGAACCGGCGATGTCGTACGGCGCCAGCCGCCAGTCGAAGTGCACGGACGCGGACAGCTTCGCCAGGGCCTCGGCGGGCCCGTCGGCGAACCGCCCGCCCCAGAGCCGGACGTCACCGCTGTTGCTGCTCACTTGCTAGCTCCTCGTGGATGGTGAGGTGAGATGTACGGTCCGGCCCCGGGCGGCCGGACGGACCGGCCCCGGGGACGGAGTGCCGGAGGGGCTCGGCCCTACGCCAGGTCCCGCTTCGCGGCGATCTTCGAGGACATCCCGAAGATCTCGATGAAGCCCTTGGAGAGCGACTGGTCGAAGGTGTCGCCCGTGTCGTAGGTCGCCAGGTTGAAGTCGTACAGCGACTGCCCGGACCGCCGCCCGGTGACCACCGCGCGCCCGCCGTGCAGCGTCATCCGGATGTCACCGGACACCGCCCGGTTCGCCTCCTCGATGAACCCGTCCAGCGCCCGCTTCAGCGGCGAGAACCACAGACCGTCGTAGACCAGCTCGCCCCACCGCTGCTCGACCTGCCGCTTGTAGCGGGCCAGCTCGCGCTCGACGGTGACGTTCTCCAGCTCCTGGTGGGCGGTGATCAGCGCGATGGCGCCGGGCGCCTCGTAGATCTCGCGGGACTTGATGCCGACCAGCCGGTCCTCGACCATGTCGATCCGCCCGACGCCCTGCGCGCCGGCCCGCTCGTTGAGCTGCTGGACGGCCTGGAGCACGGAGACGGCCTTGCCGTCGACGGCGACCGGCACGCCCGCCTCGAACGTGATCACGACCTCGTCGGCCTCGCGCGGCACCGCCGGATCGGCCGTGTAGTCGTACACGTCCTCGATCGGCGCGTTCCAGATGTCCTCCAGGAAGCCGGTCTCCACGGCCCGCCCGAAGACGTTCTGGTCGATCGAGTACGGCGACTTCTTGGAGGTCGCGATCGGCAGGTTCTTGCTCTCACAGAACGCGATCGCCTTGTCCCGGGTCATCGCATAGTCCCGGACCGGGGCGATGCACTTCAGATCAGGCGCCAGCGAGGAGATCCCGGCCTCGAACCGCACCTGGTCGTTGCCCTTGCCGGTGCAGCCGTGCGCGACGGTGGTGGCGCCGTGCTTACGGGCGGCGGCGACCAGGTGCTTGACGATGGTGGGCCGCGACAGCGCGGAGACCAGCGGGTACCGGTCCATGTACAGGGCGTTCGCCTTGATCGCCGGCAGGCAGTACTCATCGGCGAACTCGTCCTTGGCGTCCGCGACCTCGGCCTCGACCGCACCGCAGGCGAGCGCGCGCTTGCGGATGACGTCCAGGTCCTCACCGCCCTGGCCGACATCCACAGCCACGGCGATGACCTCGGCGCCCGTCTCCTCGGCGATCCAGCCGATGGCGACGGAGGTGTCCAGACCGCCCGAGTAGGCGAGTACGACGCGCTCGGTCACGGGATTCTCCTTACGGCGGTGCATTCACTGATAGGCATAACTATGCACTCGGCCGCATGATTCGTCAACGCAGTTCACCCGAACGCCACCCCTGGCTCCGCCCTCGGTCCCCCTACTCCCCCTCCAGCACCTCCGCCAACACCGCCAGATGGCTCTCCTCCACACTCTTGGTCGCGGTCAGCAAGGTCAGCGGCCCGGCCGCCGCATACTCCCGCAGCCGCCCCAGCGCCTCCCGGGCCGGCGACCCGGCCAGCTCGTGCCGGTACCGCCGCGCGAATTCCGCGTACCGCTCGGACCGGTGCCCGTACCAGGTACGCAGCTCCTTGGAAGGCGCCACGTCCTTGCACCACTCGTCCAGGTGAGCCGCCTCCTTCGCCACCCCCCGCGGCCACAGCCGGTCGACGAGCACCCGCGCACCGTCCGCCGCCTCCGGCTCCTCGTACACCCGGCGCTGCCGGATCCCTCCGCGCTGACCACCCATACCGCCATGCAACCACGCACACCCCACCCCGGCGCGGACCCGCCCCATCCCCCCGCGAGCAGCCGAATCGACCCCGCTTTTGGATTCCGGGCCCCGAACAGGGTATTTTTCTTCTGCACGCCGCGACCGGGGAACCCCGGCCGAAGCGAGCACCGGGACGTGGCGCAGCTTGGTAGCGCACTTGACTGGGGGTCAAGGGGTCGCAGGTTCAAATCCTGTCGTCCCGACGGTGCAGAAACGCCCGTTGACCTGGACGTAAGTCCAGGTCAACGGGCGTTTTGGTATGGTCAGCGGGCGATGTGCAGATGTCGGGACTTGATCTCGCTGGGAGCCGCCTGGGGGCTGACCACGCTTCAGCTCGCTACCAGCTGGACACTCAGGGCTACTACGGTCGACTAGAGATCACCTCGTTGCGCTCGTGTTCACAAGAGGCGGTCATGTCGAAGATGCGGTCCGCGACCGTGAGGTGTCCGGCGGTGAGCGGCACAGGGCCGATGCGGCGAAGGTGCAGGGCGGGGGGCAACAACGGGGCAAGTCCATCGACGGGATTCGTCAGCGTCGAATCGCCATCGCCCCGGAGAAGCTCGGATCCACCGAGCACGGGGCGAAGCCACTCACTCTGCACCGGAAAGATCAACAAGGCTTCGACGGCCTTGCCGAAGAGCTCGGTCGGTAACCCAGTGCCATCCGGCCCCGGATCGGCAAAGCCGGGTACTGGAGCAGTTACGACGTGACCAGGACAGGCGTCACTCCGATCACTCACCCGAAGGCTGCTTCCTCAAGCCATCCGCGCGATCCCGTGCCGACCGGGGACTTGCCGGGATCCGCCACGCAATGTATGCAGCCTCACACTCTCAGCTCACCGCGCCGAACCTGCATGTACCGAACCGGCTGCGGCCCGCAAGAACATGCAACCCAACGAGATTGGGGGTGTCAAGGAGGCGCGGTCCAGAACCCGTCGTTCCGACCCGATGGAGTCGCAGTTCAGGGCCGTTTCAAAGCACATCTGGCATGGCTTTGATCATTTCCGGGGCACTGCACGCCAGTGCACTGACTGCACGCCGCAGCTCACCTGCGAAGCGGCTCCCTGGGCGAGTGCCACTACGCGCTCGGAGAGAAACGTGGTGGTCATACGGACGACGACGGTGTTGAGGGCGGTGCCCGACGCCCACCGCATCGGCGAGTTTCTGGACCACGCTGAGGACCAGGGAGCTTCGGCTCACACGTCGATAAAAGATCCTCGACCTGCTGGATCAGCTACCACCCCTGTAGGCCCACGGGCAGCCAAGGCGATCAGCGCCACCGATGGGGCGGGGAGAGCCCCAGTGCCACCCGACACTGAACTGCTCCAGTCGTGTGCCGGGCCCTGAACCCGCTGCACACAATTATCGATTCCCAACGGGGCCCAGCGCATGGGAAATGCGGATGCTTCGACTGTGCGCCGCCGTGCGCCCCGGATTGCGTTCGCCGCATCGACGGACCGGCCAGAAACGCACACCATTCCGTCGGTTGAATGCTCTGCTGTGCACATGAGTCATGACTCGCACTCGGATGATCGCGCGCCGTTTCTCGACACCCTGCCGGATGAGGCCCGCGCAGCCTTCGCACAGTTGGGCAGTCGGCGCCGCTACATCGCGGGGAACGTACTGATCGGTGAGGGCGACCGCGTGCATGAGCTGTTGGTGCTTCATCAGGGAGTCGTCAAAGTCACCGCCCGCCTGGACGGCGACTACGAATCCCTGGTGGACATCGCAATGGCTGGAGACGTCGTAGGTGAAATGGCAGCCATGGGACTCGGGGCAAGAACGGCCACGGTGACCACCTGCGGAGAAGTCGTTGCGACTGTTGTCCCAGAGCACGAGCTCAAACCCTTTCTCGTCGCCAATCCCGAAGTCTGGGCAGCGCTCGACACAGTGCTCTGTGGCCGACTGTACAGAGCGGTCCGTCGGCGCTTGGAGTACCGCGAGTATCCGGTCGTGGTCCGGCTGGCTCGCGTGCTCGTGGAACTCGTTGCCCTATACAGGAGGAAGGGATGGAAAGGAGAGATCATCGACGTAAACCTCTCCCAGTCCGAGTTCGCCGCACTGACGGGCTGTACTACGGAAACTGTGCGCAAGGCGCTCGCCCAACTGCGCGAGAGAGGCTATATCAGCACTGGATCATGCAGAACCGAAGTTTTGCATTTGGACGGGCTGCGAAGAGTCGCCCGGTTGAGTTATGCCGGTCACCCCCAGCCACTGCTACAGAGTGGCATAAATACCGGTTCCTAGCAGGATTCTCTCTCTGACTGCACAGTTGGCATGCACCGCACTCAACAAGCATCGAAAGGTGACGTGTTGTTGTGAACGAGATCTCCTGCCAGCCGCAGGACGTCATCCCGCGCCGGCGGCTGTGCCTGGCGGCGGACATGGAGCAGTACAGCCGCCTCGACACCCGATCCCAGTCGGCCGTCCAGGCCGACCTGGTCCGACTGCTGGACGAGGCAGCGACGATGACCGGACTGGACCGGTCCGCCTGGGCTCGCCAGCCACAAGGCGACCAGGAGTTTGCCGTTCTCCCTGTGGCCACGCCCGATGCCATCGTGCTGGGGCCCTTCGTCCATCACCTGGTCACCCGCCTCAGCGCCCTCAACGCCCGTCTGGATGCCCCGCGCGTCAGGCTGCGGCTGGCCGTCGACACTGGCGTCGCCGTGGACGCCGCTCTCGGCCAGGCCGGACCCGCGCCAGTTGCCGTGGCACGCTACGTGAACGCGCCCCAACTAAGGGCTGCACTTGCCGCTCTCACTTCGGCAGATCTCGCCGTCATCGTGTCAGACCGGCTGTACCAGGATGTCGTGCGGTTCGGGCGACCCGACCTGGATCCGACGCAATACGTCCAGGCTCACGTGCGGGTCAAGGAGTTCGGCGGCTACGGTTGGATCCGTGTGCCGGGCCACGGACCGGATGAGGTGCGGCTGTCTGTGGACGGCACCAGCGGCCCGCAGCCGGCATCGGGTCCCCTCGCCCCGAGCCCGGCAACCGACGTCGCCCTCTCCCAGTACGTTCACCAAGGCGTCGCTGTGGGCCGAGACGTCTCCGGCGGCATCACTGTCGGACTGCCCGTGAACCTTCCGCCCGCCAGCTCTGGCCATGACCGGTGACAGCCTTCGGCGAGGACGGCACGCAGTGGGCGGATTACGGGGTGAACGTCGGCGGCAACGTGCACGGCACCATCAACATCTATACGGCGTCCCCTACAGGCGCAACGGCCAGGCCCCAAGCCGAGCGGGTGCGCCGGGTCTCGGCGACGCGTCACGCATCCGTGCGATCAGCGCTGGCCGCTCTGAAAGGCACCTGCCAGCGGGCAATAGCAGCGCTGAGGGCAGCTGGCCTGCCAAGGGCCGGGCAGGAGGAGTGATGGCATCGACCGAGTATGGGGGCGTCTTCGCCCTGATCGAGAAGAACCTCATCGGAGCGCAGGACGACGTGCGACCTTTTCTCGTCGTGCGTATCGGCGACCGGTCTGTCCGCCTGTCACCCCAAGCGGCCAGGGAGGCGCTGTACAGGCCCGGCCACGACGAAGCCCTGCGAACGGTGCTCTGGCGACAGGCGATCATCGAAGCTCGGCGGGAGCCGAGAGGCGGCAACGGACCGGGGCGCTTGCTGCTCGTCTGGTTGGCGATACCTGGCGTGTACCGGAACCTGTACCGGATTGTGCACCGGTTGCGAGTCGAGCGGATCGACCTTGAGTCGGAGGCTGCTCTGGCCGTGCTCGCCGCCCTCGAAGTGGTGGATCCCGACACCCCGGACCCGGGCGGCCCCCTGGTCAAGGAGGCAGTGAACCGGATGTGGGCCTATGCGAACCGCGTCGTGCGGGAAATTCCCCACGTGGACATCGCTGCCTTCGCCGAAGCTCGCAATGCCACGTCGCTTCCGGAGCAACAACCGTGTCCGGCCGATGGGTGGGAACTGCACCTCACGCCACCGCCCCGTCGCGACGAGCTGGCCGCGACACTTCGCTTCGCCGAGTCCCGCACCCGGCAGGAAGGGGAACGTCTAGGAGCGCTCGCGCACCGCCTGGGCTTGCCCGACTTGGTGTACAGGGCCCGCCGTCACGAGGAGGCAGACCTCATCGGCACGCTGGTGCTGCGCCCCGCGGGAGCCCGGCAGTGAGCGCGAGGTCCGGCCCGCCCTTGGGCTTCGCGGAAGCTTTCGACCTGCCCTTGAGCGTCGACCTGCGCACGGCTGCCCGCGCCTTCGGCGTCTGTCCCGATACGGCGTACAAACTGATCCGCCTCGGTCGCTTCCCTTGTCCCGTACTGCGCGTCGGCAGGCGCTACCGCATCCCCACCGCGTACATGCTCAGGGCCCTCGGTATCGAAGAAAGGCCCGTATACGCGGTCGATCTCGAAGCCGGGGCCGCGCATGCGGCCCAGCACCACCGCATCTCCCATCACGAAACGGAGGCCCCCGAGTGACCGCGATGCTGCCCCGCGTGCAGGAACCCAACCAAAGCTTGACATGCTTCGTCATCGGCCCCATCGGTGATTCGTACGCCACGAACGGAACCGCCGAGCGAGAGGCGTACGAACACCACCTCCGGATCTTTGAGCAGGTGATCGCTCCAGCTTGCCAAAAGTACGGCGTCGTCGCTGAACGCTCGGATTGCATTCCGCACGCTGGCGACATCAACGAGCAGATTTGCCGCCACGTCATCCAGTCCGACTTGGTAATCGCGGATGTCAGTGGTGGCAACCCCAACGTGATGTACGAACTGGGGCTCCGCCACATCACGGGAAAACCGACGGTCCACATCGGAGAGCACGGGCAACTGCCTTTCGACATCGCGTCGATCAGGACCATCCGATACCACGCCTCCCGCAGTGGCCTGGCCGATGCGCGCAGGGACATCGAAAACGCCCTGGAAGTCGGGCTTCGTGACGGGTTCGAGCCTCTTACTCCCGCTCGAGTTCTACGCGGGATCGAGGCAGTGGACGGAGCACCGTCCTCGTCCGAAGACTGCGGGAAGGAAGACGAAGACTCCCCCGGCCTGCTGGACGAGTTCGCTGCGATCGAGGACGGCCTAGGCGAGATGACGGCCGACATGGAAGCGATCAGCAAGACGATCGAGACCATCGGGGCACTCACTGAGCAGTCCAACACTGAACTGGTCGGCCTCACCCAAGCAAACGCTCCGGCGAGCACTCGTCTCGCGGCCGTTGCACGGTACGCTCAGTCGATCAGCGTCCCGGCCGAGGAGTTGAACAGTACCGCGCAGGCATTCGCGGGAAAAATGTCTCCATTGGACAGCGGGGTACGGGCAGCTCTAGGGCTCGTCGAGGCGACCCCTCCCGGCGAGCGCGACGAGGAAGCGGCGGAGTTTCTGGTTCAGCTCATCGACCTGGCCGCGTCCGCCGAAGAGAGCATGGCGCACCTCAGTGGCTTCGGTACAGCAGCAGATGGTCTGGTTGGGGTGAGCCGCTACCTCCGCAGGCCGGTCAGGAACATCACTGCCGCGGTCAAACAAGTAGCTTCCGTCATGACGTGCGTCGAAGACTGGGCTACCAAGGCCCGTGCCCTGACCCTCACTACTGAGTAACGTCCCTTCTCTGCAGAGCCCGGGCCGTTTTGGTCCGGGCCTCTGACTTGGCCAAACCGCACGTAGGTCAGCCCGGCCGCATTGTGACCTTTGCCATCCACGAACTGCTGGTGACGGCGACTTACCTTGAGCAAATGCGGGCGGTCAGTCGTGCTGCCGCAGCGCCTCCACCAGCCTGTGGCCCTCCTTCGCTCCGGAGCGGATCATGGCGGCGGCCGTGGTGTGCAGTTCGTTCCAGGAGTGTGGGCGGCCGATCGTGGCGGCGTCGGGGACCAGTGGGAGGGAGACGGACAGCGCTTCGGCGGGCTCGCCGGACTGCGCGTACGCGTGGGCCAGGCAGCATCCGTACCAGGTGCGGTCGCGCCGGTAGGAGTCCGACAGTCCGGCCAGCCCGGTCCGCAGATGATCGGCGGCGCCGGTCCAGTCGCGCAGATGCATGGCGATCATGCCCCGCTGGAGCGTGAACCACGTGTCGCCGTAGAAGTACATCCACGCGGGCTCGTCCTCCGGGCGCTCGGACGCCCGGTCGATGAGCCTCCGCGCCTCGTCGAGCAGGCGGTGGGCGTCGTCGCCGGCGCCGTTGAGTGCGTGGCCGCGCGCGGCCATCTGCGCCGCCATCCCCCGTACGCCGGGGGACGCGTCCGGTGCCGACCGGCGGGCCGCCTCCGCGAGGCGTACGGCGCGGTCGCCCCGGCCGCCGGACCACGCCATGTGCGCCTTCATGCTCAGCGTCGTGGCGGCCATGTCCGCGTCGCCGGCCTCCAGCGCCCAGTCGTGGCTGCGGTCGTACCAGGTGAGAGCGGCGGCGGTCTGCCCCTGGTCCTGCGCCATCCACGCGAGGAACTGGGCGTGCTCGGAGGCGAGCCGGATCACCCGGTCCGCGAGCGGGCCCCTGGCGCCCGCGAACAGGCCGACGACGGAAGCGAGTTGCTGCCGCATCAGGCCCACCAGCGGACGGGACCCGATCAGGTCCTCGGCGGACCGGTGCTCGGCGAGCAGTCTGTCCAGCCGGTCCAGCGTGGGGGCATCCACCTTGTGAGTGGCGTCGGCCGCGCCGGTGATGCGGGCCAGCAGGTCGTCGTCCGGCCCCGGACCGGGCAGCGCGAGCCCCGCGACGGGCCGGCGTTCCGGGCCCGTGACATGAGGCGGCGCCCCCAGTCCGGTGAGAATGCGCTGCCGCACCTCACTCGACGTCACCCGGCGGCGCCCGCGCTCGATGTCCGACACGTCCGGCTGTACCAGGCCGACGAGTTCGCTGGCCTTGGTCTGCGAGAGCCCGGAGAGCTTGCGGTAGGTGCGCAGGACGCCGCCCCAGTCCTCGGCAGCGAGCGCCGCACGCAGCTCCGGGTGGGACCAGAGGCCGAGACCGGGTGCCGTCATAGGGCGAATATAGGGCGGCCCATAGGGAGGTGGGATGGGGTCGGTACGCGCTCGTCCCGATGATCGGTGCGTAGGGCCCCGGGGCTGCACGGACGCCCCGGGGACGCGACCGACCTGAAAGGGCGAATCGGCATGGTGCACGTTGCCGAAAACCTGCCTCGCGCACCCGAAAGCGCAGCCGCCGCCAGACATCTGGTGAGCGAAGCCCTCTCCGCCTGGGGACTGGCGGAACTGGCCGAGGACGGCGCGCTGATCGTTTCCGAGCTGGTGACCAACGCCGTTCAGCATGCGCGCAGCCGTTCCGTCCGGGTCACGATCACCCGGCTGGAGCCGGCCCGGGTGCGTATCGGAGTCGTGGACAAGTCGGGGAAGGTGCCGTGGCTGCAAGAGCCGGGCGGGGCGGACGAGGGCGGGCGCGGCCTGGTGCTGGTGGCCGGGCTGGCGTGGGAATGGGGCAGCGATCCGTTGCCGTGGGGCAAGCGGGTGTGGGCGGAACTGCACGGAGGCGGGCGGGGGATGCGCGGCGAGCGGAATCCCTGGGTGGGTGACCTGGTTCGGGACGGCGAGACCGGACGGCGGGGCATCGTCACCGACGTTCTCGGTGGCGCCGAGTGGGTGCTTCGGTCGGAGTCGGGACCGGGGCAGCGGAATGCGCGGAGGCCCGAGCGCCTGACCGTGGTCACGCCGCGCGCGTCCGTACGGGACCGCTCGTAGAGGCGCAGGCGGGCCTCATCCCGCCCTCACACCACTCTCCTCCCACTCCGAACCACCGCCACCACCTCTCTCACCACCCCCACATCCGCCAGCGGATCCCCGCCCACCGCGATCAGGTCCGCGTCGTACCCGGCCGCGATCCGCCCCTTCCGCCCACCCACCCCGCACACCACCGCCGCCGTCGATGTCGCCGCCCGCAGGGCCTGTGCCGGGGTGAAGCCGAAGTCGGTCATGGCGGTGATGCCGTACGGGTAGCTGCCGTGGGCCTTGATCGGGAAGATTCCCGAGTCGCTGCCCAGGGCCATGGTCACGCCCGCCTCGCGCAGGGTGGCCAGGCCGGCGACGAGAGCGGGGATGCGGCGGGCGATGTGGGGCGGGGGCGGTGGGCCGCCGGGGAGGGCGCCGAGGGTGAGGGAGGCGGTGACGCCGCGGCGGACCATCTCCTCGATCACCCGGCGGTCGAAGTCGACGCCGGATTCCGTGAGGAAGAAGCAGTGCTCGATGGTGTCGAAGCCGGTCGTCACGGCCTCGCGGATGCCGGTGACGGCGTGGGCGTGAGCGGTCACCGGGAGGCCGTGGCGGTGGGCTTCGTCCACGATGGCGCGCAGTTCGTCGCGGTCGTACTGGACGCTGTACGGGTCCGAGCCGGGCGTGAGGTCGCCGCCGGTCACCATGACCTTGACGACGTCCGCGCCGCGCTCGGCCCGTTCCCGTACGGCCGCGCGGACGCCCGCCACGCCTTCCGCCTGGCCGCCGAGGAACCAGCAGTGGCCGCGGGACGTGGTGAGCGGCGGGCCGGAGGCGATGATGTGCGGGCCGGCGGCCGGGTCCTGTGCGGTCTCCGCGCGCAGGCGCAGGGTCAGGTATCCGCGGTCGCCGAGGTCCCGTACGGTCGTCACCCCGGCGGCCAGCGAGGCCCGCGCCGCGGCCCGGACGCGCTCCAGGAGGGTGGCGTCGTCGGCCTCCGTGAGCCGGCCGATCACGTCGTCGCTCGCGTCGAACGCCAGGTGGGTGTGGGTGTCGATGAAGCCGGGGAGGAGGGTGGCGGTGCCGAGGTCGAGGACCTCGGTGCCGATCAGGGGCACTCCGCCGGGGCTGACCGCCGCGATCCGGCCATTTTCGATCAGTACGGTGGGCCGTTCGACCAGTCCCGGTCCCACCCCGTCGAACAGCGCTCGTGCGCGTACTGCCAGCATCGGGCCTCCCGCATCGGTTCCCGTGCCGCCCGGCCGCCGTGGCCGGTGGGGCGGCGTCCAGTACACCGGACACCGTCCCGGTACAGCGGCCGGACGCGGGCCCCGGCCGGAATTCCGCCCCTCAGCGCGCCTTCTGCGCCAGATTCAGCAAATGATCGGCGAGCGCCTGTCCGCCGGCCGGGTCGCGGCTGATGAGCATCAGGGTGTCGTCGCCGGCGATGGTGCCGAGGATGTCGTGCAGTTCGGCCTGGTCGATGGCGGAGGCCAGGAACTGGGCGGCGCCCGGCGGGGTGCGCAGGACCACGAGGTTGGCGGAGGCTTCGGCGGAGATGAGCAGTTCGCCGGAGAGCCGGCGCATCCGCTCCTCCTTGGCGGACTCCCCCAGCGGCGCCCGCGGCTTGCGGTCGCCGCCCTCGCTCGGTACCGCGTAGATCAGCTCGCCGCCGGTGTTGCGGATCTTCACCGCGCCCAGTTCGTCCAGGTCGCGCGAGAGGGTGGCCTGGGTGACGGACAGGCCGTCGTCGGCGAGCAGCTTGGCGAGCTGGCTCTGGGAGCGGACCGGCTGCCGGTTGAGGATGTCCACGATCCGGCGGTGCCGGGCGGTGCGGGTCTGCGGTACGGCAGGTCCCCCGTGCAGCGTCTCGTTGTCCTGCGCCTCGGTCATCGTTGTCGTCAGTCTCCGGATCGTTGTACCCCGTGTGCCCCCGCGAGGGCCGCGTCGAGGACGGCGGGGAGCTTCCGGAGGAACGTATCCGCTTCGTCGTCCGAGACGATCAGCGGCGGGGCGAGCCGGATGACGTCCGGCGCGACCGCGTTCACCAGGAGGCCCGCGTCCTGAGCCGCTCGCTGCACCTGCGGTGCGACGGGCTCGCACAAGACGATACCCAGGAGCAGGCCCGCACCGCGGACCTGGCCGACGAGCGGGTGCGCCGACGCCTCGATCCCGCCACGCAGCCGCTCGCCGACCCGCTTGACGTGGTCGAGCAGTCCGTCGGCCTCGATGGTGTCCAGGACGGCGAGCGCGCCCGCGCACACGACCGGGTTGCCGCTGAAGGTCGAGCCGTGGGTGCCGGGGGTGAGCAGGCCGGCGGCCGGGCCGAAGGCGAGGGTGGCGCCGATGGGCAGGCCGCCGCCGAGGCCCTTGGCCAGCGTGATCACGTCGGCCTCGACGCCCTGGGCCTGCGACTCCAGCCAGTGGCCCGTACGGCCGATGCCGGTCTGGATCTCGTCCAGGACGAGCAGGGTTCCGGTGGCGGCGGTGATCTCGCGGGCCGCCGCGAGGTAGCCGGGCGGCGGCACGACGACGCCGTTCTCGCCCTGGACGGGCTCGATGATCACCAGGGCGGTGTCGGTGGTGACGGCGGCGCGCAGCGCTTCGGTGTCCCCGTACGGTACGAAGTCGACGTCGCCCGGGAGCGGCCGGAACGGGTCCTGCTTGGCGGGCTGGCCGGTGAGGGCGAGGGCGCCCATGGTGCGGCCGTGGAAGCCGCCGGTCGTGGAGACCATGTGCGTACGCCCGGTCAGCCGGCCGATCTTGAAGGCGGCCTCGTTGGCCTCGGCGCCGGAGTTGGAGAAGTAGACGCGGCCGGGGCGCCCGGCGATCCGCAGCAGCCGTTCGGCGAGCGCGACGGTCGGCTCGGCGACGAAGAAGTTGGAGACGTGCCCGAGGGTGGCGATCTGCCCGGAGACCGCGCGGACGACGGCGGGGTGCGCGTGGCCGAGCGCGTTGACGGCGATGCCGCCGAGGAAGTCCAGGTAGGCGTTGCCGTCCGCGTCCCAGACCTTCGCGCCTTCACCGCGTACGAGGGGGACGCGGGGCGTCCCGAAGTTGTCCATCATGGCGCCCTGCCAGCGCTCGGTGAGCGTGGTGTTGGACGCTGTGATGGGCGCCGTGTCCGTGGCCGCGTCGCTCATGCCGCTCCCGCCTTCTCGCTCTCGCTGCTGCCCTTGATGTCCGCGATGCCGGCGGCGGCCGCCGGCTCGTCCGGCACGACCATCGTGCCGATCCCCTCGTCCGTGAAGATCTCCAGCAGGATCGAGTGCTGGACCCGGCCGTCGATGACCCGGGCGGTGTGCACCCCGTTGCGTACGGCGTGCAGGCAGCCCCGCATCTTCGGCACCATGCCGCTGGCCAGGTCGGGCAGCAGCTTCTCCAGCTCGGTGGCGGTGAGCCGGGAGATCACCTCGTCGCTGTGCGGCCAGTCCTCGTACAGGCCCTCCACGTCGGTGAGGACCATCAGCGTCTCGGCACCGAGGGCCGCGGCCAGGGCCGCCGCCGCGGTGTCCGCGTTGACGTTGAAGACGCCGGTCCCGTCGCCCGCGTCGGCACTGCGCGCGACGGAGGAGATGACCGGGATGCGGCCGTCGTCCAGCAGGGCCCGCACGGCGCCGGTGTCGATCGCGGTGACCTCGCCGACCCGCCCGATGTCCACCCGCTCGCCGTCCACCTCGGCGTAGTGCCGGGTGGCGGTCATCAGGTGGGCGTCCTCGCCGGTCATGCCGACGGCGAGCGGGCCGTGCTGGTTGAGCAGGCCGACCAGCTCCCGCTGCACCTGCCCGGCGAGCACCATCCGTACGACGTCCATCGCCTCGGGCGTGGTGACCCGCAGGCCCGCCTTGAACTCCGACTCCAGGCCCAGCCGCTCCAGCTGGGCGCTGATCTGCGGGCCGCCGCCGTGCACGACGACCGGCCGCAGCCCGGCGTGCCGCAGGAAGACCACGTCCTGCGCGAAGGCGGCCTTCAGCTCCTCGTCGACCATGGCGTTGCCGCCGAACTTGATGACCACGGTCTTGCCGTGGTGCCGGGTCAGCCAGGGCAGCGCCTCGATGAGGGTGCGGGCCTTGGGCAGCGCGGTGTGCTTGCGGGCGCTCATGAGGAGTACGCGCTGTTCTCGTGGACGTAGTCGGCGGTCAGGTCGTTGGCCCAGATGACCGCGGACTCGGTGCCGGCGCTGAGGTCGGCGGTGATCCGTACCTCCCGGTAGCGCATGTCGACCAGGTCCCGGTCCTCGCCCACCGAGCCGTTCTTGCAGACCCATACGTCGTTGATGGCGACGTTCAGCCGGTTCGGGTCGAACACCGCGGAGGTGGTGCCGATCGCGGACAGCACCCGCCCCCAGTTCGGGTCCTCACCATGAATGGCGCACTTCAGCAGGTTGTTACGGGCGATGGACCGGCCCACCTCGACCGCGTCGTCCTCGCTCGCCGCGTTCACGACCTCGATGCGGATGTCCTTGGTCGCGCCCTCCGCGTCCCCGATGAGCTGCCGCGCCAGGTCGTCGCAGACCGTGCGGACCGCGTCCGCGAACGCCTCGTACCCGGGTGTCTCACCGGACGCTCCGGAAGCCAGCAGCAGCACCGTGTCGTTCGTGGACATGCAGCCGTCGGAATCCACCCGGTCGAACGTCGTCCGCGTCGCGTCGCGCAGCGCCCGGTCCAGGACCGGCGCCTCCAGGTCCGCGTCGGTGGTCAGCACGACGAGCATGGTCGCCAGCCCCGGCGCGAGCATCCCCGCGCCCTTGGCCATGCCGCCGACCGTCCAGCCGTCCTTCGAGACGACGGCGGTCTTGTGCACACTGTCGGTGGTCTTGATCGCGATGGCGGCCTTCTCCCCGCCGTGCACGCTCAGCTCGACCGCGGCCTTCTCGATGCCCGGCAGCAGCTTGTCCATCGGCAGCCGTACGCCGATCAGCCCGGTCGAGGCGATGGCCACCTCGCCCGCGCTGTGCCCCTTGAGCACCTCGGCGGCCTTCTCCGCGGTGGCGTGGGTGTCCTGGAAGCCCTCGGGGCCGGTGCAGGCGTTGGCCCCGCCGGAGTTCAGCACCACGGCCGAAACCGTGCCGCCCTTGAGGACCTGCTCGGACCACAGGACCGGAGCGGCCTTGACGCGGTTGCTGGTGAAGACGCCGGCGGCGGCCAGTCGCGGCCCGTTGTTCACCACCAGGGCGAGGTCCGGGTTCCCGTTCTCCTTGATCCCGGCGGCGATGCCCGCCGCCGAGAAACCCTTGGCTGCCGTGACGCTCACGGTGCGACTCCGATCGTGGTAAGCCCCGTGGCCTCATCCAGGCCGAGGGCGATGTTCATGCTCTGCACCGCGCCGCCGGCGGTGCCCTTCGTCAGGTTGTCGATGGCGCTGACCACGACGATCCGGCCGGCCGCCGCGTCCAGGGCGACCTGCACCAGGGCGGTGTTCGCCCCGTACACGGCCGCGGTCGACGGCCACTGCCCCTCCGGCAGCAGCCGTACGAACGGCTCGTCGCCCAGCGCCTTGTCGTACGCGGCCCGCACATCGGCCGCGTCCACGCCCGGCCGGGCCTTGGCCGAGCAGGTGGCGAGGATGCCGCGGGGCATGGGCGCGAGCGTCGGCGTGAAGGAGACGGTGACCGGCTCCCCCGCCGCGGCGCTCAGGTTCTGCGCCATCTCCGGCGTGTGCCGGTGCACCCCGCCCACGCCGTACGGGCTCATCGAGCCCATCACCTCGCTGCCCAGCAGGTGCGGCTTGGGCGCCTTGCCCGCACCGGAGGTGCCGGAGGCGGCGACCACCACGGCCTCCGGCTCGGCCAGCCCCGCCGCGTACGCAGGGAAGAGGGCAAGCGAGACGGCCGTCGGATAGCACCCCGGCACCGCGATACGCCGCGCCCCGCGCAGCGCCTCCCGCGCCCCCGGCAGCTCGGGCAGCCCGTACGGCCAGGTCCCGGCGTGCGGCGAACCGTAGAACTTCTCCCAGGCCGCGGCATCCTCCAGCCGGAAGTCCGCCCCGCAGTCCACCACCAGCACCTCGGGCCCCAGCGCCTCGGCCACCGCGGCGGACTGCCCGTGCGGCAACGCGAGAAACACCACGTCGTGCCCGGCCAGCGCCTCGGCCGTGGTGGCCACCAGCTCCCGCCCGACCAACGGCCCCAGATGCGGCTGCACCGCCCCCAGCCGCTGCCCCGCATTCCCATGCGCGGTCACGGCCCCGATCTCCACCTCCGGATGCCCCAGAAGCAGCCGGAGAACCTCACCTCCGGCATACCCACTCGCTCCGGCCACTGCTGCTCGTACTGGCATGGGTCCTCCTCCTTGGAGGCATGACTATACGGATGGCGGCAGGTTTATGCAATGGGGGGGTGGGGTGGGAGGGGTGCTGCCGCTGATACGTGCACGCTTCAGGCGGCCCCTCAGCGCCTCAGCCGACCCGTGAGCGACTGAGTCCCGCCGAGTCTCCGTCCACCTGGGCTTCGCATCGCAGATCGCCCCTCGACCGCTTTGGCCGGCCGCGAGGAATCTCTCGACCCGCCCTTGTTCGGGCCCTCCTGGCCCTCTTCCGCACGGCGGCGCCATAACCAGCCGATCGCACGAGCCACCTGGCCGCGCGCCGTCAGGCACGCTCCATCGGATTGGCCAGGGTCCTGTCCGGCCACTGTCCGGCCACCAGCTTCGCTGCCGCACACTCCGGCTTGCGCTCGGCCTGGTCGCGGAAGAGATCGACGAAGGACTCGGCGAAGCCCAGGCGGGGGTATGCCGCGACGAGCGCTTCGACGAAGGCGGGGTCGAACGCGTCGAGTCCCGCCCCGGAGACATCCGCGCTCGTCCCCACCTGGAGCAGGCGGCTTTCCGGATCCTGCTCCGGCTCCACATCGTCCCGCATGTGCAGCACGATGAGTTCGGCTGCCCGGTGACGCCGTTCGCGCGGCCAGCCGAGACCGGCCGTGAAGACCCGCGCCAGGTGGCCGCCGGCCTCCTCGAAAGGGAGGGCGTGGCTGTCAAAGGGCGGGGTGAGCGCCAAGTCGTGCAGCATCGCCGAGACGAACAACAGCTCGCTGTCGAAATGGAGGCCGCGAGCCTGCGCCCAGGCCGCGCCGAAGAAGTACGAGCGCATCGAATGGTGGTACAGCGCGTCACCCGCGTACTCCGTACACACCGACTGCGCCAGTTCCATGGCCCGTCCCAAGCGAGCCTGTACCCCCGCGACTTCGATCAGCATTGCCCCGCCCCCATGAGAAAGATCGTCCTCTGAGCGCTCCAGCGTACGGTCGGGCGAGCAGGGCCACGGGCCGAGGGCGGGCCGACGCAGTCGAGGGCCGCAAAAATCCTGATCATCCTCCGGGCGGACATGGCAGGCTGACGCGGTGCTACCCGAACTGGTCCCGCACTTTTTGACCTGGGACGAAGTGGACCCCGCCCGCCACCCCTTCGACAGCGCGTCGGCCGCGCACGTGGTGCGCTCGCTGGGGCCGGCCCGGTGCGTGCCGCGCCGCCCGGACCTGCCGCTCAGCGATATGACACTCATCCGTTGGAGCCATGGTGAAGGCACGCTCTGGGCCGACGCCATGTCGCATGCGCTCGTGGAGCACTACGGGCCTTGGGCCATCGGCTGGCGCTGGGCGCACGACGAAGGGGACTTCGACGGAGGGCCGGTCGGCAGTTGGTGCTGCCCGCGGGACTCGATCGGTACTCCGGAGGAGACGCTCGCCCGGGTGGTCACGGCGCTGGGCGAGTGGCGCGGGTGGCTGGAGACCCTCGTCGGCTGGTTCGAGCGGTACCCGCTGGAACCGGCCGCGATCGAGGATCAGCGGATCCTGTGGGAGCGTGCCGCCCGCAACCTGATCCTCCAGGTGGCCGACCGCACCGGCTGCGGCAGCGGCTGGCACGGGCACTGCCGGCAGGTGCTCACGTGGTTCCTCGGTTACTGGGGGTTCGCGCCCGACGTGGCGCAGGACCTGGTCGAGCAGGCGGTCGGCGGGCGCTTCGAGAGCTGGACCGATCCCGGCCCGGTGCTGGTCGACGATGTCGCGGAGCGGCTCGCGCTGTCGCTGCGGCCGCAGCACGAGGCGTGGTCCGCCGGGCCCGCGCCTGATCACCTGGAACGCTGGCTGGCCGTACGCGGGACCGTGCCGTGGCACAAGGGCCCGGACGGCGGTGTGGACGGGCCGGTGATCCCGTCGCGTGACGGCGCGGCCGAGGACATCCGTTCCTTCGACGCCGCCGTGGACCCCGCCCGCGCCGAAGGTCTGCTCACCGCCCTTGAGTCGCTACGGGCCGACGCGGCGCGCGGCGCCCCGCTCGACTTCGCACTGCTCCGTGGCTGGCAGCAGCATGTCCTGGGCACAGCGGAGCCGCCGCCGTTCCGGAGTTCGCCCGCCTTCGCCAAGAGGGGCCGGGAGCGTTACGGCATCGGCCCGGACACCCGGGCCCGCCTCGACGCCTGCCTGGCCGAGAGCGCGCCCGGCAGCAGCAGCGGGCCGGGCGGCGGGCAACCCCTCTCCCTGATCGCCCGTGCCGCACGCGCCTACCTGGACGTCTGCTTCTTCCACCCCTTCGACGACGGCAACGCCCGGTCGGCCTTCCTCACCCTCGTCTACGTCCTGGCCCGCGAGGGCGTCGCGCTCGACTCGGTGGGCCTGCTCCGTCGCGTCGCCTTCCGGGCCGACGACCCGGAGGACGCGCTGTTCCTCGTCCGGTACCTGGGCGGTCACGTCACAGAATCCCGTAGACGCGCACTTAGCACCCCAGGTGCCCCCTGAGCACCCCCACGCACTCCCCCAACCGCCCCATTTTGCGGTTTCCGCAAAGAACTTTGCCGGTTCGTGGCGGGGAGCGGCAGGTTGACCGCGGAGGTGGTCATGATGACCCAGCATTCCGGGCCCGTCCCCGGGCCGAGCGCCCAGTCGTGGGACGCGATGTACCGCAGCCGCGACCAGGTGTTCAGCGGTGCGCCCAACCCCGTCCTCGTCAGCGAGGTCACCGGCCTGCCGCCCGGGCAGGCGCTCGACGTCGGGTGCGGTGAGGGCGCCGACGCGCTGTGGCTGGCCCGGCGCGGGTGGCAGGTCACCGCGGTCGACATTTCCCAGGTCGCGCTGCGACGCGCCGCCGCGGCGGCCACGGACCTCGCCGGCCGGGTGGCGTGGGCCCGTGCCGACCTGACCACGGCACCGCCCCCGGCCGACGCCTTCGACCTGGTGTCCGTCCAGTACTTCCCGCTCCGGCGCGAGCCGGACCACACCGCGCTACGCGGCCTGCTGGAGGCCGTCGCCCCCGGCGGCACCCTGCTCTTCGTCAGCCACGACCTGAGCGGCCTGACTCCCCGCCCGGAAGACGGCTTCGACCCGGCCGACTATTACGTACCCGACGAGATAGCCCAGCTCCTCGCCCCCGACTGGACCGTCCAATCCAACGAAACCCGCGCCCGAACGACCCCGCCGCCCGCCGGTACCCACCACACCCACGACACGGTGCTGCGGGCCCGACGGGCGCGGTGAGGGGGCCGGGCGAGTCCGGGCCCCTTACTCCCCGCTCTTCTCCCGCTTCTCGCGTTCCTGCTTGTGCTTCTCCTTGATCCGCACGGTTTCCTTGCGGACCTCGGCCTGGGTGGCGCGTTCCTTCTGGAGCCACTCGGGGGACTCGGCCTTCAGGGCGTCGATCTGCTCCGTGGTGAGGGGCTCGGTGATGCCACCGCGGGCGAGGCCCGAGATGGAGACGCCCAGCTTCGCGGCGACGACGGGGCGGGGGTGGGGGCCGTTCTGTCGCAGCTCCCGGAGCCACTCGGGCGGGTCGGTCTGCAGCGCGTTCAGTTCGGCGCGCGAGACGAGGCCCTCCTGGAATTCGGCGGGGGTGGCTTCGAGGTACACACCCAGCTTCTTCGCCGCGGTCGCGGGCTTCATCGTCTGGGTGTTCTGGTGCGACGTCATGATGTCAAGGGTATCGATCGTGTGCGCCACCTCTGACCACGACCGGTAACCTGGCGGAGTGACAGGCTCGGAAGAAACCCCTTCGTTCCGGCTCGCGTACGTCCCGGGGGTGACGCCCACGAAGTGGGTGCGGATCTGGAACGAGCGGCTGCCCGGCATCCCCCTCACGCTCGTCCCGGCGCCCGCCGCCGAGGCGTACGACGTGCTGCGGGGCGGCGGCGCCGACGCGGGTTTCGTACGGCTGCCGGCCGACCGTACGTACTTCAGCGCGATCCCCCTCTACACGGAGACGACCGTGGTCGTCGTCCCGAAGGACCACCTCTTCACGGCGGCCGACGAGATCACCGTCGAGGAACTGGCCGACGAGATCGTGCTGCATCCCCTCGACGACACCCTCGGCTGGGAGCGCCCGCCGGGGCAGCCCGCGTTCGAGCGGCCCGCGACGACGGCGGACGCGATCGAGCTGGTGGCGGCGGGCATCGGGCTGCTGGTCGTCCCGCAGTCGCTGGCGCGGTTGTACCACCGCAAGGACCTCAAGTACCGCACGCTGACGGATGCCCCCCAGTCCCAGGTGGCGCTGGCCTGGCCGGAGGAGCGCACCACCGACCAGGTCGAGGACTTCATCGGCATCGTCCGCGGCCGTACGGTCAACAGCACACGCGGCCGTACGCGGTCCGAGACCACGGACGGTCCGAAGGGCCGGCAGGCCGCGAAGGACGGCGCCCGCCAGAAGACCACGGGCGGCAAGCCGAGGGCCGGTCAGGGCGCCCGGGGCACGCGCGGCGGCTCCGGCTCGGGCAAGTCGGCCAAGCCCGCCCGGCGCGGCAAGCCCCGCCGCCGGTCGTAGGCGGTTTCGTCCGGGTCGGTCGGCCGTCGGTTCGGGTGTGCCGATGGCAGATGGGCAGCGGGCGCGAGTGTGGGCGGCGGTGTGCTGCGGCGGGATCGCCGCCAGGTGATCGGCGCAATCGCCTGCAAGTCCCGGACCGGAAGCCGGTGGGTGCACCTGCTGGAGAGGTACGGCAGCTGGCGCGGTGTCCACAACCCGATTTCTCCGGCCTCAGCCCGATGATCCGACCACAAACCGCCTAGTCACCGCGGTCGTCGCGCAGCGCTCTGCGACGTTCCTGTTCGCGCTTGGAGTAGGCGGCTGCCCGGACCACCTCGTCGTTCTCCAAGCCCGATCCAAGGGCGCCGCCCACGGTGGCGACCGAAGCGACGAACCAGGTCAACGTCCAGTACTCCGTGGCGTGAAGCGGGGCTCGTGTCATGGAAGCGAACACTCCGTCGTTGAGGACGAACAGCGCCCACACCAAGTTGATGAGCATCAGACCCACGTAGCAGACGAGCACCCCGATCGCCACGGTCACGACGGTCGAGGCGTTGTAGAGAGCCGCCCGCTGCCTCGCCTCCGGCGAGCTCTCCGGTGATCGATGCCACAGGTTCGCGTCCACGATCAGCCAGCCGATCATGATCGCGACAGACCCGATCGTGGCGGTCACCAGGCGTGGCGTGCTCAGATACGTGGCCAGGCTCCAGACGGTGGAGTTCACGGTGGCGACCGCTCCCGTGGCGAGTGCGGCCGCCAGGGCCTTCGACAGGCCCGGTACCAACCGCCACGGCCGGTTGGCACGGACCATACCGGCGAGCACCCGCAGGTAACCGCGCGGCCCGCTGACGACGTACCGGACGTCGTCGGTCTCCTTCTCACCGGACCGGTCCGGATGAACAGGCGCGAGACGATGGACGAAGGGCTCCGGAAGCGGCTGACTTCGTGAAGACCCTTCAGCCCCGGTGGTGTGCGGACCCGCCAGGCCAAGCACCGCTTCTTCAACGGCCCACCGGGCCCTCGCCTGCAGCCGCAGGCCCCCCAGCGAAGGAAGCGAGAGCAGCGCCAAGCCGTGGTCGTGATTCAGATCCACAGCGAGCTTGCACCCGTGCGAGTGCAGCGGGAGGTCGGTGAGGGCCACGACGATGTCCCAGTTCTCCGTACTCCCACGGTCCTTGATCCGGCGCATCAAGGTGGGCGGGTCCTCGGTCCCCGAGGTGAAGGGCTCACTGATCACCTCGACGTCGAACCGTCGCCCCTGGCCCGACTTGTCGGCGAGCCGGTCAGGAAGTGTCCGGGCCATGCGCTGAGCGATCTCCGTCGGCGCGTCCGGGTCCGCGAGGAGCGCCACGACCGTAACGTCCTGCGACGTCACCGGCATCGCTGGGCCCTTCCCGTCGGCTGTTCCCGCGATCGAGTGGCCACAGGATGCCCCCGGGATGGCGTCGGCGCCATGTGACACGCCGCCCCCGCCGGCCGGTGCAGGCGGGGCGGCCGGAACTCCTCGTTGCCCCAGTACGGGGCCTGCTCTCACCGACCCCGCCGTCAGCGGTCCGGGTGAGCAGCCGCCCACCCCCGCTCCAGCAGCGCGAACACCTCCTCCGCGGCACGTGCCGGGTCGGCGTGACCGTGCACGAGTTCGCGGGATTCCAGGGCGAAGTGGGCCAGTGCGGCGCAGGTGGCGTCGTCCTCGGGGGCGCCGACCTCCTGGGCGATGGCTCGGGCCAGAGCCGTTTCGTGGCGCATCCACATGCGGTGGGAGTAGTCGCGCAGCGCCGGGGTCTCGCTCACCAGGCGCAGGAACGGGGCGAACTCCGGGTGCCCGACATGGCCGCCCGGATGGATGATGTGGGCGCGCAGGGCCTGGGGGATCGACTGGCCGGGGGCCCGGTCGCGGACGGCGGCGACGAGGCCGGCCTCGATGTCGTCGTCCTGGTCGAAGACGAGCGCTTCCTTGCTGGCGAAGTGCTTGAACAGCGTGGTCACCGACACATCGGCGGCATCGGCGATCTCCTTCACGCCCACCTGGTCGAAGCCGCGTTCGAGGAAGAGTTCCAGCGCGGCGTCGGCCAGGGCCTTGCGGGTCTGGGCCTTCTTGCGTTCACGGCGACCGACGGGTGCGCCGGTCCCGGCGGGGACGGGGATCTTGGGGTGCGGGGCGGGTTCGGTCACGGTGCCAGCTTACGGCAAGGTGCATCGAGTCAGAAGGTTTAGTGATTGCGCTTTTTTAGTGGGTGTGCTTTTTTTGGATACGGCGCCGGGTGCTCGTTCCGGCGTTCCATCCACCCCGGAGGGGAACCGAACCCATGAATCTCACCCAGGACGCCCGCGTGGCGATCGCCGGCGGCGGCCTCGGCGGTCTCGTCTGTGCACGGATCCTTCAGCTCCACGGCCGTTCCGTGACCGTTTTCGAGCGGGAGACGTCCCCCGACGCCCGCTCGCAGGGCAGCACGCTCGACCTCCACCCTGGTACGGGGCAGGCCGCCCTCCGCGCGGCGGGCCTGCTCGACCGGTTCCACGCCCTGTCCCGCCCCGAGGGCCAGGAGTGGCGGAAGGTGGACCACGTCACTGCGGCCGCCCAGGAACAGGAGTGGCCCCCCGGGGACGAGGGCGCGGGTGTGGAGGACCGGCCGGAGATCGACCGCGGGCATCTGCGCGGGCTGCTGCTGGATTCGCTCGCGCCGGGAACGGTCCACTGGGGGCGCGCCGTCGGCGGTGCGACACCGCTCGGCGACGGCACCTGCCGCCTGGAGTTCACGGAGGGCGCCACCGAGGACTTCGACCTGGTCGTCGGCGCCGACGGCGCGTGGTCGCGGGTCCGCCCGGCCGTCTCGGAGGCGTTCCCCGAGTACACGGGCGTCACGCTCATCGAGACCGGCTTCGACGACAGCGACGTGCGCCACCCCGAACTGGCCCGGCTGGTCGGTCCGGGCACGCTGGTGGCGGAGTCCGGCTCGACGATGCTGTTCGCCCAGCGGAACAGCAACGGTCACATCCGCACCTATGTGGCGTTCCGGACTCCGCAGGACTGGCACACGACCGCCGGAGTGGACCTGAACGACAGGGCGGCGATGCGCGCGTACCTCTCGAAGCGGCTCGACGGGTGGGCCGAAGGACTGCGGTACGCCCTGCTCGACGGCGACCACGACTTCGTCAACCGGCCCCTGTTCGCGCTGCCGGTGCCGCACGTCTGGGAGCACGTCCCGGGCGTGACGCTGCTGGGCGACGCCGCGCACCTGATGCCGCCCCTCGGCGTGGGCGCCAACCACGCGCTGCTCGACGGCGCCGACCTGGCCCAGGCGCTGGTCGCCGAGGAGCGGGTGGACGACGCCGTGCGGGCGTACGAGGAGCTGATGCTGCCCCGGTCCTCGGAGCTGGCCAAGCAGTGCGCGGAGGGGCTGAAGCACATGGTGCCGTAGGCAGTGCCCGAAAGGGTGACCGGTCGGCCGCCGGGGCCTTCAGTAGCCGGCCGGCCGTACCAGCCCCGTCTCGTACGCGAAGACCGCCGCCTGGGTCCGGTCGCGCAGGCCCAGCTTGACCAGCATGCGGCTCACGTGGGTCTTCACGGTCTGCTCGGCCACCACCAGGCGCTCGGCGATCTCCGCGTTCGACAGGCCCTGGGCGATCAGGGAGAGGACTTCGGTCTCGCGTTCCGTCAGATCGCCGACGCGCTCCTTGAGGGGCGCCCGGGGCGCGGCGGCCATCCGGGAGAACTCGGCGATCAGGCGTTTGGTGATGTTCGGCGCGAGCAGCGCGTCGCCCGCCGCCACCACCCGTACGGCCTGCGCGAGTTCGGCGGCCGAGGCGTCCTTGAGGAGGAAGCCGGACGCGCCGGCGCGCAGCGCCTCGTACACGTACTCGTCCAGATCGAAGGTGGTCAGGACGAGGACCTTGACGGTCGATCCGGCGGCCTCGGTGAGGCGGCGGGTGGCCTCGATGCCGTTGAGGCCGGGCATGCGGATGTCCATCAGCACGACGTCGGGGGCGAGTTCGGCGGCCTTGTCGAGGGCGTCGAGTCCGTCCACGGCCTGGCCGGCCACCTCGATGCCGGGTTCGGCGTCGAGCAGCACCGTGAAGCCCTGACGGACCATGACCTGGTCGTCGGCGATCAGCACGCGGATGGGGGTCGTCATGGGGTGGTGTCCTCGGTGGGGTCGGCGGGCGGACGGGTCGATGGTGTGGAGGCCGGATCGGGTGCCGTGGCGGGGGCTCCGGTGGGCAGGACGGCGGTCACTTCGTAGCCGCCGTCGGGCGTCGGGCCGGTGGCCAGTTCGCCGCCCAGCATGGCGGTACGTTCGCGCATGCCGAGCAGTCCGTGGCCGGCCCCCGGGGAGGCCGCGGCGGGGCGGTCCGGTGCGGTGTTGGTGACGCGGACGGTGAGGGCGCCCGTGCGGTACGCGATCGCCACCGCGACGCGCGCGCCCGGCGCGTGCCGCATCGCGTTGCTGAGCGCTTCCTGCACGATGCGGAACGCGGACAGTTCGACGCCCGGCGACAGCGGGCGCCGCCTCCCGGTGACGTCGGTGGTGACCGTGACCCCGGCGGCGCGGACGTTGCCGACCAGCTCGTCCAGCCGGTCGAGGGTGGGCTGCGGGGCGTGCGGGGCGGTGCCGTCCCCGGCGTACTCGGGAGTGCCGTACGCCGGTGCCTCCTCCGACCGCAGCACGCCCAGCACGCGGCGCAGTTCGGTCAGTGCCTCCACCGCGTTGGTACGGATGCCCGTGAGGTTCTCCTTCAGCGCGTCGGACGGGTTCTCGGCCAGGTGCGGGGCGACCTGCGCCTGGATGGAGATCACCGACATGTGGTGGGCGACCACGTCGTGCAGTTCCCGGGCGATCCGGTTGCGCTCCTCCAGGAGCGCGCGGCGGGCCCGCTCCTCCGTGGTGATCCCTTCCTGGACGACCAGTTCGGTACGGGCCACCTGTCGGCCGCGGAGGGCGGCGCCGACCACCACGGCGATGGTGAGGACGGCCACGGCGAGGCCGATGCCGGAGGCCCGGAGCGGAGCCCCGGCCTGCGTCGCGCCGGCTCCGCACACCAGGCCGGCGACAAGGGTGACCGCCAGCGCCCCGGCCGCCGCGCGGAAGCGGAGCCGCAGCGCCAGCAGGAGGAGCACAACGGCCTGCGCGGCAAGCCCCGCAGTCGTCCAGGGGTAGAGCCCGCCCCGGTCGACGGGGAACTCCCTGACCGCCGCGGGACCGTCGCCCGGCCATAGGGGCAGCCCATGCGGTGCGGCCACGTATTCCACGCCCGCCACGACGGCGACCATCGCCGCCGTCGCCATCCACCAGGCCACCACCGGCCGGAACGCCGCCACGATGACCGCCAGCGCCTGCACGGAACCGAGCAACAGCGCCAGCCGCATGTCGAGGGTCTGGCGTCCGCCGTGGGCCAGGTCGCTGACGCTCAGCGCGCAGAGGAACGGCGCAGCCGACGCCAGCACCAGCACAATCACCGGCTGCCAGATCAACCACCCCGGCCGCTCCCCCGGCGGCGGCCCCACGGCCCCCGCCACCAGGTCCTCACGCAGCGCGCGCGGCAGCCCCTTGACGGCCGTGACCAGCCGCTTCCTCGCCCGCGTACGGGCGCTCGCCCCGTTCTCCCCCACAAGCTGCACCTTAAGCACCGTGCACCATCTCTTCCCGGGCGGGCCGCCCTTCGTGTACCAACGTCGTTTTGGACGGCTTCCGTCGCTCGTGCGTCTCGTGCGCGCGGAAGGCCGTCCAGCAGATCAGGAGCGCCACCGCGAACACCGGCAGCCAGGCGATCCGGGCCGCCACCCAGACGGCGCCGTCGGGCTCGGTGTGCAGGCCGGGGAGTGGGTGCTCCGCGAGCAGGCCGGTTGCCGTGACCGCCATCAGCGCGGTCTGGTGCCAGAGGAAGACGGTCATCGCGGAGAGGTTGAGCAGCGCGACGGCGGCCCAGGCCGCGGGCCGTGCGAGGAGCCGCCGCAGCGGGTCGCGGAGCAGCAGGGCCGCTCCGCACTGGGCGAGGCCGAACGTTACGGCTGCCAGGGTCGGCGGGTTGAGGTTGGAGACGGCGGCACCCGGTACGCCGACCATCGAGGCCGGGTATCCGGCGTATCCGACGAGGAGCGCGGTGGCGGCCGCTCCCCCGGCCAGCAGCACCCAGCCCGTCGTACGGCCCCGCAGCCCGCCCCGGGCCCACAGCGCGCCCAGGCAGTACGGGACCAGCCAGCCCGCCGCCACATTGACCCAGCCGAGCGCGTCCGGCCCGCCGAGCCCGTACCGGACGATGTCGACCGCCAGGACCACCGCCAGCGGCCACAACGGATGCACCTTCGCGACCAGCGGAGTGGCCGCCGTGAGCGCCGTGAGGACGAGCAGGAACCACAGCGGCGACCAGACCAGCTTGAGCAGGGTCCGTACGGTCGCCAGGTCCGCGCCCGAGGCGAGCATCGCGCCCGCGACCACGGCCCACAGCGCGAGCAGGGCGACGACGGGCCGGTAGAACCGCGCGATACGGGTACCGAGCCACCGCCCGTACGAGACGCCCCGGGCGCGGGCCGCCGCGTAACTCCGTACCGCCACCTGCCCGCCGACGAAGAAGAACACCGCCAGGGTCTGGAACAGCCAGGAAATCGGAGTGAGTTGAGGCAAGTGCTGGAGCGGGCTGGCACCGCGTACGGTTCCGCTGTCGGTGACCAGTGCGGTCACCAGCCAGTGCCCGAGGACGACGCCGAGGATGGCGGCGGCCCGGAGGGCGTCGACGGCGCGGTCGCGGGTCGGCGGGGTGGCGGCGTCGATGCGCCGGGCGAGGCTCCGCAGATCGGCCCCCCGGAGAGCCGGTCTCCTACCCACGGCCGCTCACCGCCGCGTACTCCCCCGCCACAATGCGCGCGAGGTTCCGCAGCGACACCGAACCGGCCTTCAGGTAGTCGCCGTGACCGCCGGAACCGGCGTCGAAGGTCCGGGCGCCGAACGCGCCCGATACCGGGTCCGTCCCGAAGCCGAGGGTCATGAAGGGGAGGCGGATCCGCACGTACGGCACGTGGGCGATCCAGTCCCCGGCGCTCCGGCCCGCCCAGACGGTGGCCCGGGTGTGCAGGTCGCGGACGCTGTCCACACCGGTGCCGGGGCTGCCGTAAACGATGATGCCGGCGACCCGGAGGTCCGGGGCGGCACGGGCGCAGACGACCGAGCCGTAGGAGTGGCAGAGCAGCGAGACGCGGGCAGCAGGCTTGGCAACGGTCAACTCGTCGAGGAAGTCGACCAGTTGAGGGGCCGCCGCTTCGGCGAGTGCCGGGGTCAGGATGTCCGGGCTCGTCAGGCTGGGCGTCGCGTAGCCGAGCCAGGCGACGACGGCCGACCGGCCGCCCAGTTCCCGTTGCAGCGCCACGGCGTCGGCGCGGAAGCGTTCGTACGTGTCGAGGCTGGTGTCCGAGCCCGGTACGAGGACGGCGATGCGCTCGGCCCGCGCCAGGTCGCCGACGACTTCGGCGGTCCGGCCGCCGTCCCTGCCGTCGAAGGAGAGGAACTGCCGCGTGGGCGCCGCCATGGCGCGCAGCGCGGCGGCCCGCGTCCGGTCACCGTGGTGCGCCGCCGCGCGCTCGGCCGCCAGGATGCCGTCGCGGCCGGCGGCGTAGCGTCCGGCGAGGGCGGCCGGGGTCGCGGCGGTGAGCGGCGCGAGGGCGGCGGGTGCGGGGGCCGGTACGGCCGCGGGGCGGGCCGCGCCGGACACCGGCAGCGCCACCGAGGCGGTGACGAGCGCGGCGAGCAGGGCGCGGTGCAGGCGGCGGGCGCGTGGGCGGGTCGCCATGTGGGGTTCCTTCCGTACCGGTGAAGTGCGGGCTGCGGTACGGAATGTATGGATCACGCCGTGTGGTCGGCGTCCCGCCGGGGAGTGCACCTGGCGCGTAGCTCCTGAGTACTACAGGTAGGGGCCGGCCACGGGAAGCGGAACGGGTCCGCCCCGGCCGGCGGAAGTGCCGGCCGGGGCGGACCCGTGCGGGTGGCGCGGCGGACGGGGCGCCCCGTCCGCCGGTGCCGGATCAGCTGCCGAGGGTCGCCAGCGCCTCGTTGAACGTCTGCGACGGGCGCATGACGGCCGCGGCCTTGGCCACCGAGGGCTGGTAGTAGCCGCCGATGTCGACCGGCTTGCCCTGGACGGCGATCAGCTCGTCGACGATCTTCTGCTCCTGCTCGGCCAGCGTCGCCGCGAGGGCCGAGAAGGACTGGGCCAGCTGCGTGTCCTCGGTCTGCTTGGCCAGCTCCTGGGCCCAGTACATGGCCAGGTAGAAGTGGCTGCCGCGGTTGTCGATCCCGCCGAGCTTGCGGCTGGGCGACTTGTTCTCGGCGAGGAACGTGCCGGTCGCGCGGTCGAGGGTGTCCGCGAGGATCTGGGCGCGCGCGTTGCCCGTCTTCTGCGCGAGGTGCTCGAAGCTCACCGCGAGCGCGAGGAACTCGCCCAGGCTGTCCCAGCGCAGGTAGTTCTCCTTGACCAGCTGCTGGACGTGCTTGGGCGCGGAGCCGCCGGCGCCGGTCTCGAAGAGGCCGCCGCCGTTGATGAGCGGCACCACCGAGAGCATCTTGGCGCTGGTGCCCAGCTCCAGGATCGGGAACAGGTCGGTGAGGTAGTCGCGCAGCACGTTGCCGGTGACCGAGATGGTGTTCTCGCCGCGGCGGATGCGCTCGACCGAGAACTTCGTCGCCTCGACCGGGGACATGATCTCGATCTGCAGGCCCTCGGTGTCGTGCTCGGGGAGGTACTGCTTCACCTTGGCGATGAGGTTCGCGTCGTGCGCGCGGTCCTCGTCCAGCCAGAACACCGCCGGGTCGCCGGTCGCGCGGGCGCGGGTGACGGCCAGCTTGACCCAGTCGCGGATCGGGATGTCCTTGGTCTGGCACATGCGGAAGATGTCGCCGGCGCTGACCGTCTGCTCCAGAACGGCGTTGCCGTCCTTGTCGAGGACCCGCACCGTGCCGGTGGCCGGGATCTCGAAGGTCTTGTCGTGGCTGCCGTACTCCTCGGCCTTCTGCGCCATCAGGCCGACGTTCGGCACCGAGCCCATGGTCGACGGGTCGTACGCGCCGTTGGCCTTGCAGTCCTCGATGACGGCCTGGTAGACGCCGGCGTACGAGCTGTCCGGGATGACGGCGAGGGCGTCCTGCTCCTGGTCGTCCTTGTTCCACATGTGGCCGGAGGTACGGATCATGGCCGGCATGGAGGCGTCGACGATGACGTCGCTGGGGACGTGCAGGTTGGTGATGCCGCGGTGCGAGTCGACCATGGCCAGGTCCGGGCCCTCGGCCAGCTCCGCGTCGAAGGACTTCTTGATCTCCTCGCCCTGCGGCAGCGACTCCAGGCCCTTCCAGATGCCGCCCAGACCGTCGTTCGGGGTCAGGCCGGCCTGGGCGAGCACGTCACCGTACGCGGCGAAGGTCTTCGGGAAGAAGGCGCGCACCACGTGGCCGAAGATGATCGGGTCGGAGACCTTCATCATCGTGGCCTTCAGGTGCACCGAGAACAGGATGCCCTCGGCCTTGGCGCGGGCGACCTGCTCCTTGAGGAACTCGCGCAGCGCGGCGACGCGCATGACGGAGGCGTCCACGACCTCGCCGGCGAGCACCGGTACCGACTCGCGCAGCACGGTGGTCGAGCCGTCGTCACCGGCCAGCTCGATGCGCAGCGCGCCGTCCTCGGCGATGACCACGGACTTCTCGGTGGAGCGGAAGTCGTCGCCGGTCATGTGCGCGACATTGGTCTTCGAGTCGGCGGACCAGGCGCCCATCCGGTGCGGGTTGGCCTTGGCGTAGTTCTTCACCGAGGCGGGGGCGCGGCGGTCGGAGTTGCCCTCGCGCAGCACCGGGTTGACGGCGCTGCCCTTGACCTTGTCGTAGCGGGCGCGGATGTCGCGCTCCTGGTCGGTCTTCGGGTCGTCCGGGTAGTCCGGCAGCGCGTAGCCCTGCTCCTGCAGCTCGGCGATGGCCGCCTTCAGCTGCGGGATCGAGGCCGAGATGTTCGGCAGCTTGATGATGTTGGCCTCGGGCGTCTTCGCCAGCTCGCCCAGCTCGGCGAGGGCGTCGTCGATCCGCTGGTCCTCCTGGAGCCACTCCGGGAAACCGGCGATGATGCGGCCCGCCAGGGAGATGTCACGGCTCTCCACCGCGACCCCGGCCGTCGAGGCGTAGGCCTCGATCACCGGCAGGAACGAATACGTCGCCAGGGCCGGGGCCTCGTCAGTGTGGGTGTAGATGATGGTCGAGTCAGTCACCGGTGCTCCGCTCCACGTCTGCAACATTGCTCGACATCAAGATATCTCGTGATCGGGCCCTTCCAGGAAGGGCCCTGCCCGTATGGGGTGGATGAGGTGGGGCGGGCGGGCCGGCGGCCTGCGTGAAGCCGCCGTGGCAAGCCGCCCGACCGCCTCCGTAGTGCGTTCTTCCTGACCGTCGCCCAGGCGCCCGCTCCCCCGCGCGCTCCCCCAACGACTGCCACTGCTTGCAGGAACCTTACAAAATCCAGCGGCCGGACTCCGTCGAGGTTGGCACCTGAATTCGTGACAACCACCTGGAAGAGTCGGTACCAAGTTGATCACTCACCGGCCGCACACGGCTCGGAGAGTTGTATCCGTACGACAAAGGGGGAACTTCCCATGTCCGCTGCCACCGACGCCGTGCTGGTCACCGGACTCGGCGCCACGACGCCGCTCGGCGGGACCGCCACCGCGACCTGGGACGGCATGCTGGCCGGGCGGTCCGGCATCAGCGCCATCGAGGAGGAGTGGGCGGCCTCGCTCCCCGTACGGATCGCGGGCCGGCTCGCGGCCGAACCGACCGAGGTCCTGGAGCGGGTGCAGGCCCGGCGCATGGACCGCTGCGAACAGGTCGCGCTCGTCGCGGCGCGCGAGGCGTGGGCCGACGCGGGTGCGCCCGAGGTCGATCCCGAGCGGCTGGCCGTGGTGATCGGTACGGGTACGGGCGGCGCGCTCACCCTGCTCGGCCAGGACGACGTGCTCGAAACCTCCGGCGTACGGCGGGTGTCCCCGCACACCGTGCCGATGCTGATGGCGAACGGCCCCGCCGCCTGGGTGAGCATCGAGCTGGGCGCGCGCGCCGGCGCCCACACCCCGGTCAGCGCCTGCGCCTCCGGGGCCGAGGCCCTCGCGATGGGCCTGGACCTGATCCGCCTCGGCCGGGCCGACGTGGTGGTGGCGGGCGGTGCGGAGGCATGCCTCCACCCGCTGCCGCTGGCCGGGTTCGCGCAGGCCAGGGCGCACTCGACGCGCAACGACGAGCCGCAGCGGGCGTCCCGCCCGTTCGACGTGGACCGGGACGGCTTCGTGATCGGTGAGGGCGCGGCCGTGGTCGTCCTGGAGCGGGCCGGTTTCCGCGCGGCCCGTGCGCACGCCACCCTCGCGGGTGCGGGCGTCACCTCGGACGCCCACCACATCACGGCCGCCCACCCCGAGGGGCAGGTCCGCGCGATGCGGCTGGCGCTGGCCGCCGCCGGACTGGCCCCGCACGAGGTGGACCACGTACACGCCCACGCGACGTCCACCCCCCTGGGCGACCTCGTGGAGGCCCGGTCGCTCAGGGACGCCATCGGCACCCACCCGTCCGTCACCGCGACCAAGTCGATGACCGGGCACCTCTTCGGGGCGGCCGGAGCGGTCGGCGCGCTCGCCGCGATCCTGGCCGTACGGGACGGCATCGTGCCCGCGACACAGAACGTGGACACCCTCGACCCGGAGATCGGGCTCGACGTCGTCATGGGCGAGCCGCGCAAGGGGGCGGTGTCCGCCGCCCTGACGAACTCCTTCGGCTTCGGCGGGCACAACGCGTCGCTGATCTTCACGGCGGCGCCCTGACGGGGGCGCGGGGCCGTCCGTACGATGGCGCGATGCGCAGCAACAACCGGATCCGGCGGCTGTCCGCCGACGGCACGGACTGGCTGTGGTCGGTACGCCACCGGCACCCCGACTGCCGGGAAGTGCTGTCACTGCACCGGGCGGGCACGCGGGCGACCCTGCGGATCGTCTTCAGGGCCGGGCCCGGCCGGGCCATCGGCGACGGCTACCTGCCCGGCGGCACGGCCGCGACCGGCTCCCACCACCTCAATCTCCACGAGCCCGGGGTGGTCCGCCGGTTCCTCGACGAGGCGGGGGCCCGCGGCCTGCTGCCGGCGGAGCCGGGTGACGTGGAGACCGACGGCTGGGCGCTGTTCGACGCGGTCGTGGCGCGCTGAGAGCGATGTCCGCAGGACGGGCGGGGCAGGCAGGACACGACCGGGCGCGCCCGGTTCACCCCCGCGCCCGCCGGTACGCCGCCACGCGCTCCCGGGTCGCGCAGCGCCGGGAGCAGTAGCGGCGCGGCGGGCCGCTGCCGAGGGTGAGGTAGACGTTGCGGCAGGCGGGGGAGGCGCAGACGCCGCCGGGCGGGCGCTGGTGGTTCCACAGGAGGACCAGCAGGCTCAGGGACGACGAGGCGAGGAACCACTCGCCCCACGGGGCGTCGTCGGCGCTGTCCAAGTGCGGGTGCCAGGGACTCGCGCCGTCGTGCGAGGTGAGGCGCAGCGTGCCGGCGGTGCTCCGGAGGAGGCGGTTCAGCGTCTCCGCCGCGCGGTCGGTGTCGTCGGCCGCGAACACCTCGCGGAGCCGCAGGGCGGCGGACCGCAACTCCGCGAGATCGTCGGCGGACAGCTCGATCGGACCGTCCTCGCCGTGCTCGCGCAGGACCTCCGTGACCGTATCCGCCGACGGCGCCTTGTCCACCAGGGCGTTCACGAGGGCGGCGGTACGCCGGGCGGTGGCCTGCACCGCATGCCGGGTGGTCCATTCGCGGCGCGCGGCGGGTGTCTCGTCGCGGTGTCCGGCGGGCGGGGTCGTGGGCTGCATGTGAGCCGACGGTAGTGCAGCGTCCGGCGGCATGTAACGCATCTGGTCAAGGTTTCCGTTACGTACCTACCGTGGCGCGCATGCGAAAGCGTTACGCGGTGGGATCCGCCCTCACCGGCGCGGCACTGGCACGCGCGGGCGACGAGATGTCGGGGCCCGCCTTGCTGGTGGCCGGGCCGGTGTTCACCGGATCGGCGTCCACGGGCCCGGCGCTGCTGGCCGCGATCACGATCGCGGCGGCGGTCGGCGGCCCGCTCTTCGGTGTCCTGCTCGACCGGTCCGCCAGGCCGGGCCGCCTGCTGGCCGGTGCGCTCGCCGGATACGCCGCGGCCCTGGCCGTCGTCCTGGCGAGTCTGGGACACGTACCGCTCGTCGTCACGCTGCTCGTCGCGCTGGGAGCCGGGCTGCTGGGGCCCGCCCTGTCCGGCGGCTGGACCGCGCAGTTACCGCGCGCCGCGCCGCCCGGACTGCTGCCCCGGGTGACCGCTCTCGACGCCATGACCTTCAACGCCGCTTCGCTGGCAGGGCCGGCACTGGCCGGGCTGGTCGCCGGGGCGGCCGGGGCGTCGGCGGGGGTGCTGGTGGCTGCCGCTTTGATCGTGGTGGCGGTGCCGTGTGCTTATGGGCTGCCTGGGGTGGCGTGTGGGGGTGGGGGGCCTGTGGGGGCGTCCGTACGTGGGGTGCCTGCCGGGCCGTCCGTACGGACACAGCCCGCGGGGGCGCAGTCGCTGGAGCTCGGGGCGCCGAGCGGGGCACGGCCCGGCCCGGAGCCCGGTCCACGGCCCGGCAAGCAGTCCGACCCGTGTGTTCCTGACCGTCCGGCCCGCCGCGCCACCTCCCGCCGGTCCCCGGCGGCCCCCTCCGTCCTGGCCGGTCTCGCGGCCGGGTTCCGGGCCGTCCGCCACACCCCGCCGCTGGCCCGCGCGACCGTGACCTCGGTGGTTTCCTGTACGGGCCAGGGCATGCTGACCGCTTGCAGCCCGTTGCTCGGGGCGCGGTTCCTCGGTGACGCGCGGCATGGCGTGCTTCTGCTGTCCGTCGTCGCCGCCTCCGCCCTCCTCGCCAACACGGCGCTCGCCCGCCGACCCGGACTGCTGCGCCCGGACACCGTCCTCGTGTGCAGCACCGCCGTACTCGCCGTCGCGCTCCTGATGACGGCAGCGGCCGGGCCGCCCGCGCTGCTCCTCGGCGCTGCGGTGCTCGTGGGCCTGGGAGAGGGGCCGCAGCTGACGGCGCTGTTCGCGGTGCGCCACCGTGAGGCGCCGGAGCACCTGCGCGGCCAGATCTTCACCACCGGCGCCAGCCTGAAGATCACCGGGTTCGCCCTCGGCGCGGGTTCCGCCGGGCCGCTCGCCGCCCGGTCGCTGCCCGGCGCCCTGCTGGCCGCCGCCGCGCTCCAGGTCCTCGCCGGACTGCTCTTTCTCGGCTGCACGCTGCTGATGTGCCGTACCGGTACACGTCCCACGAGCGCGGCGCTCCGCCCCTCGCCCCGCCGGGCCCCGGGCTCGTAGGGTGCTGCCCATGCTCCTGTGGATCAACGGCCCTTTCGGCGGCGGCAAGACGCAGACCGCGTACGAGATACGGCGTCGTCTTCCCGGCAGCGTCGTCTGCGACCCCGAACGCGTCGGCTTTGGTCTGCACCGGATGACGCCCCCGGCGCTGCGCGGCGACTTCCAGGACTTCCCGGCGTGGCGGCAGGGCGTCTACGAGGTGCTCGACCTGGTGCTGACCAAGCATCCCGGCACGGTGATCGCGCCGATGACGCTCGTGGAACCGGCGTACTTCCGGGAGACCGTCGGGCGGCTGCGCGAACGCGGCCATGACGTACGGCACTTCGCGCTGCTCGCGGAGCGGCGGACGGTGCTGCGGCGGCTGCGGGAGCGCAACTTCGGGCATGCCGTGGGGTTCGTCGCCGGGCGGGACGCCCCGTTGCGGCGGGAGAGCTTCGCCGTGGCGAAGCTGGACCGCTGTCTGGAGCGGCTGAGCGGCCCGGAGTTCGCCGACCACGTGTGGACCGACCGGCTCACGGTGCCGCAGGTCGCCGACCACATCGCCGCCACGGCCGGGCTGGGCCTGGCCCCCAACACGGACAGCGCGCTCCAGGGCCGGCTGCGCCGCACGTGGACGAGTCTCAAGCACATTCGCCTTTGAGGTGAGAGGGCGGGGGCGTACGAAGCAGGTACTTCCGGTCGTCCGCGGGCTGCGTGTCACATCGGGCGGAAACGGTTCGTCATAGCGGTGACGTAACCCGACGGAAGAATGTGACCGGTGGACGAGAACGATTTTCTGGCGGAGCGCTTCGAGGAGCACCGAGCGCATCTGCGGGCGGTGGCGTACCGCATGCTCGGTTCGCTGAGCGAGGCGGACGACGCCGTGCAGGAGTCCTGGCTGCGGCTGAGCCGGTCCGACGTGAGCGGCGTCGGCAACCTCGGCGGGTGGCTGACGACCGTGGTCGGCCGGGTGTGCCTGGACATGCTGCGTTCGCGTACGGCGCGCGGTGAGGAGTCCCTCGACGTACGCGTACCCGATCCCGTCGTCGGCGGTGGCGCGGACGGGATCGACCCCGAGCACCAGGCGCTGCTGGCCGACTCGGTGGGGCTGGCCCTGCTGGTGGTGCTCCAGACGCTGGCGCCCGCGGAGCGGCTGGCGTTCGTGCTGCACGACATGTTCGCCGTGGCGTTCGAGGAGATCGGGCCGGTGGTCGGGCGCACCCCGGCCGCGGCGCGGCAGCTGGCCAGCCGGGCGCGCCGCCGGGTACGGGGGACGGCCACGCCGGACACCGACCTCGCCCGGCAGCGGGAGGTCGTGGACGCCTTCATGGCCGCGTCGCGCGGCGGTGATTTCGAGGCGCTGGTCGCGGTCCTCGATCCGGACGTGGTGCTCCGCGCCGACACGGGCGCCGGGTTCCCGGGCCTGGCCGCGACGGCCCGCGGGGCGCGGGAGGTCGCCGGACGGGCCTTCATGTTCCGGCGCTTCGCGCACTTCGCCCGGCCCGCGCTGGTGAACGGGGCGATGGGCATCGTGACGGTCGCGGACAGGGGGCCGGTGTCGGTGATGGGCCTGACGATCGCGGGCGGCAAGATCGTCGCGATCGACATCCTGGCGGACCCGGAGCGGTTGCGGGGGCTGGGGTTGGGGCTGGAGGTGGAGAGGGAGGGGCGGGGGTAGCGGAGCGATGATGCGGCCTGGGTGCAGCCTCGGCCGACCCCGCATGCAGAACCCGTACAGCCGGGGGCGATGAGGCCGTGCGGGCGCCCGTGGAGCGATGCCACGGGCGCCCGCCCCCGTCACGTGGTCAGGGGGTGGTGCGGATGCCGGTGCTGTTGCCGGGCCGCCGTCCGGTCTTCCGGCGGGATGGGCTCGGCCGGGACTCTCAGGTGGCGGAGTCCTTTTCCGCGGCACCGCTCCCGTACGGGCGGGTGATCAGTTCCATCCCGTGGCCGGCCGGATCGAAGAAGTAGACGCCGCGCCCACCGTCGTTGTGGTTGATCTCGCCCGGCTGCTTTCCGTGCGGATCGGCGTAATAGGTGAGGCCGGCCTGCTGGATGCGGGCGAAGGCCGCGTCGAATTCCGCTTCGCTGACGAGGAAAGCGTAGTGCTGCATGACGATCGACTCCGCCGGGATGGTGGCGAAGTCCAGGGTGACGCCGTTACTGGTCTCCAGCGGGATGAACGGGCCCCATTCCTCGCCGACTTCGAGTCCGAGGAGGTGCGCCAGGAATTCCGCGGATTCCCGGTTGTCCCGGGAGTGGATGATGGTGTGGTTCAACTGCACTGACACTGAGTCATGCCTCCGTAAGGCAAACTCTCGGGCACCTCCATGCCTCACCCAGCCGGTGACCGACACGCGATGCCGTCGCCGGAGATGGTAGGCGGCGATTCCCGTTCCGTCGAGCGGCTTCGCGGGCACGCGTACCGGCGTCTGCCCCGCTCAGTGGCCCGGGCGCTTGACCGCGTGTCCGACGAGGAGCGTTTCGACGCCGCTGATGCCCAGGCCCGCCAGGTCGTGGGTGATCAGCCGGTAGAGGGCGGCCAGGTCCCGTACCCAGACGGCGGCGTGCAGGTTGGCGGCGCCGGTGGTGGCGAACGCGCCGTGCACGGCGGGGTGCCGGGCCAGGGTGCGGCCGACGGTGTCCAGGTGGTCCGGAGGCACCTGCATCAGCAGGTTCGCGTCGATGAGCAGTCCGAGGCGCTTGGGGTCCACGGCCACGTGGGTGCTCAGCCGGCCGTCCGACATCAGGCGGGCGAGGCGGCGCCGGACGGTGGAGGCGGGGTGCCCGGTACGGGCGGCGATCGCCGCGGCGGGGGTGCGGGCGTCGTCCTGGAGGGCGGCCAAGATGTCACGGTCCACCGGGTCGGGGGCCGGGCTGTCTCCCGCGGGTTCGGATTCCCCCGGCGGCGGGGTCAGGGCGGCGCGTTCCTCGGGGGTGAGGACGTCGTGGCGCCAGTCGGACGCCTCGGCGAAGACGTGGAGCACCGTGGCGGCGGACACGGAAGCCACCGCGGGCGTGGCGGGCAGTTGCCGGAACACCAGGTGGTCGCGGGAGCCCAGTTCGGTCAGCGAGACGGCGGTGATCTCGTCGCCCGAGGCGGACAGGTCGATGAACGGGATGTCCGGGCGGGCGGCCAGGGCCGCGGTGAGAGCGTCCAGCTTGCCCTTGAGCACCTTGATGCGCAGGAACAGCGCGCCGACCGAATCGGGCCGTACGGGCACGGCGACGACCTTGACCGTGCCGTCGCCCGTCAGCGCCCGCCAACGGCGGTGCACCGTACGCGGATTCTCCCCCAGCACCTCGGCGGCCCGCTCGGCGCTGAGCCGCCCGTCGCACTGCAACGCGGCGATCAGCCGTTGGTCGCGGAGGTCAAGGAGGGGGGTGTCACGTACGGACTCGCTCGTTTTCTGCGGCATGAGAGTCAGTTTCGCTCACTTGCGGCGCTTGGGCGGGTCGTTGCGAGCCGTGGCAGCTCAGGATCGGCACATCAAGCGTCCGAAGACGGACAACGCCGAGAAGGCCGCGAAGACCGCGAAGACCGCAAGCACGGAAACACGGAAACACGGAAAAGATCATGACGACATACGCCGCCCTGCTCTCCCCCATGGCCACCGCCGCCCACGAAGTCGGCGCCCTCCTGGTCAAGTCCCCGCGGCGCGCCACCGCCCCATCCCCCGACACCATGGACGAACTGGCCACGGCCTACCTCGCCATCGAAAGCCCGGCCACCGCCGTCATGCGCCGACACCTGGACGCGCTGCTCCCCGGCGTGCCCTGGGCCGAGGAACTGCACGGCGAGCACAGCCTCGGCAGCGGCGCGGACGCCGGGCTGCCGGCGGTCGGTGACGCGTGGATGGTGGACGTGATCGACGGTGCCGTGCAGTACATGCAGGGCCTCCCGCAGTTCTGTGTCAGTCTCGCGCTGGTACGGGACGGCGAGCCGGTGGCCGCCGCGCTGCACGCGCCGCTGCTCGGCGAGACGTACCTCGCCGCGGCCGGGCACGGCGCCACCCGCAACGGGGAACCGGTCGCCCCCTCGCCCCGGACCCGGCTGGAGGCTGCCTTCGTGGGCACCAGCCATCCGCCCTTCATCGCGGAGCAGCCCGCGGCCGCCGCGGCGGCCGGACGGTCGCTCGCCGCGGTCCTGCCCGCCGTGAGCGCCGTCCGCAACCTGGGCCCCACCTCGTGGCAGATAGCCGACACGGCGGCGGGGCGGCTGGACGCGTTCTGGGAGTACGGGCGGGACGACGCGAACCTGCTGCCCGGCGCGCTGGTCGCCCGGGAGGCGGGCGCCGTCGTCACCGACACGGAGGGGCGCCCGTGGCGAGCCGGGGCAACCGGATTCCTGGTGGCGCCGCGCCCGTTGCACGGGGAACTGCTGCAACTGCTGAAGCCGTGATCGGTGGGGCGCGTGCGGGGCGCTCCCGGCACGCAACACAACGCCGTGGAGCGGGCGTTGTCCGCGTGCCATGATCGGCCCATGGACGGAGCAGGGACCACCTCAGCCGTGGCGGACGTGACGGGCCAGGCCACCTGGGTGCGCGCGGCAGCCCGTAACAACGCCGAGTGGTGCGCGGCGGTCTGCCGCGCACACGGCGTCAACGGCGAATTCGGCGATGACGCCTGGACCAGTTCCCGCCGGACGCCCCCGCTCTACCCGGACGCCGTGACGCTCACCGACCGCCTCGCCCCGCCGACGAGCACGGAGCCGGAAAGCGGGCGTTCGGGAACGGTCCGCCCCGGAAGCCTCTCGCCGCTCACCGGCCTGCTGTCCCGGATCGACACGGTGTCCCCGGGCTGCTCGGTCAAGGACAGTTTCGCGTGCCTGGACCTGACCCCGGCGGGCTTCGAGGTGCTCTTCGAAGCCCAGTGGATCCACCGCCCGGCCCCAGCCCCGACGGCCCGGGCTCCGGCCTCCGCGCACACGCCCACGTACCAGATCACCTGGGACGCGCTCACCGCCCCCGACGACCTGCCCGCCTGGACATCGGCCTGGGGCGCCGGACCGGGCGACTGCGGTCCGTTCCGGCCGGAGCTGCTCGCGGACGACGCCACCACGTTCCTGCGCGCGCGGTCCGCCGACGGGCGGGTCGTGGCGGGGGCCGTCGCCACCGTCAGCGCGTCGGTGGTCGGCCTGTCCAACGTCTTCACAGCTCCCGAGGCCGACACCTACGGATACGCCCCGCGGAACACCTGGGCAGCATGCCTCGCCACCGTCGCCGCCCGCTGGCCCCGCCTGCCGGTCGTCGGCTACGAATCCGGCGCCGACCTGGAGGCGGCGGTGGCGAACGGGTGCCGAACGGTCGGGCCGTTGCGGGTGTGGTGGCGGCGAGCGTGACGGCGCCGGACGATGCCGTGCTGCGGCGCGTACGTAATCTGTGGGAGACGGTGAGCGGGGCGGCCGTCACGTTCCCGCCGCCCGGCAGCCCCGCGGCCGTGGTCACCTCCTCCGGCTCCGGGCTGTGCCCGCCCGGATGGGTGGGAATCGTGGCGCTCGGCCGGTCGGCCATCGTGACCGCGCCGGACACCGCCGTCGCCCGCACCCTGCGGCAAGCGTTCAGCACCCTCCCGGCCGACGCGCTGACCTGCGCCGGCCCCGTCCGTTCGGTACTGCCCGTCGCGGAAGTGCTGGGTCCGGCCACCCTTGCGTACGTGACGGATGACGCCTTTCGGCCCGTACCGTACGAGGGTGGTGTGGAGCGCCTTTCGGCCGAACATCCGGCGTGAGAGCCCTTTTGGGGACGGTCGGCCCTGCGGACGCGGAGGAGAGCGGGCTGGCGGAGGTCACCTCGCCCGTCTTCGCCCTCCGTATGCGGGGCGAGACATCGGAAGCCCCCGACCGCCCGACCGACACCGGCCGCCCGGACGCCGGGCCGCCTCTCCTGGCCGCCGCCGGTTATCGCCACTGGCCCCGCGACACCGCGCACCTCTGCGTCCTCACCGCGCCGGAGCGGCGCGGTCAGGGCCTCACCCGCCGCGTAGCATCCGCCGCCACGACACACGCCCTCGCCGCCGCGCTCCTGCCCCAGTGGCGCGCCCGTCCACCAGCCTCGCGGCGCGTGGCACGGGCGCTGGGGTTCCAAGAGCTGGGAAGCCAGTTGAGCGTACGGCCGGATTTCCCCCATCCGGCCACAGGCGTGACGGAAGGGGCGTAACAGGAACACCCGTGCGGGCGATGACGGAGGGCATGACAACTCGATTAGCAGCGGCCTGGTCGGCCCTCGTCCTCGCCGTGACCGCCCTGTTCACGGCGGGCCCCGCCCTCGCGGCGGACGCCGTCCGCCCGGGCGCCACCGCCACCGGCCCGGACGTCGCCGTCTCACAGGCGGGCAACTATCCGACGCAGCCGAACAGTTACGGGAACTTCTCCGTCCAGTGGACCTCGGTCGGTACGGCCGACGCCACCGGGATCACTCATCTGACCGTGGACCTGCCGCCCGGCCTGAGGACCAGTGGCGCGCTGATGTACTCGACGCCGTACGACTACACGTTCAGCGAGCGGGTGTCGCCGGACGGGCGGCATCTGGAGGCGACCTTCCGGGGGACGCGGGTGCCCGGTCGCGGGGACTTCATGAAGGTGCAGGTGTCCTCGGGGGCGGAGCGGCCGTCCGGGGTGATCAGGGCCACCGTCGCCAACCGCGACGACGTGAACCCCGCCAACAACGTGAGCACGTACACGGTCAACGGCCCGCAGCGGCCCGCCGAGGTGCCGGAACGGCCGGTGGTGACCACGATCGACACGGTCACCGGGCCCGGGGCCGGCGGCACCGCCGTCACCCTCACCGGGACCGGTCTGGACACCGGTTTCGTCCTCTTCGGCGGCGAGGAGGCCAAGAACGTCAGCTGCACGGCCACGCGATGCACCGCCACCTCGCCGGGCGGTTCCGGCAGCGTTCCGGTCACGGTCGTGACGCCGGGCGGAGCGGCCGGGGCGCCGAGCGGCTTCGCATACACCGGGCCGCCGCCCGCGCCGCCCGCCGCCCCGGTGGTGACCGGGCTGAGCGTGCGCGGCGGCCCGGCGCGGGGCGGGACTTCGGTGTATGTGCTGGGCTCGAACCTGGCGGGCGGCACGATCGCTTTCGGGGGCGCGCCGGCGGCCCACGTGTCCTGCGGGGATTCGTTCTGCAGCAGCACCTCGCCCGCCGGGTCGGGCACCGTGCACGTCACCGTGACCACGGCGGGCGGCACGAGTGCGACGGTGGACGCGGACCGGTTCACGTACACGGACGCGACACCGCGGCGCTGAGGACGGTGCCCGGCGGCGCCCCAGCCGTCGCGGCAGCACCATTGCACCGATCGGTGCCTGCTGGTTAGCTCTTGAGGGCTCCCGACCGTCCGGCTCGGGGGCCCGGGAGCGGCCGCACACGGTTCTTCGGAACCTCGGACCGGTTCTTCGAGGGGATGGCCGGTGATGGGCGACGCACCGGGCGGGGGCACGGGCAGCGCGGGTACGGATACGACGGGGTTATGGGCACGGGGTGCCCGTAGCTCACCCCGGCACTCCGGCGGGCCCTCCCGCCGCCACCTCCTCCACACCGGCGCCGCCCTCGCCGCGGGGGCGGCAAGCGCGCCGCTGCTCGCCGGCTGCGCCTCCTCGGAGGCCGGCAGTGTCGGTCCCGACGGCCGGATCACCGTCGAGATGTGGCACGGCCAGGCCGACACCGGCCGCAAGGCCATCCAGTCGCTGGTCGACGACTTCAACCGCCGGCAGTCCCGTATCCGCGTGGACGCCGGGGGCGGCGGTGTGGTGGCCGACGCGATGCTCCAGAAGGTGACGGCGGCGCTGGCCGCGGGCTCGTACCCGGACATCGCGCTGATCTTCGGGGCCGACCTGGCGCGGGTGGCCCGCAGTCCGCGCGTCGTCGACCTCACCGACACGCTGCGGGACACCCCGTACTGGCCCCGGTTGTGGGGCTCGGTCCGCGAGGCGGTCACGCTCAACGGCAAGGTGCGGGCCGCGCCCGCCGTCCTGGACACCCTGTGCGTCGTCTACAACCGGAAACTGTTCCGGCAGGCCGGGGTGCCCTACCCGAAGCCCGGCTGGACGTGGGACGACTTCATCCGTACGGCACGCCTGCTGACCGACCCGGGCCGCGGCACGTTCGGCACGAGCTGGCCCGGAACCGGCGACGAGGACACCGTCTGGCGGCTGTGGCCGCTGGTGTGGGACCTCGGCGGCGAGGTGATCGCCCCGGACGGGCACAGCATCGGCTTCAAGGACGTCGGGGAGCGGGCGCTCGCCACGCTGGCGCGGCTCGCCGCCGACAGAAGCGTCTACGTGGACCCCAAGCCGGGCAGCGAGCAGATGCACCAGGTCTTCATCGGCGGCCGGATGGGGATGATGGCCACCGGGCCGTGGGAGCTGCCGGACATCGTGGCGGGCAAGGTCGACTACGACGTGGTGGCGCCGCCGACGTACAGCGGCCGGCCGTGCACGATCTCCGGGCCGGACACCTGGACCGTGTTCGACAACGGCCCGGCCCGGTCGCGTGCGGCGGTCGAGTTCCTGCGCTGGCTGGGCGACCCGGCGCAGGACGTGCGGTGGGCGGTGAACGGCGGCAGTCTGCCGCTGAGCACGGCGACCGCCCGGCGGCCCGAGTGGCGGGGCTACGAGGGGCGGACGACCGGGCTGCCGGTGTTCACCACCGCGCTGAGCACCGCGCGGGTCCGGCCCGTCCACCCGGCGTATCCGCAGATTTCGCAGGCGGTCGGCGAAGCGATCGTCGCCGTGCTGCTGGGCCGCAGCTCCCCCGCCGAGGCGCTGCGCACCTGTGCCGAGAAGGCCGACGCGGCGCTGCTGATTCCCCGATGAGACCGGACGACGCGCACGACGCAGCGGCCGGACACGGCCGGACGGGAGAGGGTGCCATGCCGCCGAGGCCGCGTGCCGACCATCGTGCGAGACCGGAGCGTACGGAACCGGGTGGCCCGCCCCGCCGCACGACTCCCCGGCCCCTGACCCTGGGCCCCGGCCACGACACCCCCGGCCGCCGCCGCGGGAACCGGCATCCGTCCGGCCCCGCCCCCGGCCGCCCCCGCACCCTCGCCGGCCGCGCCCGCCGGGAGAACGCCACCGCCTGGGCGTTCATCAGCCCGTCCGTCCTGATCATCCTCGGTCTGAGCATCGTCCCCGTCGTCTGGTCGCTGCTGCTCTCCTTCCGGGCGGACGACCTGGTCACGCCGGGGCGCTGGGTGGGGCTGGACAACTACCGCGCGCTGGTGCGGGACCCGGGATTCCGTACGGCCGTGGAGAACACCCTTGTCTACGCGGGCCTGTACGTGCCGCTCAGCCTGGCCGGCGGCCTGGTGCTCGCGCTGGCGCTCAACCGCCGCATCCGGCTGATCGGCCTCTACCGGACGCTGATCTTCGTACCGTTCGTGATCTCGGCCGCCGCGCAGGGCGTGCTGTTCTTCTTCATCCTCGACCCGCAGTTCGGCGTGGCCAACTCGCTGCTGCACCACCTGGGCGTGTCCCGGCAGGGCTTCCTCTCCGACCCCGGGCAGGCGCTGTATCTGCTGGTGGCCATCTCGCTGTGGAGCGGCGTCGGCTTCTGCGTCGTCGTCTACCTGGCCGCGCTCCAGGACGTACCACAAGAGCTGATCGAGTCCGCGCGGCTGGACGGCGCGAACCGGCTGCGGGTGCTGTGGCACATCAAGCTGCCTTCCCTGACGCCGGTGACCGTCTTCCTGCTGCTGTGGGAGCTGATCACCGCGCTCCAGGTCTTCGACCTGATCTATGTGACCACGAAGGGCGGCCCGCTCGGGTCGACCACCGTCATCGTCTACTTCGTATGGGAGCAGGCGTTCCAGATGTTCACCGCCGGATACGGGGCCGCCGCCGCGTACGTCCTCGCCGCGGCCCTGCTCGTCGCGGGCGCCGCCCTGCGCCTGTACCGGCGGCGACGGCCGGGCGCCGCGCCGGACGGAGCGGTACGGTGACCGCGCCCGCGGCCGTGCCGCCCGGGACCGCGCGCCCGCGCGGGACCAGCGCGCCACGGCGCCCGGCCCGCCACCGCCGCCTGCCCTTCAGCGCCTGGCACCTGCTGCTCGCGCCGCTGTCGCTGGGCTTCGCGCTGCCGCTGGTGTGGCTGGTGCTCAGTTCGGTGATGACCAACGCGGAGATCAACCGTTTCCCGCCCGCGCTGTGGCCGTCCGGGATCGATCTCGGCGGGTACGACTACGTGCTGGGCAACGCGATGTTCCCGCGGTGGTTCGCCAACTCCTCGATCGTCGCGGTCACGGCGGTCCTCTCCAACCTGCTGCTCGGGTCGCTGGGCGGCTACGCCTTCGCCCGGATGCGGTTCGCCGGGTCCCGGCTGCTGCTCGGGCTGATGCTGGCGACCATGGTCATCCCCTTCCAGCTGACCATGATCCCGACGTTCCTGGTGATGAAGCGGCTGGGGCTGATCGACTCCCTGGGGGCGCTGATCGTGCCATCGCTGGTCACCCCGTTCGCGGTGTTCCTCTTCCGGCAGTTCTTCCTCGCGCTGCCCCGGGAGCTGGAGGAGGCGGCCTGGATCGACGGGTGCTCGCGGCTGCGGGTGCTGTACTCCGTCGTCCTGCCACTGGCCCGCCCGGCGCTGGCGACCGTGGCCGTACTGACCTTCCTGACCACCTGGAACGACCTGACCTGGCCGCTGATCGCGATCAACCACGACACCCAGTACACCCTCCAGCTGGGCCTGACGACCTTTCAGGGGCAGCACCACAACCGGTGGTCGGCGATCATGGCGGGCAATGTGATCACCGTGCTGCCGGTGCTGGTGGCGTTCCTGTTCGCGCAGAAGACCTTCATCCAGTCGCTGACGTCGAGCGGGCTGAAGGGGTAGCCGGCCCCATGCCCCTATCGATTCCGCCACCCGCCCCGTCCCGGAGGTGTCCGTGCCCCGTCCCTTCGATCTCCTCGTGATCGGCGACGCCAACCCCGATGTGGTGGTAGGCCCGGTCCCGCGCACACCGGAGTTCGGGCAGCGTGAGCAACTCGTGGACAGCGGGCGCCTGTTGATGGGCGGGTCGGCCGCGATCACGGCCTGCGGCGCCGCCCGGCTGGGGCTGCGCGTGGCGTTCGCCGGGCGGGTCGGTGACGACGCGGCGGGCGCCTTCGTCCGTACGGCACTGGCCGGGCGCGGCGTCGATGTCTCGGCGCTGGCCACCGACCCGGAGCTGCCCACCCCGCTGACCACCGTCCTCACCCACGGCGCCGACCGCGCGATCCTCACCGCCCCCGGCTGCCTGGCGGCCACCGGGCCGCAGGACGTGCCGGACCGGCTGCTGGCCGGGGCCCGGCACGTACACGCCGGATCGTTCTTCCTGATGCCGCGGCTGGCCCGGTCGCTCGGCGAGATCTTCGCGCGGGCCCGCGGGCACGGCGCGGCCACCTCGCTCGACACGAACGACGACCCCGGGCAGCGCTGGGACGCCGAACTCCTCGGTCCCGTCCTGAAGTCCACCGACTTCCTGCTGCCGAACGCGGCGGAGGCGCGGGCGCTGGCCGCGACGCTGGCACCCGGCTCGGTGGAAGGAGCACCGGAAGGGACAGCAGAAGGGGCGCCAGAAAGCGACGGGCCCGGCACCGGCCCGGCCTCCGCTGCCGCCGCCCTCGCCCGCCTCGGCCCGCTCGTCGTCGTCAAGGACGGGGCGGCCGGCGCGCTCGCCCACGACGGCGAAGTCCTCACCCGTACCCCCGCAGTGCCCGCCGACCCGGTGGACACCGTCGGCGCGGGCGACAGCTTCGACGCCGGCTTCATCGCCGCGGTCCTGCACGGCATGGACCTGCCGGCGGCGCTCTCCTTCGCCGCGGCCTGCGGCGCCCTGTCCACCCGCGCCCACGGCGGTACGGCGGCCCAGCCCACCCGGGACGAGGCCCGCGCCGCCGCCCTCACCACCCGACCAGGGAGCCACGCATGACCAGCACCGCCCCGACCGGCCGCACCGGCACCGGCGCCGTGAAGATCGCGTTCATCGGCGCCGGCAGCGTCGTCTTCACCCAGGGCCTCCTCGCCGACCTGTTCGCCTTCCCCGAGCTGCGGCGCATCCACGTTGCCCTGCACGACATCGACGCCGAACGCCTCGCCACCGCCGAGGGCGCGGCCCGCCACATCGCCGCCGTCCGCGGCGCCGAGCCGCGGATCACCGCGCACCCCGACCGGCGCGCGGCGCTCGACGGCGCGGACTTCGTCATCAACACCGTGCAGGTAGGCATGAACGCGGCCACCCGTACGGACTTCCACCTCCCCGCCCGCTACGGCCTGCGCCAGACCATCGGCGACACCCTCGGCGTCGGCGGCATCTTCCGCGCGCTGCGCACCTTCCCGCTGCTGCGCGCCCTCGCCGACGACATCGCCGAACTCTGCCCGGACGCCTGGCTGCTGAACTACACCAACCCGATGGCGATGAACGTGATGTACCTGGCGCGGGCCACCCCGCTGCGCCGCGTCGTCGGCCTGTGCCACTCGGTTTACTGGACCGTGCGGGACCTCGCCGAGCTGCTGGACGTCCCGTACGAGGAGATCACGTACCTCGCCGCGGGCGTCAACCACCAGGCGTGGGTGCTGCGCTTCGAGCGGGGCGGGCGGAGTCTGTACCCGCTGCTGGACGACGCGATCGCCAAGGACCCGCAACTGCTGCGGCGGGTACGCGTGGACATGTACCGCAGGCTCGGCTACTACCCGACCGAGACCAGCGAGCACTCCTCCGAATACGTGCCCTGGTATCTGCACCACGACAGCGAGGTGGAGCGGCTGCGGCTGCCGATCGGCACGTACCTGGACATCATCGAGGAGAACACCGCCGAGTACGAGAAGACCCGGGACGCCCTCGCCGCCGGCTCGCCGCTGCCGGTGGAGGGCACGATGGAGTACGCGCCGCAGATCATCCACAGCATCGTCTCCGGCACTCCGCGCACGGTCTACGGCAATGTGCCCAACCACGGCCTGGTGGACAACCTGCCCGCCGAGGCGGTGGTGGAGGTGCCGTGCCTGGTGGACTCGCTGGGCGTGCAGCCCACCCGGGTCGGCGCCCTGCCGCCGCAGTGCGCGGCCCTGAACCGGACCTACGTGAGCGCCAACGACCTGGTCGTACGGGCCGCGGTGGAGGGCGAGCCGCGGCACATCCGGCACGCGGCGATGACGGACCCCGCCACCGCCGCCGCGCTCCCGGTCGAACGCATCTGGGACCTGTGCGACGACCTCGTACGCGCCCACGCCGACCTGCTCCAGCCGGAGCTGCGGGAGGTACTGGGGCACTGAGGCGGGGCCCCGCGCGCTACTGGAGTCCCCGTTACCGGAACCCGAGCGCCATCCACTTGCCCGGGTCGGCCAGCGGCTCGAAGCCGACGCGGGCGTAGATCTCGTGGGCGTCGCCGGTCGCCAGCAGGATGCGGCGCAGACCGCACGGCGCCAGGTGGTCGCGGATATGGGTGACGAGGGCCGTGCCCAGGCCCTTGCCCCGGGCCACGGGCGCGATGTACACGTCGCAGAGCCAGGCGAAGGTGGTGTGGTCGGTGACGACCCGGGCGTAGCCGACCTGCCGCGCCGGGCCGCCGCCGGCCGTATCCTTCTCGTACAGACCGAAGTTGAGCGATCCGGCCACCGCCCGGTCCTGGCGCTCGCGGGGGCGGCCGAGCGCCCAGTAGGCGTCGGTGGAGAGCCAGTGGTGGATCAGGGCCAGGTCGAGCCGGTCCGGGTCGGTGGAGACCTCGTAACCGGCGGGGATGCCGTCGGTCACGGGCTCGGGGGCGCGGTCGCCGCGGGTCGTGTCGTTCATGGCGGGAGGCTGGCAGAGGATGCGGCCGGAGTCGAACGGATTACCCGGCGCCCCTGGCCCGCCTCCTCCGCCCCGCCCGCGTCGCCTTTCCACCTCACCTTCCGCCCGTCACTTCCTCGTAGGCCGTACGCAGCCGCCGCACTCCTTCCGCCAGTTCGGCCACCCCCGAAGCCTGCGCGAACGTCAGGCGCACATGCGGGGCCGGGGGCTCGGCGGCGAAGTACGGGCGGCCCGGGGCGACCGCGACGCCCGCGCGCAGGGCCGCGCCGGCGAGCGCCGTCTCGTCCGTGCCGTCGGGCAGCCGCAGCCAGAGGTGGTAGCCGCCGGGCGGGACGACCTGCACGCCGGGGCCCGCGTCCGTATTCCCGAAGTGCAGCCGGAGCGCGGCGACAAGCGCTTCCCTGCGGGCGGCCAGCTGTCCCGCCAAGGCCCTCAGGTGGCGGCTCCACGCCGGCGATCCCACCAGCTCCAGGGCCGTTTCCTGGAGCGGCCTGGGCACGAAGAAGCTGTCCACGACCTGGATGGCGCGCAGCCGGTCCAGGACCGGGCCGCGCGCGGCGAGCGCGCCCACGCGCAGGCTCGGCGACGCGGCCTTGGTCAGTGAGCAGACGTGCACGACCGTGCCGTCCGGGTCGTCGGCGACCAGCGTGGGCGGCGGCGCGGGCGCGTCCTCGTGGACGAGGCGGCGCGCGAAGTCGTCCTCCACCACGAACGCCCCGGCGGCGCGCGCGATCCGCAGCACCTCGGCCCGGCGCCCGGCGGCCAGCACCGCCCCGGTCGGGTTCTGGAAGAGCGGCTGGCAGACGAACAGCCGGGACCCGCTGGCCCGGAACGCGTCGGCCAGCAGATCGGCCCGTACACCGTCCGCGTCCACCGGTACGGGGACCGGCCGCAGCCCGGAGGCGCGGGCCGCGGCCAGCACGCCCGGGTAGGTCGGCGACTCGACGAGCACCGGCGCGCCCGGCGGGGCGAGCGCCCGCAGGGCCGCGGTCAGGGCGCTCTGCCCGCCCGCCGTCACCAGGACGTCGGAGGTCGCGAGCACTCCCCCGGGGCCGCCGATCTCGCGCGCGAACCACGCCCGCAGCTCGGCGACGCCTTCCACCGGCGGCCGTCCCCAGGCGCCCGGCCGCCGTCCGGCCCGCGCGAGCGCGGCGGCCAGCGCGCGCTCCGGCTGGAGGGCGGGGTGCAGATAGCCGCCGTTCAGCTCGATGACGCCGGAGGCGGACTCGGCGAGCGTGGCCAGTACGCCCGAGGCGTCCACGCCGCGCGGCGCGTGGTCGCCCGCCGCCTCGGCGCTCAGCGCGATCTCCTGCCAGGAAGTGTCCACCGGGCGGGCCTGCTGCCGGGCCTCCGCACGGAAGGCCCCGGCGCCGGGCCGGGTGACGACCAGCCCCTCGGCCGCCAGCTCGGCCAGCGCGCGGGAGACCGTCACCGGGCTCACCCGGTGCCGCTCGACCAGGGCCCGGCTGGACGGCAGCTTCTCACCCGGAGAGTAGCGGTTGAGGCCTTCTCGGAGGATGGAAGCCAGTTCGGCGACGCTGCTACGCTCATGCATGAGAGAGCACGATAGCGCTACTACCGGCACCGCGATAGCGGTCAACGCCCCGGCCGCTCCGGCCACCGCCCCCGGGCCCCCGCTCGCCGACCCCTCCATCGCTTCCCCGGCCAACGCCACCGCCGCCCGCGGCACCCTGCTCGCCGCCCTCGGCGTCGCCTCCTTCTCGCTCACCTTTCCCGCCACCGCCTGGGCCCTGGAAGGCATGGGCGCCTGGACGGTGGTGACCCTGCGCAGCGTGCTCGCCGCCGCCATCGCCGGGTGCTGCCTGGCCGCGTTCCGGGTCCGGCCGCCCGAGCGGCGGCACTGGGCGGGCCTGGCCGTCGTGGCGGCCGGCGTCGTCCTCGGCTTCCCGCTGCTGACCACCCTCGCCCTGGAGACCTCCACCACCTCGCACGCGGCGGTCGTCGTGGGTCTGCTGCCGCTGACCACCGCGGTGTTCTCGGCCGTACGGACCGGGGCCCGCCCGTCGAAGGCGTTCTGGGCCGCGGCGCTGGCCGGCGCCGCCGTCGTCATCGGCTTCACCGTCCAGCAGAGCGGCGGCGCGCTGAGCACCGGCGACCTCTACCTCTTCGCCGCGCTCCTGGTGTGCGCTGCGGGCTACACCGAAGGCGGCCGGCTGGCCCGGCACCTGCCCGGCTGGCAGGTGATCGGCTGGGCGCTGGTGCTGGCCGTGCCGGTCACCGTGCCCGGCGCGGTCCTCGCGCTGCTCGCCGAACCGCCGCACTTCACGGGGCACGCGGTGGCGGGCCTGCTGTGGCTGTCTTTCGGCTCGCAGTTCCTCGGGATGGTGGTCTGGTACCGCGGCATGGCCCTCATCGGCGTGTCCAGGGCCAGCCAGCTCCAGCTCGCGCAGCCGCTGCTGACGCTGGTCTGGTCCGTACTGCTGCTGGGCGAGCAGCTGCCGCTGGCCGCCCCGGCCGCCGCCGTCGCCGTCCTGGTCTGCATCGCGGTCACCCAGCGCTCCGGCCGCTGACCGAATGGCCGGTGAACACCGCCCGGCCATCGCTCTCCACGGGTGCAACGGTGGGGCCCGGCCGTACACTTGCCGCCACGAACACACACCCTCCGACCGACTGACGAGGAGGCCGTAGCCGATGCGTGCGAGTGTGGGAGACCGGCTGCTGGTGCACGGCAGGATCGTGGGGCAGCACGACCGGACCGTCGAGATCATCGAAGTGCTGGGCGAGGACGGCACCCCGCCCTACCGCGTCCGTTTCGAGGACGGGCACGAGACCCTGATGTCCCCGGGCCCGGACACCGTCGTACGGCCCTTCTCCACGGCCGAGCCCCGGGAGTAGCCGCCCGGGGCGCCGCTCAGACGGCCCGCGGTGGCACGGCCGGCCCCTGGTAGTGGTCGGCCACCACCCGCGCCATCGCCCCGGTGCGGTCCTCGGCCACCTCCTTCGCCGAGAAGAAGATGTGGCCGTGCACCCTCGGGTAGCGGCGGGCGAAGGTGAGGTGGCGGGAGAGTTCGGCGGGGTCCTGCCAGGCGGGCGGCTGGCCGGGCGCGCCCGCCTTGTAGAGGGCCTCGCCGACGCACAGGTGCACCCGTGTCCCCGCGACCGTCTCCGCCCACCAGGGCACCAGCTTCGCGTAGTCGGCGGCGGGGAACCCGATGTTCCAGTAGACCTGCGGCACGATGTAGTCGATCCACTCCTCGCGCACCCATTTACGGGTGTCGGCGTAGAGGTCGTCGTAGGTCTGCACGCCCGCGCGGGTGTCGGATCCGGCCGGATCGGTGGCCTGGTTGCGCCATATGGCGAAGGGGCTGATGCCGAACCGTACGGGGCGGTGGTGGGTGCGGCGGCGATGCCACCGGCCCCCGCGACGGCCCGGCCCGTGGCCCGGTGACCGCGCCTCGCGCACCCGCTCCGCGGTCTCGCGCACGAGCAGGTCGATGTTGGCGCGCCGCCAGTCCGCGCGGGTCCCGAAGTCTCCGCCGTACTCCTCGTACGCGGCGTCGTCGTCGAAGGTCTGCCCCGCCACCGGGTAGGGGTAGAAGTAGTCGTCGAAGTGGACGCCGTCGATGTCGTAGCGCTCCACCGCGTCGAGGATCGCGTCCTGCACGAAGCCGCGGACCTCGGGCAGGCCCGGGTTGTAGTAGAGCTTGCCGCCGTACGGCACCACCCAGTCCGGGTGCAGCCGCGCCGGGTGGGTGGGCACCAGCCGGGTCGGGTCGGTGTGGTTGGCGATGCGGTACGGGTTGAACCAGGCGTGCAGCTCCAGACCGCGCCGGTGGGCCTCGCGCACGGCGAAGCCGAGGGGGTCCCAGCCCGGGTCGCGGCCCTGCGTCCCGGTCAGGTACTCCGACCAGGGTTCGTACGGGGAGGGCCACAGCGCGTCCGCCGTGGGCCGCACCTGGAAGATCACGGTGTTGAGGCGGCGCGTCACCGCCACGTCCAGATACCGCAGCAGCTCGGCCTGCTGCTGGGCGGGCGGCAGGCCGGGTCGGGAAGGCCAGTCCCGGTTGGCGACCGTCGCCAGCCACATGCCGCGGAACTCCGCCCGTCCGCCGTCCGCACCCCGGCCGCGGGCCGCCGCGCCCCCGGTGCCCGGTACCGCTGCGGCCGTGGTCAGGGCCACGACCGTGAAGGCTCTTCGTGTGATCCGTCTCATGCCGCGCCCCCAAAGTGTCCGGTACGTCCCGTCCTAGGGCACCAGCATGCCCGCCCCTCCCCCCGCCGCACAGCATTCCGCGGAGTAACGTCGGGGCCGAGGCGGACGCCGGGGTCCCTGCCACGAGCACGGGCCCCCGCACGGGCCGCCGGACCCCGAGATCAGCGAAAGGCACGATGTGACCGACATCGAACGCGTCGGAGTGGTGGGCTGCGGCCAGATGGGCGCCGGTATCGCCGAGGTGTGCGCCCGCGCCGGCCTGGACGTGATGGTCGCTGAGACCACCGGCGAGGCGCTGGAGCTGGGCCGTACACGGCTGACCAACTCCCTCGGCAAGGCGGCCGACCGCGGCAAGATCACTGTCGCCGAGCGGGACGCGACGCTCGGCCGGCTCAGCTTCACCACCGACCTCGGCGAGTTCGCCGACCGCGACCTGGTCATCGAGGCCGTCGTGGAGAACGAGCAGGTCAAGACCGAGATCTTCCAGGTCCTCGACCAGGTGGTGACCCGCCCGGACGCGATCCTGGCCTCCAACACCTCCTCGATCCCGCTGGTCAAGCTGGCCGTCGCCACCTCACGCCCCGACCAGGTCATCGGCATCCACTTCTTCAACCCGGCGCCGGTGCAGAAGCTGGTCGAGCTGATCCCCGCGCTGACCACCGGCGAGGAGACGATCAAGCGGGCCGAGCTGCTGGTCCAGGACGTGCTGGGCAAGCACGCGATCCGCGCCCAGGACCGCTCCGGCTTCGTCGTCAACGCGCTGCTGATCCCCTACCTGCTCTCCGCGATCCGGATGTTCGAGTCCGGCATCGCCAGCCGCGAGGACATCGACAACGGCATGGAGCTCGGCTGCGCCCACCCGATGGGCCCGCTCCGGCTCTCCGACCTGATCGGCCTGGACACCGTCGCCTCGGTCGCCGCCTCGATGTACGAGGAGTACAAGGAGCCGCTGTACGCCGCTCCCCCGCTGCTGGCCCGCATGGTCGACGCCGGGCGCCTCGGCCGCAAGACCGGCTCCGGCTTCTACCCGTACTGATCGTCCCGGCGGTGCGGACGGCGGGGCCCGCTCCGGCTCCGGCCCGCACCCCCACGCCACGGCGCGAGGGCCGCTCCCCTGATGGGAAGCGGCCCTCGCGCCGTCCTGCTCCACCCTGCCCCGGGCCGAAAGCCCCGGGCACGGTCGGACGAAAGATCCGCCCGCCGTCCCGCCCCGTGAGTGACGTCCCCCGTTGTGGTCCGCCCGCCGCTCGGGGGAAAGACGGCGGGCGGACAACCGGCCGATGGGCGCCCGTCCACCGGCAGCGGCCCCCGTTGCAGACCAGCTTCGGGCTTCAGGGCCATGGTCGGGACCGTGTGAACGGGGCGGGCGCTGGTGCGCGGTTCACACCCCGTGTGAAGTCCGCACTCCCTCGGGAGCCGTCACGGCGGGTGACTTCACACGGGGTGTGCGCGGCCAACCCGCATATTCGTCCCGCACACGCTCCCGCCGTCCGTACCGAGGTAGTTGACTGATGCGCGGATCGACAACGAAGTCCCGTCCATGGAAGGAATGAGGAGCGGACCGTGACCGCCCACCCTGAACCCGATCTGATCGCCACCGACATGGCGGAGCTCAGACGCTGCCTCGATGTACGGACCGCCCGCGTCGACGGCCAACTGGCGTTGCTCGCCCAGCGTTCCGAACAGACCGAGCGTGACGCGGGCGACTTGCAGGCCCGCGTCACGCGGTTGGAGCACGGCCGCTGGCCGCTGCCCTCCATCGCCGCACTCACGGGGCTCGCGGCGCTGGCGATCGCCGTATGGCAGGCGATGGTGCGCTGAGGCCGGCGGGTACGCGGCAGGTACCGCGCGCCGCTGCCCGGATCACCCCAGCCTGATGTGGTGCAGCAACAGCAGAGCGGCCGCCATATTGGCGGCCGGCACCTCCCCTCGCGCGATCATGTCGGGTACCAGTTTCAAGGGGACCCACTCCCGTTTGTCGGACTCGAAGTCGTCCTCGGGATGGCCCACGAAGGCGCCCTGGTCGGACCAGAAGATGTGGTGCCGGGCGTCGGTGAGGCCGTTGGACGGCTCCACCGAAAGGAGGTGTTCGAGGGGGCCGGGGCGCCACCCGGTCTCCTCCTCCATCTCCCGGGCGGCCGCGGCGGCGATGTCCTCGCCGTCCTCGACCACCCCCGCGGCCAGCTCCCATCCCCAGGTGTCGGTGATGAAGCGGTGCCGCCACAGCAGCAGCACCTCGTTGGCCTCGTTGACCACTGTGGCCACGGCGACGGGCCGCAACCGGATCAGAAAGTGATCCAGATGGCGGCCGTCGGGGAGTTCGACATCGGCGAGGTTGACCCGGAACCAGCGGTTCTCGTAGACGGTCTGCTCACTGAGATTCTTCCATCGCACGTATGTGCCACCTTCCGCCGTTGGGCTGGCAAGGTGACACGGGCCGGCCTCACAGTGGAACGCGCAGCGCCTCGTCGATCAGATCGGCAGCCTGCTCGGTGGCGGTACCTCCGGTTTCGGACAGATGCTCGCGCACCGCCCGCAGCCGGTCCCGTAACCGCTGCGACTCCATTCCCCGCGCCTGTTCGGTCATCTGCGCGGCGTTGGCCACAGCCTGGTCCGCGTCCCCTTGGCGCAGCTCGATATGGGTGAGCATGGCCAGCCGGTGGACCCGGCCCCGGTCGTGCGCGGGGGTGTCGACGGCGGCGTCCGCGTGGGCCCGGGCGGCCCGCAGGTCCCCCAGGCTCAGCAGCGCCTCCGCCACTTGGACGTTCACCAGGCCCGGCTGGACGTAATCCGTTTCGTCGGGTTCCTGACCGGGGCGTATGCGCTCGGCCGCCGCCTCCGCACGCCGGATGCAGGACAGCGCGCTCGCGCCGTCCCCCAGGCGTGCGTACGCCTTGGCCTGCATCGCGTAGAGATCCGCCGCCAGCGCCGGGGTGATCTGCGGCCCCGCCGTGCGCAGGGCCGCCTCCGCGAACGCGACCGCCTGGCGGTACTCCCTGACGAACAGGGACTGGTTGACCAGCAGCGCGATGATGTACGCGCCGAGCCCCCGGTCCCCGCTCGCCTTGGCCAGCCGCAGCGCCTGATGGAAGTAGCGCTGGGCCAGGCCCAGGGCGTCCGAGTCGTACGCACAGATTCCCGCGACGGCCACCAGCCCGCCGGTCGCCCGGTGGAGCTGACGCCCCGTCGCATCGGTGTAGCTGCCGCGCAGCAGCGGTGCCGCCTCGGTGTTGAGGAACCCGACGACCCGCGTTCTCGTCGCGATACCACCCGCCTTCCGGTACATCTGCTCGTAGTGCGTACGCGCCGCGCGGAGCATTTCGATGTCCGCCATGGACACCCGGGTCAGGCCGTCCCTGGACACGTCGGCGTCCTCGGGCGGGTTCTCCCACTCCCATACGGGGATGACCGCGGAGGTGCCGGTGAGGGCGGGCGCGGACAGCACATGCGGCCGCTGCTGTTCGTCGGACCGCCACAGCGCGGTGGCGCGTTCGACGAATCCGGAGAGCGGGGTGTCCGGGACGCGGCGCACTCCCGGCCGGCTCAGTCCGATGTCGTCGAGCCCCACGGCCCGGTGCAGCCGCTCGCTGAGGACTTCGCAGATCAGGTCGGGTACCTGGCCCCGGGGCCGCTGCCCCTTCAGCCAGCGGGCCACCGCCGTGTGCTCGTAGCGCAGCGCCAGACCGCGCTGCCGGCCGAGCTGGTTGACGTGCAGGGCCAGCCCGGCGTGCGAGATTCCGGCCTCGTCGAGAATCGCGTCGAGCAGGCTGTTGGGCTCCATGGCGCCCTCCCGAGGGCGCCGCCCCACCCCCCGGCCGGGGCGACCGCCCATAGATTTGTCGACTCAACTACCCCTTGAGATCAGCGTAATGAAGCGCCCTTCACACGGGGTGTGAACCGGCCGCGCCGTCCTTCACTCCGCTTGGCCCGCCCGGACACGCCCGCGCGCCGAGGGGGCCGCGTCCGCCTGGGCGGGTACCCGCCAGCGGTCGTTGCACAGCACCAGCAGCGCCACATCGTCGGACAGCGGGCCGCCGACGTGCCGCAGCAGCGCGGTGCGTACGCCTTCGACGACGCAGGCGGGGCGGCAGTCGCGGACCGAGCGGACACTGTCGTCCAGCGCCCGCGGCAGCGGGAAGAACGTGCCGTGGGCGTCCCGCGCGTCGGTCGCGCCGTCCGTGTGCAGGAAGATCGCCTGGCCGGGGAGCAGCGGCGGGCAGGCCACCACCGGCAGCTCGGCGGGCAGCGGGAAGAGGCCCAGCGGCGGCATCGGCTCGTCGGGCGCCTCCAGCAGCGCGCCCTGCCGGCTGAGGCGGTACGGCCACGGGTGCCCGCAGTTCAGGGTGCGTACGGCGCCGTCCTGGCCGATCTCCACGAGCAGCACCGTCACGAACTCCTCGGACAGCGGACCATCCGGCTCTGCGCCGCCCGACGCCGGGTGCTCCGCGCGCGCCCGCTCCCGCAGATGCCGCTGCAGGGCGCGCTCCAGACGCCGGAGCACCGCGCCCAGATCCGGTTCGTCGTGCGCCGCCTCGCGGAAACTGCCGAGGACGGCGGCGACCGTGCCCAGCGCGCCGATGCCGTGGCCGCGCACATCGCCGATGACGGCCCGTACGCCGTGGCGCGTCGCCATGACGTCGTACAGATCGCCGCCGACGGTGGCGGCCTCGTCCGCCGTGAGGTGGTCGGCGGCGACCACGATGCCGTCCACGCGCGCGGGCAGCGGGCGCAGCAGCACCCGCTGCGCGGCGGTGGCCACTTCCTTCGTACGCTCCAGCTCCCGCAGCAGGCGCAGCCGACGGCCGGCGGTCAGATAGCTGGCGGCCACGACGACGAGGACGGCGCAGCACGTGCCGATACGGGCGAGGGCGTGGGCGCCCGGGTCCGCGCCCAGGGGCAGCAGCGCGAGCAGCGCGCACAGGCCGCCGAGCACCACGCACTGGCGCCGCCCGGTGCCGGCGCAGGCGATGGCGGGGGCGGCGGCGAGGAGCTGGAGGAACTGGCCGTCGGCGGCGGCGCACCGCTCCCAGAGCAGTACGGCGAGGACCCACAGGCCGGGCAGCACGAGGATGAAGGTCCGCCGGGCTCTTGCGGCACGCGCAGCCGTGCCGCCCCGCCGCGCCCAGGTTCGGATCATGCCGATGCTCCCCCCAGCAACCATCGAGGCGGTCGGCCCGGCCCTCTTTTCCCCGCGGCGGAACCTGTTGTGTGAGCGAGCCGCATCGTCCCGCACGATTCTTGCGACCCCGCGTGGTCAACCGGACACTTTGCGCGCCGATCTCACCCGATCGGGTGACCGCTGGGGAAACACCAAGGGGCCGGGGGACGAACCGTCGGTTCGTCCCCCGGCCCCGGTGGGAGAAGCGGTACGCGTGCTTACGCGCCGCGCAGCACGGCGCCCGTCCGCTCGACCGCGACGGCCACCGCCGCGTCCCGCGCCGCGGACGCCTCGTCGGCGGTCAGCGTGCGGTCGGGCGCCCGGAAGCGCAGCGCGTAGGCCAGGGACTTCTTGCCCTCGCCCACCTGCTCGCCGGTGAACACGTCGAACAGCCGCAGCGATTCGAGCAGCTCGCCAGCGCCGTCGCGGAGCGCGCCCGCCACCTCGGCGGCCGGCACCGACGCGTCCACGATCAGCGCGACGTCCTGGGTGGCGACCGGATAGGTGGAGATCCGCGGCGCCTGGACCACGCCGCCGCCGGCCCGCTGGAGGCGGTCCAGGTCGATCTCCATCGCGCAGGTGCGCTCCGGCAGGCCGAGCGCCTTGATGACGCGCGGGTGCAGCTCACCGGCGTTGCCGACGAGCACCTCCTCGCCGTCGATCACGGCGAGCAGCGCCGCGCAGCGGCCCGGGTGCCAGGGCGCGTGCTGGTCCTGGCGGACGATCAGCTCGACCCCGGCCTCGCGCGCCACGATGCGGCCCGCCTCGATCGCGTCCGCCCAGTCGGCCGGGCGGCCCTTGCCCCACCAGCCGGCCTGCTCGCGGGCGCCGGTGAGCACCACAGCGGCGCGGCGCGGCTGCTCGGGCAGCGCCGCATCCAGCGCGGCGATCTCCTCGTCGGTGGGCCGGCGGTCCACCGGCAGCCGCACCGACGGCTTCTCGTCGCCGGTCGGCCGGAAGACCAGGCCGGTCTCGAAGAGCGCGAGGTCGTGCGAGCCGCGGCCGTCGTTGCGCCGCAGCGCGCCGAGCAGGCCCGGCACCAGCGTCGTACGGAGCGCGGGCTCCTCGTCGGAGAGCGGGTTGACCAGTTTGACGGTCCGGCGGCGCGGGTCGTCCTCCTCCAGGCCGAGCTGGTCGAGGACGGCCTCGCCGAGGAACGGGTAGGTCGGTGCCTCGACGTAGCCGGCGCCGGCCAGCGCGCGGCCGACGCGGCGGTGCAGCCGCTGGCGCTCGGTCAGGCCCCGCCCGGCGGGCGGCCGGGGCAGGGTGAGGGGCAGGTTCTCGTACCCCTCCAGGCGGATGACCTCTTCGGCCAGGTCGTTGGGGTCGGTCAGGTCGGGCCGCCAGGACGGCACCGTCACGACCAGCTCGTCCTGGCCGTACACGTCACAGCCGACCTGCTGGAGGCGGCGGACGACGGTCTCACGGCCGTACGGGACGCCCGCGACGCGGTCCGGGTGGTCCGCGCGCATGGTGATCGTGCGCGGCCCGCTCGGCGAGACGACCTCGGTGACGCCGGCCTCGGCGGTGCCGCCCGCGAGCAGCACCAGCAGGTCGACGGTGCGCTGTGCCGCGGCGGACGCGGCCTGCGGGTCCACGCCGCGCTCGAAGCGCTTGGACGCCTCGGAGGACAGCTTGTGGCGGCGGGCCGTACGGGCCACGGACACCGCGTCGAAGTGCGCCGCCTCGACGACGACCTCGGTGGTGCCGCGCACCTCGCCGGTCTCCGGGTCGGTCTGCGGGTCCGCGATCTCGGTGTTGGCGCCGCCCATCACACCGGCCAGGCCGATCACACCGCGGTTGTCGGTGATGACCAGGTCCTCGGCGTCCAGCACGCGCTGCGCGCCGTCCAGGGTGGTCAGCTTCTCGCCGGCCTCGGCGCGGCGCACGCCGATCGTCCCCTCCACGCGGGAGCGGTCGTAGGCGTGCAGCGGCTGGCCCAGCTCCAGCATCACGTAGTTGGTGACGTCGACGGCGAGCGAGACCGGCCGCATGCCGGCCTTCTGCAGGCGGCGCTGGAGCCAGATCGGGGAGCGCGCCTCCGGGTTCAGGCCGACGACCGTACGGGCGGTGAAGCGGTCGCAGCCGAGCGGGTCGGCGACCTTGACCGGGTAGCCGAAGGAGTTCGGCGGCGGCACGTCCAGCAGCGCCGGGTCGCGCAGCGGCAGCCCGTAGGCGATGGCGGCCTCGCGGGCGATGCCGCGCATGGACAGGCAGTCGCCGCGGTTGGCGGTGACGGCGATGTCCAGGACCTCGTCGACGAGCTGGAGCAGCTCGATGGCGTCGGTGCCGGGCTCGTACTCCGGCGGCAGCACGATGATGCCGCCGGACCCGTCGTCGCCCATGCCCAGCTCGTCGCCCGAGCAGATCATGCCGTGCGAGACCTTGCCGTACGTCTTGCGCGCGGCGATCTTGAAGTCACCGGGCAGCACCGCGCCGGGCAGCACCACGACGACCTTGTCGCCGACGGCGAAGTTGCGCGCGCCGCAGACGATCTCCTGGGGCTCGCCGGTGCCGTTGGCCCGGCCGACATCGACCGTGCAGAAGCGGATCGGCTTCTTGAAGCCCTCCAGCTCCTCGATGGTCAGCACCTGGCCGACGACCAGCGGGCCCTTGAGGCCGGCGCCGAGCTGCTCGACGGTCTCGACCTCCAGGCCGGTGGCGACGAGTTTGGCCTGTACGTCGCGGCCGGACTCACCGGCCGGCAGGTCGACGTATTCCCGCAGCCAAGAAAGCGGGACCCGCATCAGATCTCCATCCCGAAAGGCCGGGTGAACCGGACGTCACCCTCGACCATGTCTCGCATGTCCTCGACGTTGTGGCGGAACATCAGCATCCGCTCGATGCCGAACCCGAAGGCGAAGCCGCTGTACTTCTCCGGGTCGACGCCGCAGGCCGTCAGCACCCGCGGGTTGACCATGCCGCAGCCGCCCAGCTCGATCCAGCCCTCGCTGGAGCAGGTGCGGCACGGGCGCTGCGGGTCGCCGACGGAGGCGCCGCGGCAGACGTAGCAGACCATGTCCAGCTCGGCGGACGGCTCGGTGAACGGGAAGTAGTTCGGCCGCAGCCGCGTCTTGATGTCGTCGCCGAACAGCGCCTTGACCATGTGGTCGAGGGTGCCGCGCAGGTCCGCCATGGTCAGGCCCTCGTCGATGGCGAGCAGCTCGACCTGGTTGAAGACCGGGGTGTGGGTGGCGTCCAGCTCGTCCGTGCGGTAGACGCGGCCCGGGCAGATCACGTACAGCGGCGGCTCGCGGTCGAGCATCGTGCGGATCTGCACCGGCGAGGTGTGGGTGCGCAGCACGACGCCGGACTGGTCCTCACCGGCGGCCTCGTTCTCTACGAAGAACGTGTCCTGCATCGTGCGGGCCGGGTGGTCCGGGGCGATGTTCAGCGCGTCGAAGTTCAGCCACTCCGACTCGACCTCGGGGCCCTCGGCGACCTCGTAGCCCATGGCCACGAAGACGTCCTCGATCCGCTCGGACAGGGTGGTGAGCGGGTGGCGGGCGCCGGGGCGTACCCGGTCGTGCGGCAGCGTGACGTCCACCGCCTCCTCGACCAGCACCCGGGCGTCCCGCTCCGCCTCCAGCTCTTCCTGGCGGGCCTTGAGCGCCTGGCTCACCTGGCCGCGGGCCTGGCCGACGCGCTTGCCCGCGTCCGCCTTCGCCTGCGGCGGCAGCGCGCCGATCTCGCGGTTGGCCAGCGCCAGCGGCGAGGTGCCACCGGTCTGCGCGACCTTCACCTCGTGCAGCTCCTGGAGGTCGCCGGCGGCGGCGATGGCGGCCAGCGCCTCGTCCCGCATGCGGGCGATCTCTTCCGGTTTCAGGGCCTCGACCTCGACAGGGTCGTACGACTTATTGGGTGCGGACATCTCTTCCCGTGCTTCCGATGGGCTTGGCGCGCGGCTTGCCCCCGACGTGTGCAGTGCCAAAGGTGCCAAAGGTGCAGTCTACGGGGCAGGGCGGCCGCGCCTCATCCGAGCCCCGACGGGGGTGGGCCCGCCGGGCGCCGCTCACGCCATGAAGGCGGGCGTCCCGACGGGCAGGCTAAATCGGAACCGGGCGCCGCCGGCCGGGGCGCGGCCGACCGTGATCGTGCCGCCGTGGGCCTCGACGATGCCCTTGACGATATACAGGCCCAGGCCGGTGCCGCCGCGCTTGCTGCCCCGCCAGAAACGGGTGAAGACGCGGCTCATCGACTCCTCGGGGATGCCGGGGCCCTCGTCGCTCACGGTGACACTCGTCCCTTCCGCTCCGGAGACGTCCGATGCCGGTGCCACTTCGATGGTGACGGTTCCCTCGCCGTGGCGCACCGCGTTTTCCAGCAGGTTGCCCAGCACCTGGTCGATCTTGTCCGGGTCCGCCCACAGATCGGGCAGCGGCTCGACCATGCGGATCAGGAAGCGGTCCGGCAGCTGGCCCGCCGTCGTCTGGGCCTGGACGTGCCGGCGTACGGCGGCGACCATGTCCACCCGCTGCCGCCGCACCTCAAGCCGGCCGGAGTCGATACGGGAGATGTCCAGCAGCTCGGCGATCAGGCGGGTAACGCGGTTGGCGTCGGCGTCCACGGTCTCCAGCATCAGGCGCTTCTGGTCGTCGGTGAAGCGCTCCCACTTCTGGAGCAGGGTGGCGGTGAACCCCTTGACGGAGGTCAGCGGCGAGCGCAGCTCGTGGGCGACGGTGGCGATCAGCTCGGCGTGGCTCAGTTCCGTACGGCGCCGCGCCTCGGTGCCGCGCAGCGCGACGACGAGGCGGCGGACCGGGCCGGTGGGACGGCTGCGGACGTAGCGCGCGGAGACCAGCACCTCGCGGCCGCCGAGCAGCAGATTGCGCTCCGGCTGGCCGTTGCGGATCGCCAGACCGCCGTACGGGTCGGTCAGCTGCCACCAGCGGCGGCCCTCGATGTCCTGGAGCGGCAGCGCCTTCTCCAGCGGCCGGCCCAGCGCCTCGTGCGGGGCGATGGCGGTGATCCGGGCCGCGGCGGCGTTGAAGCAGATGACCCGGCCGGTCTCGTCGGCGACGACCAGGCCGTCGGGCAGGTCGTCCGGGTCGAGCCCGGCGCCGGTCAGGTCCGGGGCGCCGGCGGGCACCGGGCCGGGGGCGTCGCCGCCCTCCGGACGGGAACCGGCAGCGACCGTCGTGCTCCGCGCCCTGGACTGCATTCCCGCTACCCCCTCCCCTTCCGGCCCACGGGGTCGCAACACTACTAGCCGCGGGAGCCGGAGCGGCAGCCTCCGGCGGTGCGCTGCGCGCGGGCCGAGGCGTAGAGGCATACGGCGGCGGCGGTGGCCAGGTTGAGGCTCTCGGCCTTGCCGTGGATCGGCACCCGCACCACCGCGTCGGCCAGTGCGCGGGTCTCCTCCGGCAGGCCCCACGCCTCGTTGCCGAAGACCCAGGCGGTGGGGCCGCTCATGGTGCCCGCGTCCAGTTCGGCGTCCAGGTCGGCGGCGCCCGCGCCGTCGGCGGCCACGATCCGTACGCCCGCGCCGCGCAGCCCCGCGACGACCTGCTCGACCGGTACGCCCACGGCCACCGGCAGGTGGAAGAGCGAGCCGACCGAGGCGCGCACCGACTTGGGGTTGTAGAGGTCCACCGAGGCGTCGGTCAGCACCACCGCGTCGGCGCCCGCGGCGTCCGCGCAGCGCAGCACCGTGCCGGCGTTGCCGGGGTCGCGTACGTTGGCGAGCACCGCGACCAGCTTCGGGCGGGCCGCCAGGATCTCCTCGAAGGGCGAGTCCAGGAAGCGGCAGACGCCGACCAGACCCTGCGGGGTGACGGTCTGGGACAGTTCGGCGATGGTCGCGTCGGCGGCGTAGTGCACCGGTACGCCGGCCGCGCGCACCGCGCCGACGATGTCCGCGTGCCGCTCGGCGGCCTCCGGGGTGGCGAACAGCTCGACGAGCGTGCGCTCCCCGGCGAAGCGGTGCGCGACGGCTTCGCGTACGGCCTGCGGGCCCTCGGCGATGAACCGGCGTTCCTTGCCGCGGAAGTTGCGGCGGGCCAGCCGCCGGGCGGCGGCGACACGCGCGGAACGCGGGGAGATCAACTCGGGGGTGCCCATGGGCGGCGGCTCACTTCTTCGGATGTCGTCGGCGTGCGGAAGGGCGTACGGAAAGCGACGGACCCGCAGGCCGGGGGCCTGCGGGTCCGTGCGAGCGTGCCTCAGGCCGTGGTTCAGGCGGCCTTCGGGGCGTTGACGTCGCTCGGCAGCGCCTTCTGGGCCACCTCGACCAGCGCGGCGAACGCGTTGGTGTCGTTGACCGCGAGCTCGGCCAGCATCTTGCGGTCGACCTCGATGTTCGCGGCCTTCAGACCCTGCACGAAGCGGTTGTAGGTCATGCCGTTGGCGCGGGCAGCGGCGTTGATGCGCTGGATCCACAGCTGACGGAAGTCGCCCTTGCGCTTCTTGCGGTCGTTGTAGTTGTAGACGAGGGAGTGGGTGACCTGCTCCTTCGCCTTGCGGTAGAGGCGGGAACGCTGGCCGCGGTAGCCGCTGGCCTGCTCGAGGATCGCCCGGCGCTTCTTGTGGGCGTTGACTGCCCGCTTGACGCGTGCCACTTGTTAACTCCTTGTAGCGGGGCCGCGGTGGTCGTCACGCGGCCCGAATCGACTTCGGTCCCGGTCGGGTCCTGCGTGCCGCGCCTCGCGGCGGGCGGCAGGACTTACTTGCCGAGAAGCTTCTTGACCTTCGCGGCGTCGCCCGGGGCCATCACGGCGTTGCCGGTGAGGCGACGCGTCACGCGGGACGACTTGTGCTCGAGCAGGTGGCGCTTGCCGGCGCGCTCCCGCATCACCTTGCCGGAGCCGGTGATCTTGAAGCGCTTGCTGGCACCGCTGTGCGTCTTGTTCTTCGGCATGCGCCGTTCTCTCCTCTTGAGTGGCGCCCCCACCGGCCTGGGGACCGGCGCCCGGGGGCGTCAGATGTATCGGTTGGAATCCGGGGCGGTCCCCGGCGTTCTCCGGGGCTCGCGCCCTGGATCACGCCTCGGCAGGCTCCTCGGCGCCCTGCTCCGCAGCAGAGCCCTGGCGCTCCGCCTTGCGGGCGGCCTGCGCCTCACGGGCCTCGGCCATCGCCTCGGTCTTCTTCTTGTGCGGACCGAGGACCATGATCATGTTGCGGCCGTCCTGCTTCGGGTTGGACTCGATGAAGCCCAGGTCCTGGACGTCCTCCGCGAGGCGCTGCAGCAGTCGGAAGCCCAGCTCGGGGCGGGACTGCTCGCGACCACGGAACATGATCGTGATCTTGACCTTGTCACCCTGCTTGAGGAACCGGACGACGTGACCCTTCTTGGTGTCGTAGTCGTGCGGGTCGATCTTCGGCCGGAGCTTCATCTCCTTGATGACCGTGTGCGCCTGGTTCTTGCGCGCCTCACGGGCCTTCATGGCCGACTCGTACTTGAACTTTCCGTAGTCCATGAGCTTGCAGACCGGCGGACGGGCGTTCGCCGCCACCTCGACCAGGTCGAGGTCGTACTCCTGCGCAAGCTCCAGGGCCTTGGCAAGCGGCACAATGCCGACCTGCTCGCCACTGGGACCGACGAGTCGCACCTCGGGGACGCGAATCCGGTCGTTGATGCGGGGCTCGGCGCTGATGGATCCTCCTCGGTAGCACCACGCGACGGCCTGGCGGACTGCCGCGTAACGTCTGTTTCGGTATGACCAACCACGCCGCAGCACGAAAAATGCCCCGGACGGGACACAGGCGGGGCTCCTCAATGGATCGGGAGCACCGCCGCGATGTCACCGCGGGGCGCAGCCTGACCGTTGACCCGCCTGCCCGGGGGCTGGTCGGGTGGGAGATCGGAGCCTCCACTTGTGGGCCGGGCACATCGGTGCTCGGCCGGTCGGACTCCCAGGATACACGAGTCAAGGGGCGGGCCCCACTCGTCGGCGGACCTGCCGCGGGGGCGGGCCCCGCGCGCGCACGGGCCCACCATAAGGTGGGGCCGACCCCTGAGCAGGAAGTGAAGCGCGAGCCATGAGTGACCAGACCCCGCAGCAGCCCGGCCCGGCGGAGCCGGCCGGCCCCGCCGCCCCCGCGAACCCGGACTTCGACGCGATGACCCGCGACATCGCGGACGTGCCGGCCGTCGAGGTGATCACCACCGTCGCCGTGCACCTGATGTCCTCCGCGGCGGTCAACCTCGGGCTGGCCGAGGACGGTGCCGAGCACAAGGACCTGGACGAGGCCCGCAAGCTCATCCAGGCGCTGGCCGGACTGGTGACGGCGAGCGCGACGGAGATCGGCTCCTACCACGCGGCGCCGCTGCGGGACGGGCTGAAGTCGCTCCAGCTGGCCTTCCGCGAGGCGAGCGTCGTGCCGGACGAGCCGGGGCAGGGGCCCGGGGAGAAGTTCACGGGGCCGGTGTACGGGTAACCGGGTCCGTCTCGGCGCGCTGGGCGCGCCTTGCGCGTGAGGCGCGTCCTGGGCGCGCGTGGGTGAGGCCGCTCCCGGCCGGTGGTGCCGGGGGCGGCCTCGTCGTTTGTGTGGGGTTCCGTCGCTACGGTGCGGTTGCGTCGATACGGTGACGTCGCATCGATACGGTGCCGACGCGTCGATACGGTTGCGTGGCGTCGCTGCGGTGGCGTTGCGTCGCTACGGTGGCGCGTCGCTACGGTGGCGTTGCGACGATACGCTGCCGTTACGTCGCGGAGCGTTCGTCCGCGACCAGCTTGGGCTCGTTCGGCGGGTGGGTGACCTGGTGCACCACCGCGGCCAGCGCGCCGCCGATCAGCGGCGCCACGATGAACAGCCACAGCTGCGACAGCGCGCCGCCGCCCGCGAACAGGGCCGGGCCGATGCTGCGGGCCGGGTTCACCGACGTACCGGTGAGCGGAATGCCGATGAGGTGCACGGTCGCCAGCGCCAGGCCGATCGGCAGACCGTCGAAGCCGACCACCGCCACCCGGTGGGTGACCGCGAGCACCACGAACACCAGCAGGAACGTCAGCACGATCTCGGCCACGAAGGCGCCGCCGAGATTGATGTGCACCGCCGAACGGTCGCCCCAGCCGTTGGACCCGAATGCCTCGTCGGTCTTCAGGCCCGGCACCTGCTTGGCGACCAGGAACAGCAGCGCCGCGCCGACGATGCCGCCCAGCAGCTGGGCGATCCAGTACTCGATCGCCGTACGGGGCGTGATGCGGTGCGCCAGCAGCATGCCGAGCGTCACCGCCGGGTTGACGTGGCTGCCCGAGATCGGGCCGATCGCGTACGCCAGGGCCAGCAGGGTGAAGCCGAATGCCAGGGCGATGCCGAACGTTCCGATGTACTCGCCGGCCAGCACCGCGGAGCCGACGGCGAAGAACACCAGGAGCAGCGTGCCGAGGAACTCGGATACGACCGTGCGGGTCTCCGTTGTCGTCTCCATGGGGCCTCCTCGCCCGGATCTTGCGCTTTCCTTCGCATTGTGCGGCGGGGGGAGGAGATCCGCCTGTTGAAGGCGGTGCGCCGGTGCAAGGCGGTGCGCCGGTGGTCGGAGGCCGGGGCCCGGGGCGGGAGGTCAGCGGGTGAAGAACGCCCCCGCGGTGTCCGTGCCCGGCGGCAGCAGGGCCAGGTCGAGGCCCCGGATGAGCCGGGAGCGCAGGGTCTCGTCCGCGGCCAGCGCGGGGGCCAGGCGCTGGGCGACGGTGGCGGGCGTGGCGTCCGGGGCGAGCCCGAGGGAGAGGGTCCCGTCGGCCTCCGCCGAGGGGTCCAGACGGGCCACCAGGACGTCCGGCTCGGCGTCCAGCAGAGCGCGCAGCGCGTCGGTGACGGCCGGGTCGGCGAGCGGGTCGGTGCTCTCCCGGCCCTCCGCGAGCGCGCGCAGCGCGGCCCCGGTGAGCTGGTACGTCGCCGGGCCCGCCAGGTCGATGACGACCGTGTCCGCCTTCTCGTGCGCGGCGGCGAGCAGCGCCTGCCGCATCGGAACCGCCACCGGGCGGGCGTCCGGGCGCCAGCGGTGCAGCGTCTCCATCGACGTGAAGGCCGGCAGGGCGCGGCGGCCGTCCGGGGCCTGGAGCGTCGGCACCGCCATGTCGCTCGTCTTCTCCCGCTTGAGGCCGTCCGGGCCGGTCTCCACCTCGCCGAGCACGGCCACGACCGGGACGAGGAGCCGGGCCCGGCTCAGCAGCGGGAGGAGCCGGGTCTCGGTCGCCTCCGTGGGTGCGGCCGCGTGATCCGCCAGTGCGGCGGCCAGTTCCGGGTCGGCGGAGCCGTCGTCTTCGGAGAAGTCGGAGGTGGGGATGTTTTTGAGCACGTTGCCGAGCCTAGCGGTGGGCCCTTTGGGCCCGGGGTTTGGGCCGGTCGGTTCGGTTTCGGCCGCCCCGCTGTACGCGCCTGCGGCGGGCTTGTCGGTGGCGGTTCGGTTTCGGCTGCCCCGCCGTTCGCGCCTGCGGCGGGCTGTGGCCGCGCTGCGCCCCCTGGGCGCGGTTGTCCGGCTCGTCGGTTTCGGTTTCGGCTGCCCCACCGTACGCGCCTGCGGCGGGCTGTGGCCGCTGCGCGGGGCTGTCAAGGTTCGGGGGCGGGCCTGCGCGGCAGGCCGCTCCGGCCCGCCCCCTTCCGTGGGAAGGGTGGTTGAGGGAGGGGGTGGTGGGGGTAGTGGGTGGCTTGGTGCGGCGGCGTTTGGGCGGGGGCGGGTGCGGATCGTGTATGGGCTCGGGTACTGGTCAGGTGCGCTTGCGCCAGAAGATTGCTGATGCCGTGATCAGGGCCATGCCTGCGATCGTTGCCGTCCACGGGAGCCATGTGGGGTCGGCGCTGGGCTGTTCGGCGGCTGGGCCGGGGCCGAAGTAGTGGCTTGTGTGGGCGGCGGGGGCGGGCTTCTGGGGGGTTGGCTTGAGGGCGTTGCCCTCTTTTATCGCGGCGGCCGGGTCGACCATGCCTGCGCCCAGTTCGTCGTTGCGGCCACCTTCGGGGGCGTCCTGGGCGGTGTCGGTGAGGAGCTGTTTGATCTGGGCGGGGCTCAGGTCGGGGTGGGCGGCGCGGATCAGGGCCACCGCGCCGGAGACGAAGGCGGACGCGGCACTGGTGCCCCAGCCCTCGTAGTACTTGCGGTCCGGGTTGGCGATGACTACGCCGACGCCGGGCGCGCAGACCGTGGCGTACCAGCGGCGGGTGGAGAAGTTGGCGCGGGAGCCCCACTGGTCGACGGCGGTCACGGCGATCACGCCGGGGTAGGCGGCGGGGTAGGAGACGTGGTCGCCGTCCTTGCCGCCGTTGCCGGCCGAGGCGATGACGGGGACGCCCTTGCCCAGCGCGTACTGGATGGCGGCGTCCTCGCGGGGCTCGGGGTGCGCGGAGCTGCTGTCGTCGCCGAGGGACAGGTTGATCACGTCGGCGCCGTGGTCGGCGGCCCAGCGTATGCCGTCGGCGAGGGCGCCCGCGCGTTCGGCGCGGGCGCGTTTGCGCTCCGGGTCGCTGTCTTCGAGGATCACCCGGACCGGCAGGATCTTCGCCTCGGGTGCCACACCGACCACGCCGTCGGCCCGGTCGGCGCCGTGGCCGTGGCCGGCGATGATGCCGGACATCGCGGTGCCGTGCTCGGCCCACGCCTTGTCGCCGGGGCTCGCGCCGAAGCCGACCAGGTCGTTGTCGGGCAGTACCTGGCCCTGGAGGTCGGGGTGGCTCGCGTCCACGCCGGTGTCCAGGACGGCGACGGTGATGCCCTCGCCCTTGGTGGTCTCCCAGGCGTCCTGTGTGTTCATGGCCTTGAGCGCCCATTCCTGGGCCCGTATGCCGTCGGCGTGGGCGGGCAGCGCGGGCAGGACGGTCAGCGCGGCGGCGGACAGCGCGACGCCGGCGGCGCGCAGCAGGGGCCTCCTGGTCATTGCGGCTCCGTGGTTCCCTTGGCGGCCTGCTTGCGGAAGGTCTGCTCGATGCGGTCGGTGACGGCTTTCGCGTCGTGGCCGAGCCCGGCTTCGGCGGGGGCGGTGGTGGCGCCGGTACGGGTGGCTTCGGCGGCGGGCTGCGGGTCGTCGACCTTACGGCCGTCGGCGAAGCCGGAGACGCCGTAGACGACGACGGGCAGGTCGTCGAGGACGCGGATGCTCCAGCTGGCGCGCTGGGCGGGCCCGAAGCCGGCGGCGGGGGTGCCCTTGGCGGCGTACGGGCGGGGCATCAGGTCCGTACGGGTGTCCAGGTGCTCCTTGGCGAAGCGGCGGCGCAGGTCCTGCATGCCGGTGCGGTCGGCCTTGGTGGAGACGGCGCCGACGGTGATGACGCTGGTGCGGGTGGCGTCGACGTAGGTGGCGCGCACCAGGCGGTTGCAGCCCACCGGGGCGAGCGCCTTGGTCAGCAGCGGGTCGAAGGCGCCCGCACAGCCGCTGTCGGGCGCGACGGCGATGCGGATCCAGGTGCGGTCCGCGCCACCGGGGCCGGTGCCCAGGCCGTTCAGGGTGGGCGGGAAGAGCGTGTCGACGGGGGCGCTGTGCCAGGTCTCGCGGCCGTGCGCGAAGACCGCCTCGGCGGCGGGGCTGCCGTCGGCGTCGCCGGCGAGCCAGCTGCCTGCGGCGGCGCCCGCGACGAGGCCGACGCCGAGCACCAGTCCGGCGGCGGCCAGCGCGGTGCGCCGCACGGAGTGGTGCGCGGCCGGGGCCGGGGGCGTGTACGGCGGGGTGGCGGGAGGCGGCGGCACGAGCGGGCCGGTGAGGGGGCGGCCGGTCGGGGGCGGCAGGTCGTCGGGGGCGGCCTCGTCTGCCGTACGCGCGGTGCCGGGGCGCTTCGGGTCGCCGTTCCAGAGTGCTCCGCTGTTGGCGAGGTGGAAGGCGGCGGTGTCGCGGGGCGCGGCGGAACGGTCCGTCGCGGGACGGTCCGCCGCGGGACGGTCCGTCGCGGTCTGGGGCAGGACGGACGGGTTGTTCGCGGGCGGCGTCGCGGGGGCGTGGGTGGGGCGGGGCGGGATGTTTTCCGGGGATGGGCCGCCTGCTGCCGCGGCCGGGCCGGTCGGCGCCGCGGCCACGGCGGGTCCGGTCGGCGCCGCGGCAGATCCGGTCGGCGCCGCGGTCGGCATCGGGCCGGGGGCCGGCTTCGCGGGGCGTTCCGGCGGGACGGGGCGCAGCACGGCCGTCTGCGGGTCCTCGGCGGGCGGTGCCGGTGCCTGCGGGGGCAGGGTGCGGGGAAGGCGATGCGCGTCGGCGAAATCGGCTTCGGTGCTCACCCGCGCTCCCCCTCGCGCCCCTGGTCCCGCGCCCGGCCGGCAATCGGGGCAGGGTGGTTCGTATCCGGACATCACACCGCTGACCTGCTGGTTGCGGCGTCCGCTCACTCTACGGGCTGCCGCCGCCGGTGCTCCAACTCGTCCGCTCTCCCCCGGCGTCCGGCGTCCGGTCTGTCGCGTTCCTACCCCCTACCCACCCGTAGGACCTTCTGGCAGGCTGCGGCCATGTCCCCGTATCCGTGCGACACGGCTGCCGACCGGGCCCGTTACGACCGGGCCACCGCGCATCTCGACGCGCCGCTGGCGCTCGTGGACCTCGACGCCTTCGACGCCAACGCCGCGGATCTGGTACGGCGCGCGCAGGGCAAGCCGCTGCGGGTGGCGAGCAAGTCGGTACGCTGCCGGGCCCTGCTGGAACGGGCGCTGGCCCGGGACGGTTTCACGGGCGTCATGAGCTACACCCTGGCCGAGTCGCTGTGGCTGGCGCGGTCCGGGATCGAGGACGTGCTGCTGGCGTATCCGTCGGCGGACCGGGAGGGCTTCGCGGAACTGGCCGCCGATCCGAAGCTGGCGGCTGCGGTGACGGTGATGGTCGACGACGTGGCGCAGCTGGATCTGGTCGACGCCGCTCGCCCTGCCGGGGGCGGCGAGGAGATCCGGGTGTGCCTGGAGTGGGACACCGCGTACCGGCCGCTGGGCGGACGGGTGCGGATCGGCGCGCGCCGGTCGCCGATGAACCGGCCGGACCAGGTGGCCGCGCTGGCCCGCGCGGTGACGCGCCGTCCGGGTTTCCGGGTGGCCGGGCTGATGGCGTACGAGGGCCATGTGGCGGGGGTGGGCGACGCGGTCGCCGGGCATCCGCTGCGCTCCCGTGCCGTACAGGCGATGCAGGCGGCGGCGCGCCGGGACCTGGCGCGGCGGCGCTGGGAGGTCGTACGCGCGGTGCGGGCCGAGGCGCCGGACCTGGAATTCGTCAACGGCGGTGGCACGGGCAGCGTGCAGCACACGGCGGCGGAGGCAGCGGTGACCGAGATCGCGGCCGGGTCGGGGCTGTACGTACCGCGGCTGTTCGACAACTACCGCTCTTTCACGGGCCGTCCGGCGGCGCTGTTCGCCCAACCGGTGGTGCGGCGGCCGGGGAAGGGTGTCGTGACCGTGCTGGGCGGCGGCTATCCGGCGTCCGGGGTCGCGGGCCGGGACCGTTCGCCGGTGCCGTATCTGCCGGAGGGACTGCGGTACGACCCGCAGGAGGAGGCGGGAGAGGTGCAGACCCCGCTGCTGGGGCCCGCCGCCGACGGCCTGCGGCTCGGCGACAAGGTGTGGTTCCGGCACGCGAAGGCCGGTGAGCTGTGCGAACGGTTCGCGGCACTGCACCTGGTCGAGGGCGACCGGGTGGTGGCGACGGTACCGACGTACCGCGGCGAGGGCCGCACCTTCCTGTAGCTGATAAGAAGGCACGGCCCTCGGGCGCATCAGGCGTGAATACGGTCCCGCTGGTCGGCAACGACCGTGCCGTCCGGGCGACGCACCGGGCCGAGGCCGCCGTCGGTGTTGGTGTAACCCGTCGTGGCGCACGGGTACGTACCGGACTTCTGCGGCAGCGGCTCGATGAACATGGGGTTGACCACCCAGCGGCCGTCGGCGTTGTCGTAGCCGCGGCACATCAGTTCCGGCTGGTTGCGGTTGATGGCCAGGTGTACGCCGGTGGCGTCGTTGACGAAGGTGACGTCGGTGTTGGCGTCGCCGCCGCCGAGCGCGATGCGGTGCGCGGGGTCCTGGAAGCGCCATGCCTCGGCGCCCTTGATCTTGAAGATCTCCTGGTTGATCAGGCAGCGCTTGCCGTCCATGTAGGGCAGCACCTCGCCGTGGCCGTCCTTGACGTCGCCGCAGCCGCGGATGCCGGTGGTGAACCGGCCGTACTTCATCAGGCTGCGGACGCCGATGGTGTGGGCGCGGTCGACGCCGACGCCGCCGGACCACGCCTCGGCGATGGTCTCGGAGGACGCGGAGACGATGTAGACCTGGAACCCGGCCGCCTTGAGGGTGCGGATCAGGTCCTTCTGCTGGTCGTAGTAGCGGATGTAGCCGGCCAGCTGGTGGGTGCCGACGGTCTGCTTCGCGCCGATGGGCGCGGCGAGGTTCTCCGCGCGGGCCTGCTTGGCGTACGAGGTGACCTGGGCCGGGGTCAGGCCGGCGAACAGCTGCGGGATCCAGGCGTACTCGGGCTTGGTGCGGCGGTGGTTCCACTCGCCCGCGAAGGCGGCCTTGCCGTCCATGGTGCGGGCCTTGCCGCGGATCTCCATGATCTCGTCGGCGCAGGCGGCGTTCTTCGAGGTGCGCAGCGGGCGGCCGACGGGTACGGAGGTGCCGCACGCCTTGGTCAGGGCGCGGTCGGCGGCGGTGGTCATCCAGGGGCTGGTGAACTTCCAGCTCTTGGGGCGCAGGATCTTGTCGTGCTGGAGCGACCAGGCGAGTGTGGCGTCGGAGATGTCGTTCTTGACGACGGTGTTGTCCCAGTCGAAGGCGGCGACGGGGCGGCCCTCGGGGCCGGGCTTCGGGTGGGAGCAGATGCCGCGCTCGTCGATCATGCGCTGGATCTTGGCGCGGTTGTCGCCGTACCACTTGATGCTCTTGGAGAGCTGCGGACAGCTCGTACGCTCCGGGGCCTTCGCGGGGTGCGCGGGACTCGCGGCGGCGGCGGGGCCGGTGGCCGCCAGGGTCGAGACGGTCGCGGCGGTGGCGAGCCCCAGGGCGAGGGCGTGTCTGGTGCGCATGGTTCTCCGGTGGTAGGGGCGGACGTCGGCTTTGACGTTGCTGCGGGCAGTGGACCTGCGGGACCGGCGCGCCGGGGCACCGGTCCCGTTGGTGATCTTCGGACTGTATCCGTGCGGAAGGCTGTGGCCTACACGGGTGTGACGTACGCCCCTGCGATACCGCCGTCCACCAGGAACTCCGCGGCGTTGACGAAGGAGGAGTCGTCGCTGGCGAGGAAGGCGACCGCGGCGGCGATCTCCTCGGGCTCGGCGAACCGGCCGACGGGCACGTGCACCAGGCGGCGCGCCGCGCGCTCCGGGTCCTTGGCGAACAGCTCCTTCAGGAGCGGGGTGTTCACCGGCCCCGGACACAGCGCGTTCACCCGGATGCCCTCGCGGGCGAACTGCACGCCCAGCTCGCGGGACATCGACAGCACGCCGCCCTTGGAGGCGGTGTAGCTGATCTGCGAGGTGGCGGCGCCCATCACGGCCACGAAGGACGCGGTGTTGATGATGGAGCCCTTGCCCTGGCGCTGCATGTAGGGCAGCGCGTGCTTGCAGCACAGGTAGACGGAGGTGAGGTTGACCTCCTGGACGCGCTTCCAGGCGTCCAGCCCGGTGGTGAGGATCGAGTCGTCGTCGGCGGGCGAGATGCCGGCGTTGTTGAACGCCACGTCCACCGAGCCGTAGGTGTCGTACGCGGCCTTGAACAGCGCCTCGACCTGGTCGGAGTCGGTCACGTCCACCTGGACGAAGGTGCCGCCGACGTCTTCGGCGGCGGCCTTGCCCGCCTTCTCGTCGATGTCGGCGCACACGACGTTGGCGCCCTCGGAGGCCAGGCGGCGGGCGGTGGCCAGGCCGATGCCGCTGCCGGCGCCGGTGATGACGGCGGTGCGGCCGACGAGGCGACGGCACACGGGGGTCTGGTCGGTCACTTAGCTCTCCTCGGTGCTGATGAAGATGTTCTTGGTCTCGGTGAAGGCGGCGAGCGCGTCCGGGCCCAGTTCGCGGCCGAGGCCGGACTGCTTGTAGCCGCCGAACGGGGTCCAGTAGCGGACGCTGCTGTGGGAGTTGACGGAGAGGTTCCCGGCGGCGACCGCGCCCGACACGCGCAGGGCGCGGCCCACGTCGCGGGTCCAGATGGAGCCGGACAGGCCGTAGTCGGTGGCGTTGGCGAGGCGGATCGCGTCGGCCTCGTCGTCGAAGGGGATCACGACGGCGACCGGTCCGAAGATCTCCTCGACGGCGGTACGGTCGTCCGGGCGGCCCTCCAGGACGGTGGCCGGGTACCAGAAGCCCTTGCCCTTGGGGGCCTCGCCGCGGATGGCGGCGGGCGCGTCCTCGGGGACGTAGGACCGTACGCGCTCGCGCTGGGCGGCGGAGATCAGCGGGCCCATCTGCGTGGCGGGGTCGGCCGGGTCGCCCGCGACGAAGGACCGCACGGCGGGCTCCAGCAGCTCCATGAAGCGGTCGTGGACCGAGCGCTGGACGAGGATGCGGCTGCGGGCGCAGCAGTCCTGGCCGGTGTTGTCGAGGAAGGAGCCGGGGGCCGCGGCCGCGGCCCGCTCGATGTCGGCGTCGGCGAAGACGATGTTGGGGCTCTTGCCGCCGAGTTCGAGGGTGAGCCGTTTGGTCTGTGCGGCGCACCGGGCGGCGATGTGCCGGCCGGTGGCGGTGGAGCCGGTGAAGACGACCTTGGCGACGCCGGGGTGTTCGACCAGGGCGTTGCCGGTGACGGCGCCTTCGCCCGGCAGCACCTGGAACAGGTTCTCGGGCAGGCCCGCTTCCAGCGCGTACTCGGCGAGCCGGAGCGCGGTGAGCGGGGTGGTCTCGGCGGGCTTGAGGAGGACGGCGTTCCCGGCCGCCAGGGCCGGGGCGGTGCCCCAGGCGGCGATCGGCATCGGGAAGTTCCACGGCGCGATGACGGCGACGACGCCCAGCGGTTCCTGGACGGTGATGTCGAGCCCGCCGGCGACGGGGATCTGCCGGCCGGTCAGCCGCTCCACTCCCCCGGCGGCGTAGTGCAGCAGGTCGACGACGTTGTTCGCCTCCCACTCGGCGTTGCCCAGGGGGTGCCCGGCCTCCGTCAGTTCGAGCCGGGCGAGCGCGGGGACGTTGTCCCGTACGACCTCGGCGAACCGCCGCAGCAGGCGGGCACGGTCGCCGGGCGGCAGCGCGGCCCACTTCTGCTGTGCGGCAGCGGCCCGCCGGACCGCCTCGTCCACCTCGGCGGGGGTGGTGACGGGGACGACGGCTACCTGCTCCTCGGTCGCCGGGTTGATGATGCGCAGCTCTTGCAACACGTGGCGGTCTTCCTTACATGCGCTCGAAGGAGCGGAAGCGCTCCCAGTCCGTGACGGCGGCGTCGTACGCGTCCTGTTCGACGCGGGCCATGTGGAGGTAGTGCTCGACGACCGCGTCGCCGAATGCCTCGCGGGCGATCGGGCTGGCCTCCCAGAGCGCGGCGGCCTCGCGCAGCGTGGTGGGCACGTGCTCGGCGTCGCCGGTGTAGGCGTTGCCGGTACACGCCTCGGGGAGTTCCAGCTCGTGCTCTATGCCGTACAGGCCCGCCGCGACCATGGCGGCCACCGCGAGGTACGGATTCACGTCGCCGCCGGGCAGCCGGTTCTCCAGGCGGTGGCCGGGGCCGTGGCCGATGACGCGCAGCGCGCAGGTGCGGTTGTCCGGGCCCCAGGCGACGGCGGTGGGGGCGAAGGAGCCGGGCCGGAAGCGCTTGTAGGAGTTGATGTTGGGGGCGTAGAAGAGCGTGAAGTCGCGCAGCGCGGCGAGCTGTCCGGCCAGGAAGTGCCGCATGACCCGCGACATGCCGTACGGCCCCGAGCCGTCCGCGAGGACCGGCTGCCCGGCCTCGTCGCGCAGCGAGAGGTGGATGTGGCAGGAGTTGCCCTCGCGCTCGTTGTACTTGGCCATGAAGGTCAGCGCCATGCCCTCCTGGGCGGCGATCTCCTTGGCGCCGGTCTTGTAGACGGAGTGCTGGTCGCAGGTGGTCAGCGCCTCGTCGTAGCGGAAGGCGATCTCGTGCTGGCCGAGGTTGCACTCGCCCTTGGCGGACTCCACGGTCATCCCGGCGGCGCCCATCTCGTTGCGGATGCGGCGCAGCAGCGGCTCGACGCGGCCGGTGCCGAGGACGGAGTAGTCGGTGTTGTACTGGTTGGCCGGGGTCAGGTCCCGGTAGCCGCGGTTCCAGGCGTCCTCGTAGGTGTCGCGGAAGACGATGAACTCCAGCTCCGTGCCCGCGTACGCGCTCCAGCCGCGCTCGGCGAGCCGGTCGAGCTGGCTGCGCAGGATCTGCCGCGGGGAGGCGGCGACCGGCGAGCCGTCGTGCCAGGCGAGGTCGGCGGTGAGCAGGGCGGTGCCGGGGTTCCACGGGGTGCGGCGCAGGGTGGCCGCGTCGCCGTGCATGGCGAAGTCGCCGTAGCCGTGCTCCCAGGAGGACATCGCGTAGCCCTGGACGGTGTTGACGTCCACGTCCACGGCGAGGAGGTAGTTGCAGCCCTCGGTGCCGTGCTCCAGCACCTCGTCGAGGAAGTGACGGGCGGCGAACCGCTTGCCGGTGAGCCTGCCCTGCATGTCGGTGAAGGCCAGGACGACAGTGTCGATCTCCCCGGCGTCGACGAGCCGTCTCAGCTCCTCGACGGAGAGCGGGGGCGTGCGGTCTGCCACGGTGGGGCCTCCTGTCGCTGCGTCCGGAGGTCATAAGGTAGGGCGACGAACCATTGGTTGGGAAGGGGTTCCGGTGGACGGTGCCAGAGGTGGCGTGGCGGACGGCCGGGGGGAGCGCCCCGCCGACCGGCTGGCGCCCGTACTGCGGCCCGTACGGGCGGGCAACGGCTTCGAGGAGGCGCTGGAGCAGATACTCCAGGTCGTCCGGCTGGGTCTGGTGGCCGCCGGTGAACGGCTGCCCGCGGAGCGGGAGTTGGCGGAGCGGCTGCACATCAGCCGGGTGACGCTGCGCGAGGTGCTCAAGGTCCTTCAGGACGAGGGTCTGGTGGAGAGCCGGCGCGGCCGCTACGGCGGCACCTTCGTGCGGCCGCGCCGGCAGAGCGCGGACGAGGACGAACTGCGGCGCCGCATCGACAAGGTCGATGTCGAGGACACGCTGCGGTTCCGCGAGGTGCTGGAGGTGGGCGCCGCGGGGCTGTGCGCCGCGCACGGCCTGGACGACGCGCAGGCGCGGCGGCTGCGGGAGGCGCTGGCGGCGACCCACGACGCGCCGCTGGCGGACTACCGGCGGCGGGACACGCTGCTGCACCTGACGCTGGCCGAGCTGGCCGGTTCCCCGTCGCTGGCCGCGCAGTACGCCGCGGTGCGGGCGGGCGTGAACGAGCTGCTGGACTGCATCCCGCTGCTGGTACGCAACCTGGAGCACTCGCAGGCGCAGCACACCGCCCTGGTCGAAGCGGTGCTGGAGGGGGACGCCGACGGGGCGCGGGAGGTGATGCGCGAGCACTGCGCGGGTACGGCGGCGCTGCTGCGCGGGTTCTTGACGGCTCCGCCCCCGTAACCAGTCTTTTACGCAGGGGGCTTGCGCCCGGCCGCCTCACGAGGCAAAGGTATGCGGCTAAACCTTTACCGCAGCACTTCCCCCTCAACTCACCCCCCCCCGGCGAGCAGGAGCGGCTCATGGCCGACAGCACCGAATCCCGCACCGCACCGCCCTTCGACACCGCGGCAGGCGACTCCCCGCCCCAGGACGCCTACCTGCAAAAACGCACCCTGCGGCGGGGCAGCGCCGGCCCGCTCCTGCTCACCGGCCTGGGCGTCGCCTACGTCGTCTCCGGCGACTTCTCCGGCTGGAACAACGGCCTCGCGCAGGGCGGCTTCGGCGGTCTGGCCATCGCCGCGCTCCTGATGGGCGTGATGTACACCTGTCTGGTCTTCGCGCTGGCCGAACTGGCCTCGATCCTGCCGACGGCGGGCGGCGGCTACGGCTTCGCGCGGCGCGCGCTGGGCACCTGGGGCGGCTTCCTGACCGGCACGGCCATCCTCATCGAGTACGTGCTCGCGCCCGCCGCGATCTCCATCTTCATCGGCGACTACGTGGAATCCCTCGGCCTGTTCGGCCTGACCTCCAGCTGGCCCGTGTACCTGGCCTGCTTCGTCGTCTTCATCGGCATCCACCTGTGGGGCGTGGGCGAGGCGCTGCGCTTCAGCCTGGCCGTCACCGCCGTCGCGGTCGCCGCGGTCGTGGTCTTCGCGTTCGGGGCGCTCAGCGACTTCCACGTCAGCGCCCTGAACGACATCCCCGCGGACGCGAGCGCCTTCGGCTCCAGCTCCTGGCTCCCCTTCGGCGTGCTCGGCATCTGGGCCGCCTTCCCCTTCGGCATGTGGTTCTTCCTCGGCGTCGAGGGCGTACCGCTGGCCGCCGAGGAGACCAGGGACCCGGCCCGTACGCTGCCGAAGGCGATGGCCGCCGCGATGGGCATCCTGCTGCTGCTCGCGCTGGTCACCTTCGTCGCCGCGACGGGCGCCCGGGGCTCCGCCGCCATCCAGTCCGTCGGCGACCCGCTGGTGCAGGCACTCCAGCCGCACGGCAAACCCACCACCGTCTCCCGCATCGTCAACTACGCGGGCCTCGCGGGCCTGGTGGCGTCCTTCTTCTCCCTCATCTTCGCCGGTTCCCGTCAGCTGTTCGCGCTCTCCCGTGCCGGGTACCTGCCCCGCTTCCTCTCCCTCACCAGCCGCCGCAAGGCCCCCTACCTGGCGCTGCTGGTGCCCGGCGCGCTCGGCTTCGCGCTGGCCGCGGCGACCGGCGACGGCGCCCGTATGCTCAACATCGCCGTCTTCGGGGCCACCATCTCGTACGCCCTGATGTCGCTCTCGCACATCGTGCTGCGCCGCCGCGAGCCGCGGCTGCCCCGCCCGTACCGCACCCCCGGCGGCGTCCTGACCTCCTCCACCGCCTTCGTCCTGGCCTGCTCCGCGCTGGTGGCGACGTTCCTCGTCGACAAGCAGGCCGCCTTCATCGCCCTCGTCGTCTACGGCGTGGCCCTCGCGTACTTCGCGCTCTACTCCCGGCACCGGCTGGTCGCGGCCGCCCCCGAGGAGGAGTTCGCGGCGCTCGCGGAGGCCGAAGCCGAACTGGAACGCGACTGACCACCCATCTGCTGGGGCAGCCCACCCTCCGGAGGACCCGTGTCCGCACAACCCCTCATCGGCATCACCACCTACCTCGCCGACGACGCCCGCTGGGGCGTCTGGGCCCTGCCCGCCGCGCTGCTCCCCGCCGGCTACCACCGCCTCGTCCAGCGCTCCGGCGGCCTCGCCGCCCTGCTGCCGCCCGGCGACCCCGGCACCGCGGCGGAGGTGGTCGCCCGGCTGGACGGCCTGGTGATCGCGGGCGGCCCGGACGTCGAACCCGTACGGTACGGAGCCGACCCCGACCCGCGCACCGGCCCCCCGGCCCGCGACCGGGACATCTGGGAACTGGCGCTGATCGACGCCGCCCTACAGGCGCGCGTGCCGCTGCTCGGCATCTGCCGGGGCATGCAACTGCTGAACGTCGCCCTGGGCGGCACCCTCGTCCAGCACATCGACGGCCACGCGGGCCCCGCGGGCCTCTTCGCCCGCCACGAGGTCAAGCCGGAACCGGGCACCCTGCTCGGCGGCATCCTGCCCGAGGCGGTCTCCGTCCCGACCTACCATCACCAGTCCGTCGACCGCCTCGGCAACGGCCTGCTCCCGTCCGCCCACGCGACGGACGGCACGGTCGAAGCCCTGGAACTCCCCGACGCGGACCACTTCGTGCTGTCGGTGCAGTGGCATCCGGAGGCCGGGGACGATACGCGGGTGATGGAGGCGCTGGTGTCGGCGGCGGGCAGGAACTGAAGGACGCAGGGCCGCTCGGTCATGGCACCGCCCGCGTCAGCCCCAGCAGCTGGCGCGCAGGGCCTGCCGGGCGCTGGCCGGACGGCCAGACCGCCCGCAGGTCGCGGCCGAAGCGGGTGCCGTGGACGGGGATCTCGACCAGCCGCCGGGCGGCCAGTTCTTCTCCCACGGCCAGTTCGCTCAGTACGGAAGGGCCCGCCCCGCTCACCGCCGCCGCCTTGACCGCCGTGGTGGAGGCCAGTTCCAGCAAGGGGGCGGCCAGGCCGCCGTGTCCGGCCAGGGCCGCGTCCAGGACCTGGCGGGTGCCGGAGCCGTGTTCGCGCAGGATCAGCGGGGTGGCGGCCAGTTCGGCGGCCGTCAGGTCCGTACGGCGCCGGGCCCACGGGTGGGTGGGCGCGGCGACCACCACCAGCCGGTCATGGCCGATGACCGCCCCGTCCAGCCCGGCGGGTACGTCCAGCCCCTCCACGAAGCCGAGATCGGCCTCGCCCGCGAGGAGGCGTTCGGCGACCGCGGCGGAGTTCCCGGCCAGCAGCGACACCGCGGTGTCGGGGCGCTGCGCGCGCAGCGCGATGAGCCAGCCGGGCAGCAGATATTCGGCGATGGTCATGCTGGCGGCCACCCTCAGCCGCGAGTCCCGCCGCCCCCGGAGCGCCTGCGCGCCCGCGTCGAAGGCTTCGGCGGCCTCCACCACCCGCCGCGCCCAGTCCGTGACCAGCGCCCCGGCGTCCGTCAGGCGCGAGCCGCGCGGGGAGCGCTCGACGAGGGACACGCCCAGCTGCTGTTCCATCGAGCGGATGCGGCTGCTGGCGGCGGGCTGGCTGATGCCCCGCTCGCGTGCGGCCCGCCCGAGGCTGCCGAGCCGGGCGACGGCGAGCAGCAGCTCCAGCGCGCCGAGGTCCGGCACGCGGTGCGCGAGCGGGGTCACGGGGCCCGTCCCGGGGCGCTCTTCGTTCACGCTGGCCATAACCCCAGCTTATGCCCTCATAAGAACGAGGTCCCTGGTGGGAGGCGGGGCAGGGGATGACGCTGGGAGCATGGCATCCCCGACGCAGTCCCCCGCCCGCACCGGCCCCCGCACCGCCACCCGCTCCCCCGCCGCGCCTCCGGCGGCCCTGCGCCATCTCGGCCCCAACTGGTACGCCGCCGTCATGGGCACCGCCATCGTCGCCAACGCCGGCGCCGCCCTGCCCCACACCCCGCTCCTGCGCGGCGCGTACGTCGCGGTCTGGGCGCTGTCCGCCGCTCTGCTGGTGGTCCTGCTGGCCGCCCGTACCGCCCACTGGCTCCACCACGCCGACCAGGCGCGCCGCCATCTGCTCGACCCGGCGGTGGCCCCGTTCTACGGCTGTCTGTCGATGGCGCTGTTGGCGGTCGGCGGCGGGACGCTCGCCGTCGGCACCGATGTGCTCGGCGAGGGGACCGCGGTCGCGGTGGACGCCGCGCTGTGGTGCGCCGGTACGGCGGTCGGACTCGCGGCGGCCGCGGCGGTCCCGTACCTGATGGTGACCCGGCACCGGATCGAGCCCGGCACCGCCTCGCCCGTGTGGCTGCTGCCGCTGGTCGCGCCGATGGTCTCGGCGGCGCTCGGCCCCGGCCTGGTGCCGCACCTGCCCGCCGGGCAGTGGCAGGAGGCGATGCTCCTCGCCTGCTACGCGCTGTTCGGCATGTCGCTGCTGGCCACGCTGCTGATGCTGCCGCTGGTCGTGACCCGGCTGATCCACCACGGCCCGCTGCCGCTCGCGCTGACCCCGACGCTCTTCCTCGTCCTCGGCCCGCTGGGCCAGTCCACGACCGCGGTCGGCAACCTCGCCGACGCGGCGCCCGGCGCGGTCGGCGCCGGATACGCGCGGGCGATGAGCGGCTTCGCGCTGCTGTACGGCGTGCCGGTCATGGGCTTCGCGCTGCTGTGGCTGGCGCTGGCGGCGGCCCTGGTCGTACGGGCCTTCCGCGCCGGGATGACGTTCTCGATGACCTGGTGGGCGTTCACCTTCCCGGTCGGTACGTGTGTGACGGGCGCGGCCGGGCTGGCCCGGCACACCGGCCTCGCGGCCTTCACCTGGCTCGCGGTGGGGCTGTTCGGCGTGCTGGTGACGGCCTGGCTGGTGGCGGGGGTGCGTACGGCGCGGGGGCTGGCGGGCGGACGGCTGCTGGTTCCCGCACCCGCGGCAGTCCCGGCCGCCCCGGTCACCGGGCCGCGTCCAGCGCGGCCCTGAGCACCGCCGGGGCCTCCGCCAACGACGGCCCGTACCAGGTCAGATGACGCCCGCTGACCAGCGCGGCGGGCAGTCCGGCGAACGCCTCGGGGCCGTCGTCGGCCGTGAAGCGGTACGGCTCGTCCGGCAGCACCACCAGGTCGGCGCCGCGTGCGTTCAGCTCCTCGACCGGGACGCGCGGGTACCGGTCGGCGTGGTCCGCGTACAGGTTCCGCACGCCCAGCCGGGCGAGCAGATCGCCCGCGAAGGTGTCCCGGCCCAGCACCATCCACGGCCGCCGCCAGATCGGCACCACCGCGCCGCGCAGGTCCGCCGCCCCGGCCCGTACGTCCCGCCAGGCGTCCGCCGCGTCGTCCAGCCAGCCGGGCCGGGGCAGCCGGCAGCCGCGCACCAGTACGCGTTCCAGTTCGCGCAGCGCCTGGTCCAGGTCGCGGATCTCGGTGACCAACACGTCCAGCCCGGCGGCCCGCAGCGCCCCGAGGTCCGGCGCCCGGTTCTCCTCCTCGTTGGCCAGCACGAGGTCGGGCGCGAGGGCGGCGATGCGGGCGGTGTCCGGGTTCTTGGTGCCGCCGACGCGCGCGACATCCAGACCGGCGGGGTGGCTGCACCAGTCGGTGGCGCCGATGAGCAGGTCGGGTGCGGTGGCGGCCACGGCCTCGGTGAGCGAGGGCACGAGGGAGACCACCCGGGGGGGCGCTGCGGTGACCGGTCGTCATCACCCCACGGTACGCGGCCGACGCGCCCCGCACGCGCGAAGGCCCCGCCCCGGCAGTACAGCCAGGGGCGGGGCCCACGCGCAGGGTTCAGCGCGTCACTTCACCGGCGCCATCTTGTCCACGATGCCCGGGTGGTCGGCGATCCACTTCTCGACGCCGTCGTTCTCGTGGCCCTTGCCCGCGTCCTGGATGTCCTTCTCCAGGCTCCCCAGCTCGTCGGGCGTCATCTTCCAGTTCTTCAGCCAGCCGTTGAACTCCGGGAACTTCTCCGGGAAGCTCTTGTGGCCGAGCGTCTTGATCTGGTTGTTGTCGCCCCAGGTGTGCTGCGGATCGGCGAGCTTGGTCAGGTCGTACTTGCTGTACGCCCAGTGCGGCGACCACAGCACGACCGCGATCGGCTCCTTCTTGGCGTAGGCCCGGTCCAGCTCGGCCAGCATGGAGCTGGTGCCGGCCTCGGTGACCTGGAAGTCCTCCAGGCCGTACGCGGGCGCGACGGTGCTCTTCAGGCGCTTCATCTCACCGGTGCCCGGCTCGATGCCGATGATCTTGCCCTTGAACTCGTCCCGGTGCTCGCGCAGATCGTCCAGCGTCTTGACGCCCTTGACGTAGGACGGGACCGCGATCTCCAGCGACGTCTTGTCGTACCAGGCGCCCACGTCGACGAGGTCGTCCTTGTACTGGTCCCAGTACTGCTTCTGCGCGACCGGCAGCCAGCCGTCGAACTCGACGTCGATCTGCCCGCTGGACAGACCGGTCCACATCGGGCCGACGTCCAGGTTGCGGACGGTGGGCTTGTAGCCGCGCTTCTCCAGGACGTTCTTCCACAGGTACGTGGTGGCGATGCCCTCGTCCCACGCCGGGTAGCCGATGTTCGGCGCGGCGCCGGCGTCCTTGCCCTTGGCGTACGAGACGTTCGCCGACGGGGCGAACGTGTCGACCAGGCCCGGGTTCTTCTTCAGCCAGGTGCGCACGCCGTCCTGCTCGTGGCCCTCGCCCGCGCTCTTGACGGCGTTCTCCAGGCTGGTGAGCTGCTTCTCGTCCAGGTGGAAGTTCTTCATCCACTTGGCGACCTGCGGCTCGTCCTTCGCGAAGCCCTTGCGGCCGAGCAGGTGCAGGCTGTCGCCCGAGCCGAAGGAGCCCTTGGGGTCCTCCAGCTTGGTGAGGTCGTACTTGTCGTACGCCCAGTGCGGCGACCACAGCGTCACGGCGATCGGCTTCTTCGCCGCGTACGCCCGGTCCAGCTCGGTGAGCATGGACGCGGTGCTGGACTCGGCGACCTTGTACTCGCCGTCCAGGCCGTAGTCCCCGAGGACCTTGCCCTTGAGGATCTTCATCTCGCCGGCGCCCGGCTCGATGCCGGTGATCTTGCCGCCGAACTCGCCGGCCCTGCCCTTGAGGTCGTCCAGGGTCTTGATGTCCTTCATGTACGACGGGACCGCGATCTCCAGCGAGGTCTTGTCGTACCAGGCGCCCAGGTCTTCGAGCTTGTCCTTGTACTTCTTGTAGTACTCGGCGTGCGTGGTGGGCAGCCAGGCGTTGGTCTGCACGTCCACGTCGCCGCGGGCCTGCCCGGTGAACAGCGCCCCGGCCTCCAGGGCCTGCGCCTTCGGCTTGAAGCCGCGCTGTTCGAGGATCTCCTTCCACAGGTACGTGGTGGCCTTGCCCTCGTCCCAGTTGACGTACCCGAGCGTGATCGGCCGGCCGCCGCCGTCGGTCTTCGCGCCGTCCTTGCCGAAGACGTTCAGACCGCCCGCGACCAGCGCGAGCACGACGACACCGGCCATCGCGACGGACGTGGCGGGCTTCCAGTACAGGAACTTCAGGCCGCCCAGCGCGGCCTGCGCCTTGGCCAGCGCGCGGCGGCCCAGCGGCGAGACCCGCTCGTTGAGGGCGCCGGTCATCCGATCCAGGTACATGGCCAGGATGACGACGGCGAGACCGGCCTCGAAGCCGAGGGCGACGTTCACCGAGCTGACCGCGTTGTAGACCGAGGAGCCCAGGCCCTCGGCGCCGACCATGCCGGCGATGACGACCATGGACAGCGCCAGCATGATGACCTGGTTGATACCGGCCATGATGGTGGGCAGCGCCAGCGGCAGCTGCACCCGGAACAGGGTGCGGCGCGGGTGGGTGCCGAACGCCTCGGCCGCCTCGACCAGTTCGCCGTCGACCTGGCGGATGCCCAGCTCGGTCATGCGCACGGCGGGCGGCATCGAGAAGATGATCGTCGCCACCATGCCGGGCATCACGCCGATGCCGAAGAACAGGATGCCGGGGATCAGGTAGACCATCGCGGGCATCGTCTGCATCAGGTCCAGGACCGGGCGCAGGGCGCCGCCGACGGCGCGGTTGCGGGCCGCCCAGATGCCGAGCGGGACCGCCACGACGACGGTGATGATGCAGGCCACCAGCACCAGCGCCAGGGACTGCATGGTGGCTTCCCACTGCTGGATCGAGTCGATCAGCGCGAAACCGGCGAAGGTCAGCACGGCGGCCGGCAGGCCGCGCAGCCACCAGGCGAGCACCGCGAAGATGCCCATGAGCAGCAACGGGTGCGGGGCGGTCAGCACCGCCTCGATGCCGTTGTACATGTCCGTCAGGACATGGGAGACGAAGTCGAAGAGCCAGGTGAGGTGGTGGCGCAGCCACTCGACGCAGGTATCGGCCCAGGAGCCGACGTTGATCCTAGGCACCGGCGGTCACCTTGCCCTCGGGCTTGTCGCCCGCTTCGCCCGCGGGCTCTTCCGCGGCGGCATCGCCGGAGTCCCGGACCGCCGTCCGCGCCGGAGCCGGCGTCACCTTTTGATCCCCGTCCGGCTGCCCGCCGTCGCTGAGCACGGACAGCAGCCGCTGTACGGGCACCGCGCCGACCAGTTCGCCGTCCGCGCCGATCACCGCGACCGGTACGGACCCGGTCGAGCACGGCCCGAACAGCTCCGCGACCGGCGTGTCCCGGTGGACCGTGGCGGGCGCGGCGGCCAGCAGGTCGGCGGCCGTACGCAGTTCCGTACCGTCCTGCGCCGTGCCGCCCAGCACCTCGTCCGCGTCGACCATGATGGCGCCCGCGGTGAGCACGCGGGAGCGGTCGACGTCCTGGATGAAGGACGCGACATAGTCGTTGGCCGGAGTCAGGAGGATGTCCTCGGCGCTGCCGATCTGCACGATGCGGCCGTCGCGCATGACGGCGATCCGGTCGCCGAGGCGCATGGCCTCGTTCAGGTCGTGGGTGATGAAGACGATGGTCTTCTTCAGCGTCTTCTGGAGCTCCAGGAGCTGGTCCTGCATGTCGCGGCGGATCAGCGGGTCCAGGGCGCTGAAGGACTCGTCCATCAGCAGCAGATCGGCGTCGGTGGCCAGCGCGCGGGCCAGGCCCACCCGCTGCTGCATGCCGCCGGACAGCTCGTCGGGCCAGGACTTCTCCCAGCCCTTGAGGCCCGCCAGGTGCAGCGCTTCCGTGGCGCGCTTCTCGCGTTCGGCCCGCGGTACGCCCTGCACCTCCAGCCCGTACGCGGCGTTCTCCAGCACGCTGCGGTGCGGGAAGAGCGCGAAGTGCTGGAAGACCATGGAGATCTTCTCCGAGCGGACCTTGCGCAGTTCCTTGTCGCTGAGCGAGGTCAGGTCCTGGCCGTCGAACCGCACGCTCCCGGCGGTCGGCTCCAGCAGCCCGTTGAGGGTCCGCAGGAGCGTGGACTTGCCGGATCCGGACAGACCCATCACGACGAAGATCTGGCCCTCGTCCACGGAGAAGGACGCGTCGATCACCGCGGCGGTCGTACCGTCGGCCCGCAGTTCATCGCGGCTCGCTCCGTCCTCGAGCCGTCGTACCGCGTCCTCGGGTCGTCTCCCGAACACTTTGTACACGTGCTCGGCTTGCAGCCTGGCCACATACACCTCTCGAATTGACTGAGTACGACCCGTCTCCCCCGTGGACAGGTCGTGGTGCGGTACGGGTCGGGCCCGCCTTAACCGATGGAAAAGTTGAATTTCCACCGGCTCCGCTCCGGCCGCGCGCCTGCCCCCTTTCCGGTATGACAAACGCAACAGTGACCCAGTTCACATGCTCCGCTCCGCCCGGCCCCGCGGCACCGGCCGCGCACGTCAGCGGGGGTACGGCATCATCGGGGTGTGACTCGACGCCTGATGCTCCTCGACACCGCCTCGCTCTATTTCCGGGCCTATTTCGGCGTCCCGGAATCGGTACGGGCCCCGGACGGCACCCCGGTCAACGCGGTGCGCGGGCTGCTGGACTTCATCGCCCGGCTCGTCCAGGACCACCAGCCGGACGACCTGGTGGCCTGCATGGACTTCGACTGGCGCCCGCAGTGGCGAGTCGATCTCATCCCCTCGTACAAGGCGCACCGGGTCGCCGAGGAGGCCCCGGCCGGCTCCCCCGAACCGGACGCGGAGGAGGTGCCGGACACCCTGTCCCCGCAGGTCCCGGTGATCGAGGAGGTGCTCGACGCGATCGGCATCGCCCGGGTCGGCGCCGCGGGGTACGAGGCGGACGACGTCATCGGCACGCTCACCGCCCGCGCCACCGGGCCGGTGGACATCGTCACCGGCGACCGTGACCTGTTCCAGCTGGCCGACGACGGGCGCGGCATCCGCATCCTGTATCCGCTCAAGGGCGTCGGCACACTCCGGACGACCGACGAGGCGCTGCTGCGCGAGAAGTACGGCGTGGACGGGCGCGGCTACGCGGACCTGGCGCTGCTGCGCGGCGACCCCAGCGACGGCCTGCCGGGCGTGCCGGGAATCGGCGAGAAGACCGCCGCCAAATTGCTGGCGACGTACGGCGATCTCGCCGGGATCATGGCAGCGGTGGACGACCCCGCGTCCAAGCTCACCCCGTCGCAGCGCAAGCGCCTGACCGAGGCCCGCCCGTACGTGGAGGTGGCGCCGAAGGTCGTACGGGTCGCCACCGACGTGCCGGTACCGGACTTCGACGCCGCGCTGCCCGGCGAGCCGGCCGATCCGGAGCGGCTGGAGGCGCTGGCGGAGCAGTGGGGACTGGGCGGCTCCTTGCAGCGGCTGCTCGCGACGCTGCGCCCGGCGGGCCGATAAGGCGCGACGCACCGCCCGACGAACTGTTAGGTTAGGTATACCTAACAAATCGTGGCAGGGGAGATCGTCGTGGCAGCAGAGCGTCCGGCCCGCAAAAAGCCCAAGCTCATTTCCGCGCAGGTACTGCGCACCGAACAGCTCACGCCGCACATGGTGCGGGTGATGCTGGGCGGTGACGGCCTGGCGGAGTTCTCGGCGGGCGAGTACACCGACCATTACATCAAGCTCGTCTTCCCGGTCCCCGGCGTCGACTACCCGAAGCCGCTGGACATCGCGGAGATCCGCGCCACGTTCCCGCGCGACCAGTGGCCCAGGACACGCACGTACACGGTGCGCAGCTGGGACCCGGACGCGCGGGAGATGGCGGTCGACTTCGTCGTGCACGGCGACACGGGCCTCGCCGGGCCGTGGGCGATGCGGGCGCGTCCGGGCGACGAGGCGCTGTTCCTGGGCCCCGGTGGCGCGTACGCCCCCGACGCCGAGGCCGGCTGGCACCTGCTCGCCGGTGACGAGAGCGCCCTGCCGGCCATCGCCGCGTCCCTGGCGCGGATGCCCGAGGATGTGCCCGTACACGCGTTCATCGAGGTCGCGGGCCCCGAGGAGGAGCAGAAGCTGGAGGCCCCGGCGGGCGCCGAGATCACCTGGCTGCACCGCGGCGACGCGCCGGTGGGCGAGCTCCTGGTCGAGGCCGTCCGTGCGCTGGTCTTCCCCGCGGGCCGGGTCCAGGCGTTCGTGCACGGCGAGGCGGGCTTCGTGAAGGAGCTGCGCAAGCTGCTGCGCGTCGAGCGCGAGATTCCGCGCGAGGACCTGTCCATCTCCGGTTACTGGCGCCGCGGCCACGACGAGGACGGCTGGCAGGCGTCCAAGAAGGTGTGGAACGAGCAGATCGAGGCCGAGCAGGAGAAGGCCGTCCCCACCGCCTCCTGACCCGTCCCGGCTCTCCCCCGTACGCTCCCCGCCGGAGGGCGCCCGCCGTCACCGGGCGCCCTCCGGAGCGTGGGCGGGGTTGGACGGACGTACGGCGGGTACGTGAACTGCGGGCCCGCCCTTGGGTGTTGACGCCCAGTGGCGGAGGCCCGGTGTCCGCCGAGCCCGGCGCGCCCCGCCCGCGGGCCGCACGCCACGCCGTACGGCCCAGTCGTACGGCACAGTGCGACACGCCGTAACCCGCACAGCGCCCCGGGGCCGACACTCCCGCGCGCCCCGTGACACACACCCGGCGCTCCGGCGCCGCGTCCAGGTGGCCGGAAAGGTTCGAATGACGGTGCGGCGGCGCGTCTCCTTGCGGAGCGGTGGTCTCCGCTCCGCATGACCTCGGAATGCAAGGCGGAACACCCCCCTCCGGCAGCGGTATGCGACCGCCCGGTGGCATGGCGGAGAAGTGCCGGTGGTCCGGTCGGCACTCCAGCACCGCAGGGGTACGCGGCCGAGGGCACGCACGGCGCGTCGGACGGGCGCATGCGCGGCGCGCGACACGCCGTACGGAAGCGGCCCACCGGCCGTACGAACCCACGCGCCGCCGCTCCCCGGCACCCGCCCTACGCCAGCACCTTCCCGATGACCGCCACCCCTTCCTCGATCTCGGTCACCGTGCTGGCCGCGTAGCCCAGCACCAGCCCCGGCCGCCCGGGACGCTGGCAATGCCACGACAGCGGGTGCGCCTTGACCCCCTGGGCGAGTGCCGCGGCCGCCAGGTCCGTGTCGGCGAAGCCCGCGTCGAAGGTGACCGTCAGGTGCAGACCCGCCGCGGCCCCCTGAACGGCGGCGCCCGGAAGGTGCGTGTCGACCGCCCGGATCATCGCGTCGCGACGCGCCCGGTGGCGTCGGCGCACCTGCCGCAGCCGCCGCTCCAGCTCGCCCGTCTCCATCAGCTCCGCGAGCACCAGCTGCGGCAGCGCGGCACTGCCCAGGTCGGTGAACCGCTTGGCGTCGACCAGCGCCCCGTGCAGCTCCGGCGGCGCCACGACCCACCCGGTCCGCAGCGTCGGCGCCAGCAGTTTCGAGACGCTTCCGGCGTAACAGACGTGCTCGGGCAGCATCGCGCGCAGCGCGGGCACCGGCGGCCGGTCGTAGCGGTGCTCCGCGTCGTAGTCGTCCTCGACGATCAGACCGCCCGTATCGGTGGCCCAGCGCATCAGCTCCCGGCGCCGCCCGCCGCCCAGCACCACCCCGGTCGGGAACTGGTGCGCCGGTGTCACCATGACGGCGGGCGCGCCGCGGTCCCGCAGCTCGGTGACCCGGATACCGTCCGCGTCGACCGGGACCGGCGGCGTGCGCAGCCCCCAGTACCGGAGGTGCTGACGGGCCCCGAGCGATCCGGGGTCCTCCACCGCCACCTCGGAGACGCCCCGCCCGCGCAGGACTTGGGCGAGCAGACCGAGCGTCTGCGCGGTGCCGTTGACGATCAGCACCTCGTCCGGGCCGGCCGCGATGCCACGGTTGCGGGCCAGCCACCTGGCGACGGCGCGCCGCAACTCCGGTGTGCCGCGCGGGTCCCCGTACCCCAGGCCGGTGGCGGCCAGCGTGCCGAGCACCCGCCGCTCCGCGCGCAGCCACGCCGTACGCGGGAAGGAGGCCAGGTCGGGCGTGCCGGGGCCGAGGTCGATACGGGCCGGTGCCGCCCGCACCACGTCGAAGACGTCCGCGCCGGGCTCGGCGGTGAACACCGCGCCGGGCTCGGCGGTGAACACCGCGCCGGGCGGCGGCCCGGCGGCCGTACGCGTACGGGCGGGCGCGGGAGCCGGTGCCGCGACGGGCGCGGCGACGACGACCGTACCGGCGCGGCCCCGTCCGGCGGCGTGCCCGTCCTCGATCAGCCGCTGGTACGCCTCGGTCACCACGCCCCGGGAGACCCGCAGTTCCTCGGCCAGCGTGCGGGTGGCGGGCAGCCGGTCGCCGACCGCGAGGCGGCCGTCGGCGATCGCCAGCCGCAGCCGCCGCGCCAGCCAGTCGGACAGCCCGCCCGCGGGCGCGTCGGCCGCGTTGAGCTGGAGGAAGTCGGACCCGGACGGTATGGACCGGTCGGACGGCACGTCTTTGGACCTGGGCACCGGACCATTGTGCGGCCAGAGTGACGACATGAGTACAGCAGCTACGGCGACGGACGGGACCGGCGCCCCCGGGGACCAGCACCCGGCCCCGCTCCAGGACTCCGGTCACGTACACGGCCGTTCGGACCACAGCCCCCGTTACGTACACGGTTATTCGGAGCACGAGACCCGGCGGCTCACCGACCAGGCGGAGACCCTGGCGGCGCTCCTGCACGCGGGCACGGCATACCCGGCGGGCAGCCGGGTCCTGGAGGCAGGGTGCGGGGTCGGCGCCCAGACGGTGCACCTTGCCGCGTCCAGCCCGGGGGCGCACATCACCGCGGTCGACATCTCCGCAGCGTCGCTGGCCCGGGCCCGCGACCGCCTCGCCACACGGCCGCACGCCGCGACGGTGCACTGGCAGCAGGCCGACCTGACCGACCTCCCGTACCCCGACGCCTCCTTCGACCACCTCTTCGTCTGCTTCGTCCTGGAGCACCTGCCCGACCCCGCGCAGGCACTGACGGGCCTGCGGCGCGTGCTGCGGCCGGGCGGCAGCATCACCGTGATCGAAGGGGACCACGGGTCGGCGTTCTTCCACCCCGACAGCGCACACGCCCGCGCGGCCATCGGCCACCAGGTCCGGTTGCAGGCGGCGGCCGGCGGCAACGCGCTGCTCGGCCGGGAGGTGCAGCCCCTGCTGACCGCCGCCGGGTACGCGGACGTCACCGTACGGCCGCGCACGGTCTACGCCGACGCGACCCGGCCCGGCCTGGTCGACGGCTTCACCCGCAACACGTTCATCGCGATGGTCGCGTCCGTACGGGACGACGCCCTGGCCGCCGGGCTGACGACCGAGGCCGAATGGGACCGGGGCATCCGCGATCTACGGCGTACGGCGGAGGAGGGCGGCACGTTCCACTACACGTTCTTCAAGGGAACGGCCGTCAATCCGGCGGGGTGAAGGGCGGGGTGCCGCACGCCCGGACCGCTGGGCCGGACGTGCGGCACCGTGGCGGAAAGCACGGCTCCCCGCGCCTTCACCTCACCCCACCGACGAGTACGCCACCACGCCGCGCAGCACCGCGTCCACGGCCTTGCGGGCGTTGCGCGCCACCTCCGGCGGTGCGGCGGCGGCGAGCTGGCCGAGGATGTCGATCAGCTGCTTGCACCAGCGCACGAAGTCACCGGCCGGCATCTCCGCCTCGCGCAGCACCTCGTCCAGGCCGAAGCCGGAGGCCCAGCGGTACGCGGCCCAGGCGAAGCCGAGGTCAGGCTCGCGCTGGCCGACGCCCTCCGCCTGGTTGATCTTGTGATCCTCCTCCAGGGCGTCCAGCCGGCCCCAGATCCGCACCATCTCGCTGAGCGCGTCCCGCGCCTTGCCCGACGGCAGCTTCGGCGCCACCGCGTCGTCCGCCTGGCGCGACTCGTAGACCAACGCCGAAGCGCAGGCGGCCAGTTCGGCGGGGCCCAGTCCGTTCCAGACGCCGGCGCGCAGGCATTCGCTCGCCAGCAGGTCCAGTTCGCCGTAGAGCCGCGCCAGCCGCCGGCCCTCGTCCGTGACCGTGTCGCCTTCCAGATAGCCGAGTTCGGTCAGCAGACCGCAGATCCGGTCGAAGGTGCGCGCGATGGTGTTCGTACGGCCTTCGATACGGCGCTCCAGCTGCCGGGTGTCCCGCAGCAGCCGGTGGTAGCGCTCGGCCCAGCGCGCGTGGTCCTCGCGCTCGTCGCAGCCGTGGCAGGGATGCGCGCGGATCTCCGTGCGCAGCCGCGCGATCTCGCGGTCGTCGGCCGCCGTCGCCCGCTGCTTGCGGTGCCGCTCCGGCGCGATGTGCCCGGCCTTCGTGCGCAGCGCGGACGCCAGGTCGCGGCGCGACTGCGGGCTGCGCGCATTGAACGTCCGGGGGATGCGCATCCGGTCCAGCGGCGCCACCGGCACCGGGAAGTCGATCGACGCCAGCCGCTTGACCTGCCGCTCGGCGGTCAGCACCAGCGGGCGGGGCCCGTCGTGCGCGTCATGGCCGCGGTGCCCGTTGGTCCGCCCGGACGGCATGCCCGGGTCCAGCACCAGCGCCAGGCCCGCGTACTTCCCCGTCGGTACGTGGATGACGTCGCCCGGCCGCAGCTTCTCCAGCGCGGCAGCGGCGGCGGCCCGGCGCTGCGCCGCGCCCTGCTTGGCCAGCTCCGTCTCGCGGTCCTTGAGCTGCCGGCGCAGCCGCGCATACTCCTCGAAGTCGCCGAGGTGGCAGGTCATGGACTCCTTGTAGCCGTCCAGGCCCTCCTCGTTGCGCTGCACCTGCCGGGAGATCCCGACCACCGACTTGTCCGCCTGGAACTGCGCGAACGACATCTCCAGCAGTTCGCGCGAGCGGTGCCGCCCGAACTGCGAGACGAGGTTGACCGCCATGTTGTACGACGGCTTGAAGGACGAGCGCAGCGGATACGTACGCGTACCGGCGAGGCCCGCCAGGGCGCCCGGGTCCATGCCGCGCTGCCACAGCACCACCGCATGGCCCTCGACGTCGATACCGCGGCGCCCGGCACGGCCGGTGAGCTGGGTGTACTCGCCGGGGGTGATGTCGGCGTGCTGCTCGCCGTTCCACTTGACGAGCTTTTCCAGCACCACCGAACGCGCGGGCATGTTGATGCCCAGCGCCAGCGTCTCCGTCGCGAAGACGGCCTTGACCAGCCCCTTCAGGAACAGCTCCTCGACGACCTCCTTGAAGGTCGGCAGCATGCCCGCGTGGTGCGCGGCGATCCCCCGCTCCAGCCCCTCCAGCCACTCGTAGTAGCCGAGAACATGCAGGTCCTCGTCGGGGATGCCGGCCGTCCGCTCCTCCACGATGGCGCGGACCCTGGCCCGGCCCTCCTGGTCGTTGAGCCGCAGGCCCGAATACAGGCACTGCTGCACGGCGGACTCGCACCCGGCCCGGCTGAAGATGAACGTGATCGCCGGCAGCAGGCCCTCCTGGTCCAGCCGGTCGATCACCTCGGCGCGGCCCGGGGTCCAGATACGGCTGCGCTGGCGCCGCTCGCGCTCCCGGTCCGCCTCGCGCTGGTTGCGGCCCCGGCGCTTGTCGCGGCCGAACGTCGGGCGGCTGTTCTCCAGCCGGGCCAGCCGCTCCAGATCCGGGTTGACCTCGCGGCGCCCGGCCTTGCCCTTCCCCTGGCCCTCGCGCTCCTCGAAGAGGTCGTACATCCGGCGCCCGGCGAGGACGTGCTGCCACAGCGGCACCGGGCGGTGCTCGGAGACGATCACTTCCGTGTCGCCGCGTACGGTGTCCAGCCAGGCGCCAAACTCCTCGGCGTTCGAGACCGTCGCGGACAGCGAGACCAGGGTGACCGACTCGGGCAGGTGAATGATCACCTCTTCCCAGACGGCGCCCCGGAAGCGGTCGGACAGATAGTGCACCTCGTCCATGACCACATAGCCGAGGCCGGCCAGCGACCGGGAGCCCGCGTACAGCATGTTCCGCAGCACCTCGGTGGTCATCACGACCACCGGCGCCTCGGAGTTGACGCTGTTGTCACCCGTCAGCAGCCCGACCCGGTCCGCGCCGTGGCGCCGCACCAGGTCCTGGTACTTCTGGTTGGACAGCGCCTTGATGGGCGTCGTGTAAAAGCATTTGCGGCCCTGCTCCAGGGCCAGGTGGACGGCGAACTCGCCCACGATCGTCTTGCCGGATCCGGTCGGGGCCGCGACCAGCACTCCCTTCCCGGCCTCCAGAGCCTTGCACGCGTCGATCTGGAACGGATCCAGCGCGAAGTCGTACATCTCACGGAAGGGGGCGAGTGCGGTGGCCTGCTCCGCCGCCCGCAGCTTGGCGGCGGCGTAGCGCTCAGCAGGGGACATGTCCTCGGTCATCGTGCTTACGAGCCTACCGGCCACCTCTGACAACGAGCCGATCATTATGGACGGGCTTTACCGGGGGCCACCGGGGAACCGGGCCGACACACTGGGCACCCGGCCGCGCGAGGTTCCCGTAGCCGGCCTCCGGGTAAGCCCCCGCTGGGGGGATGTGCACGTTCGATTTGCCCCGTAGGAGCGCGATCCGAGGCCGGGCACGAGACCCAAGACGCCCCCGGGCGTGACGCGGCCGCGTCACGCCCGGGGGCGTCAGGTCACATCACCGCATCAGGTCACATCGTCGAACCCGTTCCGCCGCGGCGTCCCCTCGCCATGCCCGTCACCGTTGACCTGCCCCGGCAGCATCCGGCTGCCGGACACGGGCTCGGAGCCGGTGATGGCCTCGGGGGTCAGGTCGAGCTCGGATGCCTCGTCGTCGCTCAGTTCGCGGTCGGGGTTGGCGCGCCGGCGACGGCGGTCGTTGAACAGGCAGATCCCCACGGCGCCGAAGTAGAGGACCACGATCGGGGCGGCCACCAGGCCCATGGTCAGCGGGTCGCCGGTGGGCGTGGCGATCGCGGCGAAGATCGTGATGCCCAGCACCATGAAGCGCCACCAGCTCAGCACCCGCCGCCCGGTGATCACGCCGCCGAAGTTCAGCAGGACGAGCAGCAGCGGCAGCTCGAAGCCCAGGCCGAAGACGACGACCATGCGCGTGACGATGTCCAGGAACTCGTCCGCCGGGAAGAGGTTGGACCAGTTGTCGGGGGTCAGACCGACCAGCGCGGCGGCCGTGGTCGGCAGCACCGCGTACGCGAGGTAGGCGCCACCGAGGAACAGCGGGACACCCGCCGCCACGAAGCTGAGGGCGTACTTCTTCTCGGTGCTGTGCAGACCGGGCGCGAGGAACGCCCAGAGCTGGTAGAGCCACACCGGGCTGGCGACCACGACGCCCGTGGTGAGCGACACCTTGAGCAGGATCGTGAAAGGCGCCAGCATGCCCTGCGCCGTGACCTCCGCGCAGGGGTGGCCCGGCGTCGGGGTGCCCGCGGGCGTACCGCGCGGACAGCCGACGGAGTCGATGACCGGGCCGGTGATGAACTGGGCGATGTCCTTGTAATAGAGCATGGCCACGACGGTGACCACGCCGATCGCCAGTACCGACTTCAGCAGCCGGTTGCGCAGCTCACGCAGATGCTCCGCGAGCGGCATGCGCCCCTCGGGATCCCTCTGCTGTTTGCGGGCAGACTTGAGCAACCCACGTCCTCGTCTCGTGCATCTGCCGCCGCCGGCCGACCTGGCCGGCCGGGCTGGTCGGCTCCGGTCAGCTCTGGGTGGTGCGGTTCGGCTCGGCGACGGGGCGCGAGCTGTTCACGTCGCCCGGGGCTGCCTGGATCGTCCGCGGGGCGGCCTGGGAGTCGGCGGAGGCGTCCTTGCCGGGGGCCTCGCCCTCGCCGCCGTCCTTCTTCATCGCCTTGGCCTCGCTCTTGAGGATGCGGGCCGACTTGCCGAGCGAACGTGCCATGTCCGGGAGCTTCTTCGCGCCGAACAGCAGCACAATGACGACGAGGATCAGAATGATCTCGGGGGCCCTGAGGTTGCTGAGCATGTGCGACTACCTTCTCGCCGGGTCGGCGTCTACTTCGGTGCCTGCCGTGGGGGTCGGACTGGCGTGCTAGTGCTGACAGCGATCGTAACGTTCGGCGGTGAACGGGCGGCAATGCGCGTGCATACCGTGGGTTTCCTCCCCCGCCTCGCGGTCGGTACTGCGAACAGCAGCGTACCGCCCGCACACCCGTAGCAGCAGGGTGCGGTATCAGTCCCGCAGGGATTCATGGGCCCGCGCGGCCAGCGGCGTCGCCGCGCGCTCCAGGTCCTGGGCGGCCCGCTGGATGCGCTGCGAGGTCTCCCCCACCTGGCGGGCCAGCCGCCGCACCTCCACGAAGACGCGGACGGCGAGGATGCCCAGGACGGCGATGCCGAGGAATCCGAGGGCGATGGCGATCATGGGCCAGAGCATGGGGCGAAGCCTATCGGGGGCGTGAACGTGACGGATCCCACGAAAAGTGGGACATACTACGGTTCTTCGGAGGCGGAGGCCGCGTCGGCGCGGTCACCCACGGTGCACCCGCAACGTCCGCACCCCGCCCCCCGTGAGCAGTTCGACGATCCGCTCCCCCGCCGGCTTGCGGACGGCGCTGCCGCAGTCCGGGCAGGTGAAGGAGTAGAACGTGGTGCGGCGGGTGGCGCCGATGGCCAGGCGGAGGGCGTCCGAGGAGAGCTCGAAGCTGCCGCGGCAGTCGGGGCAGGCCGCCTTGAAGAGCACCGGGCCGGTCAGGGTCGTGGTCATCGCGCCCGCCGTGGTCGTCGTCATCGTTGCCGCCCGCCCTTTCGCCGTGCCTACTCGCCGTACGCCACTAGGGCCTGCCGGGCCGCCTGCCGCGCGCTGTCCGCGAGTGCCTGGGGCGCGACGATACGGCCGTCCCGGCCCAGGCGCAGCGCGAGCCGCCGCAGCGAGGCGGGGTCGGGGGTGCGCAGGGTGATGCGCAGGCCGCCGTCGGGCAGTTCCTCGGCGCTGTCGTGGGGGTAGTACTCGGCCACCCATCGCCCGCCGGGTCCCACCTCGACGACGACTTCGGGATCTTCGGCGGCCGGCTGCACCAGCCCCTCGGACAGATCGCGCAGCTCGACCGGCGGCGGGTCGGCGGGGGCGTCCAGCAGTTTGATCTCGGCGACCCGGTCGAGCCGGAAGGTGCGGCGCGCCTCCGAGAGCCGGCACCACGCCTCCACGTACGTGTGGCCCACCGCGAACAGCCGGATCGGGTCCACCTCGCGCTCGGTCAGCTCGTCGCGCGCGGGCGAGTAGTAGCGAAGCCACAGCCGGCGCCGCTCGGCGATGGCCCGGTCGACGTCGGCGAAGACGCCGCCCTCGGACTCGAAGGTGACCGAGACGCGGGAGCTGGCGCCGGCCGCCTCGCCCGCCGCGGCCTCCAGCTTGGCGGTGGCGCGCAGCAGCGCCTGCCGGTCGCCCTCGCGCAGACCGGGCAGGGTGGCGACCGCGCGCGCGGCCACGAGCAGGGCGGTGGCCTCGTCGGCGGCCAGGCGCAGCGGTTCGGCGACGTCGTCGGGGTTGTGCCACCAGATGCGGTCGCCGTCGGTGTCGATGTCGAGCAGGTCGCCGCCGCGGAAGCTCGTACCGCACATCGGCAGTACGTCGAGGTCGGCGATCAGCTCGTCCTCGGAGATGCCGAAGGCGCGGGCGACGTCGGAGACCCGGGCGCCGGGGCGCTCGCGCAGGTACGTCACCAGCGACAGCATGCGCCGGGTCTGGTCGATCGCGTTCGTAGCCATGGAGTGTGCGTCCCGTCCCTCTCAGCCCTTGGCCACGGCGCGCAGCCGGTCCACGACGTCGGCCCGCAGTTCGGCGGGTTCCAGCACCACCACGTCGGGGCCGAACTCGACGAGCCAGGCGTCGAGTCCGTGCCCGTAGGGGATTTCCAGCTCGTCCCAGCCGCCGCCCAGCTCGCGGATGGACAGCGCGCGGGCGCGCAGCGGGTAGCCGTGGTCGGCGCGCAGTCTGATGCGGGCGGTGCCGGTGGCGGTCTCGCCCGCCCAGCTCTCCACCGTCTCGCGGACGGTGACGTGGTCGGGCACCTCGGCGGTGAACTTCCCCTGCCGGGAGCGGACCTTGCCGGTGATACGGGAGAGCCGGAAGACGCGTTCGGCCTGGCGGCCGCGGTCCCAGCCGGCCAGGTACCAGTGGCCGCGCCAGCACTCCAGTATCCAGGGCTCGACCTGCCGCTGTTCGGGGCGGGCGGCGTTGGACTTGCGGTAGTCGAAGACCACGGGCCGGCGGTCGCGGCAGGCGAGCATCAGGGGCTCGAAGGCGGCCTCGTGGGCGGGGATACGGGGCTCGAGCGCGCTGTGCGGCTGCTGGGCCTCGAAGGAACCGTCGTCCTCGAAGGGCATGCCGGCCGCGCGGAGCTTCTGCAGGGCGCCGCTGGCGGCGCCGGCCAGCCGGGCCTGCTGCCAGATCTTGGCGGCCAGGCCCAGGGCCGCGGCCTCGGCGGCGTCCAGGGTGATCGGGGGGAGGCGGTTGCTGTCCCGGCGCGCGAGGTAGCCGGTCTCGCCGTCCAGTCCCTCGACGGTCTCGATGACCAGGCCCAGTTCGCGCAGGTCGTCCTTGTCGCGCTCGAACATCCGGTTGAAGGAGTCGTCGCTGCCGGTGCCGCCGTCCCCGGTGCCGAACGCCTCCACGTACGCCTCGATGGAGGCACGCAGTTCACGCTTGGTCAGCGGGCGACGGGTACCCAGAAGGCACAGCGCCAGATTCATCAGCCGCTCGGCCTTGGCAATGGCCATCGACGCCCCTTCTTGTCGGACTCCCGACCGATGACCGTACCGCTCCGGGGACCTGCGGCAAAGCCGAGGGTACCGGGGGCCGGGGGCGGGGGTACGGGCGGCGACGGCCGAGGGCCCGTACCGGACGGTACGGGCCCTCGGTGGGACGGCCGCCGCTGTGCCGCGGCCGGGTGCTGCCGTTCTCAGACGGACATCAGGTCGCAGACGAAGATCAGCGTCTCGCCCGGTGCGATCCGGCCGCCACCGGCGCCCTGGTCGCCGTACGCCAGGTGCGGGGGAATGGTCAGCCGACGGCGGCCGCCGACCTTCATGCCCTGTACGCCCCGGTCCCAGCCGGAGATGACCTGGCCGGCGCCGAGCTGGAACTCCAGCGGCTTGCCACGGTTCCAGCTCGCGTCGAACTCCTCGCCGGAGCTGTAGGCGACCCCGACATAGTGGACCTTGACGAAGTCCCCCGCCTTGGCGACCGGCCCGTCCCCCTCCCACAGGTCCACGATCTCCAGGTCGGTGGGAACCGGGCCCTCGGGGAAGTCGATCTCGGGCTTGTCGATGTTCACGAAAGTGCTCCTACGAAAGAATCTGCACAGCTACGGGCACAGTCTGGCAGATCATGTTCAGACGGTGCCGACGATGTCGACGCTGAAGACGAGGGTGTTCTTGGCCAGCTGGTGCTGCGTGCCGCCGTAGCCCAGGTTCGGCGGCACGACGAGCTCCACCCGGTCCCCGACGTTCTTGCCGACCAGGGCCTGGTCCCAGCCCTTGACGACGGAACCAGTGCCGATCTGGAAGGCGGTGGCCCCGCCGTGGTCCCAGGAGGAGTCGAACTTCTGGCCGTCCTCCCACTTCACGCCCGTGTACTGCGCGATCAGCCCGTCACCGGCCTTGACCTTCGGGCCCTTGCCCTTGACCAGCACCTGCTCCTTGAGCTCGGTGGGCGCCTTCTCCCCCTTGGGGACCGTGATCGTGGCGGCCTTGTCGCCCTCCGCCTTCACCTCGGGCATGCCCTCCTCGGGCTTCGCCTGCTCACCCTCGGCCTTGGCCTTCTTGTCGACCTTCTTCGCGGCGGCGATGTCCACCACCCACACCAGGCCGTCCTCCGGCTTGAGGCCGAGCTGCGGGTTCAGGTTCTCGCCGACCAGCTCCTTCGCGGTGCCCTCGATCTGGACCCGGCTGCCGACCTTCTGACCCGCCACGGCCCCCATCACCTTCGGGGGCAGCTGCGACTGGGCCTGGTCGCTGACCTCGCCGACCACCTGCGTCCGCGGCGCCTTCGCGTCCGCACCGGGCTGCTTCATCCAGGAGCTGCCGAGGTTCTGGCCGGTCTTCATGGCCTGGGCGGCGTAGTCCAGCCGGACGAAGTCGCCCTTGTTGACCGTCGCCCCCTTGCCCTCGATCAGCGTCTTGGTGGCCCGTTCCCCGGGCGCCTTGGCGTCCTTCGGCACGGTGATCTTGGGCTGCTCACCGGCCTTGCCCTCCACCTCGGCGACCGTGGCGGCCGACGAGCCCTTGCCGTCATCGGACCCACAGGCGGCGGTGAACAGCAGGACGGGCACGGCCAGCGCCGCTGCGGCGGCGCGGCGGGTGTTCTTCGTGAGGTTCATGGAGTCCAACTCGGATCGTGGGGCGGATGGGCAATGGCCGTCACTCTACGACCTGACCCGGGGGGCATTTCCCTGTGCAACACCACCGGGCAATACGGCAAAGTGCCGGGAGCGCGGGCGCTCCCGGCACAGCCACGTCCGGCCGTCACCGAATCCGGTGACCCCCTGGACTCACATACCGGCGATCAGCTTCTCCACCCGGTCGTCCACGGACCGGAACGGGTCCTTGCACAGCACCGTGCGCTGTGCCTGGTCGTTGAGCTTCAGATGCACCCAGTCCACCGTGAAATCACGGCGCTGTTCCTGGGCGCGGCGGATGAAGTCGCCGCGCAGCCGGGCCCGGGTGGTCTGCGGCGGCACCGACTTGCCTTCGAAGATCTTCAAGTCGTTGCAGATGCGCGCGGCTTGTCCCTTGCGCTCCAGCAGGTAGTAAAGACCCCGTCGGCGGTGGATGTCGTGATACGCGAGATCTATCTGCGCCACCCGCGGATGCGACATGGTGATGTTGTTCTTCGCGCGGTAGCGCTCGATGAGCTTGTACTTCATCACCCAGTCGATCTCGGTGTCGATCCGGTCGAGATCCTGTTCCCGTACGGCGTCGAGCGTACGGCCCCACAATTCAAGAACCCGCTCGACCATGCCCGTACGGATACCGCGCCGCTCGCAGAAGTCCACCGCCTTTTCGTAGTACTCCTGCTGGACCTCCAGCGCGGACGCCTCCCGCCCGCTGGCCAGCCGCACCTTGCGCTGACCGGTTATGTCGTGGCTGACCTCCCGGATGGCGCGGATCGGGTTCTCCAGGGTCAGGTCGCGCATGACCGTGCCGGCCTCGATCATGCGCAGCACGAGATCGGTGGCGCCGACCTTCAACAGCATCGTCGTTTCCGACATGTTGGAGTCGCCGACGATGACGTGCAGCCGGCGGTAGCGCTCGGCGTCGGCGTGCGGTTCGTCGCGGGTGTTGATGATCGGACGGGAGCGGGTGGTCGCCGAGGAGACGCCCTCCCAGATGTGCTCGGCGCGCTGGCTCACGCAGTAGACGGCCCCGCGCGGCGTCTGCAGGACCTTGCCGGCGCCGCACAGCAGCTGGCGCGTGACCAGGAACGGAATGAGAATGTCCGCGAGCCGGGAGAACTCCCCGTGCCGGGCCACGAGATAGTTTTCGTGGCAACCATAGGAGTTTCCGGCGGAATCGGTGTTGTTCTTGAAGAGATAGACGTCGCCCGCGATTCCCTCCTCGTGCAGGCGGCGCTCGGCGTCGACCAGCAGACCTTCGAGAATGCGCTCACCGGCCTTGTCGTGGGTGACCAGCTCGGTCACGTTGTCGCACTCGGGGGTTGCGTATTCCGGGTGCGAACCCACGTCCAGGTACAGGCGGGCGCCGTTCCGCAGGAAGACATTGCTGCTGCGGCCCCATGACACGACACGGCGGAAGAGGTACCGCGCCACTTCGTCAGGAGACAGTCGGCGCTGTCCCCTGAACGTGCATGTGACGCCGTACTCGTTCTCCAGCCCGAAAATGCGGCGGTCCATGACTGAACATTACGCCTGATGGCCTGCTCTGAAACCGGGTTGGACGGCCTCGTTTCGATCAGTTTCCGCCGTGACCTGCGCGGGCGCGTGCACAGCGGCGTCAGGGACGGGGGAAAGAAAGCGCTTTGTCGACACAAGTACGAGCAACGCGAGCACCCCGCCCGCCCCGGCGACGGCGAACCCCGCGGCCGGGCCGCCCCGCTCCACCGCCGGGCCGACCGCCGTCATCCCCACCGCCGAACCGACCCCGAACGTCGTCACCAGCCAGGAGAACGCCTCGGTGACCGTCCCCCGCGGCGCGTGCCGGTCCACCACCACGAACGCGCACGCCAGCGCGGGCGCCAGGAAGACCCCGGCCAGGCCCGTCAGCAGCGTCATCCCCAGCACGCCCGGCGTCAGCGCCAGCGGTACGTACCCGAGCGCCAGCAGGGTCGCCAGCAGCCGCAGCCGGTTCTCCGGATGGCCGGGCCACTGCCGCGCGCCGTACACGACGCCGCCCAGGAGGGCACCGACGCCGAGCGCGGACAGCAGGTAGCTGGAGACCATGCCGCCGCCGTGCTCGTCGGCGTACGCGACCGCCGCCACCGCGATCGACCCCAGCGCCAGCCCGACGAAGAAGAACGAGGCGATCAGCACCAGCATCCCGGACGAGCGCAGCGCCCCCAGCCAGTGCGCCTCGCGCGGCGCGCTGCGCCACTGCCGGGAGGGCGGCGACACCACCACGGAGAGCGCGCCGAGCACCCCGATCGCATTGATCACCAGCAGCGCCCAGCGCTCCGACCACAGGGCCACGCACGTCGTCACCAGCAACGGCCCGACCGCGAACAGCACTTCCTGCGCCACCGCGTCCAGCGCGTACGCGGCGTGCACCCGGTCCTCGCGCTTGAGCACCGACGGCCACAGCGCCCGCAGCCCGCCCTCCAGGGGCGGCGTGAAGAACCCGGCGACCGCCATGGCCGCGTACACCAGGGCCAGCGGCTCCAGGCCGATGACCGCCGGCAGCCCCATGGCCAGGGCCGAGAGCACCGCCGCCGGCAGCATCACGCGCGGCTGCCCGTACATGTCCACCGCCCGCCCCAGCAGCGGCTGCCCGATCGCGTTGCCCACCCCGTACACGGCGGACAGCACGCCCGCCAGGACATAGCCGCCGCCCTCCGCGCGGGTGAAGAGCACCACGGCCAGCGGCCCGGTCGCGTTCGGCAGCCTGCCGACCAGCGTCCCGGCCAGCAGCCGGGCCGCGTGCCGTGTGCGGAGCAGCTGCGCGTATCCGGCGCTCATGCCCGCCCCTTTCCGTCCGGCACAGCGCCGGCAGCTAGTAATACGTATAACGTGCGGCGTCATACGTATCATGTCCTAGTCTCGCGGGTCCATACCGCGACGACGCCGACGCGAGGAGCCCGACCCCGGTGACCGCCCACGAGCAGCCGACATCCGCACGCCCGCGCACCGCCGCCGGGCCCCGCGTCACCAGCCGCGACGTCGCCCGCGCCGCCGGGGTCTCGCAGGCCGCCGTCTCGCTCGTCCTCGGCGACAAATGGCGCGGCCGGGTCTCGCCGCACAAGGCCGAATCCGTGCGCGCCGCCGCGCGCGACCTCGGCTACCGCCCCAACCTCGCGGCGCGCAGCCTCCGGATGGGCCGCACCCGCACCGCGCTCCTCGTGGTGCCCGCCCTGACCACCGAGTACTTCGCCCGCGTCTACACCGGGGCGGCCCGCGTCGCCGCCGACCACGACTTCGGCGTCGTCCTCTACCCCTCCCCCGAAGGCATCGGCCCGGCGCGCGACCCCTTCGCCTCGGCGCGCTCCGCACTGGACGGCGTGATCGCCGCCGCCATGGCCACCGACGCGCTGGCCGCGCTGCGCGGCGAGGGACTGCCGCTGGTGATGCTCGACAGTGACCCGGACGACCCCGGCGCCACCGCGACCGTCAACCTCGACATCGCCGACGGCGTCCGGCGCCTCGCGGCCCACCTGCTCGGGCTCGGCCACCGCCGCATCACCCACCTCGCCGCCGCCGTCGACTCCTGGACCTTCCACGTACGGTCCGCGACGCTCGCCGAGGCGCTACGGGGCGTCGCGGACGCGGAGGTACGTACGGAGCCCGCCGCGCTGAGCGTCGACGGCGGCCTGCGCGCCGCCCACGCCGCCCTGACCGGGCCGGGCCCGCGCCCGACCGCCCTGCTGTGCGACGACGACCTCGTGGCGGCCGGGGCCTGCAAGGCGGCGCGCCGGCTGGGCCTGCGGGTGCCCGAGGACCTTTCCGTCACCGGCCTCGACGATCTGGCCCTGTCCAGGGCCGTGGAACCGGAGCTGACCACCGTCCGGCTGCCCGCCGAGGAGGTCGGCGCCGCCGGCATGCACGCCCTGATGGCCGCGCTGGAGGGCCGTCCGCCCGCGCCGGTCAGCCTGCCGGTGGAACTGGTCGTACGGGGCTCCACAGGGCCGGTGCCGTAGGGGTACGCCCCGGCCCGCACAACGCGGCGCGCCCCGGCGGGTCGTCCCGCCGGGGCGCGTAGCTGCCCGTGTGCGCCCCGGTTACGAGCTCTCGGAGCCGGACGTGTCCTCGGAGCCCGACGCCTCGTCCGCGGCCCCCTCGGAGCCCTCCGCGGACACCGCGGCGCCGTTCTCCTCCAGCAGCCGGGAGAGCTGACGGCCCAGGATGCGCTTGAACTTGCGCTGCTGCGGGCGCGTGCGGTCGAGGGTGGCGACCTCCAACTGCTCGGCGGTCAGGGTGCGTTCACCGCCGTTGTTGTCGCGCGAGAGCGACTCGACGGCCAGCTTCAGCGCCTCGCCCAGCGTCATGCCGTCGCGGTGCCGCTGATCGAGGTAGCTGCTGATCTGATCGGCGTTGCCGCCGACCGCGACCGAGCCGTGCTCGTCCACGATCGATCCGTCGTGCGGCAGACGGTAGATCTGGTCGTCCTCGGGGGCGTTGCCCACCTCCGCGACGATCAGTTCGACCTCGTACGGCTTCTCGGCGGCGCTGGAGAAGATCGTGCCGAGGGTCTGGGCGTAGACATTGGCGAGGCCGCGCGCGGTCACGTCCGCGCGGTCGTAGGTATAGCCGCGCAGGTCGGCGTAGCGCACGCCGCCGATGCGCAGGTTCTCGAACTCGTTGTACTTGCCGACCGCGGCGAAGGCGATCCGGTCGTAGATCTCGCTGACCTTGTGCAGGGCGCGGGACGGGTTCTCGGCGACGAAGACCACGCCGTCGGCATACTGCAGCACCACGACGCTGCGGCCGCGCGCGATGCCCTTGCGGGCGTACTCGGCGCGGTCGGCCATGGCCTGCTGGGGTGAGACATAGAACGGCGTCGACACCGGCTATCCGTCCCTTTCTGTCAATGACTCTCTCAGTGGCGCATGCATGGCGGACTTCCCGTCCTCAGAGCAGCGCGGCGCGCGGGCCGTCGGGCTCTTCCATCCGGCGCTCGTGGATGGCGCGGGCGATCTCCGACACCTCGGCCTCGGTGAACCGCTTGAAGCCCTCCTCGGTGATGACCGTGACGATCGGGTAGATCCGGCGCGCCAGGTCGGGGCCGCCGGTCGCCGAGTCGTCGTCGGCGGCGTCGTACAGCGCCTGCACGACGGCCGTGGCGGCCTGGTTCTCCGTGAGGTCGTCGCGGTAGAGCTTCTTGAGGGCGCCGCGGGCGAAGAGCGAGCCGGAGCCCGTCGCCGCGAAGCCGTGCTCCTCCGAGCGCCCGCCGGTCACGTCGTACGAGAAGATGCGGCCCTTCGCGCGGTCCACGTCCCAGCCGGCGAACAGCGGCACCACGGCCAGGCCCTGCATGGCCATGCCGAGGTTGCTGCGGATCATCGTCGACAGGCGGTTCGCCTTGCCCTCCAGGGAGAGTTGGGCGCCCTCGACCTTCTCGAAGTGCTCCAGCTCCAGCTGGAAGAGCTTGACCATCTCGACGGCGAGACCGGCCGTACCGGCGATGCCGACGGCCGAGTACTCGTCGGCGGGGAAGACCTTCTCGATGTCGCGCTGCGCGATGACGTTGCCCATCGTCGCGCGGCGGTCACCGGCGAGCACCACGCCGCCGGGGAAGGACGCCGCCACGATCGTCGTGCCGTGCGGCGCCTCGACGGCGCCCTGCACGGGCAGCGGCGGCCGGCGGCCCGGCAGCAGCTCCGGCGAGTGCTCCCCGAGGAAATCCATGAACGACGAGGACCCGGGCGTCAGGAAGGCCGCTGGTAGACGCCCGGTGCTACGAGTGTTGGCTTCCACACGTTTCCTTCCGGATATATCGGCCGCCCGCCCCAAGACGTCCGGCCGATCCTTGAATTGGCCCAGCGCTGCGTTGCAGCTGAAGCACAGTACGTTCCCGGACCTTACCTGTCCTGGGGCCGTGATCCACATGCACGCGGGAACGGACGGGACGACGGCTGCGGCAGCCCTCGCCCCCGGCTCCCCCGCACGTGCGGCCCGCGCCCGGCGCGGCCTGTGCGCACGCGCTCGCCGAGCGCGCTCGAACGGCACCGGAAGCGCGCGGCAGCCTGCGCGGCCACACACTCCCGGGGCCGGGACCGGAGCCCGTCGGGGCGGTTCTCGTACGGGGCGTACGCGGCCGGTGTGCCACCGCGCCCGCGGACCCGCGCCCGTCGCCGACGGAAACCGGCACGTGCCTTACTGTCCGCCCTTTTGCACGAAGCTCCGCACGAAGTCCTCGGCGTTCTCCTCCAGCACGTCGTCGATCTCGTCCAGGACGGAGTCGACGTCGTCCGACAGCTTTTCCTGCCGTTCCTTGAGATCGTCCGCGGCCTGCGCGTCCTGCGACTGCTCCTCGACCTCTTCGGTCGAACGCGTCGCCTTCTGCTGTCCGCCGCCGGTGTCCTTGGTCGCCATGTCCCTCACCCCGCTCGGTTCGCCCCGCTCGATGTGACTGTCAAGATCAGACCCTACAAGCAAGGTCTGACATCGGCCCTGCTCTTCGTCGTCTTCGTGCAACGTCCGGGAGTCACCCCGATGATTCCCGCCAGGGCAACCTTTAGCCCCGGATCGGGTGCCCGATCGGGGCTCCGGTCACCCTCCGGAAAGGACCCGCACCAGGTCCTCGGCCGTACGGCACCGGTCGAGCAGCTCCTTGACGTGATTACGGGTGCCGCGCAGCGGTTCCAGCGTCGGTACCCGTTGCAGAGAGTCACGGCCCGGCAGATCGAAGATCACCGAGTCCCAGGAGGCCGCCGCCACGTCGTCCGCGTACTGCTCCAGGCAGCGGCCGCGGAAGTACGCCCTGGTGTCCTCCGGGGGCGCCTGTGCCGCCCGCGCGACCTCGGCGTCGGTCAGCAGCCGCTTCATCTTGCCGCGGGCCGCCAGCCGGTTGTACAGGCCCTTGTCGGGCCGTACGTCGGCGTACTGCAGGTCGACCAGGTGCAGCCGGGGCGCGTCCCACTCCACGCCGTCCCGGCGCCGGTAGCCCTCCATCAGCTCCCGCTTGGCCACCCAGTCCAGCTCGCCGGACAGGCTCATCGGGTCGTGCTCCAGGCGCCCCAGCACGTCCTCCCAGCGGGCCAGGACGTCCTTGGTCTGCTCGTCGGCGTCCGCGCCGAGCCGGTCCTCCACGTACTTGCGCGCCAGCTCGAAGTACTCCATCTGGAGTTGTACGGCGGTCAGCGTGCGGCCGCTGCGCAGCGTGATCAGGTGCCGCAGCGTCGGGTCGTGGGAGACCTGGTGAAGGGTGCGTACGGGCTGGTCGACGGCGAGGTCCACGGCGATGAAGCCGTCCTCGATCATGGACAGGACCAGTGCCGTGGTGCCCAGCTTGAGATAGGTGGAGATCTCGGAGAGGTTCGCGTCCCCGATGATCACATGCAGCCGGCGGTACTTCTCCGCGTCCGAGTGCGGCTCGTCGCGGGTGTTGATGATGGGGCGCTTGAGCGTGGTCTCCAAGCCGACCTCGACCTCGAAATAGTCGGCGCGCTGACTGATCTGGAAGCCGTGCTCGTGGCCGTCCTGGCCGATGCCGACCCGGCCCGCGCCGGCGAAGACCTGGCGGGAGACGAAGAAGGGCGTCAGGTGGCGCACGATGTCCGAGAACGGCGTCTCCCGCTTCATCAGGTAGTTCTCGTGCGTGCCGTAGGAGGCGCCCTTGTTGTCGGTGTTGTTCTTGTACAGGTGGATGGGCTGGGCGCCGGGGACCTGGGCCGCGCGCTCGGCGGCCTCGGCCATGATGCGCTCACCGGCCTTGTCCCAGAGCACCGCGTCGCGCGGGTTGGTGACCTCCGGCGAGCTGTACTCCGGATGCGCGTGGTCGACGTACAGGCGTGCCCCGTTGGTCAGGATCACGTTGGCCAGCCCGATGTCCTCGTCGGTGAGCTGGCTGGCGTCGGCGTTCTCGCGGGCGAGGTCGAAGCCTCGGGCGTCCCGCAGCGGGTTCTCCTCCTCGAAGTCCCAGCGGGCGCGTCGCGCCCGGTGCATCGCCGCCGCGTAGGCGTTGACGACCTGGGACGAGGTGAGCATGGCATTGGCGTTCGGGTGGCCGGGGACGGAGATCCCGTACTCCGTCTCGATTCCCATTACTCGCCGTACGGTCATGCGGCCCTCCTTGCCCGGCGGCGCCCCCGGATGGGGTCGGCGCTCAAGTACCGCTGCGCTTCCGGTCCGTGTGCGGCCCCCGCTTCCGCAGTGCGCGACGCGGCGGTACCGAAGAGCCTAGAACGCCTTTGCGGCGGTGGGGAGATCATTACAGTCATTGCTCCAGTCCGGTTTTCACCTGCTCCGTCGCCGCCTTCCGGGGATCACCCCCGCGGCCCCGGAAATGCGTCCGGCTGCGGACGCCCCGTGCAGGACATCCGCAGCCGGTCGGCGGTGTTACAGGTATTGGCCGGTATTCGCCACCGTGTCGATGGAGCGGCCGGTGTCCGCGCCCTGCTTGCCGGTGACCAGGGTGCGGATGTAGACGATCCGCTCGCCCTTCTTGCCGGAGATGCGGGCCCAGTCGTCCGGGTTGGTGGTGTTGGGCAGGTCCTCGTTCTCCTTGAACTCGTCCACGCATGCCTGGAGCAGGTGGGAGACGCGCAGACCCTTCTGGTTGTGTTCGAGGAATGCCTTGATGGCCATCTTCTTCGCGCGGCCGACGATGTTTTCGATCATCGCACCGGAGTTGAAGTCCTTGAAATAGAGAACTTCCTTGTCACCGTTGGCGTAGGTGACCTCAAGGAAGCGGTTCTCCTCGGACTCCGCGTACATCTGCTCGACGACCGACTGGATCATCGCGCTGACCGCGGCCGAGCGGACTCCGCCGTGCTCGCCGAGGTCGTCGGCGTGCAGCGGCAGGCGCTCGGTGAGGTACTTCGAGAAGATGTCCTTGGCGGCCTCGGCGTCCGGACGCTCGATCTTGATCTTGACGTCCAGGCGGCCGGGGCGCAGGATCGCCGGGTCGATCATGTCCTCACGGTTGGAGGCGCCGATGACGATGACGTTCTCCAGGCCCTCCACACCGTCGATCTCGGAGAGCAGCTGCGGGACGATGGTGTTCTCCACGTCCGAGCTGACCCCGGATCCGCGGGTGCGGAAGAGGGAGTCCATCTCGTCGAAGAAGACGATGACGGGGGTGCCCTCGCTCGCCTTCTCCCGGGCCCGCTGGAAGACCAGGCGGATGTGCCGCTCGGTCTCGCCGACGTACTTGTTCAGCAGCTCGGGGCCCTTGATGTTGAGGAAGAAGCTCTTCCCCGCGGGCTTGCCGGTCACCTCCGCGACCTTCTTGGCGAGCGAGTTGGCGACCGCCTTGGCGATCAGCGTCTTGCCGCAGCCGGGCGGCCCGTAGAGCAACACACCCTTGGGCGGGCGCAGTTCGTGCTCCTTGAAGAGGTCCGGATACAGATACGGGAGCTCGACCGCGTCGCGGATCAGTTCGATCTGACCGCTCAGACCGCCGATCTTCGTGTAGTCGATGTCCGGGACCTCTTCGAGGACGAGCTCTTCGACCTCGCTCTTCGGGATGACCTCGTAGACGTAGCCGGAGCGCGGCTCCAGGAGCAGGGCGTCGCCGGGGCGGATGGTGATGTCCAGCAGCGGCTCGGCGAGCCTCACCACCCGCTCCTCGTCGGTGTGCCCGATCACCAGGGCGCGCTCGCCGTCCTCCAGGATCTCCTTGAGGGTGACGATGTCCCCGGCGTTCTCGTACTCCATGGCCTCGACCACGTTGAGCGCCTCATTGAGCATGACCTCCTGGCCACGCCGCAGCTCGTCGAGGTCGACGCTCGGGCTGACGTTCACGCGGAGTTTTCGGCCTCCGGTGAAGATGTCGGCCGTGCCGTCCTCGTTCGCTTGCAGGAAGACGCCGAAGCCGGCCGGCGGCTGCGCCAGCCGGTCGACCTCTTCCTTGAGGGCGACGATCTGGTCGCGCGCCTCGCGCAGCGTGTTGGCGAGTCGCTCGTTCTGTGCCGAAACGCCGGCCAGGTTGGTCTGCAGCTCGACGATCCGCTCTTCGAGAATCCTCGTGTGACGCGGAGAGTCGGCGAGCTTGCGTCGCAGGACGGCGATCTCCTGCTCGAGATAGGCAACCTGGCCGGCAGGGTCGTCAGACCCCCGCCCCGGCCGGATGCCGCGGTTGATGTCGTCGTCGTGGGCTGCCACGGTCCTCACCTCCTCCAAGGGGAGCTGGACGCTTCCTGACCCTACCTGGGCCGGTGCAGGTTGAAACCCCTAGATCGAAAAGACTGTCGGGGCGTGTCCGATCTTCACCCTTGCGCACGTCCTCACCTCAGGGGGATACCCACCCAACAACATCAGAAAGCGGACGGTTGTATCGTCGAGACGGTCAACACCCGTCAGGGTGGGCCCCATTTGATTCACGTACGCAGGAACGGCAGGCGAGATGACGGCGCAGGACGAAGCACTGGAGGTCTGGATCGACCAGGACCTCTGCACCGGCGACGGCATCTGTGCGCAGTACGCGCCGGAGGTCTTCGAACTCGACATCGACGGTCTGGCCTATGTGAAGAGCGCCGACGACGAGCTGCTCCAGGAGAAGGGGGCCACCACCCCCGTACCCCTGCCGCTGCTCAATGACGTACGGGACTCCGCGAAGGAGTGCCCGGGCGACTGTATCCACGTACGCCGCGTCTCGGACCGGGTGGAGGTCTACGGACCGGACGCGAAGTAGACGCAGTGTGACCGATCACACACCGGCGGTGTCGGAGGAGGCGGGAAGTTCGCTCTGGACGAACTTCCCGCCTTTCCATTGCCACTTGGTCCGCGCGCGGACGTCCGGGCAGCAGCGCGGCACATCGGTCGTGGAGTAGCCCAGCAGGGTCGCGGTGACCGCACCGCCGCGTACGGCGAAGCCCTCGACGCTGCGCTGCTGTGCGGGCGCCAGGAGGGTCGCGGCGACCCGCGGGGCGCCCTTGCCCGTAGCGGGGCGGGCCAGGACGTACACGCCGCTGGGAGGGGTGCCCGTCTCGGTGTGGCAGCGGACCACGGCGACGGTCTCCGGGCTGCCGTCGCCGTCGAGGTCGCCGGTGGCGCTGTCGACCACGTCGAGGCGGTTGGGGCCGCAGTCGACCGGATACCTGGCGGCGTGCGGATCGGGGGCCGGGCCGACGGCGGCCGCGCGGGCGCCGGAGGCGGCGTCGGTGGTGGCCGTGGCATCGGGCGGCTGGACGAAGGAAGCGGTCGCGACGGCCGCCGCGAGGGCGGCGGCGGTGGCGAGCCAGTGCAGGGCGCGAGTGCGGGTGTGCGGGAGGTCCTGGCCTGCCGAGAGCTGCACGCGGGGTAACTCCTGTGAAGAGCTGTGGCGGTGGGAGTGCCCAGCATCGTTCCACAGGGCGGGGCGCCGGGGAACACCCGGGCGGGGCTTCCGCCCCCTGAACGAAGCGGCGCCGCCGACGGTTCCCATGGGCCGGGAACTCATCGGCGGCGCCGGTTGGTTCGGGTGGTGCGTACGGGGCGCGTCAGCCGCGCTCCGCGCCCCCGCTGGAGCTGCCGGGACCGGAGTAGTCCTCGCCGTACGCGCCCTTCGCCGGGCGGCGCCGGCGCAGCGGCGGCTCGACGCCGTCCGCGAGGCGGCGGGCGGTGAGCAGGAAGCCGGTGTGGCCGATCATGCGGTGGTCGGGGCGGACGGCCAGGCCCTCCACGTGCCAGGTGCGGACCATGGTCTCCCAGGCCGACGGCTCGTTGAAGGTGCCGTGCTCGCGGATGGCCTCGACCGTACGGGCCAGCTGCGTCGTGGTGGCCACGTACGCGCACAGGATGCCGCCCGGGACGAGCGCCTTGGAGACGGCCTCCAGGCACTCCCAGGGGGCGAGCATGTCCAGGATGACCCGGTCCACGTCCGTGTCCGAGAGGTTGTCCTGGAGATCACCGACGGTGAGCGTCCACGCCGGGTGCGGACCGCCGAAGTACCGCTCGACGTTCTGCGTGGCGATCTCGGCGAAGTCGGCGCGCCGCTCGTAGCTGTGCAGCATGCCCTGGTCGCCGATGGCGCGCAGCAGGAAGCTGCTGAGCGACCCGGAACCCACCCCCGCCTCGACGACGCGCGCGCCGGGGAAGATGTCGGCCATCGCCAGGATCTGCCCCGCGTCCTTGGGGTAGACCACGGCGGCGCCGCGGGGCATGGACAGGACGTAGTCGGGGAGCAGCGGGCGCAGCGCGAGGTAGGCGACGTTCCCGGTGGTACGGACAACACTGCCCTCGGGAGCACCGATCAGCTCGTCGTGGGGGAAGGCTCCCTTGTGGGTGTGGAAGCTCTTGCCCTCTTCGAGCGTGAACGTGTAGTGGCGTCCCTTGGGGTCGGTGAGCTGGACCTGGTCCCCGACCTTGAAGGGCCCGCGACGGCGGGCGGCACCGGTCGGTTCGGACATGTGACCAGCCTACCGGGCGCGGGGAGCGGTTCGGACCAGGTGGTGGGACGGGGATGGGTGGGACGAGGGGCGGGCGGGGTGGGCCGGGGCCCCCGGCGCCAAGGCTGGACGGGCGGGCCGGGCGCTGGTGGGCCGGGGCCCGGCGCCAAGGCTGGACGGGCGGGTCGGGTGCTGGTGGGACGGGCGGGCCGGGCCCCGGCTCAGGACCGGGCCGACGGGCGGGCCCAGGCCGGCGGGCACCCTACAGGGCAAATCGAACGTGATCGCTCCCCCAGCGGGGGCTTACCCAGGGGTGGCGGGCGGGAACCGCGTGGGGCCGGGGCGGGGGGGAAGCCGCGTGGGGCCGGGGCGGGTGGGGAGCGTAGCCGGGCTGAGGCCGGGCTCCGGGGCCGGGCGGGGCCGCTCTGGGGCCGAACGCGGAGGCGCCGTGGCCGGGGTCGTGGCCGGGGTCGTGTCCGTGGCCGGGGAAACCCGCGCCCCTACAGGTCCGCAGGTGATCGTCCCCCCGGCGGGGGCTTACCCAGGCGTGGCGCGCCCGAAGCCCGCGGGGGCCGATACCCGCGTCCTCAGGACGGACGCGCCATGGCCGCCACGAACGCGCGTTCCACGTCCGCGGTGGACAGGACGCCGTAGATCTCGCCGGTCTCCTCGACCACCAGGTACTCGGTGGCCGGGGTGGCGCGCAGGTAGTCCAGGAGGTCTTCGCCCGCCAGTTCGGCGGAGACCCGCATGCCGTCCTTGAGGTCCTGCGCCAGGCCGCTGACGGGGACCCAGGGGCGGCGGTGCTCGGGGACGCCGACGATGGCGGTCTCGCGGACGACGGCGGTGGGCCGGCCCGCGCGGTCCACGACGACCAGGGCGCGCGCCCCCGCGTCGTTGGCGCGGCGCAGTGCCTCGGACAGCGGGGTGTCGGCCTCCACGGGGACGGCGCGCCGGGTGAGCGTACGGGCCTGGAGGTCCGGGAGGCGTTCGCGCAGCCGGGCCATGCGCAGGCTGTTGCCCGCGCCGGTCCAGATGATCGCGGCGAGGATCGCGGCGAGCAGCGCGTCGGTGATCGAGTCGGCGCCGCCCAGGTCCGTGGGGGCGTTGCCCAGGGCACCGGTGTGGGTGAGCAGCGGCAGCCCGATCAGGACCGAGATGGCGAGCGCGCGGCCGACCCAGGCGGCGGCGACGGTGCCGGTCATCGGCTTGCCGGTGATCTTCCACACGACGGCGCGGAGCATCCGCCCGCCGTCCAGCGGGAGGCCGGGGAGCAGGTTGAAGACGGCGACGATCAGGTTGGAGATCATCAGACCGGCGAGCAGGACGCCCGGTACGGTACCGGGCTCGACCAGCTCCATGCCGCCGTAGAAGAGCCCCGCCAGGACGAGCGAGAGCAGCGGCCCCACGAAGGCCAGGACGAATTCGCGGCCGGGGGTCTCGGACTCCTTCTCGATCTCCGAGACGCCGCCGAAGAACTGGAGCTGGATGCGGCGTACGGGGAGCTTGAAGCGCAGCGCGGCGACGGTGTGGGCGAGCTCGTGCACGAGTACCGACGCGTAGAAGGCGACGGCGAAGAAGAGCGAGACCAGGTAGCGGCCCGCGCCCAGCTCGGGCAGGACCCGTTCGAGCTGGCCGCCGAAGACCCAGGTGATCAGCGCGGCGACGATGAACCAGCTGGGCGCCACGTAGACCGGTACGCCGAAGGGCCGGCCCATGAGGATGCCGCCGCCGGTGCGTCGCCCCGGCTGGTCCTTGGGCGCCGGCTGCGGGGAGGGGCGGCTTCCGGACGGCCGCGTACGGCCGGCACCGCGGGCCGGGTCGGACGGTCCGGGCGGGTTGGGCGGTTGGGGGTGCGCGGACTCCTCGGGGTCCTGCGGCTTCCCACTCTCGTCCACGGTGTCCCCTCGTCGATTGCGGCCTTCGCTCCTGTCCGTCCGGTTCCGGTCCGGTACGGCCTGTCGATCATGCAGGGCGAAGGGGTCTGGCGTCGATGGTATGCGGAACGCTCCGCGACGCCCCGTCTCGGTCTCCCATTGTGATCCCTCGGTTGCGGGAGCTGTCAGTGGCGGGCCGTAGGGTCGTATGTCATGGGAACGAGCACCGAGAAGGCCGTGCCGGACGCCGCGGGCGGGGACGGCGGGCAGGACGGCACCGGCGGGGCCGGAGCGGCCGGCGGAGCCGCGACGGCCGCTGAGGCCGAGGGGACCCGCGAGGCGGGAACGGCCGAGGTGGTCCACGAGACCGGGACGGCCACACCGGACGCACCGGCCGCACCGGCAGCCCCGGCAGCCCCGGCAGCCCCGGCAGCCCCGGCAGCCCCGGCAGCCAAGGAAACCCCAGCACCCCCACCACCCCCCTCCCCCGCCACCCGCCCCCTCTCCCTCTCCCCGTCGCGGGCGAGCGACTTCATGCAGTGTCCGCTGCTGTACCGCTTCCGGGTGATCGACAAGCTGCCGGAGAAGCCGAGTGCGGCGGCGACGCGCGGCACGGTGGTGCACGCGGTGCTGGAGCGCCTCTTCGACGCCCCGGCGGCGCAGCGTACGGCGGTCGGCGCGCGGGCGATGGTGCCGGGCGAGTGGGAGAAGCTGCTGGCGAAGCGGCCGGAGCTGGCCGAGCTGTTCGTGGACGATCCGGCGGGCGAGCGGCTGGCGGCCTGGCTGGCGGACGCCGAGGCGCTGGTGGAGCGGTGGTTCACGCTGGAGGACCCGACCCGTCTGGAGCCCGCCGACCGCGAGCTGTATGTGGAGACGGTGCTCGACTCGGGCCTCCAGCTGCGCGGTTTCATCGACCGGGTGGACGTGGCGCCCACCGGTGAGGTGCGGCTCGTCGACTACAAGACCGGCAAGGCGCCCCGCCCGGAGTACGCCGACGGCCCGCTGTTCCAGATGAAGTTCTACGCGCTGGTGATGTGGCGGCTGCGTGGCATCGTGCCGCGCCGGCTCCAGCTGGTGTACCTGGGCAGCGGCGACGTGCTGACGTACGACCCGACCGAGGCGGATCTGCGCGGTGTGGAGCGCAAGCTGCTGGCGCTGTGGGACGCCATCCAGCGGGCGGCCGAGACCGGCGACTGGCGCCCGCGCCGTACGAAGCTGTGCGGCTGGTGCGACCACCAGGCGGTGTGCCCGGAATTCGGCGGTACTCCCCCGCCGTATCCGCTGCCGGTGCCCGGCCAGGCGCGGTCGCTCCCTGTGGCGGCGCCCGGAGAGGGGCAGGGCAGAATGGACCTGGTCTAACGAAGGAGTTCCTGTGGCAATCCGCGTCCTGCTGGTCGACGACCAGCCGCTGCTGCGTACCGGCTTCCGGATGATTCTGGAGGCCGAGCAGGATCTCGCGGTCGTCGGCGAGGCCGGGGACGGTCTGCAGGCGCTGGAGCAGGTGCGGGCGCTGCAGCCCGACGTGGTGCTGATGGACATCCGGATGCCGCGGATGGACGGGGTCGAGGCGACCCGGCAGATCACCGGCCCGGCGAAGGACGGTCCGGCGAAGGTGCTGGTGCTGACGACGTTCGACCTGGACGAGTACGTGGTCGAGGCGCTCCGCGCGGGGGCCAGCGGCTTTCTGCTGAAGGACGCGCCGGCCCAGGAGCTGGTGCAGGCGATCCGGGTGGTCGCGGCGGGCGAGGCGATGCTGGCGCCGAGCATCACGCGCCGGCTGCTGGACAAGTACGCGGGCCATCTGCCGTCCGGCGAGGAGCCGGTGCCGGACACGCTGCACACCCTCACCGAGCGTGAGGTGGAGGTGCTGAAGCTGGTGGCGCGCGGGCTGTCGAACGCGGAGATCGCCGCGGACCTGTTCGTGAGCGAGACGACGGTCAAGACGCATGTCGGGCATGTGCTGACGAAGCTGGGGCTGCGCGACCGGGTCCAGGCCGCGGTGTACGCGTACGAGAGCGGCCTGGTGCGCCCCGGCGCCCAGTGAGCCGTACGGCCGTACGAGCGCCCCCGCGCCGGCGGCCCGCCCCACCTCACACAACGGCCCGGCCCGCCCCGCTCCGAAGAGCGGCGGCGGGCCGGGCCGTCGGTGCGTCCGGGGGCGTCACCCCTTGCTGATCTCCCAGAACCGGAACACCGTCGAGGCGTCCAGCGTCCACTGGAGGCCGGCGATGTTCTCGCCGGCGACGGCGTACTGCTTGCCCTGCCAGATCGGTATGACGGGCAGGTCCTCGGCGACGATGTCCTGCATCTCGCGGAAGGCGGGCTTGGTGGCCTGCCGGTCCGGCTGGCCCGCGGTGCCGGGCAGCAGCTTCGAGGTGATGCGCTTGGCGTCGTAGTTGTTGTTGAGGACGTTGCCCTTGCCGAAGAACGGCTGGGTGAAGTTGTCGGGGTCCGGGTAGTCGGGGACCCAGCCCTTGACGTACGCGCCGTACTTCCCGGCCTCGACGCCCTTCTCGAACTCGTCGATGGGCACGCTCTTGACCTGGGCGTCGAAGAGGCCGCTGGCGTTGAGCTGCTGGGCGATCTCCTGGAAGGCCGGGACGGTGCCGGGGCCGTAGCGGACGGGGGTGGCCCAGAGGGTGAGCGGCACCTTCTTGCCGTTGCCGTAGCCGGCCTCGCGCAGGGCGGCGGCGGCCTTGTCGGGCTGCGGCCGGTCGCCGTAGCTGGCGAAGAAGGCCGTGTTGTGGCCGGTGATGCCCGCGGGGACGATCGAGTACAGCGGCTCGGCGGTGCGCTTGTAGACGTCCCGGACCAGCGTGGAGCGGTCCAGGAGGTGGGCGATGGCCTTGCGGACGCCGAGCTTGCCGGCGACCGGGTCGTGCATGTTGAAGACGAGGTGCATGACCTCGGCGCTGTTGCCCTGGACGACCTGGATGCCGTGCTTCTGGGTGGCGGTCGCCTGCTCCAGCGAGGCGATGTCCTTCATGTCCAGACCGCGGTAGGCGAGGTCGATGGAGCCGTCCTGGACCGCCTTCTTGAGCTTGTCGGGGCTCTTGAAGAACTTCATGGTCATGCCGGTGTTCTTGACCTTGGCGGGGCCCTCGTAGGAGCCGTTGACGCCGAAGACCGCCTCGTCCTCGGGGTCGTATTCCTCCAGGGTGTAGGCGCCGGAGCCGACGGCCTTGTTGTCGGTGCGCAGCTTGTCGGCCGCGTACTCGCTGTGGTCGACGATGGAGCCGGCACCGGAGGCGATCTTCATGGGGAAGGTCGCGTCGGCGGACTTGAGGCGGAAGACGACGGTCTTGGCGTCGGGGGCCTCGACCTTGTCGAGCCCGGCGAACATCACGGCCGGACCGCGCTTGTCGTTGATGCGCTTGATCCGGTCGAAGGAGAACTTGACGTCCTCGGAGGTCAGCGCGTGGCCGTTGCTGAACTTCAGGCCGTCCTTGAGGGTGCACTTGTAGACGGTGCTGCCGCCCTCGGCGAAGCCGCAGGACTCGGCGGCCTCGGGTTCCGGTGTCGTGCTGCCCTTGGGGAAGCTGAGCAACGACTGGAAGACGTTGGTGAACAGCACCCACGAGACCGGGTCGTAGCCGCCTGCGGGGTCGATGGACACGATCTTGTCGGTCATGCCCATCACCACCGGGTTGCCGGTCCCGGCGCTCTTGCCGTCACCCGTTCCGCAGCCGCTGAGCAGGGCGGCGACGAGCCCTGCCCCCAGCGGTGCGGCCAGCCACTGGTCGCGTTTCCTCACGTGCGTGTTCCTCACAGTCGTATGGCGGTGAAGCGTTGTGATCCGCGCCGGCGGGTGCCGGAGTCGGGGTGCCGGCGGGTGCCGTCATCGGTTGTGGTGGTGCGCGCCGTCGGGTGCGGCAGCCGGCCGGCGCGCGGGGCGCCGGCCGGAGGTCGTCGTCAGTTGCTGCTCACTCCGCGGGCGAGTTCCCAGATCTGCAGGGCCGAGGACGAGTTCAGCGCCCACTCGGCGCCGGTGATGTCGTCGCGGGCGGCGACGTACTGCTTGCCCTGCCACAGCGGCAGGATCGGCACCTCGTCCGCGATGATGTCCTGGGCCTGCTTGAACTGTTCCGCGGCGGAGTTGCGGTCGGTCTGCTGCCGGGTGCCGGGGATCAGCTGGGACTCGATCTTGTTGTTGCGGTACGGGGAGTTGAGGAAGTTCCCCTTGCCGAAGAACGGCGCGATGTAGTTGTCCGCGTCCGGGAGGTCGGCGAACCAGCCCATGCCGTAGGCGGCGTACTTGCCCTCGGTCTGTTCCTTGCGGAACTGCTGCCAGCTGTCGACGCCCTTGAGGCTCACGTCGAACAGGCCGCCCTGGTTGAGCTGGCTCTGCAGGGTCTTGAACTCCTTGGCGGTGCTGGAGCCGTAGTGGTTCGTGGTGTACGTGAGGGTGAGCTTCACCGGGGTGTTGATGTGTGCCTGCTGGAGGATCTTGCGGGCGGCGGGGACGCTCGGGCTGCCGTACTTGGTGAAGAACGAGTTGATGTGACCGGTGAGGCCCTTGGGGACCATGGAGTACAGCGGGTCACCGGTGTAGGAGTACACGTCGCGTACCAGCGCCGAGCGGTTGATCAGCTGGGCCATGGCCTGCCGGACGGCCTTGTCGGAGACCGACGGGTTGTCGGTGTTGAAGGCGAGGTAGCGGATCTCGGAGCCCGGTACGGCCTGCAACCGGACGTGCTCGTCGCGGGCGTTCTCCAGGCCCTTGATCTGATCGGGCGCCAGGCTGCGGTTCATCAGGTCGATGTCGCCCTTGCGCAGCGCCTTCTCCATGCCTTCGGAGTCGTCGAAGAACTTCATCTCGACGGTGGAGTTCTTCACCTCGATTCCGCCCTTGTACTCGGGATTCTTGGTGAAGACGGCCTTGCTGACGCGCTCTCCGCTGTGTTCGACCTTGACGGTGTACGGGCCGGAGCCGGCCACCTCGAAGCCCTTGTAGAGGCCGTTCTTCGGGTAGACCTCGCTGTCGACGATGGCGGCCGCCGGGGTGGCGAGCTTCTGCGGGAACGTGGCGTCCGGCTTCTTCAGGTGGAAGACCACCTCGGATTCGCTGGGGGTCTCCACCTTGTCGATGTTGTCCACCAGGGAGACGGGGCCGCGGTCGTACTTGATGGCCAGCATCCGGTCGATGGAGAACTTCACGTCCTTGGACGTGAGCGCGTGTCCATTGGTGAACTTCAGACCGTCGCGGAGTTTGCAGCGGTACTGCTCGCTCTGGGTGTCCCGGAATCCGCACGACTCGGCGGCCTCGGGCACCGGCGCGGTGCCGGTACGCGGCAGGCGCATCAGCGTCTGCAGGGTTCCGCGCAGCACGTTCCACGCGTCGACGTCGTACGCCTGGGCGGGGTCGAGCGGGGCGGGCGCGTCCTTGGTTGCCTCCAGCTGGGCGGTGGTGCCGACCTTGATCGGCTTGCCGCCCTCGCCGGAGCCGTCCGAGCTGCCGCACGCGGCGAGCGTGGGGACGAGCAGACCGGCCAGGGCCGGCAGCACCAAGGTCTTGCGATTCATCGTCGGCAGGTTCCTTATCAGCGCAGAGGTGTTGCTCGCGATGACATTAGTAGGAACGGCCAGCGCGTCCGGGACACAACCAAGTTGAACGGATATCACGCCCGGATAACGGCCGCCGGGTGACCGATATCCGGACGCCGGAACGATTCGTACGCGCCTCCACCAATCCGGACACATGCCCCCAAGAAAACCGGGAGAAAGCACCCATGGAACGAGCGCGGGCCGAACTGTCGACGGGCTGACGCGTGAGAAACGTCACTCCAGGATTGGGGAGTTCCCGAGGGCGAATTCGGCCAGTACATTCGTCACGGAAAATGAGCGGCCCGCTGCTCACAGTTTCTTCCCTTTTCGCCGGGCACGCTCGGTGTTCGCGTCACCGGCCGTCCGTGATCAAGGACCGCAGAAATGGGAGATCCACTTCTTCGAGCGATCCGACGACGGTACGGCCGGTGCCGGGGCCGATCGGGCTCACCGACGGCACCGCGACCACCCGGCAGCCGGCCGCCTCCCCGGCCGTCACACCGGTGACGGTGTCCTCCACCACGGCGCAGCGCCGCGGGTCCACCCCGAGCCGGGCGGCGGCGGTCAGATACGGGTCCGGGTGCGGCTTCGTACGGGGCAGGTCGTCGCCGGCCAGCGTCAGGTGGAAGTGCTCCGGACCCAGGGAGGGCAGCATCCGGTCGATGACGGTGCGGTGCGAGGCGGAGACCAGGGCGGTGGGCACGCCGTGCGCGGCCAGTTCCGCCAGCAGCCGGCGGGCGCCGGGCATCAGCGGCACGCCGCGCGCGATGCGCTCCGCGAACCGGGCGTTGAGCAGCACCGTCAGCTCGTCGAGGGCGATGTCGGCGCCGGTCACGCCGATCAGGTACGCGGCGCTGCGCGTCATCGGCCCGCCGACGACGACCTGGCGGTGGTGGTCATCCAGTACGTGGCCCAGCTCGGCGAAGACCGCGGCCTCCGCCTCCCACCAGAAGCCCTCGGTGTCGACGAGGGTGCCGTCCAGGTCGAGGAAGACGGCCTGGAGGGTCGCGCCGTCGGCCGTACGTGTGCCCACCGCGGGGATGCTGCTGGTCATCCGTGCACCTCCGTAGTCGAACGTCCCCGGAGGGACGAAAGGGCCGGCCGCCCTCCCGCGCGGGGAGGACGACCGGCCTCTACCGGACCGACCAGTGTACGTCTGCGTGCGGTGGCCCGCGGTGCGCTCGGTGACTTCCGCGTCTTCGCGGGCCCCGGCGTCACCGTGCGTTGAAGTACTTGGCCTCCGGGTGGTGGATGACGATCGCGTCGGTGGACTGCTCGGGGTGCAACTGGAACTCCTCGGAGAGCTGGACGCCGATACGTTCCGGCCGCAGCAGGTCGGCGATCTTCGCGCGGTCCTCCAGGTCGGGGCAGGCCCCGTAGCCCAGCGAGAAGCGGGCGCCGCGGTACTTCAGCGCGAACATGTCCTCGACGTCGGCCGGGTCCTCGCCGCCGAAGCCCAGCTCGGCGCGGACGCGGGCGTGCCAGTACTCGGCCAGCGCCTCGGCCAGCTGGACGGACAGGCCGTGCAGCTCCAGGTAGTCGCGGTAGGAGTCGGAGGCGAACAGCTCGGCGGTGGCCTCGCCGATCTTCGAGCCGACGGTGACGACCTGGAGGCCGACCACGTCCCGCTCGCCGGACTCCTCCGGCCGGAAGAAGTCCGCCAGGCACAGCCGCCGGCCGCGGCGCTGGCGCGGGAAGGTGAAGCGGGTGCGCTCGGTGCCGTCCTCGTTGAGGAGGATCAGGTCGTCGCCCTTGGAGTAGCAGGGGAAGTACCCGTGGACGACGGCGGCCTCCAGGAGGTTCTCGGTCTGGAGCTTGTCCAGCCAGCCGCGCAGCCGGGGGCGTCCCTCGGTCTCGACCAGTTCCTCGTACGAGGGGCCGTCACCCGTACGGTTCTGCTTGAGGCCCCACTGCCCCTTGAACAGGGCGCCCTCGTCCAGCCAGGACGCGTAGTCGGCGAGCTGGATGCCCTTGACGACGCGGGTGCCCCAGAAGGGCGGGGTGGGGACGGGGTTGTCGGTGGCCACGTCGGAGCGGACGGTGCCCTCCTCCGGCTCCGGCTCCTTGATCTCGATGTCGCGCTTGGGGACGCGGCGCTGCTTGAGCTCGGGCAGGCTGGCGCCGGGCACGCCGCGCTTGACGGCGATCAGGGCGTCCATCAGGCGCAGGCCCTCGAAGGCGTCGCGGGCGTAGCGGACCTCGCCCTCGTAGATCTCGTGGAGGTCCTGCTCGACGTAGGCGCGGGTCAGGGCGGCGCCGCCGAGGATGACGGGGAAGTCGGCCGCCATCTTGCGCTGGTTGAGCTCCTCCAGGTTCTCCTTCATGATCACGGTGGACTTGACCAGCAGGCCGGACATGCCGATGACGTCGGCGCGGTGTTCCTCGGCGGCTTCCAGGATGGCCGAGACGGGCTGCTTGATGCCGAGGTTGACGACGTTGTAGCCGTTGTTGGACAGGATGATGTCGACGAGGTTCTTGCCGATGTCGTGCACGTCGCCGCGCACCGTCGCCAGCACGATGGTGCCCTTGCCCTCGGCGTCGGACTTCTCCATGTGCGGCTCCAGGTAGGCCACCGCGGTCTTCATGACCTCGGCGGACTGGAGCACGAACGGCAGCTGCATCTGGCCGGAGCCGAACAGCTCGCCGACGACCTTCATGCCTTCCAGCAGCGTGTCGTTGACGATCTCCAGGGCCGGGCGCTCGGCGAGCGCCGCGTCCAGGTCGGCTTCCAGGCCGTTCTTCTCGCCGTCGATGATGCGGCGCTGGAGGCGCTCCTCCAGGGGCAGCGCGAGCAGTTCCTCGGCCTTGCCGGCCTTCAGGGACTTCGCGGTGGCGCCCTCGAACAGCTCCAGGAGCTTCTGGAGCGGGTCGTAGCCCTCCTCGCGCCGGTCGTAGATCAGGTCGAGGGCGACCTTGACCTGCTCCTCCTCCAGGCGCGCGATCGGCAGGATCTTGGAGGCGTGCACGATCGCCGAGTCCAGGCCCGCCTTGACGCACTCGTCCAGGAAGACGGAGTTCAGGACGATGCGGGCGGCCGGGTTGAGGCCGAAGGAGATGTTGGACAGGCCCAGCGTGGTCTGTACGTCGGGGTGACGCCGCTTCAGCTCGCGGATCGCCTCGATGGTGTTGACGCCGTCCTTGCGGGACTCCTCCTGGCCGGTGCAGATGGTGAAGGTCAGGCAGTCGATGAGGATGTCCGACTCGCGGATGCCCCAGTTGGACGTCAGGTCCTCGATGATCCGCTCAGCGATGGCGACCTTGTGCTCGGCGGTACGGGCCTGGCCCTCCTCGTCGATGGTCAGCGCCATCAGGGCGGCGCCGTGCTCGCGGGCCAGCGCGGCGACCCGGGCGAACCGCGACTCGGGGCCGTCGCCGTCCTCGTAGTTGACGGAGTTGATGACCGCGCGGCCGCCCAGCTTCTCCAGGCCCGCCTGGATCACCGGGACCTCGGTGGAGTCCAGCACGATGGGCAGGGTGGAGGCGGTGGCGAAGCGGCCGGCCAGCTCCCGCATGTCGGCGACGCCGTCCCGGCCGACGTAGTCCACGCACAGGTCGAGCATGTGCGCGCCCTCGCGGATCTGGTCGCGGGCCATCTCCACACAGTCGTCCCAGCGGCCCTCCAGCATGGCCTCGCGGAACTTCTTGGAGCCGTTGGCGTTGGTGCGCTCGCCGATGGCCAGGTAGGAGGTGTCCTGGCGGAACGGGACGGTCTGGTAGAGCGAGGCGGCGCCGGGCTCGGGGCGCGGGTGACGCTCGGTGGGGGCCACGCCGCGTACCCGCTCGACGACCTGGCGCAGGTGCTCGGGGGTGGTGCCGCAGCAGCCGCCGACGAGCGAGAGCCCGTACTCGGAGACGAAGGTCTCCTGGGCGTCGGCCAGCTCGGCGGGGGTCAGCGGGTAGTGCGCGCCGTCCTTGCCGAGGACGGGCAGACCGGCGTTCGGCATGCACGACAGCGGTACGCGGGCGTTGCGGGCCAGGTAGCGCAGGTGCTCGCTCATCTCGGCGGGGCCGGTGGCGCAGTTCAGGCCGATCATGTCGATGCCCAGCGGCTCCAGCGCGGTCAGCGCGGCGCCGATCTCCGAGCCGAGCAGCATGGTGCCGGTGGTCTCGACGGTCACCGAGCAGATCACCGGCAGGTCGGTGCCGGTGGCGTCCAGGGCGCGGCGGGCGCCGAGGATGGCGGCCTTGGTCTGCAGCAGGTCCTGGGTGGTCTCGACGAGCAGCGCGTCGGCACCGCCGGCGATCATGCCTTCGGCGTTCTTCTGGTAGGCGTCGCGCAGCGTCGCGTAGTCGACGTGGCCGAGGGTCGGCAGCTTGGTGCCGGGGCCCATGGAGCCGAGCACCCAGCGCTGCTGCCCGGTCGAGGCGGTGAACTCGTCGGCGACCTCGCGGGCGATGCGCGCGCCGGACTCGGACAGTTCGAAGACGCGTTCGGGGATGTCGTATTCGGCGAGGGCGGCGTGGTTGGCGCCGAAGGTGTTGGTCTCGACGCAGTCGACACCGACCGCGAAATACGCCTCGTGGACCGAGCGGACGATGTCCGGACGGGTGAGGTTCAGGATCTCGTTGCAGCCTTCCAGCTGCTGGAAGTCCTCCAGTGACGGGTCCTGCGCCTGGAGCATCGTGCCCATCGCCCCGTCGGCCACCACGACGCGGGAGGCGAGGGCCTCGCGGAGGGCCGTGGTACGGGATGTGCTGGCGGACGATGGCGTGTACGAGGCCATGGAGGTGCTCCCCTGGTTGCGACGGCTGTCGGCTTTGCGTCTTCCGGTGGAAGGCGCACCCGGTCAGGGTAGCGGGCGGCGCCGCTGTGGGCTCTGTCGTCCCACGGCGTGGACTTGGTCAAGATCATTGACATGGCTCGGTCGACTGCCGGAGGGTCGGCATTCACCGATATCGTTCAGCATTGCCGAACCGCTCCCGGAGCCGCCCGGCGCTGTTGAACACTGCACCACACCACCCGCTCCACACCGCTCGACCCGGAGGTCTCCCGATGGCACGGAACATCCAGTCACTGGAACGTGCCGCCGCGATGCTGCGGCTGCTGGCCGGTGGTGAGCGGCGGCTGGGGCTCTCCGACATCTCCTCCGCGCTGGGCCTGGCCAAGGGCACCGCGCACGGCATCCTGCGCACCCTCCAGCAGGAGGGCTTCGTCGAGCAGGACCCCGCCTCGGGCCGCTACCAGCTGGGCGCGGAGCTGCTGCGGCTCGGCAACAGCTATCTGGACGTGCACGAGCTGCGCGCCCGCGCGCTCGTATGGACGGACGACCTGGCGCGCTCCAGCGGCGAGAGCGTCTATCTGGGCGTGCTGCACCAGCAGGGCGTGCTGATCGTGCACCACGTCTTCCGGCCCGACGACAGCCGCCAGGTGCTGGAGGTCGGCGCGATGCACCCGCTGCACAGCACGGCGCTGGGCAAGGTGCTGACCGCGTACGACCCGGTGGCACACAGCGAGGCGGCGGAGGCGGAGCGGCAGGCGTTCACGCCGCGTACGGTGACCGCCCTGGACGAGCTGGAAGGCGTACTGGACCTGACCAGGGCGCGGGGCTGGGCGGCCGACGTGGAGGAGACCTGGGAGGGCGTGGCCTCGGTGGCCGCGCCCATTCACGACCGGCGGCGGATGCCGGTGGGCGCGGTGGGTGTGACGGGTGCGGTGGAGCGGGTCTGCCGGGACGGCGAGCCGGGTGAGCTGCGGCCGGAAATCGTCGCGGCTGTGAGGGATTGCGCACGTGCGGTCTCGCGTGACCTGGGCGCAGGGCGATTCTGACCGCTTTTGCCCCTTATCTTCACCTAAGTTTTCAGTCACAGAACCCTTGACGGGGTGCTACGTGTGAAGAAAACTGCCGTTCGTCGGTCGGCATTGTCGAACACCTAACGACAATATTCGTTATGGTGGTCAGTGCCGGAGGCCGACCAACGCCCTCTCGGAGGGCGCGGACCACCGGAGGGACCCGGGGTCCGCCTTCCCCTGGACGAAGGACAAAGGAGTCGCGGGTGTCCAGCTCCGACATCTTCATCAGCGAGACCATCGGTACCGCTGTTCTGATCCTGCTGGGCGGTGGCGTCTGTGCCGCCGTCACGCTCAAGCGCTCAAAGGCGTTCAACTCGGGCTGGGTGGCCATCACCTTCGGGTGGGGCTTCGCCGTACTGACCGGCGCGTACATCGCGACCAAGTCCGGCGCCCACCTGAACCCGGCGGTCACCGTCGGCCTGGCGATCAAGGGCGGTACGCCGTGGAGCGACGTGCCGGTGTACTTCGCCGGTGAGCTCTTCGGCGCCATGATCGGTGCGGTACTCGTGTGGCTCGCGTACTACGGCCACTTCAAGGCCCATCTGACCGACCCCGAGATCGTGGGCGAGCAGAGCGGCCAGGAAGGCATGGTCGACAAGGCGGCGGCCCCCAAGGCCGGCCCGGTTCTCGGGATCTTCTCCACCGGACCCGAGATCCGCAACGCGGTGCAGAACCTGACCACGGAGGTCATCGCCACCATCGTGCTCGTGCTGGCGATCCTCACGCAGGGCCTCAGTGACAACGGCAAGGGCGTCGGTGTCGTCGGAGCACTGCTGACCGCTTTCGTGGTCGTCGGCATCGGTCTGTCGCTGGGCGGCCCGACCGGCTACGCGATCAACCCGGTCCGCGACCTCGGTCCGCGTATCGTCCACTCGCTGCTTCCGCTGCCGAACAAGGGCGGATCGGACTGGGGATACGCCTGGATCCCGGTCGTCGGTCCGCTGCTCGGCGGCGCGATCGCCGGTGGTATCTACAACCTCGCGTTCGCCTGAGCCGCGCCGCCCGCACCGAAGACTTTTGGAGCACAGACACCCATGAGCGACAACCACAGCACCGCCTCGCACGGCCACGGCCCGTTCATCGCGGCCATCGACCAGGGCACCACGTCCAGCCGCTGCATCGTGTTCGACAAGGACGGCCGCATCGTGTCGGTCGACCAGAAGGAGCACGAACAGATCTTCCCCAAGCCCGGCTGGGTCGAGCACGACGCCAAGGAGATCTGGGAGAACGTCCAGCAGGTCGTGGCCGGCGCCGTCGAGAAGGCCGGCATCACCGCCAAGGACGTCAAGGCCATCGGCATCACCAATCAGCGCGAGACCACGCTGATGTGGGACAAGAACACCGGTGAGCCGGTCCACAACGCCATCGTCTGGCAGGACACCCGTACCGACGGGCTCTGCCGCGAGCTGGGCCGCAACGTCGGCAAGGACCGCTTCCGCCGCGAGACCGGCCTGCCGCTGGCCTCCTACTTCGCCGGCCCGAAGATCCGCTGGCTGCTGGACAACGTCGAGGGCCTGCGCGAGCGCGCCGAGGCCGGCGACATCCTCTTCGGCACCATGGACTCCTGGGTCATCTGGAACCTGACCGGCGGCACCGAGGGCGGTGTGCACGTCACCGACGTCACCAACGCCTCGCGCACCCTGCTGATGAACCTGCGCAAGCTGGAGTGGGACGAGAAGATCCTGCACTCCATCGACATCCCGGCGGCGGTGCTGCCGGAGATCCGCTCGTCGGCCGAGGTGTACGGCACCGCGGCCTCGGGCGCGCTGGCCGGCGTGCCGGTCGCCTCGGCACTGGGCGACCAGCAGGCCGCGCTGTTCGGCCAGACCTGTTACGACAAGGGCGAGGCCAAGTCCACGTACGGCACCGGCACCTTCATGCTGATGAACACCGGTGACGAGCCCGTCAACTCCTACAACGGGCTGCTGACCACGGTCGGCTACCGCATCGGCGACCAGGCCCCGGTCTACGCCCTGGAGGGCTCGATCGCCGTCACCGGTTCGCTGGTGCAGTGGATGCGCGACCAGATGGGCCTGATCAACTCGGCCGCCGAGATCGAGACGCTGGCGTCCACCGTCGAGGACAACGGCGGCGCGTACTTCGTCCCGGCCTTCTCCGGCCTGTTCGCCCCCTACTGGCGCTCCGACGCGCGCGGTGTCATCGCGGGCCTGACCCGCTACGTCACCAAGGCGCACATCGCCCGCGCCGTCCTCGAGGCCACCGCCTGGCAGACCCGCGAGATCACCGACGCCATGACCAAGGACTCCGGCGTCGACCTGACCTCCCTGAAGGTCGACGGCGGTATGACCTCCAACAACCTGCTGATGCAGACCATCTCGGACTTCCTGGACGCGCCCGTGGTGCGCCCGATGGTCGCCGAGACGACCTGCCTCGGCGCCGCCTACGCCGCCGGTCTGGCCGTCGGCTTCTGGCCGGACACCGACGCGCTGCGCGCCAACTGGCGCCGGGCCGCCGAGTGGACCCCCCGCATGGACGCGGAGACCCGCGACCGCGAGTACAAGAACTGGCTCAAGGCCGTCGAGCGGACCATGGGCTGGATCGACGACGAGAGCTGACGAGGAGTAATCATGAGCACCCTGCAGAGCGTCCCGGCCCTCGGGACGCACCCGGCCGACGGTTCGAACCCGAGCCGTGCCGAGACTCGGGAGCGGCTTTCCAAGGCGACGTACGACCTCCTGGTGATCGGCGGCGGCATCCTGGGCATCTCCACCGCCTGGCACGCCGCGCAGTCGGGGCTGCGGGTTGCGCTGGTGGACGCCGGCGACTTCGCCGGCGCCACCTCCTCCGCCTCCTCCAAGCTGCTGCACGGCGGCCTGCGCTACCTGCAGACCGGTGCGGTCAAGCTGGTCGCGGAGAACCACTTCGAGCGCCGCGCGGTCTCGCGTGAGGTGGCCCCCCACCTCGCCAACCCGCTGACCTTCTACCTGCCGGTCTACAAGGGCGGCCCGCACGGCGCGGCCAAGCTGGGCGCGGGCGTCTTCGCGTACTCGGCGCTCTCCGCCTTCGGCGACGGCGTCGGCCACGTCATCAGCCCGGCCAAGGCCCAGCGCGACGTGCCGGAGCTGCGTACGGACAACCTGAAGGCCGTGGCCGTCTACGGCGACGACCAGATGAACGACGCGCGGATGGCCCTGATGACGGTCCGCGCGGCGGTCGCAGCGGGCGCCACCGTCCTGAACCACGCCGAGGTCACCGGCCTGCGCTTCACCCAGGGCCGGGTCACCGGTGCCGAGCTGAAGGACGGCACCGACGGCACCGAGTTCGGCGTCAACGCGCGCCTGGTCCTGAACGCGACCGGCCCGTGGGTCGATCACCTGCGCAAGATGGAGAACCCGAACGCGGCGCCCTCCATCCGCCTGTCCAAGGGCGCGCACCTGGTCCTCAAGCGCACCTCCCCCTGGAAGGCGGCGCTGGCCACCCCGATCGACAAGTACCGCATCACCTTCGCCCTCCCCTGGGAGGACATGCTGCTGCTCGGTACGACCGACGAGGAGTACGAGGGCGACCCGGCGGACGTCCGCGTCACCGAGAAGGACACCGCGCAGATCCTGGACGAGGCGGCCTTCTCCGTCCGCGACCAGCAGCTGTCCCGTGACCTGATCACGTACTCCTTCGCCGGCCTGCGGGTGCTGCCGGGCGGCCCCGGCGACACCTCCAAGGCCAAGCGCGAGACCGTCGTGACCGAGGGCGCGGGCGGCATGCTGTCCGTCGCGGGCGGCAAGTGGACCACGTTCCGCCACATCGGCCGTACGGTCATGAACAAGCTGGCGGCGCTGCCCGGCCACCCGCTGGCCGAGGACATGGAGCCGATCTCGCGGCTGCCGAAGAAGCTGCCGCTGCCGGGCATCGCCAACCCGAACGCGGTGGCCCACCGGCTGCTGGTCGACGGTTCGGCCCCCGGCCCGCGCATGGCGCCGGAGACCGCCCGTCACCTGGCCACCCACTACGGCTCGCTGTCCTTCGACATCGCGCGCCTGGCCAACGAGGACCCGGCCCTGGCCGAGCGCATCCACCCGGACGCGCCGGAGATCTGGGCCCAGGTCGTCTACGCCCGGGACCACGAGTGGGCGGAGACGGTGGACGACGTGCTGCGCCGCCGCACCACGCTGACCATCCGCGGCCTGGACACGGAGGACGTCCGGGCGCGGGCCAAGGCGATACTGGAGCAGCGCGGCTGACGTCCCGTCACCCGTTGCCGTCACGAGGGCGGCTCCCCTTCCCGGGGAGCCGCCCTCCGGCGTATCCGCAGCCGTCAGAGCAGCCGCAGGCAGTGCTCGGCGAGGGCCATGGTGGTGAGGTTGGTGTTGGCGGCGGGCAGCGTCGGCATGACGGAGGCGTCGATGACGTCCAGGGCCTCGACGCCGTGGACGGCGCCGGTGGCGGAGACCACGGCGCCGGGGTCCTCCGCCGGTCCCATCCGGCAGGTTCCGGCGGCGTGCTGATAGCCGCTGACCCTCTGCCGTAGCGCCTGCGCCAGCTGGTCATCCGTGGTGACGGCGGGGCCCGGCGCGCGCTCCTCGCCCAGCAGGCCGGACAGTGGAGCCGTACGGGCGAGGGAGCGCGCCAGCCGCATGCCCGCCACCATGCGCCGCCCGTCCTCCGGATCGCGCAGGAACCCGACGTCGATGCGCGGCGCGTCCCGGGGGTCCGCCGAGCGCAGCCACAGCCGGCCGCGGGAGGACGGCCGCAGCAGGGCGACCCAGAAGGTGAGCACCGTGGAGCCGTCCTCGCCGGTCTCCGGCCCCGATGGGAAGACCTGGAGGTCGACCGGGCCGTCCCCGCAGTCGAGGTCGCAGGTCAGAAAGGTTTGCAGCACCGGGTCGCGGGGGCCGGGCGGCGGCGCGTCCGTGGCGTAGGTGAGGGTGACGGCGGGGTGGTCTTGCAGGTTCTCCCCCACTCCGGGCAGGTCGGCCACCACCGGGATGCCGAGGTCGCGCAGGTGGGCGGCCGGGCCGAGGCCGGAGCGCAGCAGGATCGGCGGGCTGCCGTAGGCGCCGGCGGCGAGGACGACGCGGCGGGCGGGCAGGACCGTACGCGCCGGGTCGGCCAGCTGGACGCCCATCGCGCGGCCGTCGCGCAGGACGACCCGGTCCACGAGGACATCGTCGCGCACGGTGAGGTTGGCGCGCTCGCGGGCCCGCGCGAGGTAGGTCAGCGCGGTGCTCTGCCGGACGCCGCCGACGCGGTTGACCGGGACCGGGCCCACGCCGCGCGCGCCGGGGGCGTTGTGGTCCTCGACCGGCGGGTGGCCGAGGGCGGTGCAGGCGTCGTGGAAGGCGCGCTGCCACCGGTTGGTCTCGTCCGGCCCGTACCGCCCCACGGGAACCGGGCCGTCCGTGCCGTGCCAGCGCGTGGCGAGGTCCAGATCCCGTTCGACGCGGCGCAGGCTGGGCAGGAAGTCGGCGAACGACCAGCCCTCGTTGCCCTGGGCGGCCCAGTCGTCGTAGTCCTGCGGGTGGCCGCGCAGTGCGATCGCGGAGTTGATCGCCGAGGAGCCGCCCACGAGCTTGCCGCGCGGCAGCCCCACGGACCGGCCGAGGGCGCCCGGCTCGCTGGCATATCCCCAGTCGTGGCTGTGGGTGGCGGCGGGGCTGGTGGCCACGTCGTCGGGCAGCCCGTCGGGCGAGCTGCCGTAGTCGGGTCCGGCCTCCAGCAGCAGGACGGAGCGTGCGGGGTCCTCGGTCAGCCGGTCGGCCAGTACGCCGCCGGCCGAGCCCGCGCCGACGATGATCACATCCCATGCGTCCATGGCCTGGGCTTTCGCCTCCTTCGGGGTACGGCTCACCTTTCCGGCTGCCTGAGGTACCCGCGGCGCGCGGATCACACACGTCCCCCGGACGGCCCCCTCGCCCCGGGCCCGGCCGGACTAGCATCCGGACAGGGGGCCTGGCCGCCCCTTGCGTCCTCCCCCGTGTGTCTCCATCCCCGTCACCCGACCTTGGAGATTCCCATGACCTTGCTGACCACCTGGTCGGAGAGCGGCCCCGGGACCGTGCTGCGGCGCACGTCCGAGCCCGCGGAGATCGCCGCGGCGCTGGCGCCCGCCGGGGTGCGGTACGAGCAGTGGCCGCTGCGCGCGGGCGTGGCGCCGGACGCGGAGCCGACGGCCGTCCTCGCGGCGTACCGCCCGGAGATCGACCGGCTGACCGCCGAGGAGGGGTTCGTGACGGTGGACGTGGCGTCCCTGCACCCGAGCGAGGCCCCCGGCTGGGCGGAGACGGCCCGCGCGGCGCGGCAGAAGTTCCTCGCCGAGCACACCCACGAGGACGACGACGAGGTGCGGTTCTTCGTCGCCGGGGCCGGGGTGTTCTACCTGCACACGGGCGGCGAGGTGCACGCCGTGCTGTGCGAGGAGGGCGACCTGCTGGGCGTGCCGCGGGGCACCACCCACTGGTTCGACATGGGCACCCGGCCGTCGTTCACCGCCATCCGCTTCTTCCACGAGGAGGACGGCTGGGTCGGCACGTTCACCGGGGACGACATCGCGCTGCGGTTCCCGGACTTCGACACGCTCGTGGCCGGACGGGCGGAACGGGGCACGGCGTGAACCACACCTTCGACGTGGACCACGTGGTGCTCGACATCGAGGGCACCACGAGCGCGACCGGCTTCGTGGTGGACGAGCTGTACCCGTACTCCCGCAAGCGGTTCGGGCGGCTGCTGACCGAGCGGGCCGAGGAGCCGGCGGTACGGCGGGCCGTCGCACAGATCCGGGAGCTGCTGGCCGAGCCGGGCGCCGACGCCGCGCGGATCGAGCGGGCGCTCGGCGCCTGGCTGGACGAGGACCGCAAGGTCACGCCCCTCAAGACGCTCCAGGGCATCGTGTGGGCCGAGGGCTTCGCGAACGGGGAGCTGGTCTCGCACTTCTACCCGGACGTGGTGCCCCGGCTGCGCGCATGGCACGCGGCGGGCGTCCGGCTGCACGTGTACTCGTCGGGCTCGGTGGCCGCGCAGCGGGCGTGGTTCGGGCACAGCCCGGAAGGCGATCTGCGGACGCTGGCCGACCGGTTCTACGACACGGAGAACGCCGGCCCCAAGCTGGTGGCCACGTCGTACGAGACGATCGCCGCCGACCCGGAGCCGCGCCGGACCGGGTGCTGTTCCTGTCCGACCGGCCCGGGGAACTGGACGCGGCACGCGCGGCGGGGTGGCGCACGGCCGGGGTGCGGCGGCCCGGCGAGCCGTACTACGAGAGCGGGGTGGGCGACCATCCCGAGGTGGCGTCGTTCGCGGAGCTGGAGATCGGGGTAGGGGCGGCGGCTGCCGGGCCCGCGAGCGACGAGGAGGTACGGCAGGCCGGGGCCCGGCTGGCGGCCGAGGCCGCGCGGTTCGCGTCGTTCGGCTGGATGCGCGGCACGTCCGGCAACCTGTCGATCGTGCTGGCCCGCGATCCGCTGCGGCTGGCGGTGACCGCGAGCGGACGGGACAAGGGTGAGCTGACCGCCGACGACGTGGTGCTGGTGGACGGCGCGGGCGCCGCCGTAGCGGGCACGGCGACCGGGGCCGGGAAGCCGTCGGCGGAGGCCGGGCTGCACGCGAGGGTGGCACGGCTGACCGGCGCGGGCGCGGTGGTGCACGTCCACACGGTCGCGGCGGTGGCGATGGCGCGGCGCCGGCCGGGCGGGATCGTCTTCCGCGATCTGGAGATGCTCAAAGGTCTGGGCCTGCCCGCGGAAGGGGCAGCGGCGCGCCTGCCGGTCATCACCAACAGCCAGGACATGACCGTACTCGGGGACCGACTGGAGACGGCCCGGGACCCACGGATGCCCGCCGTGATCGTCGCCGGGCACGGTCTGTACGTGTGGGGAGCGGACCTGCTCCAGGCGCGGCATCATGCCGAAGTGGTGCAGTGGTTGCTGGAGTTGGAGATAGAGGCGGGGCGGGGGTGAGCGGGGGGCTGGGCTCCCGTGGCCTGGACGGGGTGGGGCTCTTCTCGCTTGTGGCGGTGGGCATGCCGGGCTGCTGCGGCCGACCAGCCGGACGGCGGGCGCCCGCGCCCTGAACGGGATGCGGCTTTTCCCGCTCGCGGCGACGGGCACACCGGGCCACTCCGGCGGACCACCCGGACCACGTTGCAAGCGCGCCCCTCCCGGCCCGTAGGTTGGGACGGAACCGTCGTCCCGTCCGCGTTGTCCGCGCGAGCCACTGGAGCCGCCCCGTGACCCCAGATCTGTCCCCCATCGCCCGTCTTCCCCGCGGCGGGCTGCCGCCGCAGGCCGTCGTGGTCGGTGATCCGGCCCGTGCGGCGGCCGTCGCCGAGTTGCTCGACGGGGCGGCGGAGATTTCGTACCACCGCGAGTACCGGACGTTCACCGGCAGTTGGAAGGGCGTGCCGGTGGTCGTCGCGTCGCACGGCGTGGGGGCGCCCGGGGCGGTGCTGCTGTTTCAGGAGCTGGCGGACGCGGGCGTGCGGACCTTCGTGCGCTTCGGTACGGCGGGGGCGATACGGGCCGGGGTCGGTGACGGTGACCTGGTGATCGCCGAGGCGGCGGTGCGTGACGACGGGGTGACGCAGCAGCTGGTGCCGCCGGAATACCCCGCCGTGGCCGCGCCGGAAGCGGTGCTGGCGCTCCAGCGCGCGGCGGCGGAGGCCGGGGCGCCGTACCACCGCGGGGTGGTGTGGACGCGTGCCGCGTTCCAGCCGGGCCTGCTGCCGCTGCCGGTCGCGGCGTACACCGCGGCGGACGTGGCGGCGATCGAGATGGAGGCGTCCGCACTGTTCGTGACGGCCTCGCTGCGCGGCCTGGTGGCCGGTGCGGTGCTGGTGATCGACGGGGCGAACGCGGACGAACTTGTCGACGAGACGGCCACCGGCGGCTACGACCCGCACCGGGACGTCGTCGCGGAGGGCGTGGCGCGCGGCGCCGTCGTCGCGTTGGAAGCGCTGCGGGCGCTGGCCGAGGAGGAGATCCGATGAGCACCGTACGGAACACCGAAGCGGCGGGCGCCGACCTGCTGGTGCACGGCGGGACGGTCCTGACCGTCGACGACTCCGGCACCGTGCTGCCCGACGGCGCGGTCGCCGTACGGGACGGGGAGATCATCGCGGTCGGCCCGGCCGACGCGCTGCGCGCCGCCCACCCCGCGGCCGAGGAGATCGACGCCACCGGCTGCCTGGTCCTCCCCGGGCTGGTCAACACCCACACCCACCTGGCGATGACGCTGCTGCGCGGCCACGCCGACGACGTGGACCTCCAGGAATTCCTGGGCAGGGTGGTGCCGCGGGAGAACGCGCTGCTGTCCCCCGAAGCGGTGACCGCGGGCCTGCGGCTGGCCATCGCGGAAAGCGTGCGGGGCGGGGTGACCACCGCGCTGGACATGTACTGGTTCCACGAGGCGGCCGAGCGGGTCGCGCGGGACGCGGGCTGGCGGCTGCTGTCCGGCCCGACGTTCATGGACGTACCGGGGCCGCCCGACCGGATGCCGTACGGGAACCGGATGGACTGGGCGCGCCGCCACCTCGACGGCCTCCGTCCCTCCCCCGGCACCCGGCCGGTGGTCTTCGCGCACAGCGCCTACACCCTGGACGCCGGGCAGCTGACGGACATCGCGGCGCTGGCGAAGGAGTACGGCGCGCTGCTGCACCTGCACGCGGCGGAGAACGCCGCCGAGGTGGCGACGGTGCGCGAGCGGTACGGCAAGCGGCCGGTGGAGCTGCTGGAGTCGCTGGGCCTGCTGGGCCCGGACACGCTGCTGGCGCACGCGGTCGAGCTGACCGACACCGAGATCGCGGCGCTGGCCCGTAGCGGTACGGGCGTCGCGCACTGCCCGGTCTCCAACCTCAAGCTGGGCTGCGGCGTCGCCCGGGTCCCGGAGCTGCTGCGCCAGGGCGTACGGGTCGGGCTGGGCACGGACGGCGCGGTCAGCTCCAACTCCCTGGACATGGTGGGGGCGCTGGGCATGGCGGCGCTGATCCACAAGGCGGGCGGCGACCCGACGGCGGTCGGCGCCGAGCAGGCCGTACGGATGGCGACGATCGAGGGCGCGCGGGCGCTGGGGCTCGGCGGGCACCTCGGTTCGCTGGAGGTGGGCAAGCGGGCGGACCTGGCAGTACTGGACCTGGGCGGTCCGCACCTGGCGCCGCGGCACGACCCGTGGTCGACGCTGGCGTACTCGGCGCGGGCCGGCGACGTCCGGGACACGGTCGTCGACGGCCGGGTCCTGATGCGCGACCGCCGGCTGACGACGCTGGACGAGGCGGCCGTGGCCGGTGCGGCGGAGGCGGTCGTCCGGTCCGTCTGAGGACGGCGGGCAACTCCCCGCTCTCCCTCCCCGCCCCGGGGTTGCGTGGCCATAATGGCGCAGACATCGGATGTCTGCGGGGATCCGGCGGGCGGGCGCGAGCGGGGAGGCCGGGCATGGCGGTCACGGACGAGGCCATAGAGAAGATCAAGTCGATGATCGTCTCCGGCGCGCTGCGGCCCGGCGACCGGCTGCCCAAGGAGAGCGAACTCGCCGCCGACCTGGGGCTGTCCCGCAACTCGCTGCGCGAGGCGGTGCGCGCCCTGTCGCTGATCCGCATCCTGGACGTACGGCAGGGCGACGGCACCTACGTCACCAGCCTGGACCCGAAGCTCCTCCTGGAAGCGCTGAGTTTCGTGGTGGACTTCCACCGCGACGACACGGTCCTGGAGTTCCTGGCCGTACGCCGCATCCTGGAACCGGCCGCCACCGCGATGGCCGCCGGCCGGATCACCGCGGCCGAACTGGACGAACTGGCGCGCCAGTTGGACGCGCTCGGCCCGCACCCCGCGGTGGAAGAGCTGGTCGCCCGCGACCTGGAGTTCCACCGCCGGATCGTGGCCGCGGCCGGCAACACGGTGCTGTGCTCCCTGCTCGACGGCCTGTCCGGGCCGACGACCCGGGCCCGCGTCTGGCGCGGCCTGACACAGAAGGACGCGGTGAGCCGCACCCTCACCGAGCACCGGGCGATCCTCGGTGCCCTCCGCGACCGGGACGCGGAGGCGGCGCGGGCCTGGGCGACGGTGCACATCGCCAGCGTGGAGCAGTGGCTGCGCTCGACGCTGTGAGGAGGGGCGCCGGCCGCGCCCCTCCCCTTACGTCAGACGGCGAACCCGCCGTCCACCGCGATCGACGCGCCCGTCACATACCGGCCGCCCTCGCCCGCGAGGTGCGCCACGGTCGCGGCGATGTCCGCCGGCCGCCCGTAGGACCCGAGCGACGTCAACTGGGCCTGCATCGGCGCGCTCTCGCCGTCGGCCGGGTTCATGTCGGTGTCGATCGGGCCCGGATGGACCAGGTTGGCGGTGATGCCGCGCGGGCCCAGTTCCCTGGCGAGGGTCCTGGTCAGGCCGGTGAGCGCGGCCTTGCTCGTGGCGTACAGCGAGCCACCGGGGAAGGCGACGCGTTCGGCCATGCAGCTGCCGATGCTGATGATGCGCCCGCCCTCGGTCATCCGTCCGGCGGCGGCCTGCGCCGCGATGAAGGGCGCGCGGACGTTGACGGCCAGGACGCGGTCCACGTCCTCCTCGGAGATCCCCTCGATGGGCCCGAGGACGCCGAGCCCGGCGTTGTTGACGAGGATGTCCAGCCGCCCGAAGCGCTCCACGGTGCCGTCCACGGACGCCCGTACCGCCGCGGTGTCCGCGCTGTCGGCCCGCACCGCCCAGGCCCGCCGGCCCAGCTTCTCGATGCGCTCCGCCACGAGCGCCGCCCGCGCCTCCTCACTGCGGTACGTGAACGCCACATCGGCCCCGTCCTCGGCGAGCCGCACCGCAACGGCCTCCCCGATCCCCCGGCTCCCACCGGTCACCAGCGCCACCTTGCCGTCGAGCTGCGCGGTAGTCATGTCCGCCCCTCCGTGTTGCCTGCGCTTGTCGCGCTATGTACTGAGTTCCTGTGATGTGTCGCCCTCGGCGGCACAACTCGATACTCGTGGCCGGCGGTCGGCGCCGCTGGCGGAAACCGGACGGGGAATCACGGGCGTACGGGCCGGACGCGCGTCACCAGACGATCACCCCGCCGCCCGCCTCACGGGCGCGGCGGGCCGCGTCGATGATGTTGTCCAGCCGCCGCCCGAACAGATGGAGCAGTTCCTCGTACGTCTTCGGCCGCTCACCGTCGTCCGCCTCCAGCACGGCCCGGACGACGCGCTCCTGATGCTCCCGGAGCAGCGCGCACTCCGCGGCGAACTCCGCCACCTCGTGCGGCTGCACCACACAGTCCCCATCCGCCAGCCGCGGCAGGAAGCGGGCACCTAGCGAGCGGACGGCCGGTGCGCCCCACACCGTCCGGCGCCAGCTCTCGAAACCCGCGAGGTCCGAGGCGTCCGGCGGCACGTCGAGCAGTTCCCGCGTCCCGTCCGGCCCGATCACGAAGACATCGACCGAAAGACTCATGACCGGATTCGACCACCCTTGCGAGCGGCCCGCGACCCCTTTCCCGCGACCCCTACACCCCATAAACCCCCACCGCATTCCCCCCGAACACCGCCGCCCGCTCATCCGGCGTGAGATGGGCGGTGGCCGTTTCGGTCAGGGTGACGACGGTCTCGTAGGGGGCGGCCAGGGTGCAGACCGGCCAGTCGGAGCCGAAGAGGGTGCGGTGGGGGCCGAAGGTGTCCAGGGCGTGGCGGGCGTACGGGTGGATGTCGGCGGGGCGCCAGGTCGGCCAGTCGGCCTCGGTGACCAGGCCGGAGAGTTTGCAGACGGTGTTGGGGAGGCGGGCGAGGGCGGCCAGGCCGTCGGCCCACGGCTGCCAGGCGCGGGCCGCGATGGCGGGTTTGGCGGCGTGGTCGAGAACGAACGTGAGGGCGGGGAGCGCGCGGGCGGCGGCGAGCGCGGCGGGCAGTTCGCGCGGGGTGACCAGGAGGTCGTAGACGAGACCGGCGTCCGCGACGGCGGCCAGGCCGCGCCGTACGGCGGGGCGGGCGAGCCAGTGCGGGTCGGGTTCGTCCTGGACCTGGTGGCGCAGGCCCACCAGGAGCGGCGGCATCGTGTCCAGGACGCCGGGCAGTCCGGGGTCGGTCAGGTCGGCCCAGCCGACGACGCCGCGGACGACGGGCGAGCGGGCCGCGACCGCGAGCAGTTCGGCGGTTTCGGCACGGGAGGCCGAGGACTGGACGAGGACGGTGCCGTGGATGCCGTGCGCGGCGAGGTGCGGCGCCAGGTCGTCGAGGGTGTACGTACGGCGGATCGGGTCGGCCCAGGCGCCGTCCATCCACGGCTGCGGGCGCCGGGACAGGTCCCAGAGGTGGTGGTGGGCGTCGATACGGCCGGTCACGGGCGGGCCCCCGGGTCGGCGGTGGGAAGCGGCAGGTCGGGGTCGAGGAGCCCGCGGTCGGTGAGGGCGTGCCACAGGGCGTCCGGGATGTCGTACGTGAACAGTTCGGCGTTCTCCCGGGCCTCCTCCGGCGACGCGGCGCCCGCCAGGACCCCGGCCACGGCCGGGTGGCCGAACGGGAAGCGCAGCGCGGCGGCCTTGAGCGGCACGCCGAACTCCGCGCACACGGACGCGAGCCGTCGCGCCCGTTCCACCAGCGGGGCGGGCGCCGGCGCGTAGTCGTACGGGGCGCCGGGCGACGGGTCGGCCAGCAGCCCGGAGTTGTAGACGCCGCCGACGACGACCGACGTACCGCGACGGGCGCAGACCGGCAGCAGGTCGTCGAAGGCGCCGCGGTCGAGCAGGGTCCAGCGCCCGGCGCACAGCACCACGTCCACGTCGAGGTCGGCGACGTACCGGGCCGCCGCGTCGCTGCGGTTCAGCCCGAAGCCGATGGCGCCCACCACGCCTTCCGCGCGCAGTTCGGCAAGGGCGGCGAAGCCGGTCCCGTACACCTCGGGGATGTGCTCCTCGACGTCGTGCAGGTAGACGATGTCCACGGCGGACACGCCCAGGCGCTCCAGGGACGCGGCGAGCGTGCGGCGGATGCCGTCGCGGGACAGGTCCCACACGCGGGCGCGCGCCGGGGTCGCGGTGTAGCCCTGGCCGTCCACCGTCTCGCCGGGCGCGAGGGCCCGCAGCCGCCGTCCGACCTTGGTGGACAGCGTGTACGCGGCGCGGTCGCGCCCGGCCAGCGCCCGCCCCAGCCGTTCTTCGGACAGGCCGAGTCCGTAGTGCGGCGCGGTGTCGAAGTGGCGGGCGCCGGTGTCGAAGGCGGCGTGCACGGTCTGCCGGGCGCGGTCCTCGGGAAGCGGCCGGTACAGGTTGCCGAGGGGCGCGCAGCCCAGGCCGAGGGGCGGCACGGTCACGCGCGTACGGCCCAGCCGCCGTGCCCCGCGCGGTATGTACGGCACCGCGTCCTCCTGCTCAGTCCTGCTGCTCGCCGCCCGCGAACCGGGAGATGACCAGCGCGACGATGATGATCAGGCCGTTGAGGAACTGGGTCCACAGCGGCGGCACCCCGCCCAGCGTCATGACGTTGATGACCAGCTGGAGGGTCAGGACCCCGGTGAGCGCGCCGAAGAGCGTGCCGCGGCCGCCCTTGAGGCTGATGCCGCCGATGACGGCGGCGGCGAAGACCTGGAAGATCCAGCCGTTGCCCTGGCTCGCGGAGACGGCGCCGTAGTGGCCGGTGTAGAGGATGCCCGCGAAGGCGGCCAGCAGACCGCCGACGGCGAGCACGGCCCAGGTGATCCGGTCCACCCGGATACCGGCCGTACGGGCGGCCTCCGGGTTGCCGCCGATCGCGTACAGCGCCCGGCCGTGCCGCAGATACCCGAGGGCCGCGCCGCCGAGCGCGAACAGCGCCAGGCAGATCCAGACGGCGGCCGGGACGCCGAGCCAGGCGGTGCGGCCCAGGTAGGCGAAGGACTCCGGCACATCGCCGATCGACCGGCCCCCGGAGATGCCGAGTTGCAGGCCGCGCAGCATGGTCAGCATGCCGAGGGTGGCGATGAAGCCGTTGACGCGCAGCTTGAGCATCAGGAACCCGTTGGCCGCGCCGACCGCGGCGCCCACGGCCAGGCACAGCGGTACGGCCGTCCACTGCGGCAGCAGTTCCAGCCCGGCGAACCGCCCGCCGTGCGCGGGCATCACCAGCCACAGGGCCAGCACCGGCGCCAGGCCGATGGTGGACTCCAGCGACAGGTCCATCCGCCCGCTGATCAGGATCAGCGCCTCGCCGAGCACCAGCAGGCCGAGTTCGGTGGACTGCTGCACGACGCCGACCAGGTTGTCCCGGGTCAGGAAGGCGGGCGAGACGATGAAGCCGGTGACGCCGAGGACGAGGATCACCGGCACCAGGGACACATCGCGCCAGCGGGCGAGCGCGGGACGCGCCCGGTTGCGCGCCGGCGCGTCCGCCAGGCCGGGCGCCTGCTGCCGTGCGGTGTCGGTCATGGCGGGTCGCCTCCTTGGGAGCCGTGGGGATCCGGGGTGCCGGGAGTGTCAGGAGGGTTGGGGGCACCGCGTGGCTCGGGAGTGCCGGGAGGACCGTCCGTACCGTACGGGCTGATCACGCCCGGCCCCTCCGAGCCCTCCTCCCCCACCACCCCCTCCATCGCCCCCACCAACTCCCCCTCCCGCCACCACCGCCCGAACCGGGCGACCACCCGGCCGTGGGACATCGCCAGGACCCGGTCGCAGATCCGCAGGTCGTCCGGTTCGTCGGAGACGAGGAGGACGCCGCTGCCGGCTGCCGCCACCTCCCGTACGACGCCCAGCAGCGCGTCCTTGGACTTCACGTCCACCCCGTTGGTGGGCCGGACCGCGATCAGCACCGCGGGCTCGCGGGCCAGGGCCCGGGCGACGACGACCTTCTGCTGGTTGCCGCCGGAGAGCCCGGAGACCGGCTGGCCGGGGCCGGTGGTGCGGATGTCCAGGGCGGTGATCATGCGCCGGGCGAACGCGCGGGTACGGGAGGGCAGGACCGTGCCCAGCGGGCCGAGCCGGTCGGTGACGGCCAGCGTGGCGTTCTCGGCGACGCTGCGGCCGGGGACCAGCCCGTCGCGGTGCCGGTCCTCCGGTACGTAGCCGATGCCCGCCTCGATCGCGTGCCGCACGCTGCCGGTCCGTACGGGCCGCCCGCGCACCTCGATCCGCCCGCCGTCCGGAGCGCGTACGCCGGCCAGCGTCTCGCCGACGGCGGTGTTCCCGCCGGCCGCCGCCCCGGCCAGGCCCACCACCTCGCCCGCCCGTACGGTCAGGTCCAGCGGCGCGAACGCCCCGCGCAGCGCCAGCCGTTCGGTGCGCAGCACCACGTCGCCCGCGGGCCGCCGGGCGGCGCTTCCCGGGCCGGAGCGGGCCGCCCGCTCCCCCGTCATCGCCGCCACGAGGTCGTCCTCGGCGAGCCCGGCCACCGGCGCGGTCAGCACCGGGCGGGCGTCGCGCAGGACGGTGACGGTGTCGCACAGGTCGTACACCTCGTGCAGATGGTGCGAGATGAACAGGAACGCGGCACCGGTCGCGCGCAGGGCGCGCAGCTTGGCGAAGAGGCGGGCGATGCCGCCCGCGTCGAGCCGGGCGGTGGGCTCGTCCAGGATGATCAGCCGGGCACCGCCGGACAGCGCGCGGGCGATCTCGACGCACTGCCGCTGCTCGACGCCGAGGTCCTTGATCCGGGCCGCGGGGTCGATGTCGACGCCGTACTCGGCCAGCAGGGCCGCGGCCCGCGCGCGCAGGGCCCGCCACCGGATCACCCGTCCGCCCGGGAACCGGTTCAGGTGGAGGTTCTCCGCGACGGTCAGTTCGGGGACCGTCATCGGTTTCTGGTGGACGCAGGCGACCCGGTGCCGCCAGGCGGCGGCGTCGCCCCAGCGGGGTGCCGGTGCGCCGTCGAAGGCGACCCGTCCGGCGTCCGGCCGGGTCAGGCCGGTCAGTACGGACACCAGGGTGGACTTGCCGGCGCCGTTGCGGCCGACGAGGGCGTGCGCTTCGCCGCGCCGTACGGTCAGCCCGGCGCCGTCCAGGGCCACGGTCGGCCCGTAGCGCTTGACGATGCCCTCGGCCTGTACGGCGGGTGGGCCCGCCCTGCCCTCGTCCGTGTCGTCCCCCACGGTCGCCACCTCTACTCCCCCGCGGGCCGGTTGGCCCACAGTCGCGGATCGTCCACGTTGGCCCGGGTGACGAGCGGGGCCGGCAGCTGGTCCTCCAGCCCGTTCGGAATCTTCACGATCTTCGAACCGTGGTCCGTCGGGCCGGGCGTGAACGTGCGGCCCGCGAGCGCCGCGCGGGCGTAGTGGAGCGCGTACTTCGCGTACAGGTCGGCCGGCTGGGACAGCGTGGCGTCGATCGTCCCGGCGCGGATGGCGGCGAGTTCCTCGGGGATGCCGTCGTTGGAGACGACCGTGATGTGCCCGGCGGTGCCGGCCGGCTTGAGCAGGCCCCGCTGTTCGAGGAGGGCCAGGACGGGCCGGAGGAACGCGCCGCCCGCCTGCATGTAGATGCCGTCGGTGTCCGGGTACCGGCCCAGCAGGCTCTGGAGTTTGGCGGAGGCGACCTCGCCCTTCCAGTCGGTGGGCAGTTCGTGCACGGTGATCCCGGGGTACTTCCGCCGCATGCAGGCGGCGAACGCCTCGGATCTGTCCCGGCCGTTGACGGAGCTGAGGTCGCCCTGAAGCTCCGCGACCCGCCCACGGCCGCCCAGTTCGCGGCCCAGGTAGTCGCAGGACTTCTCGCCGAACGCGCGGTTGTCGGCCCGTACGACCATGGTGACCGGGCCGGCGTCGGGCCGGGTGTCCACGCTGATCACGGGGATCTTCCGGTCCGCGAGCCGGCGCAGCTCGGCGGTGATCGCGCCGGTGTCCTGCGGGGCGATCACCACCGCTCCGGCGCCCTGGGCGGTGAGCGCCTGCACGTTGGAGACGACCTTGGCCACGTCGTTCTGCGAGTTGGACAGCGGCAGCGCCCTGGTCCGGGTCGCAGCCAGCTCCTTTTCCATGTGGTCCTGGTAGGAGCTCCAGAAGTCGGTGTCGGCCCGCGGCAGGTCGATGCCGATCTTCCCGCGGGCGTCACTGCCGCGGTTGCAGCCGGTGAGCGCCGCGGCGAGCAGCAGGGCGCACGCCGCCGCGCCGGTCGTACGCAGTCTCATGGTCCCGTCCCGTCCTAGGTCGAGGTGTACGGCTGTGCTGCGCCGCCCGTCCCGTACGGTCCGCGATGGCCCCGCCGTGACTCAGGTGACGGGGCGCAGCCGCAGTCCCTGCATGCCGCCGTCGACCGCGAGCGCGGTGCCGGTGATGCCGGAGGCGGCCGGGGACGCCAGGTGGGCGATGGCGGCGGCGACCTCGTCGGCGGTGACCATCCGGCCGGTCGGCTGCCGGGCGTTGAGCGCGGCCCGCTCGGCCGCCGGGTCCGGCGCCCGGTCCAGCAGCCGCCCCACCCACGGGGTGTCGGCCGTGCCGGGGTTGACGCAGTTGACGCGGATGCCCTCGCGGACGTGGTCGGCGGCCATGGCGAGGGTGAGGGAGAGCACGGCGCCCTTGCTGGCGCTGTAGAGGGCGCGTTGCGGCAGCCCGGCGGTGGCGGCGATGGAGCAGGTGTGGGTGATCGAGGCGCGGCCGGGGCGGTCGGCGGCGCTGCGCCGCAGGTGCGGCAGGGCGGCCCGCGCGGTGCGCACCAGCCCCAGGACGTTGACGTCCAGGACGTGCCGCCACTCCGCGTCGGCGTTGTCCTCGACCGTGCCGACGGCGCCGATGCCCGCGTTGCCCACGAGGACGTCCAGCCCGCCGAGCGCGTCCACGGCGGTGGCGACCGCGGTCCCTACGGCGTCCGCGTCGGTCACGTCGGCCGTCACGGGCACGGTGCCCGGCGGCGCCCCGGCCGGGTCGCGGTCCAGTACGGCGACCCGGGCGCCACGGCGCAGCAGCAGGGCGGCGGTGGCGGCGCCGATGCCGGAGGCGCCGCCGGTGACGAGCGCCGCCATGCCCGCGAAATCGCGCCCCTCCAAAGCGGTGCTCATTCCGGGACCTCCTGACCACCCGTCGGGTCCGGTTCCGGGTCCAGGCCGGGGTCCAGGTCCGGATCGCCGTCCGGCCCCGCCCGCCACACCGGCCCGTCCGGGAAGCGGTACGCGGCGACCGACAGCGGCTTCATACGGGCGGAGAAGCCCGGGGCGGTGGGCGCGCGGTAGCGGCCGCCGGTGACGACGGCCGGGTCGGTGAAGTGCTCGTGGAGGTGGTCGACGTACTCGATCACCCGGTCCCGCCGGGTGCCGGACACCGCCACGTAGTCGAACATCGCCAGATGCTGCACCAGCTCGCACAGCCCGACGCCGCCCGCGTGCGGGCACACCGGCACGCCGTACTTGGCGGCCAGCAGCAGGATCGCCACGTTCTCGTTCACGCCCGCCACCCGGGCCGCGTCGATCTGCACGAAGTCCACCGCGCCCGCCTGGAGCAGCTGCTTGAACACCACGCGGTTGGCGGCGTGTTCGCCGGTGGCGACCCTGACCGGCTGGCCGGAGCGCACGGCGGCGTGCCCGAGGACGTCGTCGGGGCTGGTCGGCTCCTCGATCCAGTACGGCTCGTACGGTGCGAGCTCGGTCATCCACCGGACCGCGTCCGCCACGTCCCAGCGCTGGTTGGCGTCGACCGCGATCCGCACGCCGGGCCCGACGGTCTCGCGCGCCAGGCGCAGCCGCCGCAGATCGTCGTCCAGGTCGGCGCCCACCTTGAGCTTGATCTGCCGGAAGCCGTCGGCCACCGCCTGCCGGGCCAGCCGGACGAGGGTGGCGTCGTCGTGGCCGAGCCAGCCGGGCGAGGTGGTGTAGGCGGGGTAGCCCTCGGCCTTCAGGCGGGCGGCGCGGGCGGCGCGGCCCGGTTCCGCGGCGCGCAGGATCGCCAGCGCGTCGTCCGGGGTCAGCGCGTCGGACAGGTAGCGGAAGTCGACGAGGGAGACCAGGTCCTCGGGGGACATGGCGGCCAGGAACGCCCAGACCGGCAGGCCGGCGCCGGTGGCGGCCAGGTCCCAGGCGGCGTTGACCAGCGCCCCGGCCGCCATGTGCGCCACGCCCTTCTCGGGGCCGAGCCAGCGCAGCTGCGAGTCGTGCGTCAGGTCGCGGTGCAGGGCGGCCAGATCGGCGGCGGTGGCGGGGGCGGGACGGCCGGTCACGTACGGGGCGAGGGCGCGGACCGCGGCGCAGACGACGTCGTTGCCACGGCCGATGGTGAAGCACAGGCCGTGGCCCCGGCCGCCCGCCGCGGTGCGCAGCACGACGTAGGCGGCGGAGTAGTCCGGGTCCGGGTTCATCGCGTCCGAGCCGGTGAGCTCCCGGGAGGTGGGAAAGCGGACGTCGTGGACCTCCACCCCCGTGACGGTGTCGGTGACGGCCATGCGTACGCCTCCAGGGACGGGCGCGGAGGAACATCGGACCTTTCCCGGACCCCCGATGTATAGCGCCGCGCCGCGGCAGCGTCCAGGGGGCGTGCGGACGGTACGGACCGGTGTCGGTTTTCGGACGCCGGGCGGTGTCGGGCCGGGCGCGGGGCCGGTACGGGGGCGGGGCCGGACGCAATCCGAACACGTCGGATGTATGCACACTCGTTCGTGCACAGGGGCTGCGTGGGGGTACCACGGACGCCGTAGGCTGGGGGCGCACGCAAAGGAACTGCTGCCGGTGGCCGCCCCGAGGAGGCGGCGCCGGTCGGAAGGAGGCGCTGGGTGATCGAGCTCGAGGGGGTTCCCGAGCTGATCGACCCGGTCATGGTGGCCGCGTTCGAGGGCTGGAACGACGCCGGCGACGCCGCCTCCGCCGCGGTCGCGCATCTGGACCGGGAATGGAAGGGCGAGGTGTTCGCCGCGCTGGACGCGGAGGACTACTACGACTTCCAGGTCAACCGCCCGACCGTCTGGCTGGACGGCGGCGTCCGCAAGATCACATGGCCCACGACCCGGCTCTCCGTGGTCCGGATCGCCGACGCGAACGGCAAGGGCAAGCCGCGCGACCTGGTGCTGGTGCGGGGCATCGAGCCCAGCATGCGCTGGCGCTCGTTCTGCAACGAGATCCTGGGCTTCGCGCACGAGTTGGGCGTGGAGATGCTGGTGGTGCTGGGCGCGCTGCTCGGCGACACCCCGCACACCCGGCCGGTGCCGGTCAGCGGCGTCACCTCCGACCCGGACCTGGCGCGCCGGCTGGACCTGGAGGAGACCCGGTACGAGGGCCCGACGGGCATCGTCGGCATCCTCCAGGAGGCGTGCACCCACGCGGGTGTCCCGGCCGTCAGCCTGTGGGCGGCGGTTCCGCACTACGTCTCCCAGCCGCCGAACCCGAAGGCCACCCTGGCGCTCCTGAACCGCCTGGAGGACCTGCTCGACCTGCGCATCCCGCTGGGCGAGCTGAGCGAGGACGCGCGCGCCTGGCAGCTGGGCGTGGACCAGCTGGCGGCCGAGGACAGCGAGGTCGCCGAGTACGTCCAGTCGCTGGAGGAGGCGCGGGACACCGCCGACCTGCCGGAGGCGTCCGGCGAGGCCATCGCCCGCGAGTTCGAGCGCTATCTGCGCCGCCGGGACCCGCAGGCCGGCCCCGGCCTGGCCACCGAGGGCGGCGTCGCCGACGGCCGGGACGGCTCGTACCTGCGCGACACGGCCAGCGGCCGCACCCGCCCGCCGAAGCCCGCTCCGAAGGAGCCGAAGGAGTCCAAGGACCCGGGCCGCGAGCCGGGCGGCCAGGCGGACCCCAAGGGCCCGGACTCGGCAGGCGGCGGCCCGGACTCCCGCAAGCCGGACGCCGAGGACCCGCAGGACAGCCCGACGGACAGCCCGAAGGAGGGCCCGGCGGACGGCTCCGAGGGCTGACCCCACCAGGGGCGGCCCCCGGGGCGGCTCCGGGTCGTCCCCTAAGGCGGTGCGGGCGCATGCTCCTCCTCACCGGCGATCCCTCCCGGGCGCGGGTCCGGAAAGCTGCTCTTCGTCTTCGTACGAACGAGCCGTGGCTCGTCCACCCCTGGAGTCCCCTTGCGTACCCGCGTCGCCACCGCCGCCTTGATCGCCGCACTCGTCACCGGGGCCGCCGTGTGCCCGGCGGCCGCGGCCCCCGCACCGGCCGGGGCGCACCCGGCGGTTTCCCAGCGGCCCGACGGCCCGAACGCCGCGGCGCTCCGGCAGGCGCTCGGCGGGCTGCCGGACCGGAATACGACCGCCGCACTGGTACGGGTCGGCGGACGCGGCAGCTGGCACGGGAGCGCCGGGGTGCGCGACCTGTCCACCGGCCGCGGGCCCCTGGACAATGCGCGGTTCCGCGCGGGCTCGACCACCAAGGTGGTCACCTCGGCCCTCGTCCTCCAGCTCGCGGCGGAGAAGCGGATCGACCTGGACGGCACCGTCCAGCACTACCTCCCCGGCCTGCTGTCGGCGGACTTCGAGCCCATCACCGTACGGCAGTTGCTCACCTTCACCAGCGGGCTCCAGCCGGGGGCTTCACTGGGCCCGGAGAACGCCGAGGGATACGAGAACCGTTTCCGCACCCTCACCCCGCGGGACGTGGTCGCGGCGTCCGTCGCCAAGGGTCCCTACCGCGGGCCCGGTGAGGGGCCGGGCAGGAAGCAGCGTTACGGCAACATCGATTACACCGTGCTCGGCATGCTGATCGAAAGGGCCACCCACGACACGTACGAGCATCAGGCGAAGATCCGGGTCTTCCGGCCGGCCGGCATGACGCACACCTCGTTCCCCGGCGGGCCCGACCCGCGGATCCACGGCCCGCACCACCGGGGCTACCAGCGGCTGACGAGCGGAGCGGTGGTGGACGCGACGGAATGGAACATGTCGGACCGCTGGGCGGTGGGCGACATGATCTCCACCACCGCCGACCTGGAGAAGTTCCTGGTCGCGCTGTTCCGGGGGAAGATCGTGCCGCAACCGTTGCTGGAGCGGGAGATGTTCACGCTGCCGGACGTCGAGGGGGCCACTATGAGCGCGGGCCTCCAGCGCTACGACCTCGGTCACGGGCGGGTCATCTGGGGCAAGAGCGGCGCCCGGCCGGGCTACAACACGCTCATCGCGGCCACCCGGGACCTGTCGCGGACGCTGGTGTACTCCGTCAACGCGGTGGACGCCAAGGGCGAGACGATGAATCCGGTCGCCGCCCGCGTCGTGCGTGCCGCCTTCGCACCGGCAGAAAGCTGAGATCCGTACCGACAGGAGCGGCCGGTCCGGCGCCGGGGACCGGACCGGCCGGCTCCGCTCGTGAACGGGGGCAGGGGACGCGGCGACGACCGGCGGTTTCGCTGTGCCGACCGTGGTGGCCGCCACGCTGGTCGCCACGCTGTCCGTCTGGTTGGCGGGCCGGTTCCGGCGGCGGGCCCGGACGGGCTGGGAGCGGGCCCGGATCGCCCGGGACATGGCCGCCGCGGTGGTGGCTCACGAGGCCGGCATCGTTCCCCCTGCGGGGCCGGGGCCGTTCTGACCCCCCACCGGCAGGGAGAGCGCGGTGTACGAGGTGGTGGGGGTCGGCGGCGTCCCCCGGCGGGTGTTGGGGACGCACAGTTGCGTACGCGACCAGTCCACCGCCGGCTTGCCCGGCACGTCGAGGTCCGGGTCGGTGAGGCGGCCGACGGTCGTGCTGCCGGTGGCCGGGTCGAGGCGCAGCACGTCCACCGCGTTCCGCTCCGGCCGGACGACGTAGAGGCGGCCGCCCAGGGTGCGCAGTCCGTCGGCGCCGCACAGCGACGGGCCGTGGTGGGGGACGTGTACGGCGTCCCCGGTCTTCGGGTCGACCCGGTACAGGGCACCGGCCGCGGAGTTGAGGACGATCAGGCCGCCGTCGTCCGCGTAGGTGATGCCGGTCGCCGTGGGCCCGTCGCCCTGCACCCACTCCCCCGTCAGCGGCAAGGTGACGATGCCGCCGGGCGGGGGCGGGAGGGAGCCGAAAGGGCCGTACGGCAACAGGTGGACACAGGGCCGGGCGGCGTCGGTCACGTAATGCCCGGCGCCGAGCCCGATCAGGTCGCTCGCGTACGCCCCCGTGCCGCCGAGCGGATAGATGCCGCGCACCGCGCCCGTACTTCCCTCGATCACACGCAGTTCGCCGCTCACGCCGCCCGCGATGAACAGGGAGGTCTGCCAGTTGACCTGGAGGGCGACCGCCGGGCCGCCGGTGCCCTGGTGGACGGGGGTGCCCTCCCCGGTGGCCGGGTCGATCCGGTGGACCGAACCGTCGTGGAGCGAGCCGAAGTAGAGGAGGTTGAACCGGCCGTCGCCGACGCAGCCCGGCCGGAAACCGTCGGGCAGCCGGAAGACCGTACGGCCGGGCCCGGCGGCCGTACGGGCGCGGGCCGCGGCGGGCGCGGCGGAGCCGAGTGCCGTGCCCGCTCCCAGGGCGGCGCCGGTGGCGAGCAGTTTCCGGCGGGTCAGGGAGTGCGGCCCGGCCGCGTGTCCTCGGATGCGGCGGGTCATACGCGCTCCACCGCGACCACGGTGTACGTCGTGGTCGGCAGCGGCGGGTCGACGTTCAGGCGGGCGTTGGGCAGGTAGATGCGGTCGCCGCAGACGGCGGCGGTGGTCGGGATGTCGAAGCGCGGGTCGGTGATCCGGGCGACGGCCCGGCCTCGGGTGCCGCTGCCGTTCAGGCACAGCACGTCCACGGCGTTCTGGAACTGCTGCACCACGTACAACTGACGCCCCAGGAGCAGCAGTCCGTCCCCGTTCACGAGCGGCGGGCCGGTGTGCGGCACCTTGCGGGCGTCCCCGGTGCGCGGATCGACGCGGAAGAGCGCCCCGGCCACGACGTTGACGACGAGCAGCGCGGCACCGTCCGGGGTGCGTTCGATGCCGTTAGCCGTGAAGGAGCTCTGGACCCACTCCCCGGTCAGCGGGAGGGTGCGGATGCCGTCGGGGCCGGGCAGCTCGCCGTGCCGGCCGAGGGGCAGCACGAACAGCCGGGCCTGGAAGGAGTCGGTGAAGTAGGCGGCGTCCGGGGTGAGAACGACGTCGTTGACGAGTGTCGGCACGCCGCCGCCGACCTCGTAGGAGGCCAGGACGGCGCCGCTGCGCGCGTCCACGACGCGCACCCTGCCCAGGCCGCCCGCGATGAACAGCCGCCCCCGGGCGTCGAGCTTGAGGCCGACGGACTGCCGGTCCGTACCGAGGCTGCCGGTGATCAGCCGTCCCCGGCCGGTGGTCAGGTCGGCGCGGTAGACCGAGCCGTCGCCGATGGAGCCGAAGTACGCGTACGGGCCGCGGCCGATGGCGATGCCCTCGGGCCGGAATCCGTCGGGCAGGGAGAAGGTGGTGGGCCGGTCGCCGGCCGCGTGCGCGGGCGGGGCGAGGGGGCCGAGCGGTGCCAGGGCGGCTCCGGCGCCCAGGGCCGTACCGGTGGCGAGGAGTCTTCGGCGGGACAGGGAACGGTGCATGGTGCACGTCCTTCCTGCGAGGGTCCTGTGACGCCAGCCCAGCACACTCCGCTGCCCGCCGCCCGCCACAACGGCCGGTCTTCACAAGCGAATCGGGGCGCTCCCTCACGAGAGGGAACGCCCCGAGGGGTGGGAAGCCCGCCGTACGGCTACAGCGCGACGCCGAGCAGCGCGTCCACCGCGCGCGAGACCAGGCCGGGCGCGCCCTCGTCGCTGCCGCCGTCCGCCTGCTGCGCGGCGGCCCAGCGGTCGACCGCGGCGAGCGCGGCCGGCGAGTCCAGGTCGTCGGCGAGCGCCGTACGGATCTCCTCCAGCAGCGCCTCGGCGGGCGGGCCGTCCGGGCGGGAGACCGCGGCACGCCAGCGCGCCAGCCGCTCCACGGCCTCTTCCAGGACCGCGTCGGTCCACTCCCAGTCGGCCCGGTAGTGGTGCGCGAGCAGGGCCAGGCGGATGGCCGCCGGGTCGGTGCCGTCGCGGCGCACCTTGGAGACGAAGACGAGATTGCCCTTGGACTTGGACATCTTCTCGCCGTTCAGGGCGACCATGCCGGCGTGCACATATGCCTGGGCGAAGGGGTGCTCGCCGGTCAGCGCCTGGGCGTGCGAGGCGCCCATCTCGTGGTGCGGGAAGGCGAGGTCGGAGCCGCCGCCCTGCACGTCGAAGCCCATGCCGAGGTACCGCAGGGCGATGGCGACACACTCGATGTGCCAGCCCGGCCGGCCGCGGCCCAGCGAGCCGCCGTCCCAGCTGGGCTCGCCCTCGCGGGCGGCCATCCACAGCATCGGGTCGAGCGGGTTCTTCTTGCCGGGGCGCTCCGGGTCGCCGCCGCGCTCGGCGGACAGCACCCGCATCGCCTCGGCGTCGAGACGGGAGACCTCGCCGAAGTGCCGGTCGGCCTCGACGGAGAAGTAGATGTCGCCTTCGAGCTCATAGGCGGCACCGTTGTCGCGCAGCCGTTCGACCATCGGGACGATCCACGGTATGGCCTCGACGGCGCCGACGTACTCGCGCGGCGGGAGCATCCGCAGGGCGGTCATGTCCTCGCGGAACAGGGCGGTCTCGCGCTCCGCCAGCGCGGTCCAGTCGTCGCCGGTGGCCAGCGCCCGCTCCAGGAGGGGGTCGTCGACGTCGGTGACGTTCTGCACGTAGTGCACCTGGCGCTTCGTGTCGAGCCACACGCGCTGGACCAGGTCGAACGCGTTGTAGGTCGCCGCGTGCCCCATGTGGGTGGCGTCGTACGGCGTGATGCCGCAGACATAGATACGGGCGACGGGACCGGGGTCGAGGGTCACCCGTCCGCCGGTCGCGGTGTCGTGGATCCTCAGGTCGCGGCCCTGACCGGGCAGGGCGGGGACCTCAGAAGCGGGCCATGCATGCATGCCTTGAGCGTAACCGGACGCACGTTCCGCATACGAACCGGATCACGGATCTTGGCCGAATGCGGACTCTTGTGCCGGGTGGCCAAGTGTGCAGTGCGCCCAAAAGGGACCCCGGCCGCCGATCAGACCGGTGGCCAGGGAATCGGCGGCCAGTCGCCGCCGGGCCGCGGATGCACCCCGGTGCGCAGCAGGTCCGCGACGCGTGCGCGCAGCGCCGCCAGCTCGGCGCCGGTGATCAGCGCGGCCAGTCGGGTGGCGAGCGGGGCGCCCTCGGCCAGCGCCGTGGCGAGCCGCTCCAGCACCGTACGGGCCTCCTCGGTCAGCGGCTCGCCCGCCCAGCCCCACAGCAGCGTGCGCAGCTTGTCGTCGGCGTTGAAGGTCACGCCGTGGTCGATGGCGTAGAGCCGGCCGTCGGCGGCGGGCAGCAGGTGGCCGCCCTTGCGGTCGCCGTTGTTGATCACGGCGTCCAGGACGGCGAGCCGGCGCAGCCGCTCGTCGTCGGCGTGTACCAGAAGCGCGGTACGTCCTTCGCCGACCTCGGCGAAACCCACCGGTTTCCAGCCAGGCCCCGGCTCGTCCCGCTCGACCAGCGCCAGCAGCCCGGCGTCCTCCGGCGCGGCCTCGATCCACTCCTGGACCATGCCCTGGCCGTACGGGCCGTCGCGCAGCACCGTGGTGGGGATCAGGTCCCAGCCGGTGGCCCGGGACAGCTCGTAGGCGGCGACCTCGCGCTGGGCGAGCGTGCCGTCGGGGAAGTCCCACAGCGGGCGCTCACCGGCGACGGGCTTGTAGACGCAAGGGCCGGTGGCGCCCTCGTAGGTGATCGTGCAGTACAGGACGGCGTTGGACGCCTCCCGGACCTGTCCGCGTACGGTCAGCTCGCCGCGGGCCAGCGCGTCGGCGGACAGCCGTACGGGGCGCCCGGCTGCGGCCCCGCCGGATATGCCGCCGTCGGCTCCGCCGCGCGTCCCGCCGTCCCGGCTCTCACCCGTCCGGCGGTCCGCCAGCCGGTCGGCCGCCCCGGTGCCGTCGGCCGCCACCGTTTTCTCTCCCGGCATCACGCGTCCCGCCGGTACCCGTTCTGGCGCGGGCACACATGTCCTTCCGGGTCGAGCGGCAGGCTGCACAGCGGGCACGGCGGGCGGCCCGCGTTGACGACCTCCAGGGCCCGCTTGGCGAACGAGCGGGCCATCGCACCGGTGAGGCGGACCCGCAGCATCGGCGGGCCGTTCTCGTCGTCCTGGAGCAGCCGTTCCTCGGCCTCGGCCAGGTCCTCGTCCGTGTCGGCGTCCAGCTCGACCAGCGCCTGGGCCTCGATGATCATGCGCTGTTCGTCGCCGTCCCAGGCCAGCGCCATGGTGCCGACCCGGAACTCCTCCTCCACCGGCGACTCCAGCGGCGCGGTGTCGGCCGGTTCGGCGGGGGCGACCGCGGGGACGGGGGCGTTGCCGCCGCTGCGGCGCACCACCTCGTCCAGCAGCTCGTCGATGCGCTCGGCGAGCGCGGCGACCTGGGTCTTCTCCAGGGCGACACTGGTGGTGCGGCCGGCGGCCGACGCCTGGAGGAAGAAGCTACGGCGGCCAGGCAGCCCGACCGTACCGGCCACGAAGCGGTCCGGCGCGTCGTAGAAGAACACCTGACGGGACAACGTCCTGCTCCGTTTGCTCGACTGCGGGGTAGTGGTCGCTGCGGTTCCTGTGGGTGATGCATGCGGATGCGGTGCGCGGAAGGTGTGGCCGGCAGCGTCGTCGCACCACCCTACTGCGCCCGCTGATCACGGTCCGCCCGCGCCGCCGCCGACGGCCGCGTCCCGGTCGTCCGCCGCCGAGCTGCCGTCCTCCCTCGGTGCCAGTGTGCCGAAGTCACCGGTGTCGCCGAGGCGTACGACATACGGGCGCAGCCGCGTGTAGCGGATCGCGGTCAGCGAACAGGGTTCGACCGAGATCCGCTGGAACAGGTCGAAGTGCAGCCCGAGGGCGTCGGCGACCAGCGACTTGATGATGTCGCCGTGCGAGCACATCGCGTAGACGGCCTCGGGGCCGTGCGCGGCCTCGATCCGGGCGTTCCAGTCGCGGACCGCGTCCACGGCGCGCGCCTGCATGCCGCGCATCGACTCCCCGCCGGGGAAGGCGGCCGCGGACGGGTGCTGCTGGACGACCTCCATCAGCGGCTCGTCGTTCAGCTCGGCCAGCTTGCGGCCCGACCAGTCGCCGTAGTCGCATTCGGTGATGCGGTCCTCGGTGTGCAGCGGCAGGCCGGGGCGGGCGTCGAGCAGGGGCCGCAGGGTCTCCAGGCAGCGTTGCAGCGGGCTGCTCACGGCGGCGGCGAGCGGCAGGTCCGCCAGGCGGCCGGGAAGCGCCGCTGCCTGAGCGGCGCCGCGCTCGTCGAGGGCCACCCCGGGCGTCCGCCCGGCGAGCAGGCCGGACGTGTTGGCGGTGGAGCGGCCGTGCCGTACCAGGATCAGCGTGGGCATGGCAGCCAGCCTACGTTCTTGGCGGCGCAGCACCGGACGGAGGTCCGTAGAGTCCGTACAGCAAGCCGTCGAAGGCGGTTCGGGTCCGTACCCGTACGCCCCGCGCGCCCCGCCCTGCCCTGCGCTCCTGGCATGGTCCGGGAACGCGAGTGACAATGCCCAGTGTGATCGTCGACTGCGCCATCTACCAGGACGGCCGCCGCACCGAAGGGCCGGAGGACTTCTCCGACGCCCTCGAAGCGGCGCGCGCCGAAGGGCACTCCTTCCTGTGGCTCGGGCTGCACGAGCCCACCGAGGAGGAGTTCGAGCGGGTCAGCAGCGAGTTCGGGCTGCACCCGCTCGCCGTGGAGGACGCCCTCAAGGCGCACCAGCGGCCGAAGCTGGAGGTGTACGACGACTCGCTGTTCATGGTGCTCAAGCCGATCACGTACGACGACGCGGCGGGCTCCATCTCCGCCAGCGAGCTGATGATCTTCCTCGGGGACTCCTTCGTGGTCACCGTCCGGCACGGCGAGGCCAGCCCGCTCGCCGCGGTGCGCCGCCGCCTGGAGCACGAGCCGGACGTCCTGCGGCACGGCCCCACCGCGGTGCTGTACGCGGTCGGCGACGCCGTGGTCGACCACTACATCGAGGTGGCCGCGGAACTCCAGGTGGACCTGGAGGAGTTGGAGGCCGAGGTGTTCGCCCCGTCCCGCGGCGGGGACAGCAACAACACGGCGGCGGCGATCTACGCGTTCAAGCGCGAGGTGCTGGGGTTCCGGCGGGCCACCAACCCGTTGGTGGAGCCGATGCTGCGCCTGCAGAACCCGGGGGTGCCCTTCGTGCACGACGAGGCCCGCCCATTCTTCCGGGACGTCGGCGACCACCTCACCCGCGCCAACGAGTCCGTCGAGGGCCTGGACCGGCTGCTGTCGGACATCCTCAGCGCCCATCTGGCGCAGATGGGCGTGCGCCAGAACGACGACATGCGCAAGATCTCCGCCTGGGCGGCGCTGGCGGCCGTACCGACGCTGATCGCCGGTGTGTACGGCATGAACTTCGAGCACATGCCGGAACTGAAGTGGTCCTGGGGCTACTACGGCATCCTGCTGCTCATGGTGATCATCGAGCTGCTGCTGTACCGGACGTTCAAACGCCGCGGCTGGCTGTGAGAGACGGCGCGCACGCGGGCGTAGGGACCGCCGCCGCCCGGGTCACGCGCCCCGTACGCCTCAGACGAACTCCGGCGCCGAGGTGGCCGGACCGCCCAGCGCGTCGCGCCGCTCCGGGAGCCGCAGCGTGACCATCCTGCGCCGGCCGCCGAGCCGCTCGTAGGCGTACACCGCGCGGATACCGGCGGCGAGGACCGCGGATCTGGCCCGCGACCAGCCCAGGATGCGGCCCATGTGGGCCATCACCGCCAGGCTCACGTCCCGGTGGACCTCGATCTCGACGCGCGCGCAGTCCCGCAGCGTGCGCCGGATCACCGGGCCGTGGCCCTGCTCCGCCAGGCGCAGCAGTTCCTCGTGGCAGTAGGCGAGGTGGTTCTCCTCGTCCTGCGCGATCATCCGGATCGCCCGGCCGATCTGCGGGTGCTCGCCGAAGTACCTCTTCAGCAGGTCCATCTGCTCGGCGGCGCGCTGCTCGGTGACCCGGCTGTGCGCGAGATAGACGACGATGTCCCGCTCGGTGAGCGGCTCGTCGCGGCGCAGCTTGTCATGGGCCAGACCGATGCCCCGGCGCTCCAGGAGGGCGGTGTAGTCGGTGGCCTCGGGGACCGGCACCGGGTCCAGGCCGCGCTTGCGCAGCAGGGCGTTGAACAGGCGGCCGTGCTTGTCCTCGTCGGCGCCGTGCCGGGCTATCTTGGGGGCCAGGGCGCGCAGGGACTCGGGGACCAACGCGGCGATCCGGCCGTTCTCCCAGCCGCCCTGTGCCTCGCCACTGGCCGCGATGGAGCAGAAGAGCCGGTAGGACTCGTCGTGGTCGAGAATCTCCTGGAACACGCTTCGCGCCGAGAGCATCGGGCACCTCCGGTACGCCACATCCGCAAAAGAAGAGTAAAGAGCGGTACGTAGGAGGTGGCAACCGATGCGTCGGCCATCTCGTGCATTCGGGTGACCGGCGGGGCGGCCGGAAGGCGGAGCGGCGGCGGTACGGGGCGCCGCCGCGTAACCACGCGGGCCGTACCGGCGTTGTGCCGGGTGACGGCCGTGGCGGGGAAGACCCCCGAGCCCCCACCACGGCCGCAGCCGAAGGCCTACGCCAGCCCCGCGCGCTCCAGGGCCTCGGAGCCCGCCCGCAGCGAGGCGATCCGCTCCTCCAGCGTGAAGCCCGCGGGCGCGAGCGTCAGCGTGGTCACCCCGGCCGCCGCGTACGCCTGCATCCGGTCCGCGATGCGCTCGACGGAGCCCAGCAGCGTGGTCTGGTCGATCAGCCGGTGCGGGATCGCCGCCGCCGCGCCCTCCTTGTCACCGGCCAGGTACTTGTCCTGGATCTCGGTCGCCTCCTTCTCGTAGCCCATGCGCCGCGCGAGCTGGTTGTAGAAGTTCTGCTTGCGGCTGCCCATGCCGCCCACGTAGAGCGCGGTGTACGGGCGGAAGGTGTCGGCGAGCGCGCTGACGTCCTTGTCCGCGCCGACGGCCAGCGGCAGCGTCGGGCAGACGTCGAAGCCCTCCAGCGTCTTGCCGGCCTTCTCGCGGCCCTCCCGGATGTGCGCGATGGCCGTCTCCTCCAGATGGTCGGCGGAGGGGAAGATCAACAGCGCGCCGTCGGCGATCTCGCCGGTCTGGGTGAGGTTCTTGGGGCCGATCGCGGCGATGTACAGCGGGATGTGGGTGCGCTGCGGGTGCACGGTCAGCTTCAGCGGCTTGCCGGGGCCGCCGGGCAGCGGCAGCGTCCAGTGCTGCCCCTCGTAGGACAGCCGCTCACGCGTCATCGCCTTGCGGACGATCTCCACGTACTCGCGGGTCCGGGCCAGCGGCTTGTCGAATTTCACGCCGTACCAGCCCTCGGAGACCTGCGGTCCGGAGACGCCCAGGCCCAGCCGGAAGCGGCCGCCGGACAGGGAGTCGAGGGTGGCGGCGGTCATCGCGGTCATCGCGGGCGTACGCGCCGGGATCTGGAAGATCGCCGAGCCGACGTCGATGCGCTCGGTCTGGGCGGCGACCCAGGAGAGCACGGTGGGCGCGTCGGAGCCGTACGCCTCGGCGGCCCAGCAGACCGCGTAGCCGAGCCGGTCCGCCTCCTGCGCCACGGCCAGATTGTCCGCGTCCATCCCGGCGCCCCAGTAGCCGAGGTTGATCCCGAGCTTCATCGCGCTCCCCTTACTGATCAGTAACGTCGGTGTTCCGGGGACTCTAGCGCGGGGTGGCGCCGGGCGTCACCGGCCGGTGCCGGACGGCGCGGTGCCGGGGCGGGCCGCCGGGTTGTCCACAGGCCGGCGGCGCACCGGCCGACGGTTGTCCACAGGGTCCCCTGGCCCGGCCGACGGGCCAGTAATCTCAAGGTTCATGGAGCAAAGGCACCTCGGCCGTACGGGCCTGCGCGTGTCCCGTCTCGGCCTCGGCACACTGACCTGGGCCCGGGACACCGACGAGCACGACGCCGCCGAACAGCTCAAGGCGTTCTGGGAGGCCGGCGGCACCCTCGTGGACACGGCGGACGTGTACGCGGACGGCGGCGCCGAGTACCTCCTCGGCCGCCTCTGCGAGCAGCTGGTGCCACGCCGGGACCTGGTGATCGCGACGAAGGCGGGCAGCGTCCTGGCCGCCGACCGCCGCGTCGACGGCTCCCGCCGCCACCTGCTGGACGCGCTCGACGCCTCGCTGGAACGTCTCGGCACCGACTACGTCGACCTGTGGCAGCTGCACGCCTTCGACCCGCACACCCCGCTGGAGGAGACCCTTCAGGCGCTCGACATCGCGGTGGCCACCGGCCGCGCGCGCTACGTGGGCGTCTCGAACTTCTCCGGCTGGCAGCTGGCCAAGGCCGCGACCTGGCAGCTGTCCGCACCGACCATACGGACGCGCCTGGCCGGCACCCAGATGGAGTACTCCCTGCTCCAGCGCGGCATCGAGCGGGAACTGCTGCCCGCGGCGCGTGACCTGGGCGTCGGCCTGCTGCCCTCGTCGCCGCTGGGGCGCGGGGTGCTCACCGGCAAGTACCGGCACGCCACCCCCGCCGACTCCCGCGGCGCCTCGGAACAGCTCGCGCCGTTCGTCGCCCCGTATCTGGACGACACCGCGAGCCGGATCGTCGAAGCGGTCACCACGGCCGCCGACGGCCTCGCCGTCACCGCGCTGCAAGTGGCTCTCGCGTGGGTGCGCGACCGCCCCGGAGTCGCCGCGCCGGTCGTCGGCGCACGCACGGCGCAGCAGCTCAGAGCGGCATTGTCAGTGGAGACCCTTAGTCTTCCTGACGAGATCTGCCGGGCCCTGGACGACATCTCGGCCCCGGTGCACCACTACCCCGACCACGACTGGAGCACGCTGTGAGTACCGACCGCCTCTCCGACGAGGCCGCGCCCGAGCCCACCGCGCCCGGCCCGGAGACCACCGAGGGGGAGACCGCCGAGGCGGGCACTTCCGGGGCGGAGGGGCAGGGGGCTCCTGGGGCGGATGCTTCCGGGGTGGATGCTCCTGGGGCACCCGGTGCGGCCGGTTCGGGCGGCGCGGGTGTTGCCGGTGGGGCCGGTGCCGCCGGGCAGGGTGGTGTGCCGACCGCCGCGGCGCTGGCGGCAGCGGTGCGAGCCGTGGAGAGCGGTGAGCGGTCGGCGGACTCGTTCTTCACCGCGCGCTCTCCTCGGGCGGGCAGTACGGGTGCGGCAGCGGGGGGCCGTAAGAACGGCGGCGTTCCGGCTCCGGCGGCCGGGTCCCCGGAGCGTGCCGGTCAGGGCGGGTCGGCGGGCCCGGCGCCGGAGACCGCGGCTGCGGACCGGCCCGGCCCGAGCGATACACGGAGCGGCGCTCCCGGCAGCCTCCAGAACAGTCCCCAAGCCCACACCCACCCGACCCCCAACGGCGACGGCCCGAACCGCCCCGCCCCCGCTGAGCACGCCGCCCCCCACCCGGCCACGACGGCCGACCTGGCCCCCGGGCTCGACGGCGTACGGCAGGTGCTGACGGCGGGCGGCGCCCCCGAGGCGCTGGCCGGGAAGACCGCCGAAACGCTCGGCGAGCGCGCGGCGGAGGCGCTGCGCGAGGACCCCTGGCAGCTGCTCTCCGTACCGGGCGTGCGCCCCGAGCAGGCCGACGGCTTCGCGCGGGCGCTGCTCGGCCCGGCCTGCGGACCGGACGACGAGCGGCGCGCGCAGGCCCTGGTCGGCTGGCTGCTGGAGCAGGCGGCCCTGGCCGGGCACTCCGCGCTGGAAGCGTCCGCGCTGCGCGCCGCGCTCGCCCAGCGCTCCGTACCGGACCCGGACGAGGCGCTGCAGACGGCCATCGCCGAGGGCGCCGTGCTGGTCTTCCAGGACGCCATCGAGACGCCCGGGGCGCGTCCGGCGGCGGACGACGAGGACGAGGAGCAGCCGGTCCGCGTCCTGCTCGGACTCGACCGGTTCGCCATGGCCGAGGAGAGCGTCGCGGACGGCCTGGCCCGGCTGCTCAACACCTTCGAGGAGCCTTCCGACGCGGACGGCGTCGCCCCTGAAAGCGACGAAAAGTCCGCAGACGACGAGGGCGACGCCGGGGACGACGAAGACGGCGGGGACGGCGGTGACCGGCCCGACGCCGGCGCGCCCGAGCCGGACGCCGAGTCCCCCGTACGGCCCGTCCGGCAGCCGAGCCCGGCCCAGTGGGAGGCCGCCGCGACGGCCGCCCCCTCCCCCTCCGCCGCCGAACTGATCCGCGCCGCGGCCCGCAGCGGCCTGGTCGCGCACACCGGCGCCGAGGCCGCCCGCGCCGAGCCCGCCGCGCTGATCGCCGCGGCCCGCGCCCTCGGTCTGCGCGCCTGCGGCGCCACCCACACGGCCGACGGCCGCGCCCGGTTGTCCCAGCAGGTCGCCGAGGCCACCGAGGCGTTCGCGGACCTGGCCGCGGCGCCGGGCGCCCCCGAGGACGCCGCCAAGGCCGCCGTCACGCTCTCCGGGCTGCTGGCCGGCCGTGAAGGGCCCGGCCGGGACGCGGACGGCGCCCTCGCGCTCGACGTCCTGGTCGTGCTGGACGCGCCCCAGCTCGACCTGGAGACCGCCGCGATGCTCGTCGAGTCGCTGACCGACGGCACCCGGCTGGTCCTCAGCGGTGACCCGGGCATGCTGTGGTCGGCGGGTCCAGGACGGCTCTTCGCCGATGTGCTCGCCGCCCGCTGCTGCCCCCAGGTCGCCTCCCGCACCCCCGACTTCGGCCCGGTCGGCGAGCTGGTCTCCGGCATCGGCATCGGCGAGCTGAACCAGGTCGAGGCGCCCGGCAAGGAGGTGGTGATCGTCCCGGCCCGCGACCCGGGCGAGGCGGTGCACCGTACGGTGCAGCTCGTCGCCGACTCGGTGCCCCGCGCGATCGGCATCCCCGCCGAGCAGACCCAGGTCATCACCGTCGGCCACGGCGGCGCCGCGGGCACCCGCGCGCTGAACGCGGCCCTCAAGGAGCGGCTGAACCCCGGCCCCGGCCGGTTCGGCGGCTTCGACCCGGGCGACCGCGTCGCCTACTCCCCCGCCCCCGGCCGCATCGTCCCCGGCACGGTCACCGGCGCCGACGCGGCCGGTCTGCACCTGGAGTGCGCCGGTGCCCCCGTGGTCGTGCCGCGCGAACGGGTCGGCGCCGACACCGTCCGGCACGGCTGGGCGATCACCGCCCACCAGGCGGTCGGGACACGCTGGCCGGCCGCCGTGGTGGTCCTGCCGGGCGACGCCGCCAAGGGCCTCACCCGCGCCTGGGTCTACACGGCCTTCGGCCGCGCCGAGCGCCATCTGTCGGTCGTGCAGGGCGTGGACCAGGCGCTGCCGCGCGCGGTCGCCGAGATCCCGGCGAAGGAGCGCACCACCCGCCTGCGGACGCTGCTCCAGCTGCACACCGTCCAGGCCACGGCGGACGCCCTGGCCGGCTGATCACCCGGCAGGGGCCGGGCGGCGCGCCCGTACGGGACCGGTCGGCACCCGCCCGTACGGGGCCGGGCGACGCTTCCGTACGGAGCCCGGCGGCGCGTCCGTACGAAGCCGGGCGGCGCTTCCCCACGGACACGCGCCGCCCGGCCCCGCCGTCACAGCCCGAGCTACGTCACCGTCCGCCCCGGCCGTAGCGGATCCGACCAAAGACCACCCGGGAAACGGCCGAAGACCGCCCCCGGCCCCGGCCTCCCGGAACTCGGCCGAGCGGGCAGCCGGCCCCTGGGAACGCCCGCCCCTCACCTCTCCCTGTCGAGCCGCTCCAGCACATCGTCGTCGTCCGCGTCGGCTTCCAGGTCCTCGTCGAAGACGGAGCTGACGTCGAAGCGGCACACCACCCGCTGCGGATCGGTCTGGTCGAACGGGGCGGAGAGCCATTCCCCGGGCTCGGGCATCTCATCGGCGGCGACCACCCACAGCGTGGAGTCGCCCTCCTCCAGGCCGAACTCCTTGTGCCGGGTGGCGATCTCGTCCGGTTCGAACTCCCCGAAGAGCACGCCCAGCGCCGCGTGCACGCTGCTGCCGACCACGCCGGCCACCGATCCCGTACCGCCGTTGACCGCCCTGGCCTCGGCCGCGGCGTCGGCGGCCGATTCGGGGTCGAGGTCGGCGATCCGCTGGGCCTGCGCCAGCAGCCGCTGCGGTTCGGCCACCGCGTAGTCCCGCCGGATCAGCACGCTCAGCGCGCTGGGTTCCTCCGGCCCCGCGTAGGCGGGCAGCGTGTCGTTGCCGGGGATCTCGAAGGGAGTGACCTCGTCATAGGTGTCGTACAGCAGCTCGTCGTACGCCTCAGCCGCCGCGGCGAGTTCGTCGAACGCGGCGTAGACGGCGGGGTCGTCCTGGCCCGAGCGGTGTTCGACCGCGTCGAGGTGACGGTCCAGCGCGGCTTTGACCGCCTCGGCGGCGGCACGTACCTCGGCAGCGGAAGGCTGCGCAGCATCAGACATAGTGCAGACGCTATCCGTACCGGGGCCGGTCCCGCACAATAGATGCGATGCCGGAATACGAATTCTGCGATGTGTATGTGCCGCGAGGGGTCTCCCGCAAGGCCGCCACACGCCTGCTGACCGACCATGCCGAGTACGGACACTGGGAGTTGGACCGCCTGCGCCTCAATCCCGACGGCAGCCGCCGGGTGCGGCTGCGCCGCCGGATCATCCGCCAGATCCGCGCGACCTGGTGAGCGGCCACGACCGCCGCGGCACGCGCCGTTCGAGGTGACCGCCGCGCCCGCGGCCCTCGCCCGGACACGGCGGAGCGGGCCCCGCCGACGCGGGGCCCGCTCCGCCGTACCGGTCCGGCGCCGGCGCCGGACCGGTGGAGGACCGGCTGCCCCAGGTCTCGCGGGTGACCGGTCCTGACTGCACATGCCGTACGCGAGCGGGTCCGCTGGGCCCGCTCGCGTGCCCGTCAGCGGCGTGCGGAACGCGCGCGGCGGTAGAGCACGGCACCGCCGATCAGCAGGCCCGCGCTCGCCGGCAGCGCGAGGCCGAGCGCACCAGCGCCGGTCTGGGCGAGGTTCCCCTCCTCCTCGCCCGCCGCCTTGCCCTGCTTGGGCGGGGTGACGATCTGCGTATGCGGGGCGGACTCCTCCAGCTGGGCGCGCGGCCCTCGTTCCTGCACGGCGCCCGCCGTGTCCGTCGTGTGCGGCGCCTGCCGTTCCGACGGGGTCACCGGTTCGCCCGCGCGGTCATCGGCCGGGGTGGCGGGGCCGCCCGGCTTCTGCGGGCCGTCGCCGGACGGCCGCGGGTCCCGCGGGCCCGGGCGGTTCGGCGCCGGGTGGTCGGTACCGGTTCCGGTGCCGTCGCCGGTGCTGCTGCCGTCCGCGGCGCAGCCGTTGGCGTTGACGGGGTTGCCGAGTCCGACAACGTTGACGGAATTCCCGCAGGCGTTGACCGGCGCGTGGATCGGCGCCTGTACCTGGTTGCCCGAGGCGATGCCCGGTGAGCCCTGCGCCGAGCCCTGCGCGCCGGAACCGCCCTGGCCCTTGCCGTGCCGCCGGTCACCGTGCGCGCCGCCATGGGAACCGCCGTCGCCGCCGCACCCGTTCCCCATGGCGGGATTCAGCAGCCCGACGACGTTCGCGGAATTTCCGCAGGCTTGCACCGGGATGTCCACGGGGAGTTGGCCGGTATTTCCTGCCAACACCCCCGGGGAATGCGCCGCATTCCCCTGCGCACCGGCATCCGCGTGCGCGTAGCCGCTCGCGACGGCCAGTACGCCGCTCGCTGCCGCCATCGTGATCAGGCCCTTTTTCCCGACCTGTCGCATAGGTTCGCTCTCCCCTGCCATTGACCTGCCGAATGACCCGCGGAACGCCGGGCGTCCGCGCGCCGGAACAACCGTCGGCTCCGGAGTGCATGGCGCGCACTCCGGAGCCGACCGGGATTACAGCCTTACGGGTTCAGGCACCGCGTCAGTCGTTGACGCAGGTGTTGCCAAAGGCAGGGTTCAGCAGCCCGATGATGTCAATCGTGTTGCCGCACAGGTTGATCGGCACGTGGATCGGGATCTGGACGGCGTTGCCCGAAATGACGCCCGGGGAGTTCAGGGCGGCGCCCTGCGTCCCCGCGTCGGCGACGGCGATGCCCGCGCCGGCGAGCACCAGACCACCGGTGGCAGCCGCGGCGGCGACGACCTTCTTGATCATTATTCCTCCTTGTTGGCAATGCGGTCCCAGCCGCGGACCGCACCCTCTGCAACGAGGAGAAGGTGATGAAGCTACGAGCCTATGACGGCATTCACTCGTTCCGGCTAAATACGCACGCCTGGGCGATTGCCCGGACTGCGTGCGAGGCCGGGCGGGGGAAGTCCCGTGCGCCGGCACGGGAATTCACCTCAGCTCTGCTCGATGAACCGGTCGAGCACGCGCGTCCCGAACTTCAGTCCGTCCACCGGTACCCGCTCGTCCACGCCGTGGAACATTCCGGCGAAGTCCAGCTCCGGCGGGAGCCGCAGCGGCGCGAAACCGAAGCACCGGATTCCGAGGTCGTCGAACGACTTCGCGTCCGTACCGCCGGAGAGCATGTACGGAACGGCCCGCGCGATCGGGTCCTCGGCCTTCAGTGCCGACTGCATGGCGGCCACCAGGGGGCCGTCGAAACCGGTTTCCAGTGCCTTGTCGGCATGAATGTCCTCGCGCTTGACCCGCGGGCCGAGAATTCGGTCCAGATCGGCGAGGAATTCCTCCTCGTGGCCGGGCAGGAACCGGCCGTCGACGGCCGCGGTCGCCTGGCCCGGGATGACGTTGACCTTGTAACCGGCGCCCAGTTGGGTCGGCGCCGCGGTGTTCTGCAGCGTGGCACCGATGATCTTGGCGATGCCGCCCAGCTTGGCGAGGGTCTCCTCCATGTCCTCCGGGTCCAGCTCGGTGCCCAGGGCGTCCGACAGCTCGTCCAGGAAGGACCGTACGGTCTTGGTCACCCGCACCGGGAACTTGTGCCGCCCGAGCCGCCCGACCGCCTCGCACAGCTCGGTGATCGCGTTGTCGCTGTTGGTCATCGAGCCGTGACCGGCGGTGCCGTCCACGGTGAGCCGCATCCAGTGCATGCCCTTCTGGGCCGTCTCGATCAGATACAGCCGCAGGTTCTCGTTGACGGTGAAGGAGAAGCCGCCGACCTCGCCGATGGCCTCCGTCACCCCTTCGAAGATCCCGGGATGCTTGTCGACGAGGTGGCGGGCGCCGTAGACGCCGCCGGCCTCCTCGTCGGCGAGGAAAGCCAGCACGATGTCGCGCGGCGGCTTGCGGCCGGAGCGCAGCCGGTCGCGGACGACCGCGAGCGTCATCGCGTCCATGTCCTTCATGTCGACCGCGCCGCGGCCCCACACGCACCCGTCCGCGATCTCCCCGGAGAAGGGGTGGTGGGTCCAGTCCGCCGCGTTGGCGGGCACCACGTCGGTGTGGCCGTGGATGAGCAGCGCGGGCCGCGACGGGTCCGCGCCCTCGATGCGGGCCACGGTGGAGGCGCGGCCCTTGTGCGACTCGATGATCTGCGGCTCCAGGCCGACCTCGGCGAGCTTCTCCGCCACATACTCGGCGGCGGCCCGCTCACCCGGCCCGGAGTGGTCGCCGTAGTTGCTGGTATCGATCCTGATCAGGTCCCGGCACAGGTCGACGACCTCGTCCTCGCCGGTGACCGTACGGGCCGGCTGCGACTCGCTCACACTGCCTCCTCATGGTTCACGGCCGCGCCGTCCTCCCGAAGGGGGCCCGGACCGCGGCGGGGGTCCACCGCCATCCTCCCCCTCGTCGGCGCTGCGCCCAAGGCCGCAATACTCCCGACACATCCGCTGGTCACGGGCGCACCCCTGGCGCGGTCCGCCCGTGATCGACCACCCCTGAACGTTTGCTATTGTTTTCCATGTCGGAACGGCCGAGGGCCGGACCGGCAGACACCTGGTCCGGGTGGCGGAATGGCAGACGCGCTAGCTTGAGGTGCTAGTGCCCTTTATCGGGCGTGGGGGTTCAAGTCCCCCCTCGGACACAAGACAGAAGACCCCAGCCCACCTGGGGTCTTCCGCGTTTCGCGGGCCCCGTCCCGGCTTGTTCCCCGAACGTGACCGAGATCGCCGTTGGGCGCCCCGTCCGCTCGCTAGCCTTCGCGCATGGGTGTTCACGTCGTCATAGGTTTCGGCCCCGCCGGGGCGGCCACGGCTCGGCTGCTGGTCGAAAAGGGGCATTCTGTACGGGTCGTCACGCGGTCGGGCAGGCCGGCCGAGCCGGGGATCGAGCAGGTCGCGCTGGACGCGGCGGTTCCGGAGCGGCTGGCGGAGGCCGCGCAGGGTGCGACCGCGCTCTACAACTGCGCCTCGCCGCCGTACCACCACTGGGCGCGTGACTGGCCGCCGCTCGCCGCGTCGGTGAACCACGCGGCCGAGCAGACCGGCGCGGTCCTCGTCCTGCTGGGCAATCTGTACGGATACGGACCGGTCCAGGGTGAGCTGACCGAGGATCTGCCCCTGGCCGCGACGGGGACCAAGGGCCGCATCCGGGCCGACATCTGGGAGCAGGCGCTGAGCCTGCACGAGAAGGGCCGCATCCGGGTCGCCGAGGTGCGCGCGTCGGACTTCTTCGGTCCGGGCGTGACCGACGGCGGTCATCTGGCCTCCCGGGTCGTCCCGCGTCTCCTGGAGGGCAAGCCGGTTTCCGTTCTCGGCGATCCGGACGCGCCGCACAGCTGGACCTACCTCCCCGACGTGGCGAGGACGCTGATCGAGGTCGCGGAACGGGAGAGCGCCTGGGGCCGGGCCTGGCACGTGCCGACCGTGCCGCCGCTGTCCATCAGGGAGATGACCGGCAGGCTCGCGGGACAGGCGCGGGTGCGGCCGGTTCCGGTACGGCGGCTGCCGTCGGCGGCGCTGCGCGTGGCGTCGTTCGTATCGCCGCTGCTGCGGGAGCTCCAGGAGGTCCGTTACCAGTTCGACCGGCCGTTCGTGATGGACTCGTCGGCGTACCGCGAGGCGTTCGGCGCGGACGCGACACCGCTCGACCATCAGCTCGCGGCGACGGTGGACTGGTGGCGGGCGCGTCTGGCTCGCGCATGAGCCGACCGCATTTCAGAAGAAAGAAGGAGAAGGGGGAAAAAGAGTGGCTGAGCGGACAACTGCGTACACCCGCAAGGACCGCACGCCGGATCTGTACGTTCCGCGGCTCATCGCGTCGGCGCCGTGCGACCGTGGCGACCGGCCGCCGCCGCGACGAGCTCTCCCTCATGCGGACACCCCCGTCGTCCGCGTGAGTGGACATGGAAACCACTCTGTTCATCTCCGCTAACGCGATCCCGACGTTAAGTGCAAGCCAGGGTCCTGTCAACTAGGATGAGTTGGCACTCCGAGGCAGCTCACCCCGGCGCATGAGAAGGAGCCCCGATGTCGTCACTGGCCGGGAAGGTCGACAAGCTGTTCACCACGATCCGCGCGAACGGCCGCGAATACACCTACGAGGAAGTCGCGCGCGGATGTAGTGAGTTGAGCGGCGGTACGTTCTCCAAGACGTACGTCTGGCAGCTGCGCACCGGCCAGCGCACCAACCCCACCAAGCGCCACCTGGAGGCCCTCGCGGCGTTCTTCCGGGTGCCGGTGGCGTACTTCTTCGACGACGACACCGCCGACCGGGTCGACTCCCAGCTCGCCCTCGCCTCGGCGATGGGCAACGCCGAGGTCCGTGACATCGCGCTGCGCGCCATGAGCATGGACGACTCCGGCCGCAAGTCCCTGGCCCGCATCATCCGCGAGGTCAGCAAGATGCACGCCACCACGGCCGCGGCGCGCGGCCGGCAGCCGAACGAGCCGGTCGACAGCGAGGAGTAGTGCTCCGGATGCCTTTCCCCTGGCGTGGCCGCCACGGCAGAGGGTCTTCTTCCGGGATGAAGGCCCTGCGCCGGCAGTGCCGGGAAAAGCTGGCTTCGTACGGACTCCCGCCCGCGTACGACCTTCCGCTGCTGTGCGACCACCTGGCCCGGGTGCGGGACCGGGAGATCCAGCTGGTGGCCATGCCGATGGGCACCTCGGGGCCGTGCGGGCTGTGGCTGTCCTTCCCGGGCACGGACTACGTCGTCTACGAGGCGCACACCAGCCGGCACCACCAGGAGCACATCATCGCCCACGAGCTGGCCCATATGATCTGCGGCCACCACGGTGTGGGCGTGGCCGGTGAGGACCACGGCACCCAGCTCTTCCCGGACCTCGACCCCACCCTCGTACAGGACCTGCTGTACCGCGAGAACTACTCGGACGCCCAGGAACAGGAAGCCGAGGTCATGGCCTTTCTCCTCGGGGAGCGGCTGCGGGCCGGAACCCGCCGCGGGGGCGCGGACGCGCCGGACCCCAACAGTGTGCTGGGCCGTATCCACGGTTCGCTGAACTGGCGCCGCGAGGACGGTTCATGACCGGCATCACCCACATCCGGTACCCGATCGCCGCGCTCGCCTGCTGGATCGCGTTCGCCTACACCCTCGTGCCCCTGCTGCGCGGGCAGCGCCGCAACGCCGGTCTGATCGCGCTGTGCGCCTCGTTCGGCTGCCAGGGCATGTACCTGTCCATGTCCACCCCGGCCCGCTGGACGGGCACCCTGTTCGGCACCATCACCTGGTACAACGTCTCGGTCCAGCTGTGGATCATCGCCGTGCTGGCCTGTCAGCAGATCCTTCTCATCCACTGGATACATCCCCGGGCCGAGGCGCGTGTGCGGGCCCGGCGGCGGCTGCTGCTCCTCGCGGTGGTGCCGGTGACGATGGTGGTGCTGTTCTTCCTGGCGACCCTCCAGGGGCCGCCCCGCAATGTCTTCACCCACCCCGGCGACCAGCCGTTCTTCGTCGCCTATCAGGCCGCGTACCTCACCGCGTTCGTGGTCGGCAAGGTCCTGGTGGCCCGCGCCTGCTGGCACTTCGCCAAGCTCACCGACCACCGCTGGGTGCGCCGCGGGCTGCGCATCGCGGCGGCCGGCGCGGTCATCGAGCTGGTCTACCCGGCCGGGCGGTACGCCGACGTCTTCCTCGCGCAGTACGGCTGGAACCCGATGCGCTGGTCCGATGTGTCCCGTACGACCCTGACCATCGGCATGGTCCTGAACATCGTCGGCTGGACCGCCCCGCTGTGGGGGCCGCGGGTCTCCGCCGCCCGCAGTTGGCTGGCCGACTACCGCAGTTACCGGCTGCTGCGCCCGCTGTGGCAGGCGCTGCACCAGGCGCATCCGGAGATCTCCCTGCCGTCCAGCACGGGCAGCGACCTGTCGGCCCTGTACGACCTGCGATTCCACCTCCACCGCCGGGTGATCGAGATCCGGGACGGCTGTCTGGCGCTGCGCGGGCACCACGGTGATCCGGGCGCGGTGCTGATGCCGGGGCTGGGGGCCGCGGCGGAGCGGCACGCGGAGGTGGAGGCGGCGCACATCGCGGCGGCGCTGGCGGCCGGGCCGCGGCCGCCGGGGCCCGAGGACGATCCGGCCGCGGCGGAGGGGCCGTCGGGCCCGGACGGGGTGCCGGCGCCCGCCGCGGCGGGCGGCCCGGACTTCTCCGCCGACGTGGCGTGGCTGGTCGAGGTCTCCCGCGCGTTCGCCCGGATGCGGCCCGCGGTGGCACGGGCCGGGCAGTGACCGTACGCGTACGGGCCGGGTGATCACCGTACGGCCGTCCCCGGCCCCACCCGCCCGCTACCCCGCGAACGCCACCCCCGGCAGCCCCTGGCCCACTCCGGGCACCACGAACAGATTGCCCGCTTCCGGCTCGGCGTCGCCCAGGTCGCGGCGGGCCGAGGTGACGTAGAGGTCGGTCAGGTCGGGGCCGCCGAAGCCGCAGGCGGTGGTCAGCGAGGCGGGGAAGGTGATCTCGCGGTCCAGCCGGCCGTCCGGGGCGTAGCGTCGGACCGCTCCCCCGCGGAAGAGCGCCACCCACACGCCGCCGTCGGTGTCGGCGCACATGCCGTCCGGCACGCCGTCGGTACCGGTGATCTCGGCGAACATCCGGCGGTTGGCGGCCTTGCCGGTGTCGAGGTCGTAGTCGAAGACGTCGATGCGGCGGGTCGGGGTGTCGACGTAGTACATACGGGTCGCGTCCGGGCTCCAGGTGATGCCGTTGCTGAGCCGTACGCCGGTGGCCGCGGTGTGCCTCGTGCCGTCGGCGTCGACGCGCGCCAGCCAGCCGGGCGCGGTCTCCCCCGCGATGGTGCCCACCCACAGGCGGCCGCGGCCGTCGATGCTCGCGTCGTTGCCGCGTACGCCCTGCTCCGGCCACTCGGTCAGCCAGCGGCGGGTGCCGTCCTGGCCGGTGACCGCGACGCCGTCGCGCAGGCTCAGGACGAGGCCGCCGTCCGCCCGGGGCAGCGCGGCCGCCACCGGCTGGCCGATCTCGGTGACGGTGTCGGCGCCGTCGGCGGGGTGGTAGCGGTGGATCCCGCCGTTGTTCATGTCCACCCACAGCAGCGTGCCGTCGGCGGCGTCCCAGGTCGGGCATTCGGCAAAGTGCGCCCGTACGGCCAGGGCGACTTCAACACTCACGGTGCACATTCTCCTCGGAACGGGGATCACGGGCCGGGCGCCGCTCCCGGAACCGGCCCGGGAGCGGCCCGGTTCATCCGGACAGTACGGGGCCGAGCGCGTCCATCAGCACCGCCGTGCCGTCCCCGTCGAGCACGTCGACGACGGGCAGGCCCAGGGAGCGCAGGCTGTCGACGTTCTCCCGGCCGCGGGTGGCGACGGCGACGACCGGGGCGCCGCCCAGCTCCTCCACGATGCGGATCTCGCGGCGCGGGTCGTGCACGGGCAGGTGCTCCCAGTGGTAGCGCCGGGAGCGGCGCGGGTCGTGCACGAAGACCACGGCGTCGGGCTGCGAGCCCTGGAGGATCGCGGTGGCCAGGCCGCCGAAGGCCGGGTGGAGCACGGATGCCTGGCCCTTGATGATCAGCAGGTCGTGCCGGGGGTCGGCGCGCTGCACCAGGTGCTCGACGAGTCCGGCCGCCTGGAAGACGGGCGTACGGTCGATGATCGCGCCTTCCGTGCAGCCGGCCAGCAGGCAGGTCTGGCCGGTGCCGACATACCCGGAGTCGATACCGCGCGCCTGTGCCTCCCGGTGCAATTGGAGGGCGACGGTCCGCTTTCCCACGACACAGTCACTGCCCGCCACATGCACCAGTTTGGCGCGGGACCGCTGGAGACGGCCGGAATACTTTGGCAACTCGTCGTACGGGCGGCGGACATCGACCAGCTGCTGGCCCTCCGCCGTCTTATCGGCGAATTCCGTGTGACGCAGCTGGAGGTGGAGGCAGGAAATCACGTGCAGGCCGTTGCGTACGGCGGTGGCGATCTGCTCCCACCAGAATTCCGGGAGGTCTCCGGGCTGCCGCGGCGCGTGCTTCACCTCGCCGTCCACCACCTCGACGTGGTCGGACTCGGTCATCGCGATGACCAGCGCTTCCGGCTGGAAACGCAGGGCCTCCTCCAGCGAGGAGACGACCGGCACGTCGGTGCCGGGCACCACGGAAGCGGTGCTGCCGGAGGTGTGCAGGCGATCGACGACCGCCACCGCTTCGAGAACGGTGCTGTGCCGCAGCACCCCCTGCGCCGTCTTGCCTTCGAGAAGGCCGAAAACTCCGTCGGCGAAGAGCACGGAACGAAGCGGAAGCCGCGGAAACCCGGAAAGGACCATACCCGGAACCCTACCCACCGGAACTTCCGCGGGGAACGCCGAAGGTGTCGCCGGCGAAAGCGGGTTGGTGTCCGGACAAAGGCAAAGAGGCCGCCCGGTCGCCCGCTTTCCGGCGCGGTGTTCCGCATCCCCGTAACGGCCCGTCACCTCACCGGCCCGCGCAGCGCCGCCTCCCCGGCGAAGGTCTTCGACTCCCGCAGGAATTCGGCCAGGGCCCCGTCGTGCGGCAGGCCCGGGCGGGACCAGTGGGTGGGCACGGCGCCCCAGTGGGTGTTGCGGATCAGCGGGCTCGCCACGCACTCGCGTACGAGGTCCGCGTCCTCGCTCAGCACCGTGAGGGCCAGGGTCCGGCCGAACGCGGCGGGGCGCAGCTCCGGTTCCCAGGGTGCCACGGCGGCGTACGGGAAGGGCAGTTCGACGCCGAACCGCGGGTCCCGCGCGCTGTCGAGCGGGACCACGACGGGCCGCAGGACGGCGCTGCCGTCGCCCAGGTCGGCGAGGAACCGGTCGGCGGGGTCCGCGTCCGGTCCCGCCGGGCGCGGGCCGACGCTCTCGTGCAACTGCTCCGCGAGGCGCCGGGCCTCGTCCAGCGGCCGTACGGGCAGGGCCGCGTCGGGGTGGCCCGGCGGCAGCAGCGGGAGGCGGGCGAGCCGTTCGGCCAGGGCGTGCGCGAGGCCCGGCGCGTCGTCCTCGCACAGGACGGCGCTGGCGTTGAGGCACTGCACCCCGGCGTCGGCGGCGACCGAGTCGGCGACGGTGTCCAGGTGGGACCGCCAGGGCACGTCCCGGGTGATCAGGACCTTCGAACGGCCGGGACCCTGCGCCAGCACCCGCCGGCTGTCGGCGTACCGGGCGACGACGGAGTCACCGCCGTAGACCAGGCCGAGGTCGGCCCCGTCCACGAGGGCCTCCGCGTGCGCGTGAGTGGTCGGCAGCAGCGCCACGTACCCGGGCGCGAGACCGGCCTCGCGCAGGGCCCGCACGAGCCGCCGCGGCGTGAACGGGTCGCGCTGGGAGGGGCGTACGGCCACCCGGTAGCCCAGGGCGAGGGCGCCCAGCCACTCCACATGGGTGGCCGGGTGATTGCCGGGCGCCAGGACGCCGAGGACATCGCCCTTGCGTACCCACACCGCCGCCGCCCCGGCACTCGTCCGCCCCGCGGCGGCCAGATCGCCGAAGGACAGGTCCTCGAACGGTACGGCCCCGGAGGGGCGCTGCGCGGTCAGGGTGTCCGCCGCGGCCCGCCCGGCCAGCGCCACCCGGTCCAGGGTGCGGCGGGCGACGGAGGCGGGCAGCCCGGAGACCAGTGCCTGACGGCGGCAGTACATGCCGGGGGTCTCGCCGTCCAGGGTCGCCGTCACGAACAGCTCCCCCGCCCGCGCGAGAGCCGCGAGGCGCTCGTCCGCCGCCTGGCCGGGCGCGGCGCGCATCTCGTTGATCACCTGGCGGATCAGCAGGGGCGGCGCGAGGGAGAGTTCGCCGACCGGGCGGCCGGTGACGTCGGTGAGGGGGGTGCGGTTGGCGGAACGGTACGGTCCCGAGGGCCGCTCGACGCCGATGTCGCAGCCGGTGCCGTCCAAAGTGACCGCCGCGTCGTCCGCCATCTCAGTACACCCCCTCGATGATCTTCGCGCCGCCGTCGGTGAAGGGCCGCACATCGGCCACGCCGTCGCCCGCGTAGCCCGCCACCGGCGCGACCCGGACCGCGATGTCCCGTTCGAGGACGTACGGCAGCAGCAGCTCCGGGCTCAGTTGGCGCATGCACACCCGCCCGTGCTCGCCGTACGCCACCTCGCGCGACAGGTCGTCCGGGTCGAGCAGGGACAGGTGCACGTACGGGTGGAAGGGCTGGAAGACGCACGCATGGGTGTCGCCCGGGACGGTGGGCCGCTGCGGCGCCCCGCCCATCATTGTGTTGCCGTACAGGCCGCCGAAGGCCGCGCCGGGGAAGACCTCGTCGGACAGCAGCCGGAGCGTCTCGGGGTCCATCGAGGTGCCGCCCCACATGATCCCGCGCACCTGGTCGCGGACGAGCCCCGCCAGGCGCGGGCGTTCGGCGATCGCCTCCAGGAGGGGCGGCGTCGCGTACAGCAGGGAGACGTGCTGCGAGGCGAGCACCCGCTCGGCCTGGTCGAGGAGGTGGTCGACGTAGTGCCGGGCGAGGTCGGTGTGGCCGTCCCGCAGACACCGGCGCACCCAGCGCGGGTCGAAGTCGACCGGGAAGAACACCGCGCCGCGCAGCCGGGCGAGTTCGCGCAGCACCTCGGCGACGACATGCGGCCCGGTGGGGCCGAGGAAGAGCAGATTGCCGTCGTGCGAGGGGAAGCCGCGCTGGTCCAGGACCTTTGACCACCAGCGGGTGTTACGGGCCCACTGGCCGAGGTCGACGGTGCGTTTGGGCGCGCCGGTGGTGCCCCCGCTCTCCCAGACGGCGGGCGGCCGGCCGAGGCCGCGCAGGCCGGCGGGCAGCAGATCCTCGACCGGTACGTCCCGCCATTCGTCGCTGACGTCGGGGAAGCGGTTCAGGTCGGCGACGGTGGTGATGTCCTTGCGCGGGTCGAAGGGCAGCGAGGCGGCGCGCTCCACCCAGAACCGGGAGCCGGTGGCGGGGTCGAAGTGCCACTCCATGGCCGCCGCCACGACGGCGTCGGCGGAGGGCAGTTCGTGCCAGGGCGTGCCGAGTACGGCGTCCACGTCGCGCATGCTGGGTCACCTTTCTGCTGGTTTGTACTGGCTTTGCGGCCAACCGCCGGGGGTGGGCGGCGCCCGGCGGACCCGATCCACCGGATCATGGGATGTTTGTCGGCGCAATGCGGCCCTGGGCATTCCGGCTTGAAGCGCGCGGGGGGCTGGCCGGAACCGTATCCCCGCTGCTGAACGGGCGGAATGCGGATCCGCTGCCCCCAGCCCCATGGATTCCGCTTCCGCCGCGCGCTCACACCCGCATACGGCACCGGCCCGTACGACGACCCGGGCCGTACGGCTTCGAGCCGTACGCCGCCCCGAGCCGTACCCCTCAGCCTCTCAGTCCCTCAGCCCTTCACCGCACGCAACGCGAACAGCAGCGGGATGCGCGGCTTCTCCGGCGGCAGCCGCCACCAGCCGTTCTCCGCCTGCTCCATCGCCTCGAAGCGCTTCCAGGGCAGCAGGTCCGTCTCGCGCAGCAGGTCCACCGCCAGCCCCGCGCCGACCAGCGCGCCGACCGTCTCCCCGAGGCCGTGCCGCCACTCGTAACTGGTCGTCGCGCCCTCGACGGGCGGCCCGTCGGTGTACGTGTACGGCGTGTCGCTGCGGATGGCGCCCCGGCCCTCCAGGTAGTCGTGGGCGAGCACCAGTTGCTCGTCGCCGGGCGCGCGTCCCGGGTCGGGAGCGGGCCCCAGGGAGTTGAGCAGCGGGTGGAACTCCACCACGTACAGCATGCCGCCCGGCCGCAGCAGCCCGGCGATCACCTGCGCCCACCGCGAGAGGTCGGGCAGATAGCAGAGCGCGCCCTTACCCGTGTACACCACGTCGAAGCGGCGGCCGTCCAGGACCTCGGCGGCCCGGTACACATCGGCCTGAACGAACTCGATGTCCCGCCCGCTGTCCGCCGCCAGCCGCCGCGCCTGCTCCAGGGCCGCGCCGGAGAAGTCCAGGCCGACGGTGTGCGCCGCGCCCCGCTCGGCGAACGCCTGCGTCTCGGTGCCCAGGTGGCACTGGAGATGCAGGACGTCCCGGCCCGCCAGGGGCCCGAGGTCGTCCCACTCGAACGGTGCGAACCAGTCGTCGGCGGTACGCGTGCCGTCCAGACCGTAGAAAGCGCTGGCCACGTGCACCGGCGTACGGGCGTCCCAGTTCGCCTGATTGGCACGGATCATGGCATCGGTCGCCGGAGAATCCCCGGCCGCGGCGCCGGCCGTCGGGGCGCCGGTCCCGGGAAGAGCACTGTCATCAGTAGTCACAGCGGCCTCTCTACCCCTCCGCGCCCGAACAGATGCCCAATACGGGGCGCTGCGAGTCAGGCACAGGGCGTCGCCGTGCGTCTCTCCTTGTGAGGAGGTGTGCGGTGTATCCACCGAAGAACTTCGACATCGGGTGGCCGGATCTCGCCTACGGGGTGGCGGCCTGCGGACGCGAGGGCGACGCGGACCGGTGGGCGGCGACTGTGGAAAGGCGGTTCGCGGAGGGAGGGGCGGCACGTGCGACAGCGGGCGCCGCCCACCCGGACGGCAAAGGCAGCCCCTCCCCTGGTCGTCCCTGCCCCTGCCTGACCACCCTCTCCGTACGCAGCGCGCTGGACCTGGCCCTGACCGCCGCCTCACTGCCACGCGGCAGTGAGGTGCTGATGTCCGCCGTCACGATCCCCGACATGTGGCGCATCGTCACCGAACACGGACTGGTGCCGGTACCGGTGGACCTCGACGCGGGCACCCTCCTGCCCACCGCCGAGCAGTGGGCGGCGGCCGCCACCGAGCGCACGCGCGCCGTCGTCGTCGCCCACCTCTTCGGCACCCAGGCCCCACTGGGCCCGCTGGCGGAGCTGGCCGCCCGGCACGGCTGGCTGCTGATCGAGGACTGCGCCCAGGCGTACAGCGGTCCGGGCTTCCGGGGCAGCCCGGACGCCGACGTGTCACTGTTCAGCTTCGGCCCGCTCAAGACCGCCACGGCGCTGGGCGGCGCGGTGGCCGTCGTACGGAAGCCGGACCTGCTGGCGGCGATGCGCGCGCTGCACCGGGAGTGGCCGGTGCAGACACGGGACGCGCAGGCCCGCCGGGTCGCCAAGTACGCCCTGCTCGCGCTGCTCACCACACGGCCGGTCTACACCGGCCTGGTCAACGCCACCGGCTTACTGGGACACGACACCGCGAGCGGCCTCCAGGACACGGTCGGCGCCTTCGCCGGTACGGATCTCATGCCGGCGATCCGGCAGCGCCCCGGCCCCGCACTGCTGGACCTCCTGGACCGGCGGCTCAGCGCCCAGGACACCGCGCGGACAGTGGCCGAGCGGGCCGAGGTGGCACGACGCCTGGTGACCCGCCTGCCCGACCCGTCCCCGGTCTACGGCGCGACCGCCCCCGTACACACGTACTGGCTCTGCGCCGTCCCCACGCCCGACCCCGACGCGACCACCGCCCGGCTGCGCTCCGCGGGCTTCGACGCGGCACGCCCCACTTCCCTCGGCGCCGTCCCCGCCCCACCCGACCGCCCCCAGGGCGCCCGAACCGCCGCCCACCTCATACGACACGCCGTCTGCCTCCCCCTACGCCCCACCATGTCGGACCGAACCCTGGACCGCATGGCAGCCGTACTGGATCCGGAGGACTGGGGCGGGGGCCGATGAGGTGCGTCAGCTCAGTCCTTCGGCCTCCGCGGAGGCGCAGGAAAACGACGTCATAGCCACGACGGACCGGGTCTTGGGGCTCGTGGGGCGGGGCGAACCGTTTTTGGGATGTGCGACGCCACGTTCGCGGTGGCACGCGCATCCGCAACGGCGGACCAACAGCAGGCCGTACGAGTGCGGAAGCGGCACGTCGCCCCCGGTCTGCCTGCACTCGCCGTGCAGGTCCTCGTATCCGCGATGTTTCGCCAGCGTGCATTCGGCTGACAGCGTCTCCGTGCCGACGGTGGGCGCGCTCATCGTCCGGCCGCCCGATGGCTGCGCATTTCCACATTGATGTCCGAGATCCTGCTCAGGTTCCCGCTCCGTCGCGCCGCCACCCGCTCCCGGGCCAGCGCCCCGCACACGTCGCATTCCGCGACGGGCGCCGGTTCGGCGGTGGGCAGACCCACGTGAACGGGCTCCGTCATGGTCGTCCTGGCGTTCATGCCGCGACGCTAGGAGGGGTGCGGGTCGATCGGCTACGAACTTGCATGTGCTTGCACGCCAATTCGCCGCATTGCAGGCGTCGTTGACACCATCGGGCCAGGTCGTCACGCTGATGCAAGCATGCGCAAGCACCTGACCACAGAAGATCAGGAGAGACCGCGATGACCGTAGAGTTCATCGGGATCGACCCACACACCGACCGGGATCATTGCCCTACGGTGTGGGCTGACGCCGACGCACAGGAGCTCCTCTTGCAAGGCTGGAAGCCGGACGCCGCGACGCAGACCGCCTGCGAGTCGACCTCCCCGGCACACGGACCGGTGCCGGGCACCGAAGCCATCGTCCGGGTTCCGGCCCGGTTGATCCCGATGATCAGGGAGGCGTGTGATGCCATCGAGCGCGCCCGCGTTCGCTGACCTCCTCGGCAGCTGTAACCACTCGGCCGTTCACCTGGAACTGCGCGACACCTACGCTCCGACCGAACGCTTCGCGTCCTGGCGGCGCGGTGAGCGGATCAACTGGGACGACCGGGGCTCCTGGTGGGATCCCTACCTCCAGACGATCGCGGACGCCGTCGGCCGGGGCGTTGCCGTCCGGCGGGCGCGCGTTGTCTCGGAACCTGTCTCCGAGTACATCCGCTGGGAGCACTACGTCACGCGAGAACTGATAGAGGCAGGGGAGAACGTCCGCTGGCTGCCTCGCCGCCAGACGACGGACCTCTCCCTGCCCGGCAACGACTACTGGCTCTTCGACGCCCGACTGGCCCGTGTGCATCACTTCGATGGCGACGGCGCCGTGATCGAGGACGAGTTCACCGAGGACCCGGCCCTGCTCAAACACCTTTCGGCCGCGTTCGACGCGGTCTGGGAGCGGGCCGTTCCGCACGGCCGCTTCGCCGTCTGACCGGCGCGGGCGCTCATGTCCACCCACCCGTCGCCCGGTGTCCAGCAGGCCCGCGAGGCGCTCGCCGCGCGGCTGGCGGAGGTGCGCAAGGATGCCGGGCTGACCAAGCGTGAGCTGGCCGTGCGCTGTGGCTGGCACGAGTCGAAGAGCAGTCGGATCGAGAATGCGCGGACACCGCCGTCCGACGCCGATGTCCGCGCCTGGTGCGAGGCGTGCGGCGCGGCCGGGCGGGCACCGGATCTGATCGCCGCCAACCGGGCCTCGTCTGAGATGTACGTCGAGTGGCGGCGTCTCCAGCGGACCGGCCTGCGCCGCCTTCAGGAGTCCGGTGCGCCCCTGTACCGGCGCACCCGGCGGTTCCGTGTCTACTGCTCGGATGTCGTCCCCGGCTTTCTCCAGACGCCGGGGTACGCGGCGGCCCTGCTGGGGACGATTGCGGCCTTCCGGGAGACGCCGGATGACGTGAGCGACGCCGTGGACGCGCGGATGCGCCGTAACTCCGTGCTCCGCGAGGGCGATCACCGATTCGCGATGGTGCTGGAGGAGTCCGTCCTGCGCCACCGGATGGGCGACGCCCCCACCATGGCGGCCCAGCTCGGGCATCTGCTCTCCGCGATGGCGCTGCCGTCGGTCTCCCTGGGCGTGATTCCCTTCACCGTCGAGCGGACCATCTGGCCGATGGCGACCTTCACCGTCTTCGACGACGTCCGGGTGCACGCCGACTCCCTCGACGCCGCCGCGACGCTCACGCAACCGAGCCAGGTCGGCCTGTACATCCGCGCCTTCCAGCAGCTCTCCGGCAACGCGGTTTTCGGCGCTGCCGCGCGAGCCCTGGTGACACGGGCCCTCGCGACTCTCGATGGCTAGGTCCGCCGGCGTACCCACCGCTGGCGGCACCATCAGGCCGACGCGCGATCCATCCTCCGATACACCGACCGCAACACCTGCTCCTTCGCCGGACCCCCCACCCTCCACACCAGATGCCACTCCCCCTCCGAAACCACCGTGAATTCGCCCTCGTAGAGGTCGGCGGCGCAGGGGTGGCGGGTGAGCCAGTGGCCGGAGTGGAGGTTCAGGTCGTGGAAGGGGCGGCCGTCGGTGAAGGTGATGGTGGCGGTGCCGTTGGGGTGGGGGTGCAGGTGGAGGGTGCGGGTGGCGGGGGTGGTGGTGCCGTTCCAGGTCAGGTGGCCCTCTTCGGCGTGGAGGAGGGGGGTGCCGCCGGGGGTTTCCGGGTGGAAGTGGGCGGTGCCGTGGAAGGTGCCCCGCGTATCCGTACGGACGTCGAGCACGGTGCGGTCGATGGTCCACCGGCCGGCCAGGTACGCGGCGGCGTCCGGGACCGGGTGGCGGACGCCGGGTGCGGGCGTGCCGTCGTGCTCTGTCGACATGGCGCCATTGTCCCCGGTGGCGGCTCCGGCGCGGCGGGCGGGCCGCCGGAGAATTGCGGTGCGTCCGCGTCCGCCGGGTCAGTAGGGTGCCGCGGGGCCGGGGACCCGGCCCGGGCCGGACGGCGGAGCGTACGAGGAGAACGGTGTGAGCGCAGTGGACGGCGGGGCGCGCCGGGCGCGGCAGGTGCTGGTGTTCGATGCCGACGACACGTTGTGGGAGAACAACGTGATCTTCGAGCGGGTCATCGAGGAGTTCCTGACCTGGCTGGACCACCCGGAGCTGGGGCGGGACGGCGTACGGGCCCTGCTGGACGAGATCGAGGCGGCCAACGCCGCGGTGCACGGCTACGGCAGCAAGGTGTTTCTGCGCAGCCTCGGCGAGTGTGTGCGGCGGGTGCGGCGGCGGGAGGCCGACGAGGGGGAGCTGGCCCGGATCGCGGGCTGGGCGCGGGCCTTCGAGGCGGACGAGGTGGAGCTGATCCCGGGGGTCGCCGAGACGCTGGCGGAGCTGGCCGGGCGGCACCAGTTGCTGATGCTGACCAAGGGCGACGCGGCGGAGCAGCGCCGGAAGGTGGAGGTGTCGCGGCTGGCGCACCACTTCCGTGACGTACGCATCGTGCCCGAGAAGAACGTGGGGACGTATCAGGAGCTGGTGCGGACGTACGCGCTGGCGCCGTCGGCCACCTGGATGATCGGCAATTCCCCGAAGTCGGACATTCTGCCGGCCCGGGAGGCGGGCCTGAACGCGGTGTTCATCCCGAACGACAACACGTGGGTGCTGGAGCACGGTGTGCTCGATCCGGCCGATGAGAAGGTGTTGCGGCTGGATAGGTTCGCGGAGTTGTTGCGGCACTTTTGAGGGGAGAGGGCGGGCGGTGGCGGAGACAACCGGAGGACCGCGGGTCTCGTGTGTGTTCTTGTGTCACGACGGGGGCGGGAAGGTGCTGCTCGCGCGGCGGGGCGCGGGGGCCCGGGACGAGCCGGGGACGTGGGACTGCGGCGCCGGGGCGCTGGAGTTCGGTGAGAGCTTCGAGGCGGCTGTGACGCGTGAGGTGTACGAGGAGTACCGCGCGACGCCGCTGGAGATCGCGCAGCTCGGAGTGCGCAATGTGCTGCGCGGCGACCCGGTGGCGTCGCACTGGGTCGCCATGGTCTTCGCGGTCCGGGTGCGCCCGGACGAGGTGCGGATCGGGGAGCCGCACAAGTTCGACGAGCTGGGCTGGTTCGCGCCCGGCGCGCTGCCGTCGCCGCTGCACTCGCAGTGCACCGGGACGCTGGCGCTCTTCCCGCAGGGGTGAGGGGCGGCGCACGGCGGAGGCCGCGCGCCGCCCAGGGCGTCGTTACATCGGTTCGGTATCGGTCAGTTCGCCGTCCAGGGCGAGCCAGCGGGTGATGCCGATCTCCCGGAGGAACGCCAGGTCGTGGCTGACCACGATCAGCGCGCCCCGGTAGGAGTCCAGCGCCGTGACGAGCCGGCGCACCGACGCCATGTCGAGGTTGTTCGTCGGCTCGTCCAGCATCAGGAGCTGGGGCGCGGGCTCGGCCAGCATCAGCGCCGCGAGGGCGGCCCGGAAACGCTCGCCTCCGGAGAGCGTGCCCGCCCGCTGGTCGGCACGGGCGCCCTTGAAGAGGAACCGCGCCAGACGGGCCCGTATCTGGTTGTTGGTGGCGTCCGGCGCGAACCGTGCGACGTTCTCGACCACGGTCAGCTCGTCGTCGAGGACGTCCAGCCGCTGCGGCAGGTAGCGGTGCGGTACGTACATTCCCGCTGTGCCCTCCTCGGGCGGGATCTCGCCCGCGAGCGTCCGCAGCAGTGTCGTTTTGCCGGAGCCGTTGCGCCCGGTCAGCGCGACCCGCTCCGGACCGCGCAGTTCGAGGTTCGCGTACGCGCCGTAGCGTGCCCGCAGTCCTCGTACGGTCAGTACCTCGCGGCCCGGCGGCACCTCGGTGCGCGGCAGGTCGACGCGGATCTCGTCGTCGTCCCGTACCGCCTCGGCGGCCTCGCCGAGGCGTTCCCTGGCCTCCTTGAGCTTCTCGGCGTGCATCGTGCGGTGTTTGCCGGCGGAGACCTGGGCCGCGGCCTTGCGGCTGTTCATGACGATCTTCGGCTCGCGCTTCTGGGCGTACATCTTGTTGCCGTAGCGGACCCGGCGCGCCAACTTGACCTGCGCGTCGCTCAGTTCGCGCCGCTGCCGCGCCACGTCGGCCTCGGCGACCCGCAGCATGCGCTCGGCCGCTTCCTGCTCCATGGCGAGTGCCTGCTCGTACGCGGTGAAGTTGCCGCCGTACCAGTGGATCTCGCCGCCGCGCAGGTCGGCGATGCGGTCCACCCGGTCGAGCAGTTCGCGGTCGTGGCTGACCACGACCAGGGCGCCGGACCAGCCGTCCACCGCGGCGTAGAGCCGACGGCGGGCGGCCAGGTCCAGGTTGTTGGTCGGCTCGTCCAGCAGGAGCACGTCCGGGCGGCGCAGCAGCAGCGCGGCCAGCCGCAGCAGGACGGACTCGCCGCCGGAGACCTCGCCGACGGTGCGGTCGAGGTCGATGGCGTGCAGGCCGAGCTGGTCGAGGGCGGCGCGGGCGCGTTCCTCGACGTCCCAGTCGTCACCTACGGCGGTGAAGTTGGCCTCGCTGGCATCGCCGTTCTCGATGGCGTGCAGGGCGGCGCGAGTCCCGGCGATGCCGAGGGCCGCGTCCACCCGCGTACGGGTGTCCAGGGCGGCGTTCTGCGGCAGGTAGCCGATCTCGCCGGTGACCTTGACGTCCCCTTCGGCGGGTTGCAGTTCCCCCGCGAAGAGCTTCAACAGGGTTGATTTTCCCGCGCCGTTGAGGCCGATGAGTCCGGTGCGCCCGGGGCCGACGGCCAGGTCGAAGTCCTCCAGGACAGGGGTGCCGTCGGGCCAGGCGAAGCCGAGGCCGGTGCACACGATGGCGGCGGAGGTGGCGGAAGAGGTGGAAGAGGTGGACATACGGGTCTCCTCGGTGCGCGCGGAGGTACGGGGGACGGCGCGGGAGACACCACGGGAAGGTCCACGAGAGCCGGGCCGACGGCACCGAGAGGGGTGCGGGCGGGTCGGGCGGGAGGCGGGCCGGACAGAGCGGATCGCCGAGGTCGTGGACAGGGCCGCACAGCGGGTGCCGGGCGCGCTCTTCGCGCGCTCTCGCACCTCGCGCCGTGGGCGCGGCGTCTCATGACCTCAGACGAGCAACGGCCTTCTCCTGTCGACGGCAATGGGGCCGAGAAGAACGGTACGGGGGCCGCCACGAAAATGCAAACGCTATTTTCGTTGCGTTTGAGGGTGGGGTCGAGGGGCATGCTGACGGAGGGGCGGCGCCCCGCCCCTCCGGTCTCCCGTACGCCCTCAGCCCACTCCCCTCAGCCGCACCCGCGCCGGGCCCGCCGCCTGCAAGGTGATGCCCGCGGTGAGCGGCACCTCCCGGTCGACCGCCGTCAGCTCGTACGAGCGCAGCAGTACCGCTGCCGCCAGCACCGACTCCAGCATCGAGAAGTGCTGCCCGATGCACGCCCGCGGGCCGCCGCCGAACGGGAACCACGCGTAGCGGTGGCGCGCCGCCTCCCGCTCCGGGGTGAACCGCCGCGGATCGAAGCGCTCCGGGTCCTCCCACAGGCCGGGGTGCCGGTGGGTCACCCACGGCGAGACGATCACATCGGCGCCGTCCGGTATCCGGTGGCCGCCGATCTCGGTGGCCGCGACGCCGCGCCGGCTCACCACGGGCGCCGCCGGGTACAGCCGCATGGCCTCCTTGAGGGCCATCGTCAGCCGCGGCAACCGCTCCAGGTCGGCGGCTTCCGGCTCCCGGTCCCCCAGTACGGCGTCGATCTCCTCCCGTACCAGGACCTGTTCCTCCGGATGCCGGGCGAGCAGGTGGAGGGTGAAGGCCAGGGACGTCGCGGTCGTCTCGTGGCCGGCGAGCAGGAAGACCAGGACCTGATCGCGGATCTCGGTGGCGTCCAGGCCGCCGTCCGCCGCGTTGCCCGCGCGGGTGAGCAGGGACAGCAGGTCGGCGCCGTCCTCCAGTGCGCCGGCGGTCTGCCGCCCGGCCACGATCCGGTCGCAGACCGAGTGCAGTTCGGCCGTCGCGGCGGCGGCCCGGCGGTTGGCGGGGGTGGGCCAGTGGCGCGGCGGGTTGCGCGGCGAGAAGCCGCGCCGTACGACATACGAGTTGATCACCGGGAAGCAGCGGTGCACGGTGGCGACCGCGGCCTCCACGTCCGTGCCGAACAGGATGCGGGAGACGGTGCGCAGCGCGAGCCGGTTCATCTCGCCCACCAGGTCGACCGTGCCGCCGGGCGGGGTCCGCCAGCGCTCGGCGACGGCCTGCGCATCCGCGGCCACGGCCGACGCGTAGCCGTCGACCCGGCGCTTGGTGAACAGCGGCCGCACGATCCGCCGCTGGCGGAGATAGTCGTCGTCCTGGCTGGTCAGCAGGCCGTTGCCGAACGACTGCCGGACCTCTTCGTAGAACGGGTGGTCCTTGCGGAAGTTGGCGGCCTCGGAGGCGAGGATCCGCTGACTGCCCTCGGGCGAGAACACGCCGTAGAAGACGCTGCGCAGGCCGGGCGGACCGGCCGTGAAGCGCACCAGGTCGCCGTGGTCACGGCGGGCGCGCGCGAACGTGTCGAGCGTGCTGCGCCGCAGGTCGAACATCGAGCCCAGGAACGGTACGCCCCGGGGGCCCGGTATCGCCGGGCCGGATCGTGTGGTGAGGGTCATGGGGGCGATACCTACCCCGCGTAGCATGGGCCGAATGATCAACAAGCGTGCCGGCCGTCAGCCCGCCGAAGCTCCCTGCCGCGTCACCGTCTGCCGCGGCTGCTGCTGCGGCGACCCGCGCAAGATCCCGGGCGTCGACCACGCGGCGCAGATCCCGCGGCTGCGGGCCGCGCTGGCCGGCGCGGCGGAGGTCCGCGCCTCGGAGTGCCTGGACGTCTGCGACCAGGCCAACGTCGTCGTGGTCCAGCCGTCCCGCGCGGGCCGGGCCGCGGGCGGCCGCCCGGTGTGGCTCGGACTGGTCAACGACGACGCCGCACTGGACGACGTGGCCGCCTGGATACGCGCCGGCGGCCCCGGCCTCGCGGAGCCGCCCGGCGTGCTGGACCTGTACGCGTTCACCGTGTCGCGACGGGTGCGGGAGGCGTTGGAGGGCTGAGCGCCCACCATTCGGGCTCGGCGCGGGCTCGGTTCGGTCCGGTTCCGGGCGGGGCTTGTTCCCTGCCCCCCCTTGGGTAAGCCCCCGCTGGGGGGACGATCACGTTCGATTCGTCTCCAGGAGGCCCGCACCTCGCCCGGCAGGCCCGCCATCCCACCCGGCAGACCCGCCGAACAACACCGCATCCCCCACCCGATCACCCCCAGCAACCAAGCCTGATCCGCACGCTGGGCGCCATCGCTGCCAACACTGACGCGATCGACAGTGCCAGTCACCAGATCGCGGACGAAGACATCATCAGCGCCGTTGGTGTCGCCGGGCACCAAGTCTGTGGCTCGCGAGGCGAAGTACACCTTTCGGTTGTCGGCGCTCATGTAGGCGCCGGTCGCCGAGCTGCCGTCGGTCTGTCCGTCCCGAAGACGTCCGCCTTCTCGTTGGTGTCGTTCTCTACGACGCGCGGCGAGGTGCAGGAAGGCCCGTCGCCGCTGATCCGCCCGTTCTCGACGGGCACGTCGGCCGGCGTACCGTCCTGCGCCACGCTCACCTGCTCGGTACGCGGCTGCCGCTCGTCCGCCTCTGCCGTGGTCAGCGGCAGGGCGATCGCGGAGCCGGCCAATAACGCCGCGGTGACGGCGGCGCTTCTGAGTCGACCGGGTCGACGCGCGGTGGTTCCCCCTCGCGCGTACGGAATACGGGCATATGTGTATCGAGTACGCGAAGGCAGCCAACAGCCCCGTCGGCCCCCGATCAACGAAAAGCAAGGCCGTCTCCGCTACGGATACGGCCGTTGCGGGAGTGCCGGCCTGGACGCGATGGAACGTGACGGGCGGCAGTGCCCGCTCCAAAACCCTGTCCCCAGAAGCACTCCAGCTCTCCATCGCGCATCATCCGGCCGGCCGATGCCCGCTCCCCCTCGGTGACGACCGGGATGCGCCCAGCGATCGACGCCCACGACGACAGGAGCGGACAAGACTCGAACCCCATTGCTCGAAAGAGGGGTTCATGTGGACAGCTGGGACCGGGCCGGGCGGATCGCGGCGTACGGAGCGGCGCTGGCGATGCTGCCGTACTTGCTGATCAAGGTGTCGTGGGTGGCCGGTTCGCTCTTGGGGGCCGGGGGCGGGTCCGGCACCGCGGAGTGGGTGGTGCTCAACAGCGCGACGATCGGTATGGCGGGGGTCGGTATCGCGGTGGCGCTCGCGCTGGTGCGGTCGTGGGGGATGCGCATACCGGGGGCGCCGTTAGTTGTCTGCGCCTGGGTCGGTACGGGGTTCCTCGTTCCGGTGCTGCCGTACGCCCTTCTCGGTTGGCTGCTGGTCCCGGCGGACGGCCGTGGCGGGAGCGGGAGTGACGCGGGCCCGTCGATGCCCGGGTGGGAGGCCGCGCTGATTCAGTTCGGGTTCGTGGGGATGGGGGCGGGGCTGGCCGTCGCACTGCCCGCGTACTTGCGGCGCCGCTGGCCGGAGGCGTTCGCGGGCCGGCTCGGGGACGGTGGCGAGCGCTCGCCCAAGACGCCGCCGTGGACGGCCGTGGTCGGCGCCGCGGTCGGTCTCGTCTGGCTGTACTGGGCGGTGGGCGGCACCACGGGTGTCGCCCACCCCGAGGAGCGGGAGCTCTCCTGGCATCTGCTGTCCGGAGTCTTCGGGTGCTGGGCGCTCGTGGCCGCCGCCGCTTCCTGGGCGGTCGTCCGGGGCCTGCCCGCACGGGCCCGTCGATGGGTACCCATGGTGCTCGGCTGGCTCGGATCGGGCTCGCTGTTCGCCTGGAGCGGCTGGAAGCTTCCCTTCACGCTGTATCTGGCGATCACGCAACCGGCCGGTACCGCCCTGCCGGAAAACCTCGTACTCGCGGCGGTTCTGCACCTGGCAGCGGTGGGCACGGGCGCCGCGATGCTGGGAGCGCTCATCCGTACGCTGCCGTCGGCGGCCCGCTCGCGATAGAAGCCCGCCACCAAGGTGCCCGGACGGCCCGCCCCGGAGGATTACCGGAGTCTTACGGACCGGCTCCACGGCCCCCAGCCGCCCGCTCCGCGCGCTTGGCTGGGCGCATGGAACCCATTGCTCCCCGCCGCTCGCCGCTGCTGCGCCGCGCCGTCGTCGTCCCCGCCCTCCTCGTCGCCGTGGTCGTCGCGGCCGTCGCGCTCTATCTCTTCCAGCCGTGGAAGGCCTTGACGAACACGACCGTGGACGAGGCGGCACCGTCCGCCACCTCCTCCGCCATGGGCAAGATGCACGACACGGACGGCATGAAGAAGCCTGCGGCCGGAGGCTCCTTCGTCTCCCATGAGCACGCCACCAGCGGCACCGCCCGCGCGCTGCGCCTCGCGGACGGCGGCCGGGTGGTGCGGCTGGAGGACCTCAAGACATCCGAGGGGCCGGATGTACGGGTCTATCTGTCGCACCGCAGTGCCGCCGACGCCGAGCACGGGCTGGGCGCGGGCGCCGTCGAGCTGGGCAAGCTCAAGGGCAATCTCGGCAACCAGAACTACGCGGTACCGGCCGGCACCGACCCGGCCGCCTTCCGCAGCGTGGTGATCTGGTGCCACCGCTTCTCCGTCTCCTTCGGCGCCGCCGACCTCCCGGCGGCGGCCGCGATGGCACGCTGATCCCGTGAGCCGAACCACCCCGCCCGCCGCCCCGCCGCCCGCAGCGCCACCCCGGCGCATCCTCGTCGTCGAGGACGACCCGACCGTCGCCGAGGTCGTCACCGGCTATCTGACGCGCGCCGGCTACGTCACCGAACACGTCGCCGACGGCTGGGCGGCCCTCGACCGGGCCGCCGTCTTCCGGCCGCACCTGGTGGTGCTGGACCTGATGCTGCCGGGCCTCGACGGCCTGGAGGTGTGCCGCAGGCTGCGCGGCGCGCACAGCACGGCGCCCGCACCGCCCCCGGTCCCCGTCGTGATGCTCACCGCCCGCGGCGAGGCGCCGGACCGCATCCTGGGCCTGGAACTGGGCGCGGACGACTATGTGACCAAGCCGTTCAGCCCCCGCGAACTGGTGCTGCGCATCGGGTCCGTGCTGCGCCGCGCGGAGGCCGCCCCGCCGGCCGCCACCCCGGTGCCTCCCGTACGGGCCGGCGATCTGACCGCCGAGCCCGCCGCACGCCATGCCGTACGGGCCGGGCGTCCGCTGTCCCTGACCTCCCGCGAGTTCGACCTGCTGCTGTTCCTGATGCGCAACCCGGGGCGGGTGTTCGCCCGGGAGGATCTGCTGCACCAGGTCTGGGGCTGGGAGTTCGGCGATCTGTCCACGGTGACCGTGCACGTACGGCGGTTGCGCGAGAAGATCGAGGACGATCCGGCGGCACCGCGGCTGATCGTCACGGTGTGGGGCGCCGGGTACCGCTTCGACCCGGCAGGCGGTACGGGTGACGGCGACCGTCCGGACCCGGCCTCACCCACTCCCGCCGGAACCCCCCGCCCATGAACGACTTCCTCGTCATCCTCGCGCTGGCCGCCCTCGGCGCCGTCGCGGCCGGGCTGCCGGCCGCCGCTGCCGTGCGGGTGCTGCGCCGCCGCTCCGTCGCGCTGTCGCTGTTCGCCGCGGGGGCGCTGGCGGTCGTCACGATGGCGGCCGGGACGGTCGCGGTGGCCCAGGCGATGTTCCTGTCGGCGCACGACCTGGGCGTGGTGATGGCCGTGGTCGCCGTCTCCGGGCTGGTGTCGCTGGCCGCCGCGCTGCTGTTCGGCCGCCGGATCGCCGCGGGCAGCAGGCAGCTGGCGGAGGCGGCGCGTACGGTCGGCAGCGAGGGCGGGTTCGCCGCGCCCGCCGAGCCGCCGACGGCCGAACTGGCCACGCTGGCCGAGGCGTTGGAGGAGACCAGTGCCCGGCTGGCGCGGGCCAGGGAGCGCGAACGCGCGCTGGACGCCGCGCGGCGCGACCTGATCGCGGGCATCTCCCACGATCTGCGCACACCGCTGGCGGGCCTGCGGGCGATGGCCGAGGCCCTGGAGGACGGCGTGGTGCGGGGCGCGGACGCCGCCCGCTATCACGCCCGTATCCGGGTGGAGGTGGACCGGCTGGCCGGCATGGTCGACGACCTCTTCGAACTGTCCCGCATCCAGGCGGGCGCGCTGACGCTGACGCCGTCCCGGGTGTCGGTGTTCGATCTGGTGGACGACGCGCTCGCGGGCGCCCGGCCGCTGGCCGCCGCGGGCGGGGTGCGCCTGGTGGACGGCGGGGTGGCGGCCGTACCGGTACGGGTGGACGCGCAGCAGATCACCCGCGTGCTGGGGAACCTGCTGGTCAACGCGATCCGGGCGACGCCGGACGGCGGCACGGTCGCGGTGGAGGCACAGCGTGCCGACGGCCGGGTGGTACTCGCGGTGGAGGACGGCTGCGGCGGCATCCCGGAGGCGGACCTGCCGCGCGTCTTCGACACCGGCTGGCGCGGCGCCCCCGCCCGTACGCCGCGCGCGGACGGCGGAAGCGGCGCGGGGCTGGGTCTGGCGATCGTCCGCGGCATCGTCGAGGCACACGCGGGGCGCGCCTCGGTGCGCAACACGGAGCGCGGCTGCCGGTTCGAGGTCGAGCTTCCCGGCGGGTGAGCGGCGCGGGCGCGTACCCGTACGGCCGGATCGGCCTGCCGCCGCCCCATCGCGAGGGCGCCCTGCGGCATGATGGCGATCATGACGGAGGAACGCCTGCCGGACGCGGCAGAAGTGGCCCGGCTGGTCCAGGACGTCGTGCCCGGGGTGCACGCGGCGGACGTCCGGCCCATCGGTGAAGGCGGCGACCACGCGTCCTGGTGGGTGGGGCCGGACCATGTGGCGCGGTGCGCGCTCGACTCCGGCGGTTCGGAGCGCCTGCGCCGGGAGCTCGCGCTGCGCGAGTTGGTCGGCGAGCGGACCGGCATTCCCGTACCGGTGAGTGTGGCGAGCGGGGACTGGGCGCGGGGGCGCGCGTTCACCCTGGACACCCGGCTGGGCGGGGTCTCCGCCGAGCTGCGCGCGGTTCCGGCGGCGGGCGAGGACGATCTCACGCGGCTGCTCGTCCAGCTCGCGCAGGTGCCCGTGGTGGAAGCCGAGGCGCTGGGCGTACCGCCGGAGGCACCGCGCAATATGCCCGGACTGCTCCGCCGGGCCTCGGCGGCGGCGGAAACCGTCGCGGCACGCGGCGAGTTCGACGCCGGGTGGCTGCCGAGGCTGAGTGTACGAGGGGCGGAGGCCGCGACGGCGCCCGCCACCCTGGTGCACAACGACCTCAAGGGCGAGCACCTGCTCGTGGCCGAGGACGGCAGGGTCAGCGGCGTACTGGACTGGACGGACGCGGTGACCGGCGACGCCGCCGAGGATGTCGCCGGGCTCGCGATCTCGGTCGGTGCCGTGGCGGCCGTACGCATCGCGACGGCCGCCGGCTTCGACCGCGGCGCCTGCGCCCGCGCGCTGCAACTGGCCCGCTGCGACACGCTGACGCTGCTTTCCGACCGGCTCGGCGGGCGCGACGACAGCCCGTTGCCGCTGCTGCGCACGCAGCTGCGGCGTGCATGGGAGCCGACCGTTCTGGACGGGCCGGAGGAGAAGTAGGCGGTTTCGTCCGGACGCCGCCCGGACGGACGACGGCCGCCGAGTCGCTCCGGGATCCGCGTTGTCAGTGGTGGCTGGTCTACTACAGCCACGAGGCCGACGCAGCGTGCACCGGCCGAGCGTGCCGAGGCCCGGCCACGAGACCAGCAGGAGCCCCTGATGCGTACTCTGATCAGCACCGCTTTCCTCTCGCTCGACGGCGTCGCGGAGGCGCCGGGCGGCGAGCCCGGTTACCGGAACTCCGGGTGGACCTTCAAGGACGTCGAGTTCCTCCCCGAGGCGTTCGACATCAAGGGCCGGGAGCAGGAGGAAGCCACCGCGATGCTCATGGGCCGGGTCAGCTACGAGGCGTTCAGCCCGGTGTGGCCGGGCATGGAGGACTTCGCCGGTTACAAGGTGATGCCGAAGTACGTCGTCTCGACCACCCTCACCGAGGACAACCTGGTGTCGAACTGGGGCGAGACGACGATCCTGCGCTCGCTCGACGATGTCGCCGCGCTCAAGGAGACCGAGGGCGGGCCGGTCATCGTCCACGGCAGTCTCTCCCTGAATCAGGCTCTGTCGGACGCCGGCCTGATCGACCGTTACCACCTGCTCGTCTTCCCGCTCCTGCTCGGGGCGGGCAAGCGGCTCTTCAGCGCCACGGACAAGGACACCCAGAAGCTGAAGCTCGTCGAGCACGAGGTCTACGCCAACGGCCTGCAGAAGAACGTCTTCGACGTCGTCCGCTGACGAAGCTCCCGTACGCGCCCTACCCCACGCGACGTTCCGGCTCCTCCTCCGGCTCCCACAGCGGATGCTCCCGCCGTGCCCATGCCGCGTCGACGGTCCCGGTCCGCATGCCCCGGCGTGCTTCCGGATCGCCGTACGCCCGCCATACATGGCCCGCGATGACGACGATGAGCGCCAGTGCCAGCCAGTCGTGGACGAAGGTCGCGCCGGTGCGCCAGAGGAGCGGGGCGAGGTGGGTGAACCACATCAGCAGGCCCGTCCCGGCCATGACCAGGACCGCGCCCGCCAGCCAGGCGGCGTAGAGCTTCTGGCCCGCGTTGAACTTGCCCGCCGGCCGGTCGGACCCGCGGCGCAGCGCGGAACGCAGCCAGCGGCGGTCGTGCGGCCCGTACCGGTTCAGGCGGGTCACGTCGGCGCGCAGCGCGCGCGAGGCCAGGCCGAGCAGCAGGGGTGCGGGCAGCAGCAGGCCCGACCACTCGTGGACGGTGGCCATCAGGGCCCGGCGGCCGACGAGTTCGGCGAGGAAGGGGAGGTAGAGGCAGCCCGCGGTCAGCACGCAGACGGCCATGAGGGTGGCGGTGGCGCGGTGCACCCAGCGCTGGGCGGGCGTGAAGCGGCGTACGCGCGCGCTTGCCGCCTCTACCGGCGTCTGCGCCTGCATCTGCCTCCAGCCCCCCGCGCGCTCAGACGGTCGGCGCATCATCGCGTCCGTTCGAGCGGCCGACCCACGCGTCCACGTCGTAGCCGCGCTCCTCCCAGTAGCCCGGTTCGACCCGCTCGGTGACGGTGATGCCGGAGAGCCACTTCGCCGACTTGTAGAAGTACATCGGCGCGGCATACAGCCGCACCGGCCCGCCGTGCGCGTGCGGCAGCGGCTTGTCCTGCATGGTGAGGGCGATCAGCACATCGTCGCGGCGGGCCTGTTCGAGCGTGAGGCTCTCGCTGTACGCGCCGTCGAAGCAGGTGAAGCGGACGGCTTTCGCCCCGGACCGTACCCCTGCCGCGTCCAGGAGGCGGCGCAGGCGTACGCCGGTGAAGGGCGTGGCCGGGACCCGCCAGCCGGTCACGCACTGCACGTCGCGCACCAGGCGCGTCTGCGGCAGCGCGCGCAGGTCGGACAGGCGGTACGTGGTGGGGCGTTCGACCAGGCCGTCCACCGTGAGGCGGTAGGTGCGGACGTCCTTGGACGGTACGGATGCGGTCACCGAGTAGTAGCGGAAGCCGCCGCCCGCCGGGAGCAGCCCGGTCAGGCCGGTGGGGTCGTTCCGGGCGGCGGCGCCGAGCGTGTTGTCGTAGGCCTGTTGCAGGTACGGGGCCGTGGCGATGCCCGCGACGCCGGTGATGAGCATGCCGAGCACCAGGCGGCGGCCGACGGGGGTGCCGTGTCCGTCGGCCGCCGGGCCGGTTCCTGCCGTGCCTTTACCGGTGGCGGGCGCTTCGTCGGGTCGTGGCGCGTTGTCGTACGGGGTCACGCCTCGATTCGAGCACCGCGCCGGGGGCCCGGCCAGCCTTCCGGGCGGGACGTCAGGCTTTCGTCATCTTTCAGGACCTTCACGCGCCCGAGGCGTGACAGTGCCCTCCCCCGCCGCTCTCGCGCGGCAGGTCCAGCGTCGGGTTCCGGTCGAAGAAGCCGGTCGGCCGGAGCGTGAAGCCGCAGCGGTCGACCGGCATGACCGGCCAGTCCTCCAGGCGCGGCAGATGGGTCGGGCCGAAGCAGTGCCAGAGCGTGAGGGCGGTGTTCTCCAGGGACTCGCCGGGGCGCGCCCAGGCGGTGACGCCCGCGCCACCGGGGTGCTGGTTGGGGTAGTCGCCGTCCGGGAAGCGCCGGTCGGCGGCGCTGCGGGTGATCCACAGGTGCTTGGTGGCGTAGGCGACGCGGGCGGCGACCGGGGAGCCCGGCCGGGCGAGCAGGGTGGGGCCGGACGGCTGCGGGGTCAGGGTGTACGCGACGGGCTGTCCGGTGCGGTTGCGTACGGACGGGTTGGTGATCCGCCAGCGGCGCCCGGCGGCCGGGTCGGCCGGCCGTCCCGCCTCGCCGGAGTCGGTGACGGGCGTGGCGCGGATGGTGAAGGCGTTGCCGTTGGGGTTGTCCGGGCCCATGGGGAGCGGAACGACATCGACCTCCTCCACCGTATTGGCGTGGCCGTCCACCGCGGGATCCAGCCGGGCGCAGAAAAGGTGCTGGTGGTACGGCGCCTGAAGGCCGGGGGCGACCTCGGTGGCGTACGGGGAGACGGTGCCCGGCGCGGACGCCGAGGTCTGCACCAGCCCGGTCGCCTTGACCTCGAACTCGATGCCGCCGTCCTGGTAGAGGTACCAGTAGAAGCCGTAGTCGTAGTTGCCGAGGGTGGCGATGTACGAGACGACCAGGCGGCGGGAGCGGCGGCTCTCGGCGGCGAAGTCGTCGAACATGTTGGTGTGCTTCCACAGGAGGCCGTGGTCCTCCTCGTGGATGCAGATGGCGTTGGGCAGCGTCTGCGGCACGCCGTGGTCGTCGGGCACGACGGCGTCGACGTACAGGATCTCGCCGAGGCAGTCGCAGCCCAGCCGGAGCGCGTTGGCGTTGCGGCCGAGGGTGTACTCGCCGACGTCCAGGTAGCAGATCCAGTTGCGGTCGGCGCCGGGGTCGGCGTACGGGACGGCCATCTCGGCGAGCGAGGCGCGGTGCAGCACGGGCCGTACGCGGTCGCCGTCGCGGACGGACAGCTCGTGCAGGACCAGGCCCTCGCGGGCGTTGAAGTCCAGCCGCAGCGACCAGTTCTGCCAGGTGAGGCGGTGTCCGTCGAGGGCGAAGGAGGGGCCGTCGGGCTGGCGGATCTCCAGCGGCTTGAGGTCGGTGCGCGCCGGGCCGTTGAACTCGGCCTCGTAGCGCCCGCATTCGGCGGGGACCGGCACCGCGCCGGTGTCCACGAGCCGTACGACCCGCCGCTCGGTCAGGTCCACGTCGGCGACCAGGCCGCCCACGGGATGCGCGAACGGGTTGTCGCTGGCCTCGCAGCGCAGGAACGTCAGCGAGCGCAGCATACGGCGCCCGGTCTCCTCGGCGCGGCCGAAGTTTCCGGCGGCCAGCGGGGCGCAGACCGCGAGCGCGGTGTCGGTGATGCCGCGCTCGGCCATGGCCTTGCGCCAGCCGGGGTCGGCCTTGACGATCTCGTCGCAGCGCTCGTACTCCTCGAAGAGGACGGGCGGCTGGCCGTCCGCCGCCGGGTCGAGGTCGCGGCGGGCGAGCAGCGTACGGGCCGTTACGTCGACGACCGCCTCGGTACCGGCGCCCGTCGCGGTGTCCAGCAGGGTGACGCGCACCCGGCGGACGACCGGGTCGCCGGGGCGGTGCGCGGCCACGGTGTGCCGGTCCGGCTCGTCCAGCAGGACGAGGGGGAAGCGGGTGGTGTCGCCCACCAGGCCCTCGTCGCTCAGGACCGCGCGGGCGACGGTGATCTCCTCGGCGGTGAGCGGGTCCAGAGGGTGCGGGGCGGGTGTTCCCGGGGCGGTGGTCGCCTTGTCCGCGTCCCGCGGGTCCGTAGCGCTGTGTGCCATCGGTCAGCTCTCCTCACGCAGGGACGACGAGGACGGCACGCTCGCCGCCTTCTCCAACTGGAACGCCTCGTTGCCCAGGCCGATACGGGCGTGCGTCTGCGGACGCCGGGCGCGCAGCACCCGCCCGTGGAGCAGCCCGGCCACGGCCGCCAGGCCGATGACGCCGGGCAGCACCCAGCTCAGCGCCGAGCCCTCGGCGCTGACCAGCACGCCGAAGTCCTTGACCGCGTAGACCAGCACGGTCAGCAGGCCGAGCGCGGCCAGCCCGGCGGCCAGCAGCCGGCCCGCCTGCGCCCGGCCCGCGCCCCGCCGTACGAAGAAGGCGATGACGGCCACGGACGCGGTCGCCATCAGCAGGATCACGCCGAGCGCGCCCACGTTGCCGCCCCAGGTGAACAGCCGCAGCACCGGCGTGGTGGGGTCGCCGGCGGGCATCCGGTCGGTGAGCGCGAAGACGGCCACCACGACGAAGGAGATGACCGACTGGAGCAGCGAGCCGAGCGCGGGCGCGCCGCTGGACCTGGCGGTCCGGCCGAGGGCGGCGGGCAGCAGGCCCTCGCGGCCCATGGCGAAGGCGTAGCGGGCCACCACGTTGTGGAAGCTGAGCATCGAGGCGAAGATGCCGGTCACGAAGAACACGTGCAGGATGTCGGCGAAGGTGGCGCCGAGCCGCGCCCCGGTGAGGGCGAAGATCAGGTTGGGGCCCTCCTTGCCGGCGGTGGCCACGACGTGGTCCGGGCCGGTGGCGACGCCGATCAGCCAGGAGCTGAGCGCGAAGAAGACCGCCACGAAGCCGACGGCCAGGAACATCACCCGGGCCACGACCGTCTGCGGCCGGCTGGTCTCCTCGGCGTAGACGGGGGCCTGTTCGAAGCCGACGAACGCGGCGACGGCGAAGCACAGCGCGGTGCCCAGGCCCGCGCCGCCGAGCGTGGCCGGGTCGAAGGCGTGCAGCGACAGGCCCTGCGGTCCGGGCCGCGAGGCGAAGGCGATGTCGGCGACGACGATCAGGATGACCTCGATGGCGAGCAGCACGCCCAGCACCTTGGCGTTCAGGTCGATCTTCAGCGCGCCGAGCACGCCGACGACCAGCACGCCGAGCAGGGCGGGCACCCACCAGGCGACGGTGACGCCCAGATGCCTGTCGAGCAGCCCGGACACCTCGAAGCCGAAGATGCCGTAGATGCCGAACTGGAGGGCACTGTAGGCGGCGAGAGCGACGAAGGAGGCGCCGGCGCCCGCCGTGCCCCCGAGGCCGCGCGCGATGTACGCGTAGAAGGCGCCGGCGTTGTGGACGTGCCGGCTCATCTCCGCGTAGCCGACGCTGAACAGCGCCATCACCACGCCCAGGATGACGAACAGCAGCGGCTGTCCGACGATGCCCATGACCTGGTACGTGGTGACCATGACGCCGCCGACCACCATCAGGGGCGCGCTGGCGGCCAGCACGGACAGCAGCAGGCCCGGCGTGCCGATGCGGCCGGCGCGCAGGGCCCGCTCCTGACCCTTGAAGGTGCTGATCTCCCCGGGGCCGCCCGGTGTGCCGGCCCGCCTCGGATTGCCCGTGTTTCCCGTACTGCTCGTCAGCATGGCGCGGTGGTGTCCTTTCCGTGGAGCGCGGGCGGGGTGCGCTTCGTGCGGGGGTGCGGTGCGGGTGCTGCGTGCGTGGCGCGTGGTGCTGTGTACGTCGTACGGGCGCCGTGGGCGGCCGGGGCGGCAGCCGGGCGCCGGGGTCAAGCGGTGCTGAAGGCCGTGTCGCGGGCGGCCTTGAAGGCCCTGCGGGCGTCCCGGTCCGGGTAGGACCACGGCGCGGCGGTGACGTGCGGGCCGATGCGGTGGAACAGCGCGGCGGCCTCGGCCATTCTTCCCTCGTAGTACTTGGCGTGGGCGAGGAAGTTGAGGTCCACCTTGCGGCGCGGGTGGTCCTCGCCCTCCCACTCCAGCCACCAGTCGAAGGCCGCCTTCATGACCTGGCGCGCGCGGCGGGTGGACCAGTGCCCGGAGGCCGCCGGGTCCGCCGGTTCGAGTCCGGCGGCGGCCAGCGCGCGGTAGCGCTCCGCGTGCGCCACGACGGGCAGGATCGCCAGCGGTGAATCGGCCGGGGCCTGTTCGGCGGCCCAGTACGCGAAGTCGTAGACCTGGTGCAGCGGGTCGTCGGCGCCGCCCTGCTGCTGCTCGGCCAGGCAGGCGGCCATCAGGTGGTGGGCGTGGTGGTGGTCCGGGTGCCGGGCACGTACCTGGTCGAAGGCGTGCTCGCGTTCGTCGGGGGTGCCGGTGCGGCGGGCGAGGATGAGCATGCCCAGCCAGGGCGTGGGGTCGTGGGGCGCCATGGCGGCGGCGAGGCGGCAGGCTTCGCGCGCCGCGTCCCCGCTGCTCTTGCCGCGCACGGCCTGGAAGACGAGGGCGCAGGCCAGCAGGGTCGCGGCGTCGGCGCTGTCGGGTTCGGCGAGCCGCCAGTCGCCGGCCCAGGCGGCGCTGGCCGGGCCCTCGGCGAGCACCACCAGCCGGTGGCCGCGCAGGTCCCAGTCCGTGCCGGTGTCGGCGAGCAGCGTCCGCACCCGGACCCAGCGGCCGTGCGCCAAGGCGTCGACGGAGGCGGAGAGTTCGGTGTCGTCCAGGGCCGGGTCGAGGAGCAGCGCGTCCTTGCGGCGGGAGCGGCCCAGGGGCGGGGGTGGCGGAGGGGTCACTGGCAGGAACACTCCACGACGCGCTTCACCTCCGGACGCGCCGCTTCCGGACGCGAGTGTGCAGAATCGGTGGACTGATCGGCACCGATTGGTCACGCACAGCAAAGCGGCAGGCACAGCTTCGCGTCAAGGCCGTTCGAAGAATGGCCGGAAAGCCAACTGCCTTGCCCGTCAACACACTTGTCAATAGGCGCGGTACGGGCAGCGGCACACCGGAACGTGACCCACCGGTAATCCCCGCCCCGGCTCGGCCCCCGCGCTCAGCCCGCCGCGCTCACCCCACCGCCTTGGCCGCCGCCCGCCCCGCCGTACGGCCCGAGAAGATGCAGCCGCCCAGGAAGGTGCCCTCCAGCGACCGGTAGCCGTGCACGCCCCCGCCGCCGAAGCCCGCCGCCTCCCCGGCCGCGTACACGCCGGGCAGGGCCTCGCCGCTCTCGGTCAGCACCCGCGAGGACAGGTCCGTCTCCAGGCCGCCGAGCGTCTTGCGGGTCAGGATGCTCAGCCGTACGGCGATCAGCGGACCGGCCTTGGGGTCCAGCAGCCGGTGCGGGGGCGCGGTGCGGATCAGCCGGTCGCCCAGGTACTTGCGGGCGCCTCGCATGGCGGTGACCTGGAGGTCCTTGGTGAAGGAGTTGGCGATCTCGCGGTCCCTGGCGACGATCTCGCGGCGCAGCGCGGCCTCGTCGAGCAGCGGCTCCTTGGTCAGCTGGTTCATCCGGCGTACGAGATCGCCGAGCGAGCGCTCGACGATGAAGTCCGCGCCCCGGTCCATGAACGCCTGGACCGGGCCGGGGGCGCCGGGCAGCGCCCGCCCGAGCACGTCCCGGACGCTGCGCCCGGTCAGGTCCGGGTTCTGCTCGGACCCGGAGAGGGTGAACTCCTTCTCGATGATCTTCCGGGTGAGCACGAACCAGGTGTGGTCGTGGCCGGTGCGCATGATGTGTTCGAGGGTGCCCAGGGTGTCGAAGCCGGGGAAGAGCGGCACCGGCAGCCGCTTGCCGTGCGCGTCCAGCCACAGCGGGGACGGCCCGGACAGGATGCGGATGCCGTGCCGGGGCCAGATCGGGTCCCAGTTGTCGATGCCCTCGGTGTAGTGCCACATACGGTCCCGGTTGATGATCCGGCCGCCGGCCGCCTCCGTGATGCCCAGCATCCGGCCGTCCACATGGGCGGGCACCCCGGACAGCATCCGCTCCGGCGGCCGGCCCAGCCGCTCGGGCCAGTTGGCGCGCACCAGGTCGTGGTTGCCGCCGATACCGCCGGAGGTGACGATCACCGCCTGGGCGCGCAGCTCGAAGGCGCCGGCGACCTCCCGGCCGCTGGGCGTGCCGCGCTCGGCGTCCGACGGCTCCAGGACGTCGCCGGTGACGGTGTCCACGGCGCCCGCGCTGCGCGCCAGGCCGGTCACGCGGTGCCGGAAGCGCAGCTCCACCAGGCCGCGCGCCACTCCGGCCCGCACCCGCCGCGCGAACGGCTCGACCAGGCCGGGGCCGGTGCCCCAGGTGATGTGGAAGCGGGGTACGGAGTTGCCGTGGCCGGTCGCCTCGTAGCCACCGCGCTCGGCCCAGCCGACCACCGGGAAGAGCCGTACGCCCTGCCGGTGCAGCCAGGCGCGCTTCTCCCCCGCCGCGAAGTCCACGTACGCCTCGGCCCACTTGCGCGGCCAGTGGTCCTCGGGGCGGTCGAAGCCGGCCGAGCCGAGCCAGTCCTGCCAGGCCAGCTCGTGGCTGTCGCGGATGCGCAGCCGGCGCTGCTCGGGCGAGTCGACGAGGAAGAGGCCGCCGAAGGACCAGTGCGCCTGGCCGCCGAGACCGCTCGCGGGCTCCTGCTCCAGGAGGATCACCTTGCGGCCGGCCTCGGCGAGCTCCGCGGTGGCCGCGAGACCCGCCAGCCCCGCTCCGATCACGATCACATCAGCGTCGTAGGCGCCACTGGTCATGTCTGCCCGTCTCTTCTCCTCGCCGCGGCACCGGAGGACCCGGCGGCCGTCGTGGCTACCGATCCTCAGCGCGTCCGTACGGCGCGTCAACCGCGTGTTCGGGTGTCGCCCGGACGGGTACCCGAGCGTGCCCGGTGCCCCCGGGCGGGCGGCGGGCCGCCGTACGGCTCGCTATCCTCGGCCAAGTCCCCGCCTTCCCAGTCGACTTGAGGTGCGTGACGTGACGGTGTTCCTGCTGGCCGTGAGCGCGGCCTGCTGCCTGGGGTCCGGATTCGTCCTCCAGCAGGGCGCGGCCCAGCGGGCCCCGATGCAGGACTTCCTCTCCCTGCGGCTGCTGCTCGACCTCGCCCGGATGCCGCGCTGGCTGGCCGGCATCGGCTTCATGGTGGCCGGCATGGCGCTGGGCGCCGCGGCGCTGGGCATGGGCGAGGTCACCCTCGTCGAACCGCTGCTGGCCACGAACCTGCTGTTCGCGATGGCCCTGTCCCGGCGCCTCACCCGGCAGCGGCTGGGCCGCCGGGGCTGGGGCGGTCTGTGGCTGCTGGCGGGTGGCGTGACGGCGTTCATCGTGGCCGGCGAGCCGCACGGCGGCCGGAGCCCGGCCGGTCCGCTGCGGCACTGGCTGCTCATGGGCGCGGTCCTCGGCCTCGCGCTGCTGCTGGCGGCCTGCGCCAGGCGGGCGCGGATGAGCCGAGAGGCGGCGCTGCTGGGCGTAGCGGCCGGGCTGCTGTACGGCCTCCAGGACGCCCTGACCCGGATCAGCGGCGAGCGGTTCGGGCGCGGCGGCTGGGCGGCGCTGCTCACCGGCTGGGAGCCGTACGCGGTGCTGGCGCTGGGCGTCCTCGCGCTCGTACTGGTCCAGAGCGCCTTCGAGACGGCGCCGCTGCGCATGTCGCTGCCCGCCCTGACGGCGGCCCAGCCGCTGGCGGGCATCGCCTGCGGGGTGGGCTTCCTGGGCGACCGGCTGAACGTGACCGGCGGCGCGCTCACGTGGGAGGCGGCCGGGCTGGCGGCGGTCGTGATGGGCATCGTCCTGATCGGCGGCCATCCGGCGATGCCGGCGGGGGTGGCCGGGCGGCCGGAGCGGGTGCCGGTGGTACGGGTGGGGTGAGGGGCTGCGGGTGAGTACGGATGGTCCGCACGGGGGGGCACTTGTCATGCTCGCGACAGGCACACGCCGTACCGAGAGATACGCCTTGACCAGCAGAAACAAGACCCGGCACCCCTTCCACTTCGACAGCCCGGCGCGTTTTCCTCTTCTCACGAACCCCGTACGGCCCCCGCGGGAACCCCCTACGGCCTTCCGAGGAATGAGGCATGCCATGACCGACGCCTGGTACGTCGACGACCGCTGCACCAACTGCGATGTCGCCCGGCAGCTCGCCCCGGCGCTGATCGCCGAGGTCGGCGGACGCTCCGAGATCGTCCGGCAGCCGCGTGACGCGGCGGAGGAACGACTGCTGCACGCCGCCGCGTTCGCCTGCCCCACCCGCTCCATCCGGCACCCGGCCCGCCGGCCGGCCCCGGAGCTCGATCCGTTCCCGATGCGCCTGGGCGACACCGACGTGCTGCTGTGCGGGCACAACTCGCAGCACACCGCCGGGGCCACCTCCTACCTCCTGCGGCGCCCCGGCGGCACGCAGCTGATGGTGGACACACCGCGCTGGAGCGAACCGCTGGCCGCCCGGTACGAGGCGCTGGGGCCGGTCACCGATGTCCTGCTCACCCACCGGGACCATGCGGCGCACGGCCGCCGGTACGCCGACCGGTTCGGGGCCCGGCTGTGGATCCACGAGGGCGACCTGGACGCCGCGCCGGACGCCGACCGCGTACTGCGCGGCACGGAGAGCGCGGAGATCGCCGAGGGTGTGTACGCCCATCCGCTGCCCGGCCACACCCGGGGCAGCGTCCTCTATGTCGCCGACGAGCGGTACTGCTTCAGCGGGGACAGCTTCTACTGGTCGCGCACGACCGGCGACATCGAGGTGGCGGACAGCGTCACCTGGTACTCCATCGAGGAACTGGCCGCCTCCCTGGCCCGTACCGCCGTCGGGCTGCGCTTCGAGTGGCTGCTGCCCGGCCACGGCGACCGCATGCACCTGCCCGCCGCCGACATGGCCGAGCGCGTACGGCGGCTGGCCGAGCGCACGCGGGAACTGCGTCCGCGCCCGGTGGACTTCACGGCCGTGCGCTGGTGAGGCGAGGGAAGCCGCCGCGGGCGGCCTCGACGGCTGATAATGCCCAGCATTAGAGTGCCCGCATGGCGAGAACGTCCGGGGCCGAGACCCGGGAGAAGCTGCTGCGCGCCGCGGAGGAGGTCTTCGCGGCGCACGGTGTCGACGGGGCGCAGACGCGGGACATCGTGCGGCTGGCCGGGCAGAGCAACCCGTCGGCCGTGCAGTACCACTTCGGTTCGCGGGCCGGGCTGCTGGACGCCGTGATGGCGGGACGGCTGGCCCGTACGGAAGCGGTGCTCGCGCCCGCGCTGGCGGCGGTGGAGGCCCGCTCCGGCGCCGCCGGACCCGAACTGAGGGCGCTGATCGGCGTGCTGATCACCGCCGAGGCGACCCAGCTGCGCGACGACCGGGGCCGCCGCTGCCTGCGTATCTCCGCCCAGTTGACCCACGAGAGCGGCGTCCGCACCCGCACCCCGCACCCGACGCTGGCGGGCACCGCGACCTGGCGGCTGATCGGCCTGGCGGAGGACGCGCTCGCCGCCGCGGGCCTGCCCGAGGCGCTGCGCCTGGAGCGGATCGACCTGGCGCTGACGCTGATCGGCGCGGCACTGGCCGACCGGGCCCGGCAGTACCTGGACGGCGTCCGGCCGCTGACGTACGAGGAGTTGTTCCGCGCCGACCTCATCGCCACCACGGAGGCGTTCCTGCTGGCCCCGGCGGCCGCGCCGTACCCGTGACCGCCCCACTCCCCACTCTCCAGGCAAGGAACCGAACATGACCGACGCCCACGCCCAGCACGACCTGCACGGCAAGACCGTCATCATCACCGGCGGCGCCCGCGGACTGGGAGCCGCTGCCGCCGAGCGGGCGGTCGCGGCCGGCGCGCACGTGCTGCTCACCGACGTACTGGAGGAGGAGGGCCGGGCGACGGCGGAACGGCTCGGCGAGCGTGCCCGGTTCCTCGTGCACGACGTGACCTCGGAGGACGGCTGGCAGCGGGCCGCGGACTACGCGACCGAGACGTTCGGCGGCATCGACGGGCTGGTCAACAACGCCGGCATAGCCACCGGCCAGCCGCTGGAGTCGGTCTCCGTGGACTTCTTCCGCAAGGTCCTCGACGTGAACCTGACCGGCGTCTTCATCGGCATGAAGACCGTGATCCCGGCGATGCGCGAGCGCGGCGCGGGCTCGATCGTGAACATCTCCTCCGCCGCCGGCCTCATGGGCCTGGCCCTGACCGGCGGTTACGGCGCCTCCAAGTGGGGCGTACGCGGCCTGACGAAGATCGGCGCGGTGGAGCTGGGCACCGAGCGGATCCGGGTGAACTCGGTGCACCCCGGCATGACGTTCACCCCGATGACCGAGCAGGCGGGCATCGAGCCGGGCGCGGGCAAGTACCCCAACACGCCGATGGGGCGGGTCGGCGAGGCCGAGGAGATCGCGGGGGCGGTGGTCTTCCTGCTGTCCGACGCGGCGTCCTACGTCACCGGGGCCGAACTGGCGGTGGACGGCGGCTGGACCGCCGGGCCGACGGTCCGCTACGTCATGGGGCAGTGACGCGCGGCACGCGGCGGTGACGCGCCGCCGGGCCCGCCGCGCCGCGGTCCGTCCGGGCTGGTTGCATGGGTCCATGGACCCACAGCAAGCACTGAACGCGGACGAGATCGTCGACATCGTCAACGAGAGCGACGAGGTCGTGGGGCAGGCCCGGCGCGGCGACGCCTACGCCCACCGGCTGCGCACCCGCTGCACGTTCATCCTCGCCCGGGACGCCGAGGACCGGATCTTCGTGCACCGGCGCACCCCGCAGAAGCTGGTCTTCCCCTCGCACTACGACATGTTCGTCGGCGGCGTGGTCGGCGCGGGCGAGACGTACGACGGGACGGCGCTGCGCGAGGCGGAGGAGGAGCTGGGCGTCAGCGGCCTGCCGCAGCCGGTCCCGCTGTTCAAGTTCCTGTACGAGACGCCGGAGCACACCTGGTGGTCTGCGGTCTACGAGGTGCGCTGCACGCTGCCCGTACAGCCGCAGGAGTCGGAGGTTGCCTGGCACACCTTCCTCACCGACGCCGAGCTGGCACAGCGCATCCCGCAGTGGGAATGGACGCCGGACGGCATGGCCGCCTACGAACGGCTGCTGGAGTGGCGGGCGGAGCGGGACGGGTAGCCGACGGGCCGTACGGTACGGGCGGCCCGCCGGACGGCACGGCGGGAAGCGCACGGTCGAACGGCACGGAAGGGGCGGCGGACGGACCGCACCGCGTAGGGTTCTGGCCATGATCCTCACCGACAGACTGCGGTCGATCGGCGCGGGCGTCCGGCTGTGGTTCACGCCCGCGCGCGTCCGCGAGGAGGGCACGACCCCCGACTACCGCTTCTCGCTCGCCAACGAACGCACCTTCCTGGCCTGGCTGCGGACCGGGCTGGCGCTGGTGGGCGGCGGGTTCGCGGTGGATCAGTTCCTGCCCCGGCTGCACGATGTGCTGCGGACGACGTGCACCGTCGTCCTGCTGGTGGGCGGCGCGCTGTGCGCGGTGCGGGCGGTCAACCACTGGGTGCGCTGCGAGCGGGCGATGCGGCGCGGCGAGGACCTGCCCGCTTCCCGCTTCCCGGCGGTGCTGGCGGTCGCCGTTGGTCTGCTGGCGGCGGCGATGGTGGTCCTGGTCGCCATCGGCTGGACGCGCTGACCGATGGCCGGTTCGCCGCGTCGGAACCAGGCGCGCCAGGACGAGCCGCGTCGCGACCAAACGCGCCCTGACCAGCCGGGTCGTGACCAGCTGAGACGCGACCAGCCGCGTCATGGCCGGCCGTGCCCCGACCGGGACCCGGGCCTGCAACCGGAGCGCACCCGGCTCGCTTGGCGCCGGACCACCCTGTCCTGCACGGCGGTCGCGATACTGGCGGGCCGCCAGGTGGTGCAGCACCGCGACCCGGGTCCGGTGGTGATCGTGGCGGTCGCGCTGGTCCTGCTGGTGTGGATCGCTTTCGTGGCGGCGGCACACGTACGGATGCGGGCGATGTACGCCGGCCGGCCGCCGGTCCTGTCCGCCCGTACGGCACTGGCCCTGGTGTCCTGCACCTGCGCGCTGGCGGTGCTCGGCGCGGCGATCCTGATCTGAGGCCGGCCGGCCCTTTCGCGCCGGGTGACCCACACCCCACACTCACCCTCTGGACGCCATACCGACTAGTCGGCATGATCGTAGCGGCCCGGTTGCCCGACCGGGCCGACCGCCTCTTTCCGTACGGAGGAGCACGATGAGCGACGGCACCCCTCCCCCGCGGTCCCCGGCGCGGCCGGGTCCACCGGGGCTCGATCTGGAGCGGCTGCGGGACCACCTGGACCGGGAGCGACCCGGCACGGTGCGGGGCCCCCTGAAGGCCGAGCTGATCGAGGGCGGCCGGTCCAACCTCACCTACCGGATCACCGACGGCACCGGCCAGTGGGTGGTCCGCCGCCCGCCGCTCGGCCATGTGCTGGCCACCGCACACGACATGCGGCGCGAGTTCCGGGTGATCAGCGCGCTGCACCCGACGGCGGTGCCGGTGCCGGGGACGCTGCTGCTGTGCGAGGACGAGGCGGTCCTCGGGGCGCCGTTCTACGTGATGGAGCTGGTGGCGGGCACGCCGTACCGTACGGCCGGGCAGCTCGCCGAGCTCGGGCCCGAGCGGACCCGCGGCGTGGTGCTCTCCCTCGTGGACACGCTGGTCGCACTGCACGCCGTGGACCCGGCGGCGGTCGGCCTCGACGACTTCGGGCGGCCGGACGGCTTCCTGGAGCGGCAGCTGCGCCGCTGGGGCAAGCAGCTGGCGGCGTCGCGCAGCCGCGACCTGCCGGGCATCGACGCGCTGCACGAGGCGCTGGCCGGCTCGCTGCCCGCCTCCCCCGCGCCCACCGTCGTGCACGGCGACTACCGGCTCGACAACGTCCTGGTGGGCGCGGACGACCGGATCACGGCGGTACTGGACTGGGAGATGTCCACCCTTGGCGATCCGCTGACCGATCTCGGCCTGCTGGTGATGTACAGCGAGCAGGAGGACGTGCCCGGCTCCCCGATCGCCACCACGCGCGGCGCGCCCGGCCATCCGGAGCCGGCCGAGCTGATCGAGCGGTACGCGGCCGGGTCCGGCCGGGACGTGTCCGGCATCGCCTGGTACACGGCGTTCGCGTACTTCAAACTCGCGGTGATCCTGGAGGGCATCCACTACCGCTACACACTCGGGCAGACCGTCGGCGCGGGCTTCGACCGGATCGGCGAGCTGGTGCCGGTCTTCATCGACCGCGGCCGGGCCACGCTCGACACCCTGACGACGACCGCCGAGGAAGGCTGAGGCACGCCGATGGACTTCGCATTCGACGCCCGTACCGAAGAGCTGCGGAAGAACCTGCTGTCCTTCATGGACGAGCATGTCTACCCGGCCGAGGCCGTCGCCGACGAGCAGCGGGCGGCGCTCGCCTCGCCGTGGGACACCCCGCAGATCGTGGAGGACCTGAAGGCGGAGGCGCGCAGGCGGGGCCTGTGGAACCTGTTCCTGCCGGACGAGGAGTACGGGGCGGGCCTGACCAACCTCCAGTACGCGCCGCTCGCCGAGATCACCGGCCGCAGTCCCCAACTCGCGCCCACCGCGCTGAACTGCGCGGCGCCGGACACCGGGAACATGGAGGTGCTGGCGCAGTTCGGTTCGGAGGCGCAGAAGCAGCAGTGGCTGCGGCCCCTGCTGGCGGGCGAGATCCGGTCGGCGTTCGCTATGACCGAGCCGGACGTGGCCTCCTCGGACGCCACCAACATCGAGACCCGTATCGAGCGGGATGGCGACGAGTACGTCATCAACGGCCGCAAGTGGTACATCTCCGGCGCGATGAACCCGCTGTGCCGGATCTTCATCGTGATGGGCAAGACCGACCCGGACGGTGCGGACGTACGCCGCCAGCAGTCGATGGTGCTGGTCCCGCGCGATACCCCGGGCCTCGAAGTCCGGCGCGCCATGCAGGTGTACGGCTACGAGGACCACTACCACGGCGGCCATGCCGAGGTCGTCTTCCACGACGTACGGGTGCCCGCGGCGAACCTGATCGGCGAGGAGGGCGGCGGCTTCGGCATCGCGCAGGCCCGGCTCGGCCCCGGCCGTATCCACCACTGCATGCGGCTGATCGGGATGGCCGAGCGCGCCATCGAGCTGATGTGCCGCCGCGCCGTGTCCCGTACGGCCTTCGGCAAGCCGCTGGCGCGCCAGGGGGTCGTCCAGCAGTGGATCGCCGACGCGCGGGTGGCCGTGGAGCAGCTGCGGCTGCTGGTGCTGAAGACCGCGTGGCTGATGGACACCATCGGCAACAAGGGCGCGCACACGGAGATCCAGGCCATCAAGATCGCCACACCGCGCACGGTCGTGGACATCCTCGACCGGGCCGTGCAGCTGTACGGCGCGGGCGGGGTGAGCCAGGACTTCCCGCTGGCGGAGCTGTGGGCGGCGGCCCGCACGCTGCGGCTCGCGGACGGGCCGGACGAGGTGCACCAGCGGTCGCTGGCGCGGCGGGAGCTGAAGGCTTACCTGTGACACTGGACCCGCCCCCTATTCTCTGACTAAGGTCAGAGAATGGATGCGGCACAGATCGACCAGGTGCGGCGCTTCAACCGCACCGTCACCGCACGCGTGGGCGTGCTCCACGACCACTACCTCGGCCGCGACCGGCCCATCGGCGAGGCCCGGCTGCTCTGGGAGATCGGCGAACGGGGCCAGGACGTACGGCGACTCCGCGAGCGCCTCGGGCTCGACTCCGGGTACGTCAGCCGCCTGCTGCGTGCCCTGGAGGCCGACGGCCTGGTCACGGTCGAACCGCAGCCCGAGGACCGGCGGGTGCGCACCGTACGGCTCACCGAAGCGGGCCGCGCGGAGCACGCCGCGCTGGACGACCGCAGCGACGAACTGGCCGGCTCCCTGCTGGAACCGCTCAACGCCGGCCAGCGCGCGCGGCTGGTCGCCGCCATGGCCGAGGTCGACCGGCTGCTGACCGCCGCCACGGTCACCCTGGACGTCGTCGACCCGGCCCACCCCGACGCGCAGCACTGCCTGAAGTCCTACTTCACCGAGATGCAGCAAAGCTTCGAGACCGGTTTCGACCCCGCCCGGAGCCTGCTGCCCGACGCGGGCGAACTCCGCCCCCCGCACGGCCTGTTCCTGGTCGCCCGGCTACACGGCACCCCCGTGGGCTGCGCCGGCCTGAAACTCCCGCCCAACGCCCCCGCCGAGGTCAAACGCATGTGGGTGTCCCCCGACGCACGACGCCTCGGCCTCGGCCGCCGCCTGCTGAGCGAGCTGGAGACACGGGCCGTACGGTACGGCCGCTACGCACTGCGCCTGGACACCAACAAGGCCCTCAGCGGCGCGATCGACCTGTACCGCTCGTACGGCTTCGAAGAGGTCCCGGCCTTCAACGACGAGCCGTATGCGCATCATTGGTTCGAGAAGAGGGTGGGTGGGGAGTGAGGGGTCGGCGCCGCCGACGGCGGCCCCTACCCCGGCTACCACCGTCGGCCTCCCCCAACGTCGCTCCAGGGTTGCCGCACGCCGCATGACGTCGACCGGCACGAAACCGCCGCCCACGGGCGGCTGCCCAGTGGTGTACGCCGCCCGGGAGTCGATTCGGCAGGCGCTCCCGACCGGCTCGACGCGGATGAGGCGGCCGGCGGGGAGGAGTTCAACCAGTGGTGCAGGTCCTGCGAGAACTGAGCCCTGCGTCCGGGGCTCTCACGGCCGCAACGCCCGCAGCAGTAGATCGGCGAGGTGGTCGGCGACCTGCTGGGGGGTGAGCGGGCCGTTTTCGCGGTACCAGGTGCCGAGGTGGTGCACCGAACCGAAGTGGTAGTCCACTACCAGGTCGGCGGGGGTGGCGCTGCTGAACACCCCGGTGCGCTGGCCCTCTTCGACCAGCGCGCGGAAGCGCTCGTGGTAGCGCCGCCGTTCGGCCCGTACCTGCTTGTCCTTCTCGGGTGAGAGGTGGTGCATCGAGCGGAAGAAGATCTTCGTGTCGTCGAGGTTCTCGATGGTGGTGACCACGACGTCCGCCGCGGCGTCCCGCAGCCGCCGCTCCACCGGCGCGTCGGCGTCCGCGAAGTGGTCCAGGCGCTCCTGCTGGAGCCGCAGCACCCGGCCGTACACCTCGTGCAGCAGGTCGTCCTTGGAGCCGAAGTAGTGGTACAGGGCGCCCTTCGTGACCCCGGCGGCCTCGACGATCTCCTGGACGGAGGTGCGGTCGTAGCCCCGCTCGGCGAAGAGCCGGGTGGCGGTGGCCAGCAGCCGCTGGGCCACGGGCTTGGTGCTCCCGGTGCCTCCGGTGCTCCCGGTACTCCCGGTACTCCCGCCGTCCGTCGTCCCGGCCATCGCCCTCACCTGTCCCTCGTGCGTCGTGCTTCGTATCGTTGCGTGGTGCCCCCGCGGGCGCGGTCAGCCGCGCCCGCGCAGTTCCCGCCTGAGGATCTTGCCACTGGTCGTCTTCGGCAGCTCGGGCAGGATCTCCACCTGGCGCGGGTACTTGTACGCGGCCAGCCGCTCCTTGCAGTACCCGGCCAGCTCGGCCGGCTCCGCGTGCAGCCCGGGCCGCAGGCTCACATACGCCTTGACCGACTCGCCCCGGTACGCGTCCGGCACGCCGACCACGGCCGCCTCGCGCACCGCGGGGTGGCCGTAGAGCACGTCCTCGACCTCCCGCGGCCACACCTTGAAGCCGGACGCGTTGATCATGTCCTTCTTGCGGTCGACGACGTACAGCCAGCCGCCCAGGTCCATGAAGCCGATGTCGCCGGTGCGCAGTTCGCCGTCCGGCAGGGCTTCGGCGGTGGCGTCCGGGCGGCGCCAGTAGCCGGGCACCACCTGCGGGCCGCGCACCGCGATCTCGCCCTGTTCCCCGAACGGCACGTCCCGGCCCTGGTCGTCGATGATCCGGATGACCGTGTCCGGGCCCGGCACGCCGACGGCGAGGGTGCCGGAGGCCGGGTCGACGGGCGCCTCCCGGCCGGGCGGGACGCTGGCGCAGGGGGCGGTGCACTCGGTCAGCCCGTAGCCGTTGTGCAGGTACGGGCCGAAGTCCGCGCGGAACTTCTCGACCAGCGCGGGCGGCAGCGGCGCCCCGCCCGAGGAGAGGGAGGAGAAGGACGCGAAGTGGTCCCGGGTGACATGGGGCTGGGCCATCAGCGCCATATAGGCGGTGGACGGGCCGACGGTGTAGGCGGGCCGGTGCTCCAGGAACGCGTCGAGGACGACGCCCGGCTCGAAGCGGTAGGCCAGCGCGAGGGTGCCGGCGTTGGTGAAGCAGGCGGCCAGTTCGCACACCATGCCGGTGATGTGGAAGAGCGGGGCCAGCGCGAAGTACGTGGCGCCGTCGGGCAGACCGAGGCCGGTGCGCTGCCGCTCGGCGTTGTAGGCGATGTTGCCGTGGGTGTTGATGGCGCCCTTGGGGGTGCCGCTGGTGCCGGAGGTGTAGCTGATGAGGGCGGTGTCCGCGGCGTCCGGCCAGGCCACGCCGGGCGGCCGTCCCTCGTACGCGCGGGCCGCCGCCAGCAGATCGTCCGCGCCCTCGCACGGCCCGAGCCGCTCGCCGCGCAGCACCCGCGCGTCGTCGCGGGTCTGGAGGTCCCGCTCGCAGGCGGTCAGCGCGATCCGTACGGAGGGCGCCGCGGCGGCCGTCGTCCGCAGGAACGCGTTCCAGGTGTGGTCCGCGCAGACGACGGCGGTGACCTCGGCGTCGGTGAGGATGTGCGTCATCTCGGCGGACTTGTACATCGGGTTGACGGGGACGACGATGCCGCCCGCCTTCCAGACGCCGAGCAGCGCGAGGGCGAAGTGCGGCGTGTTCTGGAGCATGACCGCGGCACGGTCGCCGGGCCGGAAACCGCGCGCCACCAGGTGCCCGGCCACACCGTCGCTGAGCGCGTCGGCCTCGGCGTACGACAGCCGGCCGTCGAAGTAGGCGAGGGCGGTGCGGTCCGGGGCCCGGCGGGCCGCGTCCTGGAAGGCGTGCAGGGCGGAGGGGTGCGGGTGCACGGGGGCGCGCTGGGCGTCGGTGAGCTGGGCCAGCCAGGGCTTGTCCTGGTAGGAGGTCATCGGGCCGCCTCCTCGGCCGCGGCGGCACCGGCCGCGGGCTCCACGACGGCCTCCGGCCGCCCGGCGCCTTCCAGCTTCCGCTGGAGGCGGTTCATGCCGCCCAGCCACCGTTCGGTATCGCCCGCCCGCGCGGTGTAGTACTCCCCGACCTCCGGGTGCGGCAGCACCAGGAACCGCTCCTCCGCCATCGCCGCGAAGAGCGCGTCGGCGACGGCGGCGGGCTCGATCGCCGTCGGGGTCAGCACCAGCTCCCCGGCCGCGCCGGTGGCCGCGAGCATGTCGGTGCGCACCCCCTGCGGGCAGATCGCGTGCACGGCTATCCCGCGGTGCCGGTATGTCAGCGACAGCCACTCGGCGAAGGCGTACGCGCCGTGCTTGGTGACGCTGTACGGGGCCGCGCCCACCATGGTCAGCAGGCCCGCCGCGGACACGGTGGACACGAACCGGCCCGCGCCGCGCTCCAGCCACTCGGGCAGCAGCGCGCGGGCCGCCCGTACGTGCGCCATCACGTTGACGTCCCAGGCCAGCTCCCAGGCGTCGTCCGGCGCCTCGGGGCCGCCGCCGGTGCCGACCCCGGCGTTGGCACAGAAGATGTCGACGGTGCCGCCGAGCGCCTCGCGGGCCGCCGGTACGACGGTGGAGGCGTCACCGGGAACCGCGACGGCGCCGATCTCGCGCGCGGTGGCCTCGGCCTTGGCCGCGTCCAGGTCGTTGACCGCCACCCGCGCCCCTCCGGCGGCGAAGCGGCGGGCGAGCGCGGCGCCGATGCCGCCGCCCGCCCCGGTCACCACGACTGTCCTGTCCCGTACGGCTTCCACCTGCGGTCTCCCTCGGTCGCCCCTGATCGGTCGCCCCTGACACGACTGCCAGGCAGACTAACCAGTCGGTATGGCGAAGCGGAAGGGCGCGGACCCGCCCGTGCGCCGGACGCGGCGACGGCACGCGGCACGCCGTCCGGCGCGTTCCCCCGGAGGCCGCCGGGCGTTAGCGTGCGCACGACACTGGCCTGACGGCGGAGGTGGACGCATGACCGTGTCCAGACGGAAACTGCTGGCCGCTACGGCGGTCACGAGCGCGGCGGGTGCGATGGGTGCGACGGCGATGACGGGCGAGGCGGCTGCGGCGTACGGAGGCACGGGCGCCGGCCGGTCCGCGACGGGAGGCGGCGAAGCGACCGGCACCGATACGTCTGGCACCGATGCAGCCGGGACCGGAGCGGCAGAAGCCTCCGCACAGGGAGCCCGCCCCCGGGTCCGCGCCGGCTTCGACCGCCTCGCCGCCGACGGCTACGCCCTCCTCTCCGGCCGCCGGATCGGCATCGTCACCAACCCCACCGGCGTCACCCCGGACGTACGCCACATCGTGGACGTGATGCACGCCGACAAACGGGTGGACCTGGCCGCCGTCTTCGGCCCCGAGCACGGCTTCCGGGGCACCGCGCAGGCGGGCGGCTCCGAGGGCAGCTACGAGGACCCGGCCACCGGCCTGCCCGTCCACGACACGTACGGCAAGAGCGGCCGGGCGCTGGCGGACATCTTCACCCGGTCCGGCGTGGACACCGTCGTCTTCGACATCCAGGACGTCGGCGCGCGCTTCTACACCTACATCTGGACGCTGTACGACTGCATGGTCGCGTCCGTCCTCGCGGGCAAACACTTCGTCGTCCTGGACCGCCCCAACCCGGTGACGGGCCGCGCCGCCACCGGCCCCGTACTGGACCGTGCCCAAGCCTCGGGCGTGGGCCGTGAACCGATCGCCCTGGCCCACGCCATGACCGTGGCCGAACTCGCCGTCCTCTTCAACGCCGAGTTCGTGCCACGCGTGGCGGGCCGGCCGGCCGAGCTGGAGACCGTCCCGATGAAGGGCTGGCGGCGGTCGGACTTCTTCGACGCGACCGGCCTCCCCTGGGTCCCACCCAGCCCCAACATGCCCACCCCGGACACCGCCCTGGTCTACGCGGGCACCTGCCTCTTCGAGGGCACCAACCTCTCCGAGGGCCGCGGCACCACCCGCCCCTTCGAACTGCTCGGCGCGGACGGCATCGACCGCCGCTGGGCCGCCGCGATCACCGCCCTCGCCACGGACCTCGGCCTCCCCGGCGTCCACTTCCGCGAGGCGCACTTCGCCCCCACCTTCTCCAAGTTCCAGGGCAAGACCATCGGCGGCGTCCAGCTCCACGTCCACGACCGCCGGGCCTTCGACCCGGTCCGCACCGGCATCGCCCTCCTGATCACCGCGAAACGCACCTGGCCCGACTTCGCCTGGCGCCCGGACCACTGGATCGACAAACTCACCGGCACCCCACGCGTCCGCACGATGATCGACGCGGGCGCCGGAGTGGATGAGGTAGCCGGGGCCTGGCAGGAGGACTTGGCGGGCTTCCGGCGGATGCGGAGGGAGTATCTGCGCTACTGATAGCGGGAGGGGGTGCCGGCGACACTGGTAACGGGAGGCGGCCCTCCTCGGCGTCACCGACCACCTGGCCGACGGCCCTCGCACCGCCATGGCCCGCCCCGGCAGCCGCCACCTGGCCGGACACCGGTATGTGGAGGCCGTCCCGCGCCCCGTCGCCGTCGACCACCAGCTCGAAGGTCATGATCTTTCCCGGCCCGGTACCGACCTCGACCTGAATGTCCTGTTCCGCGAGGGAGTTCGTCGCCCTCCCCAGCTTCCACGTGCCCTCGCCGCCGAAGGTGTCTTCCGGGTTGTGGTCCCCGGGGTTGCTCGGCACCTTCGACGCGGTCGCCGACCCGTCCTTGCGCAACGTCACCTGCGCGCCGTGCGGCCCTGTCCAGGCACCGACGACATCGCCCGGCTCCGCCCTTCCCGGCGTCCACCCGACGAACAGGCTGATGTAGACCACGCCGGCCAGCATCAGCACGATGACCACCACCAAGGCCGCGATGGCCACCCGAGCCGCGATCATCATCAGGCCGGAAATCGGCGAACGACGGCCCCTGCCGTCCCGATCACCACCACCTCCCCCGTCTCACCACCCAAGACACCACATCCCACCTATTGACTGCCCCAACAGTCCCGCGTGACAGTGCGGCTCGTGCACAGTGACGCGACATCAGCAGCCGTTCCGGCGGACGGGGTCCCGGGCGTGACGCATACGCCCGCGGGCGAGGACACCGCCGCGCCCGCCGCCCCCGAACGCCTCCGCCGTGTGGCCGTGGCCTCGTTCATCGGGACGGCGATCGAGTTCTACGACTTCTATATCTACGGGACGGCCGCCGCCCTCGTCCTCAACCAGGCGTTCTTTCCGACCCTCGATCCGGTCAACGCCACCCTCGCGTCGTTCTCCACCTACGCGGTGGCGTTCGCGGCGCGGCCGCTCGGGTCGGTGGTGTTCGGGCATTTCGGGGACCGCGTGGGGCGGAAGTCCGTGTTGGTGGCCTCGTTGTTGCTGATGGGGTTGTCGACCGCCCTGGTGGGATTGTTGCCGGGGTACGGGACGCTGGGGATATGGGCGCCGCTGTTGCTGATCGTGCTGCGGTTCCTGCAAGGGATCGGGCTGGGCGGCGAGTGGGGCGGGGCCGCGCTGCTGGCGGTGGAGCACGCGCCGAAGAAGCGGCGCGGGCTGTATGCGGCGTTTCCGCAACTGGGGCCGTCGGTGGGGTTCTTCGCGGCGACGGGCGTGTTCTGGCTGCTGTCGGCGGTGCTGGACGACGGCGCGTTCCGGTCGTGGGGGTGGCGGGTGCCGTTCCTGTTGTCGTTCCTGCTGGTGGCGGTGGGGCTGTTCGTACGGCTGAAGATCAGCGAGACGCCGGTGTTCGCGAAGGTGATGGACGCGCGGGAGGCGAGCAAGGTGCCCGCGCTGGATGTGCTGCGCCGGCATCCGCGTGAACTGCTGCTCGGCGCGGGCGGGATGATCATCGCGTACGGGCTCTTCTACACGGCGACCACGTACTGCCTGGCGTACGCGACCGGCACGCTCGGCGTCTCCCGCAACACCATGCTCGCCCTCTCACTGATCGCCTGCCTCTTCCTGGCCGCCGGCACCTGGCTCGCCGCCACCCGCTCGGACGGCGCGGGGCGGCGCAAGCTGGTGCTGGCCGGGACGGCGGCCGCGGTCGTCTGGGGGCTCGTCCTCTTTCCGCTGCTGGACACCGGACAGCCGGTGCTGATCGCGGTGGCGATCGGGGGCGCGTTGTTCTGCATGGGGGTGGTGTACGGGCCGATGGGCGCCTATCTGCCGGAGCTGTTCGGCACCACCGTGCGGTATTCGGGCGCCTCGCTGGCGTACAACCTGGGCGGGGTACTGGGCGGCGCGGTGTCGCCGCTGGTGGCGACCCGGTTGCAGGCGGCCTTCGGGTCGGGCTCCGTGGGATGGTATGTGACGGCGATGGCGGTCGTGTCGCTGCTGTGCGTACTTGCACTGCCGGAGACGCGGGAGAGGGAGTTGGCGGGCTGAAGAAGCCGCTGGGCCGGGGCTGCTACCGGGTTCCGGCCCCGCCCCCGGATCGCCCCCACCTGACGTATGGCCGGATTCCCCCTTCCGCAGGACGATGCGCTGCACAACGCGGCGCGGCCCGGAAGTCCGGCCCGACAGCGTGGCCCGGCGCGCCGCTCAGGGGGGCGTCATGACGGGTACCGCGGGCAGTTCCGGCGCAGCGGCGGCCGGGGACATCGGCGTACAGCCGTACTGGGAGCTGACGTTCGACGCCGACGGCGACCCGGACGCCGGGCAGCGGGACCGGCTGGTGGCCGGGGCGGCGCGGGAGCGCGTCACCGACCTGCTGGTCTTCGCGCACGGCTGGAACAACGACCGGTCGATGGCCACGAGTCTGTACGGGCGGTTCTTCGCGCCGTTCCCGGCGATGGCGGGGGCCGGGGTGCGCCTCGGGTACGCCGGGGTGATCTGGCCGGCGATGCGGTTCGCGGACGAGCCGATCCCGGACTTCCCTCCGGCACCGGCCGGTCTGCCCACCGTGCCGGCCGGTCCGCCGCTGCTGGAGGACGCGACGCTGCGCGCTCTGGCGCGGTGCTTCCCCGGCCGGGAGCTGACGCTGCGGCGCGTGCAGGAGCTGCTCGCCGGGCGGCCCGAGGCCCGGTCCGCCTTCGACGAGTACGCGCGTCTCGTCCGCGACCTGGTGTCCGTACGCGCGAACAGCCCGGCGGAACGGCTGGCCGAGGACCTGGGCGCCGGCATGCCCGCGATGCTCACCGACGACCCGCTCGGGGTGTGCGAGATCTTCACGGCGGCGCTGGAGAAGTGCGGGCATCAGGAGCTGTTCGGGGACGGTCTGAAGCGGCTGTGGAACGGGGCGAAGGAGTTTTTGCGGCAGTCGAGTTATTACGGGATGAAGCGGCGGTCGGGCGTGGTGGGCCAGCTGGGGCTGGGCCCGGTGCTCGGCGCGCTGGTCGAGAGCGCGCCGGGCGTGCGCATCCACCTGATCGGGCACAGCTTCGGTGCCCGGCTGGTGTCGTACGCGCTGCGCGGCATGCCCGCCGGCGACACCGCGGTGAAGTCCGTGACCCTGCTCCAGGCCGCCTTCTCGCACTACGCCTTCGCCGCCCGGCTGCCGCACGACCCGGACCACGGCGGGGCACTGCAAGGGGTGCAGCAGCGGGTGGACGGCCCGATGGTGGCCTGCTTCTCGGGGCACGACTCGGCGCTGGGCATGCTCTACCCGCTGGCCTCCAAGCTCTCCGGCGACTCGGCGAGCTTCCTGGGTCTGTTCGACCGCTGGGGCGCGATCGGCCATGACGGCATCCAGGCGGTGGACGGCACCCGGAGCGTGCGGCTGGGCGCCGCGGTCCCGGGTGCGGGCTGCGTGAACATCGACGCGTCGTCCGTGGTCCGCGACGGTCCGCCGCCCGCCGGCGCGCACAGTGACATCTGCCACGGGGAGCTGGCGCGGGTGGTGCTGGGGGCCGGGCGGGTCACGAGGGAATAGAGCGGCGCGGACCCTCGTACGGGTCGGGAAAGCGTCAAGTGGCCCGTCTCATGGATCGATCGCCCCGCGTGTGGGTACCAGGAGTCACCGGCGCCCCTTGCGGCGAGGGCGCCGAAACCGCGCCGCAGTCGGAAGGTGGGCAACCTTAACTTTCTCAAATCCCCACAGATGTACGGTGGATGATGCACACGAGGCGCGCCGGGCGCCGCGGGGGACACCGGGAGCGAGGGGCGCGACCGGTGCGGCGCGAGTGCCGCCACCACACACCCGCAAGACAGTTCGATGGATCCGGTGGGCGGTCCGCTACGTCCATTCTCTGTCCAGTCGGGTCCTCCCCACGGAGGTGGGATGAATTGGCCGGTTTCAGAGCTCTCGCAGAACAGGTGCGCAACCCCCGTCTCGTCGCCACCCAGCGGCGTACGGCCCTGCGCAAGTGCCTCGAACGCTTCGCCCCGTACGGGCACCGGGCGACCTGGCACCATCTGTGCACCAGGGCGGGCATCGCGACCGAGGACCGCGAACCCGACCCGGCGCGGCTGGTGGCCGCGCTGGAGGAACTGGAGGAGGCCCGCGCCGTCTGGCTCGGGTACGAGCAGGAGTTCGCGGCCCGCAGGCGCCGCGAGAAGCACGACGGCATCCGGCAGCCCAGTGCGCTCGACGACTGGCACCGGCGTACGTGGGGCGGCTGTGACATCGTGCCGTGCGAAGCGCCCCACCGGCATCCCGCGGCGCCGCTGCCCGCGGTGCTGCGCAGCATGATCCGGGCGATGGAGGCGGGTACGCCGCGGGCGGACTGCCCGGTCTGCGACACGCGGTGGTTCGTCTGGCGCACGGATCTCGAACGCTTTCCGATGGCGGGACCGGTGTGCCAGAAGTGCGGGATCGTGGCGCCGCTGTCGGTGCTGACCAGGGAGACGCTGGCGCAGGCGCGGCAGTCGTCCCGCGAGCGGCGGCTGTCCGTGGCGGCCTGAGGGGCGGCCGGGGCGCGGTGCCGGCGGGTTCGCGGACGCGGGCGCGGCGTGGGCGTACTTCCCGGAGGTGGGTGAACGCTGTACGTTCCGCCTCATGCGTACGTCCGGCCGTTCCCGTCCCCGTACCGTCGTCGCGCCGCCGGGCTGGAGCCGTTGGCTCGTGCCGCCCGCGGCGCTGTCGATCCACCTCGCCATCGGGCAGGCGTACGCGTGGAGCGTGTTCAAACCACCCCTGGAATCCGCGCTGGGCCTGTCCGGGACGGCGTCCGCGCTCCCCTTCCAGCTGGCCATCGTCATGCTGGGGCTGTCCGCCGCGTTCGGCGGCACCCTCGTCGAGCGCAACGGCCCCCGCTGGGCGATGGCCGTCTCGGCGGTCTGCTTCTCCTCGGGCTTCCTGGTGGCGGCGCTCGGCGCGGCCACCCGGCAGTACTGGCTCGTCGTCCTCGGATACGGGGTGATCGGCGGCGTCGGCCTGGGCATCGGCTACATCTCCCCCGTGTCCACGCTCATCAAGTGGTTCCCGGACCGCCCCGGCACGGCCACCGGCATCGCCATCATGGGCTTCGGCGGCGGCGCCCTGATCGCCTCGCCCTGGTCGGCCTGGCTGCTGGGCGTACTGGGCACCAATCCGGCCGGGATCGCCCGGACGTTCCTGGTGATGGGGCTGGCGTACGCGGTCTTCATGACGCTCGGGGTGCTGCTCGTACGGGTGCCGCCCACCGAGGAGGAGGCCCCTGATGCGCAAACCCCCGGCGCGGGCGGCTCCGCCCCACGCCGTACGGCCGCGCCCCGCGCCCCGGTCACCGCGCAGGTCTCCGCCCGTAACGCCCTGCGCACCCCGCAGTTCTGGTGTCTGTGGGTGGTGCTGTGCACGAACGTCACGGCGGGTATCGGCATCCTGGAGAAGGCGGCGCCGATGGTGGCCGACTTCTTCGCGCACAGTGCCGCGCCGGTGAGCGCGTCGGCCGCGGCGGGCTTCGTCGGCCTGCTGTCGCTGGCCAACATGCTCGGCCGGATCGTCTGGTCGGCCACCTCCGACCTGGCCGGGCGGAAGAACGTCTACCGCCTCTACCTGGGCGCCGGCGCGCTGATGTATCTGCTGATCGCGCTGGCGGGCGACGCGTCCAAGCCGCTGTTCATCGGGTGCGCCGCGGTACTGCTCTCGTTCTACGGGGGCGGGTTCGCCACCGTGCCCGCCTACTTGACGGACCTGTTCGGCACGTACCAGGTGGGCGCGATCCACGGCCGGCTGCTCACCGCGTGGTCCACCGCGGGCGTCCTCGGGCCGCTGATCGTCAACGCCATCGCCGACGCCCGCAGGTCCGCCGGGCACACCGGCCCCGAGCTGTACACGACTTCCTTCTTCGTCATGATCGGTCTGCTCGTCGTCGGGTTCGCCGCGAACGAGCTGGTGCGGCCCGTCCACCCGCGGCACCACGAGCCACCGCCGTACGGGGTACGGACCGCCGCCCCCAGCGCCCCGAAGGGAGCCGCCTCGTGACCGCGCGCCGCACCGCCCTGCTCGTCGTGGCCTGGCTGTGGGTCGGCCTCCCGTTCGGGTACGGCCTTTACGAACTGGCCCTGAAACTGAGACAACTCTTCACGGGCTGACACAGCACCGCCGGTCCCGGCCCGCCCGGACCGGACCCCACAGCGCACGAAGGCGGACCCGCATGGCCGAACTGCACGATCTGACCGCTCTGGAGCAGGCCGCCGGGGTACGGACCGGCGAACTGTCCCCCGTCGAGATCACCGAGCACTACCTCGCCCGCGCCGAGGACCTGGACAGCACACTCGGCGCATACCTCACCCGGACCCCCGACGTCGCCCGCAAACAAGCGGCCGCCGCGGAGGACGAGGCCGCCGTGGCACGGCGCGAGGGGCGGGAACTGCCGCCGCTGCACGGGGTTCCGGTGCCGGTCAAGGACCTGACGCAGGTCGCCGGGGTGCGCTGCACGATGGGCTCGCGGGCGTTCGCCGACTATGTGCCGGAGCGGGACGACCATGTCGCCACCAAGCTGCGCCGGGCGGGCGCGATCCTGCTCGGCAAGACCAACACCCCGGAATTCGGCCTGCCCTGCTACACGGAGAACCTCCTCGCGCCGCCCGCCCGCACCCCCTGGGACCTGGAGCGGACGGCGGGCGGTTCGAGCGGCGGGGCCGCCGCGGCGGTGGCCGGCGGGCTGGCCCCCGTGGCGCACGGCAGCGACGGCGGCGGCTCGATCCGTATCCCCGCCTCGCTCTGCGGCCTGTACGGCATCAAACCGAGCCGCGGTCTGATCAGCCCCGGCCCGCTGCAGCACGACGTCTCCGGCCTGGCCACGGCGGGCCCGCTCGCCCGTACGGTCGCGGACGCCGCCACGCTGCTGGACGCGATGGCCGGCCCGATGCCAGGCGACCCGTACGCGGCGCCCGCGCTGCCGCCCGGCGAGACGTACGCGGCCCACGCCCGGCGCGACCCGGGACGGCTGCGCGTCGGCTTCCTGATCGACGTGCCGTTCCCCGGCGTCGAGGTGCACCCGGACTGCCGGGCCGCCGTCACGGAGACGGCCGCGCTCCTCGCGGACCTCGGGCACGACGTGGACGGACTGTCCCTGCCCACCGACGACAGCTACCGCCTGGCCTTCACCCGGGTCTGGTCGGTGATCGCCGCCAACCGCCCGGTGCCGCCGGAGCGCGAGGCGGAGCTGCTGCCGCTGACCCGCTATCTGCGCGGGCGCGGCGCGGAGATCCCCGGGGTCGAGTACGCCCGCGCGCTGTACGCGTTCCGCATGCTGGGGCAGCTGATCGCTGACGGGGTGATGCCGCGCGAGGGCGGGTTCGACGTGGTGCTGACGCCGACGGTAGCGACGCCGCCGCCGCGTGTGGGCGCGCTGCGCAACGACGCCGACCCGCAGGCCGAGTTCGCCGCGGTCGGTGCCTTCACCCCGTACACGCCGCTCTACAACGCCACCGGCCAGCCCGCGGTGAGCGTGCCGCTGCACTGGAACGCGGCCGGTCTGCCGATCGGCGTCATGCTGGGCGGGCGGTACGGGGAGGACGCGACCCTGATCGCGCTCTCGGCGCAGCTGGAGCGGGCCCGGCCGTGGGCGCACCGCAAGCCGGAGGTCTGGTGAGCCCTCAGCAGTTCGTGCTGCATTCGTCCGGCGTCGTGGCACCGGCGCCGGTCGCGCCCGCCGTCCGGGGCGGTCCGCCGCCCCGGTCCACGCGCAGCCGCCGCGCGCCCGGCCCCTGCTCGCCGAGTTCGTCGTACGGGTTGGACAGCGCGCACTTCTGAAGGGAGAGGCAGCCGCAGCCGATGCAGTCGGTCAGCCGGTCGCGCAGCTCCACGAGCTGGCTGATCCGCTCGTCCAGCTCGCCGCGCCAGACCTCGGAGAGCCGGGCCCAGTCCTCCCGGTTGGGGGTGCGCTCGTCGGGCAGCTCGGCGAGCGCGTCGCGGATCACCGCGAGCGGGATGCCGACCCGCTGGGCGGCGCGCACGAAGGCGACCCGGCGCAGCGCGTCGCGGGTGTAGCGGCGCTGGTTGCCGGCCGTACGGGTGCTGCTGATCAGTCCCTTGGACTCGTAGAAGTGCAGCGCGGACACCGCCGCGCCGCTCCGCGCGGAGAGCTGGCCGACCGTGAGCTCGTGGACCTTGAAAGGAAGCTGAGGCACGGGACAACCCTAACCGTGGGCACGCGCGGTGGGCTGCGGGGACGGGCCGTGGACGAGGCAGCGCACGGCGCCCGTCACAGGAGGAAGCGGCTGAGCGTCTCGGCCACGCACACCGGCTTGTCGCCGCCCTCGCGTTCGACCGTCACCGCCGTCGCGAGCTGCACACCGCCGGGCACCTCGGTCACGTCCGCGATCCGGGCGGTGGCCCGCAGCCGGGAGCCGACCGGGACGGGAGCGGGGAAGCGGACCTTGTTGACGCCGTAGTTGATGCCCATCTTGACGTTGTCGACGCGCAGCAGCTGCGGTACGAGCGCGGGCAGCAGCGCCAGCGTCAGGTAGCCGTGCGCGATCGTGGCGCCGAACGGACCGGCCGCGGCCCGCTCCGGGTCGACGTGGATCCACTGGTGATCACCGGTGGCGTCCGCGAACAGGTCGATCCGCTTCTGGTCGATCTCCAGCCAGTCGCTGGTGCCGAGGTCCTCGCCGACCGCGTTCCGCAGCTCGTCGAGCGAGCCGAACACCCGGGGCTGTGCCATGTCCGTATGCCTCCTCAGGCCGCGCGGACGCGGACCGTGACGTCATCGACCAAGCGCTTGCTCAGCATGCTCAGCGGCCCCGGACCTGTCAATGCCCGCCCTGGGCCCGCTCATGGACGGGCCGCGCCCACCATGCGCAGGACGAGGTCGGCGTACAGGTCGCCCACCTCCTCGGGCGTACGGGCGCCCTCGGCGGAGAACCAGCGGGCCACGTCCACGCACAGCGACAGCACGGCGAGGGTGGTGCCCGGCACGTCACCGACGGTGAACTCCCCCGCGTCCGCGCCGTCCTGGAGGATGCCGCGCAGCGAGCGGTCGGTACGGCGCCGCAGGTCGGCGATCTCGGTGTAGTGCTCCTCGCTGAGCGCCTGGAGCTCGTACTGGATGACCCGGGCGGTGGTGTGGTGCCGCGCGTGCCAGCGCGCGAAGGTGCGGACGGCGGCGGCGAGCCGTTCGGTGGGGCCGCCCCCGGCGGCGGCCGCCTCCTCCATGATCCGCAGAGCCTTCTCGTGGCCGACGCCGCTGATCCGGTAGAGCAGCTCTTCCTTGGTCTTGTAGTGGATGTAGAGCGCGGCGGGGCTCATGCCGGCACGGCCCGCGATGTCGCGGGTGGTGGTGGCGTGGTAGCCGCGCTCGGCGAACGCCTGGACGGCGGCACGGACCAGGCGGCGGGCCGCCTCCGGGGACACATCGGCCCAGTCCTCCCCCGAGCCGTCCGTCCGCTCCGCCTCCGTGACCATCGCGCACCCCGATCCTCGGTCCGCCACGGGCTCTCCGCGACGGACCGAACACCTTACCGCGCCGGTGAGCAAGCGCTTAGGGCCACGTGGCGCGGCCCGGCCGTTCCGGAAAGCCGGGTCACGGCCGTCTCAGAACGCCGACACCCCGGTCAGCGCCCGCCCGATGACCAGCTTCTGTATCTGGCTGGTGCCCTCGTACAGCGTCATCACCCGGGCGTCCCGCAGCAGCTTGCCGACCGGGTACTCGTCGATGTAGCCGTAGCCGCCGAAGACCTGGAGCGCGTTGTTCGCGGCGCGCACCGCCGCCTCCGAGGCGAACAGCTTCGCCTTGGACGCCTCGGTGGCGAAGGGCTCGCCGCGGTCGATCAGGTCGGCGACCCGCCAGGTCAGCAGGCGCGCGGCGTCCACGTCCACGGCGATGTCGGTGATCAGTTCCTGTACGAGCTGGTGGTGGGCGATGGTCCGGCCGAACTGCTCGCGCTCGGTGGCGTACCCGACGGCGGCGTCCAGGGCGGCCTGCGCGATGCCCACACAGCCCGCGGCGACCGACATCCGGCCCTTGGCCAGCGCCGACATCGCGACGGAGAACCCCTTCCCCTCCGGGGCCAGCATCGCGTCGGCAGGCACCCGTACATCCTGGAAGACCAGCTCGGCGGTGGCCTGGCCGCGCAGCCCCAGCTTGCCGTGGATCTCGCGGCGCTCCAGGCCGGGCGTGTCCGTGGGGACGAGGAAGGCGCTGACGCCCTTGGGCCCCGGCGCGTCGCCGGTGCGCGCGAAGAGCAGCACCACGTCGGCCCAGGTGCCGTTGGTGATGAACATCTTGGTGCCGTTGACGACGTACGAGCCGTCACCGTCCCGTACGGCGCGGGTCGCCAGGCTGCCCGCGTCCGAGCCGGTGCCGGGCTCGGTGAGACCGAAGCAGCCGATGGCCTCTCCGGAGGTGAGCGGGGGCAGCCAGCGCCGCTTCTGGTCCTCGTCGCCCCAGGCCGCGACGGTCTTGGCGACCAGGCCCAGCGATACGGAGACGATGCCGCGCACGGCGGAGTCGCCGCGCCCCAGCTCCTCGGTCACCAGCGCGTAGGCGAGGTGGTCACCGCCGGAGCCGCCGTACTCCTCGGGAACGGTCAGGCCGAGGAAGCCCAGCTCGCCCAGCTTTTTCACCACGGCCCGGTCGACGCGCTCGGCGCGGTCCCAGGCGGCGGCGTGCGGCACGATCTCGCGGTCGACGAAGTCCTTGGCGAGCTGCCGGACGGCAGCCTGCTCCTCGCTCAGCTCCAGGTTCATGAAGGCCCCTCGCGGCGGAGGACGGCAGCCGGGCCGCCCGGGACAGCCGTCCGCCCCATTAACTATCACTGCTAGTTTTCGGGCGGCAGCCTCTACTATGTGCGGCATGGCCCGACCCCGCAAGCCCCTCCTGAGCCGGGAGCGCATCGTCACCACCGCGCTCGCGCTCATCGACGCGGAGGGCCTGACGGCACTGTCCACCCGGCGCCTCGCCGCCGAGCTGGGCGTCAGCGGGCCGTCCCTGTACAACCACTTCACGACCAAGGACGAGATCCTGGACGCGGTCGCCGACACGGTGATCTCCGAGGTGGACGTGTCGGCCCTCGGCGCGGGCGCCGACTGGCGGACCGGACTGCTGGCCTGGGCCCGCTCCTACCGCGCGGCCCTCGCCGCGCACCCGAACATCGTGCCCTTCCTAGCCCAGGGCCCCGGCCGCCGACCGGCCGGCCTGAAGATGGCCGACGCGGCCTTCGGCGGCATGGTGCGGGCCGGCTGGCCACCCGCCCAGGCCACCCGTATCTGCGCCATGGTCCGCTACTTCGTCGCGGGCTCCGCGCTGGGCTCCTTCGCACGCGGCTTCGTGGCCGACCCGAGCGCGTACGACCCGGCCGACTACCCGCATCTGGGCCAGGCGCACCTGCTGGCGGAACACCAGCAGCGGGTCGACGAGGGGGCGTTCGAGACGGGCCTGCTGGCACTGGTCGACGGGCTGGCGCTGCGGCACCCGGACCCGGCCCCGCCGCAGAAGTAGCTGTAAGGTGCATCCGCCCGGGTGGTCCCGGCGCGGTGCACGCACGGACCGGCGTGCCCCCGCCCGCGAGATGGGGAGGACGACGTGCTCGATCAGATCGCCGCACTACGGAACCGGAGCGCTCCGTGGGCCGCCCGGCACCGCTGGACGCGGCACGCCGTCCACGTCCTGCGCGGCCAGGCCCAGGTCGATTTCCTGCCGAGCGCGGTCACCGGCGCAATTTTCACCGTTGCGCTGTGCGCGGCAGGCTGGGCGTACGGCCTGTACGGACTCCTCGGCACCGCGACCGGCACGGCCACGGCGCACCTGCTCGGCGTGGACCGCGACCGGATCGCGGCGGGCCTGGAAGGCTTCAACGCGTGCCTGGTGGCGGTCGGTTCGGCGGTCTTCCTGGGCCCCGGCCACGTCTCCACCCTGCTGATCGCGGTGGCGGGCAGCGCGGTGGTCACGGTCGTCACCACCGCCGCCGGGCGCGCGCTGAGCACCTGGCAACTCCCCACCCTCACCCTCCCCTTCTGCCTGGTGGCAAGCGCGCTGACACTCGCAGCACCGGGCCTGGCGCGCGTCTGGCACCAGGGCACACCCCCGGCAGCACTACCCGGAACCAGCGGACCACCCCCCGCCCTGTCCTTCACCGACCTGTGGCACGCCCTCTTCGCCAACATCGCCCAGATCTTCTTCATGCCGCAGTGGTACGTAGGCGCCCTCTTCCTCGCCGGAATCTTCGCCGCGAGCCGCACAGCCGGAACAATGGCCTGCCTGGGCAGCCTGACCGGCACCGCCACGGCATGGGCACTGGGCGCCCCGACAGCCCAAATCGCGTCCGGCGCAGCGGGCTACAACGCGGTACTGGTCGCCATGGCACTGTGCGGGGTGTTCCTCCCGACGGGCCGCCGCACCGCCGCATACGCGACGGCAGGCGCGGCGACCGCAACAGCCCTGACTCCCGCGATCACCGCCCTCACGGCGCCGTCCGGGGGGCATGTCTTCACCTGGCCGTTCGTGCTGACGACGTTGGTGTTTTTGGGGGCGGGGCCGGGGTTTTCGCGGCTCCGGCAGTAGCTCAATGCGCTCTGCCGATGGAGCCCCTTGAGCGGTGCGCATGACGCATCGTGTAACTTCGTCATCGGTGTGCCGGGAAGTCTGGTCGGCGAATGGACAGTGCTCTGTTTGTCGGTCAGGGAGAAACGCATGGTCAGTTGCGGTGGCCACCCATGCCGCCTGCCGCTGGCGGCTCCGCCCGGCGCTGACGTCGGGTTCGGATTCCCGTGGTGGGTCTGGCTCGTCACCGGCTTGTTCGCGGTACTCGCTCTGTATGCCGCGTGGGACACCCGACGGCAGCGTACGAAAGTGCCGCGGGCCGAACAGGTTGCGGAGCTGAAGAAGGAGCTGCGTACGGGGGCTCCGAACGCGCGAGGACATGTGCGTGTCACCCCGGGGCGGTTCCCCGCCCTCACCACCGCCGAGGCCGAAAGAGTCGCGAACGAGGTGGGATTCGCCCGGCAGGCCCACGGGACCAAGGGACTGTGGCTCTTCCACCGGGAGGGCACCCGGCCGGGCTCCGCGGAATCCTCGGATGTCCGGGGCGGTCCCCGCCTGGATGAATTGCGGCAGAGCACCGCGGCACGCCGGACAGCCGCGTGGTCGCGCGAGCGTGACGGCTTCGACCCGCTGGACGAAGCGACCCTCAAGGCAGCGGAGGACGGCGTACACAAACTGCGCGCCAAGAGGGACCGGCTCGTCATGGGGGCGGCTCTCGCCCTCTTGGCCGGCGCATTCACCACGGTCGCCGTGGGTGCGGCCTGGCTCAACGGCACGCTGCCCCATGGCTTCACGACGGGAAGCGACTGGTCGGCATACGTGCTGGGGCACATCGTCGCGGCGGGCGGCCTGCTGCTCGGCGGCCACTGGATCCGGCGCGGCAAGCAGGCGATGCGGGAGAGCCGGACCCGTCACCAGCCGGTCATCGCGGCCTACCGGGACGCGGTTCTGGCGCGTGAGGCCGAGTCGGACCACAGGCCCGGCACGGGACAGGAATAGCGGGAGACATGGCCGACTTCACTGTAAGCCTTTCCGAACTGCGCAGACTCAAGAAGAAGCTTGAGGACAGCGAGAAGCAACTCGAAGAGGCGCTGCGCCGGATGCTGGAAACCGGCCCGAAGAACCTGGGCAAGCGCTCGCTCGACAAAGCCTGTGAGGACTTCCACGACGACTGGGAGCACGGGCTGAAAGAGACGAAGAAGCGCCTGAAAACACTGAATGAAGCACTCCCGGCGATCATCAAGGCTTATGAGGAAACCGAGGACGGGATCCAGGAGGGCTTCAAGAAGGCAGGGGGAAAGAAATGAGTGACGACTGGAGCGGGCTCGGCTGGAATCCCACCCCTGGTCATCCGCATCTGGCGACCAACCTGGCCGACAACCTCAAACGGGCCGCCGAAACCCTGCAGAGCACCCACGACCTCCTGGATTCCCTGGACAAGGAGAGCTCCTACTGGAGCGGCGACGCGGCCAGGGCCTTCGCCGAAAAAGTGGCCGACCTCCCCGACTACCTGAAGAAGGCGCACGCCTCCTTGAAGGACGCGGGTGGCGAGCTGGCGAAGTGGAGCGACTCCCTGCACGACATGAAAGTGAAGGCCCGCAACTACGAGGAAGACGCCAAGGACGCCAGAAAGAAGGCCGAACGGGCCGAGCAGGAACACCGGGCCGCACTGGCGAGCCCCGACCTCGGTCTGGCCGGACAGCACTTCGAGACGGAAGCCGAACTCAGCAGCGCCCAGCACCGCCTCGACGCCGCGCAGGGGAAGGTGAACAGCGCGGCCACCACCCTGGACAACGCCCGCGCGAAACTCCAGGATCTGATCGACGACGCCAAGAACCTGGAGAGCCGGCACGGTGAGACGGCCCAGGAACACGCCGACCGGATCCGTAAGTGCGCCAGTGACCACGCTCCCGACGGCGGTCTCTGGTCCGGTCTGAAGGACTGGTGGGACGAACACGGCGGAGATCTGCTCACCATCGCCGCAACCGTGGCCGGGATCGCCGCCATCTTCGTACCCGTACTGGCGCCGGTCGCCATCGGGCTCAGCCTCGCCGCGGCGGCGGTGCACGCCAACCAGTACATCAGGAGCGGCAAGGACATGTGGCCCCCCACCTCGAAGAACCTCGGCGAGTGGGCCACCCTCGGCGGTGACCTCCTCGGTGCCGTGCCCGGTGTCGGCCCGGCCTGCCGTGGGGCGAAGGCCGCCATCACGTCCGGCAGGTCCGCCTTCTCCGCGGCACGCGGTGCGGGCGCCGCGACCCGGAGCGCTTCCGCCGTGTCCCAGGCCGTGCGCACCGGCGGCTCGCACTTCTCGGGTTTCGCCAAAGCCGTCGACCCGTCGAACCGGGTCATCGCCGGCCCCGTGGAGTGGGCGGCCGGGAAGCTCGGCTCCTCCAGTGCCGCGGGAGTCATGGCCGCCGATGTCACGCAGGCCGTCGTCAGCGGAGGTCTCGCGGTCCCCACCGCCATGACCCTCGACATGGGGTGGTCGCACAGCGACGCCACCACGGACGCCGCCACCAAGGGCACCGAGTACAACGACGGGCTGGTCGGTGCGGGCATGGCGGTCGACCCGATCAAGAAGATCTTCTCCGTCGCCAAGGCCCTGTGATGCGGCCCGACCTCCCCGCTTCCGCCCCGGGCGAACCGATTCCCCTGTGGTACGTGCTGCCCGACGGCTTTCATCCGGTCGACCTGGCCGCCGACCCGCAGCCCCGGATGGAGGAGAGTTTCGACCGGCTCTCTGCGGCCCACCCCTCGGCGACGACGGACCAGTTGGTCGCCGGTGTGCTCAGCTTCGAGAGCGCACTGGGCAGGATGGTGGCGGACGGGCTGGTCCACTTCAGCTCCTTCGCCCTGCGCACGGAGGACGACGGCCTGCTGACCGGGCTCTGCCAGATCTTTGTGGTGGACCGCGTTCCGGGAGACCCCAACCTCTACCCCCGCCAGGTCCTCAAGGCGCAGCGAACGGACGATGCGGCCTCCGCGCCGCACCGGGCCATCGTTCCCCTGCCCTGCGGCCCGGCGGCCGTCACGGTCTGCGACCGCGTCGTCCCGGTGCCGGGCGCCTGTTTCGGCGTCGCGGCGGACGGCGCGACGGAAGTGCGTTCCGTCACCTTCGACATCGCTTTCCCCGGGGCTCCGGAGGCTGCGGCTCTCACCCTGACCACCGAGGCCCTGGAGTACGAGGAGGAGTTCCTGGAGATAGCCACCCTAGTCGCCGCGGGCATCTCGTTCACGCCGCCTACGGACGCGCCCTCGCCGGATCTCGACGTATCCGTGGCGACGGGCGGCCCGAACGCCGGGGAAGACATCCGCAGCGTCTTCGGCTGACCCCATCAGCCCCGCCACCACCACCGCACCCCAGCCAGCGACAGCCAAGGCAACATCGCCACCATGGGCGCGATGCCCCGCCCGGCTCAGAAGACAATCAACGCGCGCCCTCCCCTGCCCTCCCGCATCGCCTGGAACGCGGCGGGGATGCCGTCGAGGGTGATGTGCTCGGTGACCATGCCGGACAGGTCGAGGGCGCCGGTGCGTACGTGTTCGGCGATGTGTGGCAGGTCGGTGGCGGGGTTGCTGTTGCCGTAGACGCAGCCGGAGAGTGTGCGGCCGAAGTAGAAGAGTTCCAGGGCGGAAAATGTGACCTGCTGGTCCTGGCCGCCGATGCCGACGACCGTGGTGCGGCCGCCGCGCCGGGTGGACGACCAGGCCGTACGGATCGTGTCCGCGCGGCCTACGCACTCGATCGCCACGTCCGCGCCGTGGCCGCCGGTGAGTTCGCGTATGCGCTTGGCGGTGTCGTCGGAGGCGAGCAGGAATTCGGTGGCGCCCGCCGCGCGGGCCAGTTCCTCCTTCGCCGGGGAGACGTCCACGGCCACGATCGGGCCCGCGCCCGCGATCCGTGCGGCCTGGAGGGTGGCCAGGCCCACGCCGCCCGCGCCGAACACCGCGACCGACTCCCCGGCCCGTACCCGCGCGCTGTGCTGCACGGCGCCCCACCCGGTCAGCACGGCGCAGCCCAGCAGCGCCGCGTCGGTGAGCGGGACGCCGGGCGGCAGCGGCAGTGCGGCGTGGGCGGGGACGACCGTCTCCTCGGCGAAGACGGCGGTGCCCAGGCCCGGGTGGAGGTCGGTACCGTCGGCGGCCAGCTTGGCGTACGGGGTGGCCGCCGCCGCCCCGGAGTTGGCGCACAGCCAGGGCTCGCCCAGACCGCAGAAGTGGCAGTCGCCGCAGGACGGGGCCCAGTTCAGGACGACCTGGTCACCCGGCGCGAGCGTGTCCACGCCCGCGCCGACGGCGGTGACGGTGCCCGCGCCCTCGTGCCCGAGGACGGCGGGCACGGGCTGCCGCAGCGTTCCGTCGGACAGCGACAGGTCGGAGTGGCAGACACCGGCCGCCGCGAGCCGGACGCGCACCTGGCCCGGCCCGGGTCCGGGCAGTTCGATCTCGGCGACCTCCAGGGGGGCGCCCACGGCGGTCAGTACGGCGGCACGAGTCATGCGGTGGTGGCTCCCTGGTCTGTGGGCGGTACGGGTAGGGGTACAGGGCGGTACGGTACGGCCGCGGGGGCCGCGCTCAGAGCTGGAGCGACTTGGTCTGGAGGTATTCGCTCAGGCCGTGCGGGCCCAGTTCCCGGCCGATGCCGGACTGCTTGTAGCCGCCGAACGGGGCGAGCGGGTTGAAGCGCCCGCCGTTGATGTCGACCTGGCCGGTGTCCAGGCGCCGCGCGAAGGCGACCGCCTCGTCCTCGTCGCCGGCCCAGACGGCGCCCGCCAGGCCGTAGACCGTGCCGTTGGCGATCCGTACGGCCTCGTCCTCGTCCCCGTACGGCAGGACCGCGACGACCGGGCCGAAGATCTCCTCCTGCGCGATGGTCATGTCGGGGGTGACGTCGGCGAAGAGCGTCGGGCGGACGTAGTAGCCCAGGGCGCGCCCCTCGGGGGCTTCCGGGCCGCCCGCGACGAGCCGGGCACCCTCCTCGATGCCGCGCTCGATGTAGCCGCGGACGCGGTCGCGCTGGGTGGCGCTGACGACCGGGCCCAGGCGGCTGTCGCCGTCCAGCGGGTCGCCCGGTACGTACTTGGCGATGGCGGCGGCGGCCAGTTCCACGGCCTCGTCGTACCGGTCGGCGGGCACCAGTACGCGGGTCCAGGCGCTGCACGTCTGGCCGGAGTTGGCCATGACGTTGGCGATGCCGACGCCCACCGCCTTGGCCAGGTCGGCGCTGGGCAGTACGACGTTGGCGGACTTGCCGCCGAGTTCGAGGGCGCAGCGCTTGACGGCGGCACCGGCGATGGCGCCGATCTTCTTGCCGACGGCGGTGGAGCCGGTGAAGGAGACCAGGTCCACGTCCGGGTGCTCGGCCAGCGCCTGTCCCGCGACCGGGCCGAGGCCGGTGACCAGGTTGAACACACCGGCCGGCAGGCCCGCCGCGTCCACGCACTCGGCGAAGAGCTGGGCGCTCAGCGGGGTGTTCTCGGCAGGCTTGAGGACGATCGTGCAGCCCGCCGCCAGTGCCGGGGCGACCTTGGCGACGATCTGGTGGAGCGGGTAGTTCCAGGGGGTGATGGCACCGACGACGCCGACCGGTTCGTGCAGGACGGTGGAGGTGCCGATCTTCTCCTCGAAGGGGTGGGTGGCGGCCAGTTCGGCGTACGAGCCGCACACCGCGACCGGGACGGCGGCCTGTACCGCCTTGCTGAACGCCAGCGGCGCGCCCAGCTCGGCGGTGATCGTCTCGGCGATCTCCGCGGCGCGCCCGGCGAGTTGGTCGCGCAGCGCGGTCAGCCGGGCGGCGCGTTCGGCGGGCGCGGTGCGGGACCAGGCGGGCAGGGCGGCACGGGCGGCCCGTACCGCCGCGTCCACGTCCTCGGCGGTGCCGGCCGGGACGGTGGCGATGACCCGCTCGTCGGCCGGGTTGACGACGTCGATGGTGTCCGTCCCGGCGGCGGGCCGCCAGCTCCCGTCGATGTACATAGCGTCGTGCTGCTTCACGTCGTCGCCCTCCCACGCCGGTTGAGGTCCCACGAGCCCCGAAGGTACTCGCCGGCCCCAAACTAGCGGTGGTAGTTTTCCGCCGCCAGCCCCTCCCCGGCCACCCGGCGCCGCGCCGCGATCTCCCCTGTGGACCGCGGCGCGAACCCGGCTTGTGACGGGCGCGAGCGCGGAGCGACGCTGAGCGCATGAGGTGCCGGCCCCGGTTCGCACGGGCCCCCGCCACCCGGTACGCGACGCCGCTCGCCCGGGGCGCAGCGCTGATCGCCTGCGTACTCGCCCTGTTGGTGACGGCGGGGTGCGACTCCGGCGGGGAAGCGGGGAAGGGCGGCGGGGAGCGGCACGGGCGGGTGCCGTCCGGCCGCGTCCCTCCACCCCTACCGGAGCTACGGCGAACTCCGCGCCGAAGGCACCGGCGGCCTGCTGGTATGAGGGCTGGTCTTCGAGGCTTCCCGTACGAGCGGGCCCGCGACGTTCACGACCCGCGACGTACACAAGATCGTCTGGCGGGTGACCGGCAAGGGGCCGCTGCACCTCACCCTCACCGGCCCGGACGGCCGCACCCGGCGCCCCGAGTGGCTCGAACCGCACGGCGCTTCCAGCTACCGGCGCCCCGGCGACGAGTGGGGAAGCGGCCTGCGCTTCCCCGCCCCCCGGCTGCTGGCACATCCGCCTCACCCGCACCACCGGTTCCGCCCCCATCCCGGTGACCGCCGTCCCCTGACCGGCGGCCGGACGCCTCAGGCGTACGCCGCGCGGCTCGGACGTACGTCGGGCACCTCGTACGGCGGCACCTCAGGCGTACGCCCCCCGCATCGCCTCCGTCACCCGTACGAACTCCGACTCCCCGTGTCCGGCGGCGATCGTGCGGTCCATCAGCGCCTTGAGCGCGTCGAGCACATCGGTGTTGACGCCGCGGTCCCGGGACGCCTCGACGATGTGCGCGATGCCCGCCGCCTCCATGACGATGTTGCCCTCCCCCGCGCCGTCGAGCCGCCCGCCGACGAGGTCGTCGGCCATGCCCTTCGCGATCGGCGGGAAGATGCCCGTGATCACGTCCAGGAACGGGGCCAGGTCCGTGGCCGGGACGCCTTCCTCCCCGGCCAGCGTGAAGGCGTGCGCGAGGCCCGCCATGCCGGAGTAGAAGAAGCTGAGCATCGCCAGGTCGTAGACCGCCGCGACGCCGTGGTCCGTGCCGAGGAAGGGCGCCTTGCCGCCCAGCGCCTTCAGCGTCTCCTCGTACGTGTCGAAGGCCCGCCGCGAGCCGCTGTAGAGGACCGTCGCCTCCGGTGTGCCGATGACCGGCGTCGGCACCATGATCGCCCCGTCCAGGTACTCGACGCCGTGCCCGGCGGCCCACTCGGCGGCGCGCCGGGAGCGTACCGGGGTGTCGGAGGTGAGGTTGACCAGCACCCGCCCGGCCAGGTCGGCGCCGACCGGCTCCAGGATGCGGTGGCTGACCTCGTAGTCCACGACGCAGACGACGATCAGCGGACTGGCGGCCACCGCCTCGGCGACGCTCCCGGCCCGTACGGCGCCGCGGGCGACCAGCTCGTCGGCCTTGTGCTCGGAGCGGTTCCATACGGTGGTGGGGTGTCCGGCCTTGAGGAAGGCGCCGGCCAGCGCCCGGCCCATCGCGCCGAGGCCGAGCACGGTCACGGGGGTCTTGCCGGAGTCGGTGGACGGGTTGGTGGGGGTGGCTGCCATGGATGCGCTCCAACGGTTCGGCGGGCCGGCCCGCTGCCGGGCCCGTCTGGTGTCACCACCCTGCCGAGCAGCGCTTATGGATCGCTTCGGGTGTGCTTCGGGTGCGCTTCGGGGACTCCCGGGCGGGCGTCCGCGGCTCAGCACCGCGCCGTCAGCAGCGGCTGGAAGTAGCCGCTGTCCGCCGGTTCGTGCCACGCGAGGCGTTCGAACCCCGCGGCCTCGACGAAGCCGCCGACCTGGTCCCGGGTCAGGGCCCACGAGGTGGTCCGCCGGCTGCGCACCTCCCAGGTGTCGCCGCGCGGCAGCAGCTGGATCAGGTCGAAGTCGTAGTGCTCGCCGTCCTCGTGCCACTCCCACAGTTGCAGCGTGACGGCCCGGCCGCCGTCCGGCAGGCGGGTGACGCGGGCGGGCAGCACCTCGCGGCGCTCGCGGCGGGCGTCCTCGTACGCGCGCATGCCGAGCAGGAGCTGGCCGCCGGGCCGCAGCACCCGCCGCATCGCGGCGAGGGCCGTCCGTACGTCGTCGGGCGTGGTCAGGTGGGCCAGGGAGTTGTCGGCGCACACCACCGCGTCGAACCGGGCGTCGTGGAAGGGCAGCCGGCGCATGTCGGCGGCGGCCGCCGGCAGGGACAGGCCGCGGGCGGCGGCCTCGGCGACGGCGCGGGCCACCGCGACCGGGCTCAGGTCCGTCCCGGTGACGGCGTGCCCGGCCGCCGCGAGGCCGATCGCCTGTGTGCCGATGCCGCAGGCGCAGTCGAGGACGCGGTGCGGCCGGTCGCCGAGCGCGTCCCGTAGGTGTGCGTCGAGGGCGCGGCCCTGCTGGGCCACCGCGGCCGGCCAGTCCGGGTACAGCAGGTCGTAGGTCGCGGCGAGTTGGTCGAAGAACCGGGCGAGCGACGGGTCCGCCATGGGGTCACCGTAGTGCGGCGGACCGCGGCTTTCACCGGGTAGCGCGGGTTCCGCCGCCGGGGGCCGGTCAGGGGCGTTCGGCGGGGGACGGTGCCACCTGTGGCCCGTCGGCGGCCGCGCATCTGGTGCCGTCCCTTTTCGTACGCACCACCCCGCGCCCCTGCGGCCGGACGGCCGTCGCCGCCGAGGCCGGCAGCAGGACGGCCAGCATCGCGAACGGCGCGGCGGTACCGGCCAGTCCGGCCAGCAGGCCCGCCGTGGCGGGGGCCGCGACCTGGCCGAGGCGGTTGCCGGTCAGGCGCAGCGCCAGCGCCGTACTGCGCGCGGCCTCCGGGGCGGCCTGGACGACCGTGGTCATGGACAGGGGCTGGCCGACGCCGAGGCAGAAGCCGAGGACGGCGAGCATCAGCGCCAGCGCCGGGACGGGTACGGGCAGCGCCAGTCCGGCGCAGAGCAGTCCGGCGAGCGCGCAGCTGCCCGCCATCAGGGCGGTACGGCCGAGGAGGCGGATCATCGGCGTCATGACCAGCCGGCAGGCGATGGTGGCCGCCGCGCGCAGGCTGAGCAGCGCCCCGACGGTGGTGGGCGCGATGCCCCGGTCCTCGCCGACGACGGGGAGGTAGGCGGTGAGGATGTCGGTCGCGGAGAGCACCGCCAGGCTCATGAAGATCCCGGCCGGGACGCCGCGGGTGCGCAGGATGGCCCATACGGAGGCACGGGGCGACGCCGCCGTACGGTCCTGGGCGGGCCGCGCGGCCCCGGGGGCCGCCGCACGGGGTTCCGGCCGGTGTTCCAGCCGCCACAGGGACGCGTAGGAGAAGGCGGCGAGGCCACCGGCGGCCAGGAGGGCGGTGGCGCTGGTGGGCCCCATCGCGCCGTCGTGTCCGGAGACCACCAGCCCGGCGGCGGCCGGGCCGACGAGCTGGCCGAGCGAGGCGCCGATGGTGAAGTGGCCGAAGTTGCGGTCGCGTTCGTCGGGGGCGCTGCGGCGCGCGACGATGGACTGGGCGCCGATGACGAAGCACAGGTGGCCCAGGCCCATCACCCCGCTCCAGGCGGCCATCGCGGGCAGCGAGCCCGCCACGCCGCTCAGCGCGCAGCCGCCGGTGATCAGGGCGACGCCCAGGACGAGCAGCGGCGCGCAGCGGCCGTGGTCGGTACGGCGGCCGAGCGGTACGGCCACCAGCAGCGGCAGCAGCGCGTACACCGCCGTGATCACGCCGATGGCCCGCTCGTCGGCGCCCAGCGCCAGCGCCCGGTAGGAGACGGCGGGCCGGGCCATGCTCACCGCCGACTGGGCGCAGGCGAAGGTCAGGACCAGGCGCAGCAGCCAGCCCCGGCCGGGCGTCACGGTGCCCACCGCTCAGATGATCCCGTACAGCAGGCCGGCCGCGAGCACGACCAGGGAGGTCAGCGCCGCCCACTTCACGGTGAACCGGGTGTGGTCGCCGAACTCCACCTTCGCCATGCCGACCAGCACATAGACGGCGGGGACCAGCGGGCTGGACATGTGCAGCGCCTGGCCGACGAGGGAGGCGCGGGCGATCTCCAGGGCGCCCACGCCGTGGGCGGCGCCCGCCTCGGCGAGGATCGGGACGATGCCGAAGTAGAAGCCGTCGTTGGACATGAAGTACGTGAGCGGGATGCTCAGGACGCCGGTGACGAGACCCATGTGCGGACCGAGCCCGTCCGGGATGCCGTCGACCAGCCAGCGGGCCATGTGCTCGACCATGCCGGTGCCGGTCAGGACGCCGGTGAAGACGGCGGCGGCGAAGACCATGCCGGAGACGTTCAGGACGTTCTCGGCGTGCGCGGCGATCCGGGCCTTCTGATCGGCCATGTGCGGGAAGTTGACGGTGAGCGCGAGGGCCGCGCCCAGGAGGAAGAGCACCGGGATGGGCAGCGTCTGGAGGACGAGCAGGACCAGCAGCGCGACGGTGAGCGCGGCGTTGAACCAGTAGAGCCTGGGGCGCAGCGTCGGCCGGTGCGGGTCCAGGCCCTGGAAGTCGTCGGCGGGGGCGGGCTCGGTGGCAGTGGCAGTGGCTCCGGTCCCGGCGTGCGCCGTACCGCCCCCGCCGCCCGCCGTCGCGCCGCGGCCCTTGCCCGTACGGATCGACACCGTACGGAACACACTCGTACGCACCCGGGCTCCGAAGCCCCCGCCCGCGCCGGCGAGCACCGGCTCACCCGCCGCCGGCTCGGGCACCGCCCGCTCCGTAGCGGTCCCGGTCCCGGCCCCGTCCAGCGTGAGCAGCCCCAGCCGCTTGCGCTCGCGGCGCCCGAGGACGTACGCGAGCAGGAAGACCGCGACCAGGCCGGTGGCCAGCGCCGGGACCATGGGGACGAAGATGTCGCCGGCGTCCAGCTTGAGGGCGGTGGCGGCGCGGGCGGTCGGGCCGCCCCAGGGGACGGTGTTCATCACGCCGTTGGCGGTGGCGGCGACGCCCGTCATGACCACCAGGCTCATCTTCAGGCGGCGGTAGAGCGGGTAGAGCGCGGACACCGTGATCATGAAGGTGGTGGAGCCGTCGCCGTCCAGCGAGACGATCGTGGCGAGCAGCGCGGTGCCGACCACGATGCGTACCGGGTCCGCCTTGCAGAACCGCAGGATGCCCCGGACGACCGGGTCGAAGAGCCCTACGTCGATCATCACGCCGAAGTAGATGATGGCGAACATGAGCATCGCGGCGGTCGGCGCCAGGTCGCCCACGCCCTTGAGGACGTATGCGCCGAGGTGCGCCCCCTTGCCCACCAGGACGCAGAACAGCGCGGGAATCAGGATGAGCGCTGCCATCGGCGACATCTTCTTCATCATGATCAGCACCAGGAAGGTGGCGATCATGACGAATCCGAGGATTGTCAGCATGGGGGTACCTCACGTTCGCCCTTGAACACGCCCGGGACGGCGGTGAAGCGACGGTAGGTGGCCGAAACTTTCGTTAACAAGGTCTTGACGCGCGAGCAATACGAGCAAAACACGAGGCAGCGGCGGCGGTGTGCGGCCGGCCCCCGTCCGGCCCGCGCCCGCCGGACGTGGCCGAGAGTCTCCGTTGACGGGCCGGGGCCGCAATCCTAAGGTCCTCCATAGGATTGCTGGATTCCTCGATCGGCGGGAGCGCGCGATGACAGGCACGGGCAGCGAACGGGCGAGAAAGACGGCCGAGGGGCTCGCGTACTCCTCGGGTTTCGGCAACGAGCACAGCTCGGAGGCGGTCACCGGCGCCCTGCCGGTCGGCCGCAACTCCCCCCAGCGCGCGCCCCTGGGGCTGTACGCGGAGCAGCTGAGCGGTTCGGCCTTCACCGAGCCGCGCGCCCACAACCGCCGTACGTGGCTCTACCGCATCCGCCCGTCCGCCGCGCACCCGGCGTTCGAGCGGACGGACAACGGCGCGCTCCGCGGCGCGCCCTTCACCGAGACGGCGCCCGACCCCAACCGGCTGCGCTGGAACCCGTTGCCCGAGCCCGGGGCCCCCACCGACTTCCTGGCCGGACTGTGGACCCTCGGCGGCAACGGCGACGCCACCCAGCGCACCGGAATGGCCATCCACCTCTACCACGCCAACGCCTCCATGGAGCGGCGGGTGTTCAGCGACGCGGACGGCGAGCTGCTGATCGTGCCCGAGCACGGCGGCCTGCTGATCCGCACCGAACTGGGCCTGCTGCGCGCCGAGCCGGGGCATGTCGCGCTGATCCCGCGCGGCGTCCGCTTCCGCGTCGAACTGCTCGACGCCACCGCGCGCGGGTACGTCTGCGAGAACTACGGGCAGCCGTTCCAGCTCCCCGACCTCGGCCCGATCGGCGCCAACGGGCTGGCCAACGCGCGGGACTTCCTCGCGCCGACCGCCGCGTACGAGGACGAGGAGGGCCCCTACGAGGTCGTCAACAAGTTCTGCGGCAACCTCTGGAAGGCGACCTACGGCCACTCGCCGCTGGACGTCGTGGCATGGCACGGCAACCACGTCCCGTACGTCTACGACCTGCGCCGCTTCAACGTCATCGGCTCGATCAGCTATGACCACCCGGACCCGTCGATCTTCACCGTGCTGACCTCGCCGTCCGACACCCCGGGCCTGGCGGGCGTGGACTTCGTGGTCTTCGCGCCGCGCTGGCTGGTCGGCGAGGACACCTTCCGGCCGCCGTACTTCCACCGGAACGTGATGAGCGAGTACATGGGCCTGATCGAGGGCGCCTACGACGCCAAGGCGGAGGGCTTCGTGCCGGGCGGCGGCTCGCTGCACAACATGATGTCCGCGCACGGCCCGGACCGGGAGACCTTCGAGCGGGCGAGCGCGGCCGAGCTGAAGCCGCAGAAGATCGACGACGGGCTGGCGTTCATGTTCGAGACCCGCTGGCCGGTCACCCTCACCGGGCAGGCCGCGGGCGCCGACCACCTGCAGAGCGGCTACGACCGGGTATGGCAAGGTCTTGAGCGCCACTTCCGTCCCTGAGGGCCCGCGTGTCCGGCGCCATACCGCCGGACACAGGCCCTGACCGGAAACCGCCCGGCCCCTGATACGGAGTCGACGTTGACCACCTTCGCCCCCGACTCGCTGGACCTGAACCGCAAGCTGCCGCTGTGGTACCAGGTCTCGCAGTCGCTGCGCGCGTCCATACTCGGCCGCTCCCCCGGCGCCCCGCTGCGCCTGCCGACCGAGGACGCGCTCGCCGCCCACTACGGCGTGAGCGTGCTGACCATGCGCCAGGCGCTCAAGGAGCTGGAGACGGAGGGGCTGATCACGCGGCACCGCAGGCGCGGGACGTTCATCGAGCCGAGCGCGCGGCGCGGGTCGCCCGTGCGGCTGCTCGGTTCGGTGGACGCGATCGTGGCCCAGCAGTCCGGGATGAGCACCGAACTGCTCGGCCACGGCACGGCCGCCGTGCCTGCCGAACTGGCGGAGTACTTCCCCGGCCTGGCGGAGGTCGCCACGTACCGCAGGCTGCGCAGCGACGAGAAGACCGGCGAGCCGACGAACCACGCGGTCAACTTCCTCCACCCGGACGTCGCCGCGCGCGTGGACCTCGCGGACCTGGAGCGCTGGCCGATGACGAAGGTGCTGCGGGACGCGGTGGGCGTGGCCATCAGCCGCATCACCGACACGGTCGAGGCGCGGCTGGCGGACCCGGAGACCGCCCGCCTGCTCCAGGTGCCGCTGCTCAGCCCGATCCTGCACTACACGGGCATCACCTACGACCAGGACGGACGGGTGGTGGACGTGGCCCGCATCCACTACCGGGGGGACCGTTTCTCCTTCACGGTGACGCTGGACGCGCACTGAGCCGGGTCCGGCCCGCGAAGTCCCGCCCCGGTGCGCGCGCTGACGGCGCGACAGGTCAAGATGTGCGGCATGTCACTCATCAACCGGCGTACGGTCCTCACCGCCGCCCTCGGCGCGGCAGCCATCAGCAGCACTCCCCTCGTGACGGGCCTGGGGGCTGCCAAGGCCCATGCCACGTCCGAGGGGGACGTGTACGACTCCAACACAGATCTGTACAAGAAGCTCTCCGGTCAGGAGGGCATCCAGTTCTCGCGCCGGTACAGACGGCATGAGCTGCTCGACAACGAGCGGGGAGAGAGACACCCGTACCACCGCACGACGATCATGGCGCTGCACGGCGGCGGCATCGAGAAGGGCACCTCCGAGCTGTGCCTGGGCATCGCGGGCTACCGGCCCGACACCCTGGCGGCGCTCTTCCCGGGCGAGCCGGTGTACGACTACTGGATGTTCGAGGGACTACGGCTGCCCAGCATGAACCTGGGTTCCAACCGCGAACTGCACGTCACCGCGAAGCACTGCGACGACCACGTCGCGCTCTCCATGGCGGCCTCCAGCCTCAACGTCCTGAGCCTGCACGGGTGCACCGCCGAACAGGCCGGGGTGCGCGGCGGCCAGGACCCCAAGGTGGTCGTGGTCGGCGGCCTGAACGCCGCTTTCAAGAAGCTGCTTCACGAAGAGCTGGGCAAGCACTTCAAGACGGTGGACGGTGACGACTTCCCGGACCTGGCCGGCGTCCACCCCGAGAACCCGTGCAACCGCACCATGCTCGGCAAGGGCGGTCAGCTGGAACTCAGCACCGAACTGCGCGAGTCCTTCTTCGGCAAGGACACGCTGGACGGACGCGCCGGCAGCACCACCGAGGAGTTCAAGGCGTTCGCCGGCGCGTGCCGCAAGGCGATCATCCGCCTGGAGTCCCGCGCCGACCAGGTCATTCTCTGAACACCGCGGGCGGTGACGGTTCGCCGTCCCGCCCGCCTTCAGGACGCCCCCTCAGATCCGCTCCAGGCTCCGTCCCGTACTGCGCGGCCCCAGCAGCGCCACGTCCAGGCACAGCAGCACCATCAGCGCGGCCGAGCCGGTGAAGACCGCGCCCGGTCCCAGGGCGTCCAGCACGGTCAGCGCGACGAACGGCAGTATCACCGAGGTGAGCCGGGACAGTGAGTAGGCGATCCCGATGGCGCTGCTGCGCAGGCCGGTCGGGAAGATCTCGGTCTGGTAGACGTGGAAGGCGTTGGAGAAGACGTTGCTGCACACGGTCAGTGCGAAGCCGGCGCCCACGATCAGCCAGCCCGCGCCGGCGAAGCCGAAGGCCAGGCCGCACGCCGCCATGCCCAGCGCGGAGGCGATGATCAGTGTCTTGCGCTCGATGCGGTCGATGAGCGGTACGGACAGCGCCGAACCGAGCGGATAGCCGCAGAAGCTGAGCGCCGCGTAGCTCAGCGACGCGGTGACGGTGTGACCCTTGGCGGTCAGCACGACCGGCGCCAGCGACCCGAACCCGTAGTAGCCGACGGTCTGCAGGACCTGGAAGATCCACCACATGAGCGTGCGGCGCCGGTGGTCGCCGCGGAACATCTCGCCCAGCGGGACGCGGCGCTGCGGCACCTCCGCCGCCACCGCGACCGACGGCAGCGTCTCGCCGGTCTCCCGCGCGACGCGCTCCTCGATGTCCGTGACGATCTTCGCCGCCTCCTCCTCCCGCCCGTGCACGGCCAGCCAGCGTGGCGATTCGGGCAGCCGGGCGCGCATGAGCTGGATGAACGCCGCCCCCAGCGCGCCCGCCACCAGCAGCCAGCGCCAGCCCTCGACGCCGAACAGCTCGCGGGTGGCGACCAGGCGGGCGCCGACGAAGGCGGCCACGGGCACGCCGAGGAAGCCGAAGGTGTAGGCCCAGGCGATGTACCGGCCGCGTACGGCGCGCGGCAGGAACTCGGCGAGGTAGGTGTCCACGAGGATCAGTTCGGCACCGAGGCCGAGCCCGGCCAGGAAGCGCAGCGCGATCAGCCATTCGGCGTTCGGCGCGAAGGCGCACAGCAGCGAACACAGCGAGTACGCGCCCAGGTTGACCAGGAACATCCGCCGCCGTCCGAACCGGTCCGCGAGCACCGACAGGACGCCCGCGCCCACGAACATGCCCAGGAACCCGGCGGCGATCACCCACGACTTGGTGGTGTGGTCCAGGTGCCACCGCTCGGCGAGCACCGCGGCCAGCACCCCGCCGAGGAAGATCTCGTAGAGGTCGAAGAAGGCGCCGACGCCGACGGTCAGGGTCAGGCGGCGATGCCAGCGCGACGGCGGCAGCCGGTCCAGCCGGGCCCCCGTCCGCGCCCCGGCGAGCTGCGTTGCGGTCATGGCGCTTCCTCCCGGCGGACGGCGGCGGCATGGGCGTGCGGTGGCGGCACGGTCGTACGGCCAGGACCGTACCCGTCGGTGATCACTCGGAAAAGCCCCCCTCCGGCCGCCGCCGTTACGATGCCCCCAGGCAACCGAGCGCACCGAAGGTCCAGGGAGGGCGACCGCGTGACGGTGACACAGGCCACGGGGAGCGGCGGCGGCAGGCTCGCGGCGGCGCCCCGGCTCGATGACCTGATGCCCTGGTCGGTGGCGCCGCTGCGGCTCGGCCGCGGCTGGGTGATGGCCCCGGACGCCGCCTCCCTGCGGGCCCGCTGGGCGGCGCTGCACGAGGCCGGTGACGACGCGCGCGAGCGGCTGTTCCGGCCCAGCCGCGCCCGTACGCTGCGCACCGCCGTGCCGCAGCTCCCCGGCCAGGCCACGCCGACCGGCCGCCTCGCGCACGGCGGCGGCCCGTGCCCCGACCCGGTGCGCGTGCTGCACGGCCCGTACGACCAGCAGTGGCTGCTGCCCGACCACCGGCTGATCGACGCGGCCCGTCCCGAGCTGTGGCGGGTCGCGGACGGGCGGCAGGTGTTCGTGGTGGAGCTGGGGCACGTGCCGCAGACGGAGGGTCCGGCGCTGGTGGCGTCCGCGCTGCTGCCGGACGGCAGGTCGCCCGCCGGGCGGCCCGGCCGTATCCGCCCGCTCTACCGGCGGCCCGGCGGCAGCGAACCCAACCTCGCCCCTGGGCTGACGGAGCTGCTCGCCCGCCGCCTGGACCGGCCGGTCGGCGCCGCGGAGGTGCTGGCCTGGACGGTGGCGAGCGCCCGCCCCACGCCGTCCGGCGCGGTCGTACCGCTGACCGCCGACGCCGGGGTGTGGGAGGACGGCGTCGCGCTGGGCGAGCGGCTGCTGTGGCTCCAGACGAGGGGCGCACGGGGTGAAGGGACGGCGTACGGGGCGCGCGCCGGCGACCGCCCCCGGATGCCCGGCGGCCGGCGGCCCTACGTACGCGCCCCGCTTCCCGCCCACGGGCTGCCCGGCAGCATCGACCACCTGCCGGACGAGGAGGCGCTTCTCCTCGGCCCCGGGCGGATCTCCCCCGTGCCTCCGGCGGCCTGGGAGTTCGAGGCGGGCGGTGTGCGCGTACTGGAGGCGTGGTTCGAGCGCCGGGCCGCCCCGGCGGCCGACCCGGAGGGACTGGAGGCGGTACGGCCCAGCGCCTGGCCCCAGGAGTGGACCACCGAACTGCTGGAGTTGATCACGGTGCTGTCGCTGGTGGGCGAAGTGCGTCCGGCGCAGGAGGCGTTGCACCGGCGTACGGCGGACGGGCCGCGCGTCGAGGCGTCCGAGCTGCGCGCGGCGGGCGTGCTGCCGCCGCCCGCCGCGGCCCGCCGCCCCGCCTCCGTCCTTGATCACCACGAAGAGGGCCCGGAGGGGCAGTTCGCCCTGCTGTGACCGGCCCAGCTGTGACGCGGCCGTGCGGGCCCGCGCGTTGCCCGGCGGGCGGCGGCGGGTAGGTGCTCCGACCATGGACCACACGACGGATCACACCGCCCCGGACCGCACCCCCCAGCCGCCGCCCCTGGAGGGCATCACCGTCGTGGGCGTCGAGCAGGCCGTGGCCGCGCCGTTCGCCACCCGGCAGCTCGCCGACCTCGGCGCCCGGGTGATCAAGGTGGAGCGGCCGGACGGCGGCGACTTCGCCCGTGCCTACGACACCTCGGTACGCGGGCTGGCCTCGCACTTCGTGTGGGCCAACCGCGGCAAGGAGTCCCTGGCGCTGGACCTCAAGGACCCGCGCGGGCGCGAACTGCTGGAGCAACTGCTCTCCGGAGCGGACGTATTCGTGCAGAACCTGGCGCAGGGCGCGGCCGCGCGGCTCGGGCTGGACGCGGCGTCGCTGTGCGCCCGCCACCCGCGCCTGGTCGCCGTGGACATCTCCGGGTACGGCGCCGACGGCCCGTACGCGCACAAGCGGGCCTACGACATGCTCGTCCAGTGCGAGGCCGGGCTGGTCTCGCTGACCGGGACGCCGGAGGCACCCGCGAAGGCCGGGATACCGGCGGCGGACATCGCGGCGGCGATGTACGCCTTCTCCGGTGTGCTGGCCGCGCTGCTGCGCCGCGGCACGACGGGCCGCGGCGGCCCGGTGGAGGTCACGATGCTGGACGCGCTCGCCGAGTGGCTGGGACACCCGCTCTACTTCGGGATGTACGGAGGCACGCCCCCAGCGCGCACGGGTGTCGCGCACGCCGTCATCGCGCCGTACAACGCCTATCCGACGGCGGACGGGCAGCCGGTGCTGCTGTCCGTGCAGAACGACCGGGAGTGGGGGCGGCTGGCGCGGCAGGTGCTGGGGCGGCCCGAACTGGCCGACGATCCGGCGTTCGCGACGAATGTGGCGCGTACCGGCAACCGGGACAAGACGGACCGAGTGGTGGGTGAGGCACTGGCCGGGATGGCGGTGGAGGAGGCCGTACGACGGCTGGAGGAGGCGGGGATCGCCTGTGCGCGGCTGAACGGGGTGACGGAGCTGGCCGGGCATCCGCAGTTCGCGGCGCGCGACCGCTGGCGGGAGGTGGGGTCACCGGTGGGGCCGCTGCGCGCGCTGCTGCCGCCGATCACGCTGCCCGGGAGCGCCGGGCCCGAGCTGGGGAATGTCCCGGCCCTGGGCGAGCACACCGACGCGCTGCTGAGCGCTCTGGGTCTGACGAGCGAGCGGATCGCAGCGCTGCGCCGGGACGGTGTGATCGCCTGAGGGGCCGGGACCGGTGGCCGTGGTTCAGCTGTGACTGCCGAACAGCGACCGGCGCAGCCTGCGCAGCGGGGCGAACAGCGACACCCTGGCGCCGCGGCTCGTCCTCGTGCGCGCGTGGTCACGAGCGGTGAGCTCCTGCATCAACGACGTCGCACCCTCCGACTCGCGCTGCGGGACGGCGGGTCCGCCCAGCACCGCGAGATGACGGTCGAGCCGCGCGCTGGACGCGCCGCTTCCGCAACTGATCGCAGGCACTCGTGGCCTGCTGCGCATTGTTATCTGTTCCATGACACTCCCCACCCGTACGAGGGCACCCGGCCCCGGGCAGGGTAACCCTATCTCTCTCCCGTGGCACGCGCGCGGCCCGGTCACCAGGATTCACCTCCCGCGCACCGACGTTGACGGCACCTTGTGGATCACTGTCAGCCGAGGGCGAGTTGGATGAGTACCGAGGTCGTGGGCCTGACGGAGCCGCCGGCCGGCTCCAGGGTGACCGCGAGCCGGTCCGCGGGGCCGCTGCCGCCGTGCCGAAGATCACGTACGACGGCGGGGCCCGCGGTGCGGGTCCGCGGGTCGTACGACAGCACACCGGCCGAGCGGGCCGTCGGGAGCCCGTCGCGCATGCGCCACAACTGGTACGCGTGCCCGGCGGGCGGCAGGGGCAATCCGGCGGCGTTCACCACGGCCTGGTCCATCTCGGCCGATTCGACCGCGCTCAGCGACCGCCCGCCGATCGGACGGCCGGAGACGGCCAGCGCGTCCGGCGCGGCCAGCACCGCGTTCACGGACCGCGTCACGGCGCGCTGCCGGTCCAGTTCACTGTCCGTACGGATCAGCTGGAAGGCGAGCAGGGCGCTGACGAGCAGGCTCAATGCGGCGACCGCCCCGGCGAGGCGGGTGCCGTACCGGGCGGACAGCCGCGGGCCCCGCGCGCGGGCGGGACGCGGGTCCCCGGGTGCGGGCACCGGCTCGGCGGGCCGCGGGACCACGGCCTCCTGCGGGGTGGCCAGCGCGGCGGTCAGTACGCGGGCGCGCAGACCGGCGGGGGCGGGGCGGGCGGCGGCGCGGGCCAGCCAGGTGGCGTCCTCGGACAGGACGCGGAGCTGGGCCGCGCAGTCCGGGCAGCGGCGCAAGTGCCGTTCGAAGCGGCAGCGTTCGCGCGGGCCGAGGGCGTCGAGGGCGTACGGGGCGGCCAGGGTGTGGGCGCCCCGCCGTCCGGCGCGCAGCGCGTCACGGAGGGCCGCGGGCGGCGGGCGGCGGCTCATCCGGCGGCCGCCAGGCAGTCGCGCAGCCGGGCCAGCCCGTCGCGCAGCCGGGACTTGACCGTGCCGAGCGGTACGGCCAGCCGACGGGCCACCTCGCGGTGGGTGTAGCCGTCGTAGTACGCGAGGGTGACCGACTGGCGCTGCAGAGAGGTGAGCCGTTCCAGGCACCGGCGCACCCACTCGCGTTCGAAGGCCCCCTCGACCTGCTCGGCCACCTCGTCGAAGGCGGTCACCACGGACCGGCGCGCGGCCCGCTCCTCGCGCTCGCTCGCGGCCCGCGCCGAGCGCACCCGGTCCACCGCCCTGCGGTGGGCGAGGGTGAGGATCCACGACAGGCCGCTGCCGCGCCCGGGGTCGTACCGGTGGGCCCGCCGCCAGATCTCCAGCAGCACCTCTTGTGTCACCTCCTCGGCCTGCGCGCTGTCCCGCAGCACCCGCCGGGCCATGCCGAAGACCGGCGCCGACACCAGGTCGTACAGCTCCTCGAAGGCGCCGTGGTCGCCGCGCGCGACCAGCGGCAGCAGCACCTCGGCACCGCGCCCGGCGGCCGTTTCGGACTTCACGCGCCCTCACCCCGTTCCCGTGACGACCGGTCATTGTCCCGCCGTGGTGGGTTCGGGGCGAGACGCGCGGCGGACCGGTCCGGCAGGCGCCCGGTTTCCGCGGACGCGGCACCCATCCGTACGGAACGGGGCCACGAATAGCCGCCACAGCACGGTGCGGCCTCCGCACCGCCGACCCGGCCGGCACCGCCCGGCACACCCGAGAAGGACCGACGCGATGACCGCCAGCACCGAACCCACCGAGAACCGGAAGACCAGGAAGGGCAGGGGCAGCCGCCGGACCGTCGCCGTGCTGGCGTGCGGCTCGCTGGCCGCGGCGGGCGTCGCCGGCGCGGCCGCGGGCCCGCTCGCGGCCCGCCCGGCGCAGGCGTCCAGCCACCGGGAGGCGCCGCAGATCTCCGGGCAGCCGGAGTACGACACCACGGACGTCTACGCCTTCCAGAGCCCCGACAAGCCGGACACCACGACGCTGACGGTGAACTGGTGGCCCTTCGCCGAGCCGGCGGGCGGCCCGAACTTCTACAAGTTCGCCACCGACGCCCAGTACGACGTGCACGTGGACAGCGACGGGGACGGCCAGGGCGATCTGGTCTACCGGTGGACGTTCAAGGACAACTACCGCAGCGGCGACACGTTCCTCTACAACACCGGCCAGGTCACGTCCCTCGACGACAAGGACCTGAACTACTACCAGACGTACGACATCGACCTGCTGCGGCTGAAGGACCAGAAGGTGGTCTCCAGCACGAAGATCGCCGATGATCTGACCGCCGCGCCGTCCAACGTCGGCAAGGCGTCGATGCCCGACTACCAGAAGCTGCGCGACCAGGCGGTACGGCCGGTCGCGGGCGGCGGCTCGACCTTCGCGGGCCAGGCGGACGACCCGTTCTTCCTGGACCTGCGCGCCTTCGACCTGCTGTACGGCGGCGACCTCTCCGAGGTCGGCCGGGACACCCTCAAGGGCTACAACGTGCAGTCGGTGGCCCTCCAGGTGCCGACGAAGGAGCTGCGGCAGTCGGCGCAGCAGCCGGTGATCGGCGTCTGGTCCACCACCCAGCGCAAGAACGCCTCCGGCGGCTGGTCCCAGGTGTCGCGGCTGGGCAACCCGCTGGTCAACGAGCTGGTCGTGCCGGTCAAGGACAAGGACCGCTTCAACGCGTCCGCGCCGTGGAACGACGCGCAGTTCCTCAAGTACGTCACCGACCCCGAGCTGGCCCGGCTGATCGAGAAGATCTACGGGATCAAGGCGCCGGCGCTGCCCCGCAAGGACCTGATCGCGGTGTTCCTGACCGGGGTGGCCAAGCTCAACCAGCCGCCGAACGTGCGCCCCGCGGAAGCGCTGCGGCTGAACACCGCCATCCCGCCCACCGCGCAGCCCAAGCGCCTGGGCGTCCTGGACGGCGACAACGCGGGCTACCCGAACGGCCGGCGGCTCACCGACGACGTCGTGGACATCTCCCTCCAGGTGGTGCAGGGCGAGCTGGTCGGGCAGAAGAACGACCTGGGCGACGCGGTCGACGCCAACGACCAGCCGTTCGGCAAGACCTTCCCGTATCTGGCGCTGCCCGCCTCGGGCTCCCGGGGCCCGGTCGCCAAGAAGGGCGGCGGCGACAGCACGGGCGGGAGCGGCCAGGGCGCGGTGAACCAATCGGCCGGTCTGCGGACCGGGCTGCGTCCGCAGGACAGCGCGACCGGTGACGGCAGCGACACCCTGCTGATCGCCTCCGCCTCGGCGGGCGCCTTCGGGCTGGTGCTGGTCGGCACCGGGCTGCTCTGGCTGCGGTCCAACCGCCGTGCGAAGGCCGGCCGTTGATGTTCTTCCGACTGCCCAGGAGCGTACGCGGCAAGCTCGCCGGCGCCGTCGTGACCGTGCTCCTCGCGTGCGCGGTCACCGCCGGCGGGATCGCCCTGGGCGGAGACGGTGGCCGGGCGCGCGCCCCGGTGCCCGCGCCACCGTCGTCCGACATCCCCGTGGGCCGCGGCGCCGCGGCCGGCCTGTCCGGCACGGTGAGTGCCCTCCAGGTCCGGTTGCGCGCGCAGCCCGGGGACTGGCTCGGCTGGGCGCGGCTCGGCGCCGCCTACGTCGAGCAGGCCCGTACGACCGGCGACCCGACCCGCTACCCGCAGGCCGGGCGCGCCGTCGCCCGCTCGCTGGCGCTGCGCCCGCGCCAGAACGACGCCGGGCTCGCCGCGCGGGCCGCGCTCGCCGCGGCGCGGCACGACTTCCGGGCCGCGCTGCGGGACGCGGATGCCGCGCTCGCGGTCAATCCGTACGGGGAACGGGCGCTGGCGGTCCGCGTGGACGCGCTGGTGGAGCTCGGGCGCTACGCCGAGGCGCTGGCGGCGGCGCGGCACGCCGACGCGGTGCACCCCGGCATTCCGTCCTTCACCCGGCTCGCGTACGTACGGGAACTGCTCGGCGACGCCGACGGTGCCCGCAAGGCGCTGGAGGTCGCCCTGCAGTCCGCCGCCCGGCCCGATGACATCGCGTACGTCGCCACGGCGCTTGGCCAACTGGCGCGCAGCCACGGGCAGTACGCGACCGCGTTCCGGTACTACGCGCTGGCGCTGCGTGCCGCACCAGGCCACCTCCCGGCTCTGGAAGGCCGGGCGCGCGCTTACGCCGCGCGCGGCGAACTGGGTACGGCGGCCCGTGAACTGCGCGAGGTCGTGCGCCGCTACCCGCTGCCGGGGCCCCTGGCCGCGCTCGGCGAGGTCTACGAAGCGCGCGGCGAACGGGCCGCCGCCCGGCGGCAATACGCCCTGGCCGGGGCCTGGGCAGACCTGGCGCGCGCGAACGGCGTGGCCGTGGATCTGGACACCGCACTGATCGAGACCGACCACGGCGACCGGCGCGCCGCCCTGCGCGCGGCCCGCGCCGAGTGGTCCCGCCGCCAGACCGTGCACACGGCCGACGCCCTGGCCTGGACCCTGCACCACACCGGCCAGGACCGGGAGGCCCTGCCGTACGCCGAGCGCGCCGCCGCACCCGGCTTCCGCGACGCGGCATTCCTCTACCACCGCGGCACGATCGAGCGCGCGCTGGGCCGGACCGCCGACGCCCGCCGCGACCTGTCCGCCGCCCTGCGCCTGGACCGCGGCTTCTCGCCCACGGGGGCAGCCGCGGCCCGGTCGGCGCTCAGCGCGCTGGAGGCCGGACGGTGAACACCTTCAAGGGAGTCCTGTCGATACGGAGGCGAACCGTCGCCCTCCTGGTCACCGCACTCACCGCCGTACTACTACTGCTCGCGCCCGCGGGCGCCGCGCACGCGCACCCGCTCGGCAACTTCACCGTCAGCCAGTACGACGGCCTGACCGTCCGGCCCGGCGAACTGCGCGTCGACCACGTCGAAGACCTCGCCGAGATCCCGGCCGCGCAGCAGAAGGACCGTATCGACCGGAACGGGGACGGGACCACGGACCGGGCCGAGCTGGCGGCCTGGGCCCGGGAGCGGTGCGCCACCGCCGCGCGCGGCAGCGGGCTGACCGTGGACGGGCGACGGGAACGGCTGCGGTCAGCGAGCGCCACCGCGGCCACCCGGCCCGGCCAGGCCGGACTGCCGACCCTGCGCCTGGAGTGCCGGATGACCGCGCGCCTGCCGTCGGACGGGCGGGCCGCCCTCCGCTTCCGCGCGGCGGAGGGCGACGGCGCGCCCGGCTGGCGGGAGATCACCGCCCGGGGCGACCGCACCCGGCTCACCGCGTCCGACGCCCCCACAAAATCGGTGTCCCGACGCCTGACCACCTACCCCAGGGACGTACTGGCCTCACCGCCCGCCCGGCGCTCGGCGGCCGTTCGCGCCGTACCGGGCGGCCCCGCGCTCTCCGATGCTGCCGAACGCCCGCCCGCCGGGTCCGTCCTGCCCCGCGGCGCGGACCGCTGGACGCAGGCCCTGACCGGGCTCGTCGCCCGGCACCACCTGACCCCCGCCTTCGCGGCGCTCGCACTCGCCACCGCGCTGCTGCTCGGAGCGCTGCACGCCCTCGCGCCGGGCCACGGCAAGACGATGATGGCCGCTGCAGCGGCGGCGGGCGGCCGGAGTTCGCGGCGGGACGTACTGGCCCTGGGCCTGTCGGTGACTGTGACGCACACCCTGGGCGTCTTCGCGCTGGGGGCGCTGATCGCGGCGGGGTCGGCCGCCGCGCCCTCGGTGGTGGCCTGGCTCGGCGTGGCCAGCGGGGCACTGGTGGCGGGGGCGGGAGCGGTGCTGCTGCGGCGGGCGCTACGGATGCGCCGGAACGGGCACGGGCACGGGCACAGCCATGGCCACAGTCACCCGCACGGCCATGACCACGACCATGACCACGAACATGGTCACGACCACCACCCTCACCACCCGACCCGCCCCGGCCTGCGCGGCATCGTCCTGCTCGGGTTCGCCGGCGGGCTGGTGCCCAGTCCCTCCGCGGTGGTGGTGCTGGTCGGCGCCGCCGCGCTCGGCCAGGCGTGGTTCGGGTTCCTGCTGGTCGTCGCGTACGGCGCGGGGCTGGCCGGGACGCTGGCCGCGGCCGGACTGCTCGCCGTCCGGCTGACCCTGCGGCTCGGGGAGCAACTGGTCAAGGGGCGCGGGGCGGGTGCGCGGTTACTGTCGGCCGCGCACCGGCTGGCGCCCGTCGGCACTGCCGCCGTCGTCCTCCTGCTCGGCTGCGGATTGCTGCTCAAGGGGGCGGCAACCACGCTGGGTTGAGGTACGTTGCCACCGCATCGCTCTACTGCGAGGAGGGCTCGTCCATGAGCGGGGATCCTGGCGGCGACGGAACCGGCGGTCTGCCGGACGGCGCGGAGGGCGGAGACGGCGGACGGCTGCTGGCGGGGCGCTACCGGCTGGGCGCCGAGCTGGGCCGGGGCGGGATGGGCGTGGTGTGGCGGGCCCGGGACGAGCTGCTGGCCCGCGAGGTCGCCGTCAAGGAGGTCCGGGCGCCCCGCGAACTGACCGAGGGTGAACAGGGCCTGCTGTACGCGCGCCTGGAGCGGGAGGGCCGGGCGGCGGCCCGTATCGCGCACCGCAACGTGGTGACCGTCTACGACGTGGTGACCGAGGACGGCCGCCCGTGGATCGTCATGGAACTGGTGCGCGGCCTGTCGCTGGCCGAGGTGCTGGCCGCGGACGGGCCGCTGACGCCGGCCAGGGCCGCGGGCATCGGCTCCCAGGTGCTGGCCGCGCTGCGGGTCGCGCACACCGCGGGCGTGCTGCACCGCGACGTGAAGCCGGGCAACGTCCTGCTGGGCAACGACGGCCGGGTGGTGCTGACCGACTTCGGCATCGCGCGGGTGGCGGGCTCCTCCGCCCTGACGCTGACGGGCGAACTGGTCGGCTCGCCCGAGTTCCTGGCACCGGAACGGGCGCTCGGGCAGCAGGCGGGCCCGGAGTCGGACCTGTGGTCGCTGGGCGTGACGCTGTACGCGGCCGTGGAGGGCCGTTCGCCGTTCCGCCAGGACACACCGCTGTCCACGCTGCGCGCGGTGGTCGACGAGCAGCTGCCGCCGCCCCGCCACGCGGGCCCGCTCACCCCCGTACTGGAAGGGCTGCTGCGCAAGGACCCGCGGGAGCGGCTGGACGGGGCCGAGGTGCAGCGGATGCTGGACGCGGTCGCGGCGGGCGGCGGTGCCACGCCCACGGTGGTGGTGCCGCCGCCCGCCCACGCACCGACGGCCGCCGCCGACCAGGCCCTTGCGGCGTACGGTCCCCCGACGCCGATGCCGGGCCCGGAGACGACCGCGGGGATACCGGCCGCGGACACCACGACCGAGGCCGAGCGGAAGCGCCGGCGGTCGGTCCGGCTGCTGCTGGCCGGCGCGCTGATCGCGGTGCTGGCGGCGGGCGGCGTGGCGTACGCGCTGCTGGCGGACGACGGTTCCCCGGGGCCCACGCCGGGCAGCACCTCGGGCGGCGGTGGTTCCGGAGGCGGCACCGGCGACGGCGGAGGCGGCGGTACGGGCGGCGGGGGCGGCGGCACGCCGGGGCGGACGTCGCCCGGCAGCTCGGCGTCCGCGACCGCCTCACCGGGCGGTACGGCTCCCGGGCGTACGTACCCCGGCAGCACGCCTCCCCACCGTACGTACCCGCAGACCACTCCGCCCCGCTCGACCACCCATCATCCGACGACGTCGTGGCCCACGACCACCGCGCCCACCTCGTCCGCCCCGACGACCGAACCGACCGCGTCCGGGGGCGGCGGCACGTACGGCGGGGCCACCGGCGCGACGGGCGACGGCGGTACGCGCACCTACGGCGAAGCCCCGCCCGGGGGCGGGACTTCGTCAGGGGCGGAGTAGCCGCGAGATCAGGTGGCGGAGTTCAGGACGGGCAGGTAGCCCTTGGACTGTCCGTTGGCCGTGGGGTGGTAGGAGTTCTCCACGGGAAGGGTGACGCTGTGCAGCCAGGGGGCGCCGGAGCACAGCTCGTGCCCGGCGAAGGTCGTGTTGACGTCCCCGAAGGCGAAGCCGTGGTCGGCGGCGCGCTTGGCGGTGACGGCGTTGATGTCGTCGGCGGCGGCGTTGATGGCCGCGCGGGACTTCTCCGAGAGACCGACGGCGCAGCTGCCGCCCAGCTTGTAGAAGCGCGGGTAGCCCAGGACGACGACCTGGGCTGCGGGGGCCCGGCTGTCGATGGCGTCGTAGACCTGGTCCAGCTGGGCGGGCAGCGTCTGCTGGATGTAGGCGCGCGCCTTGGCGATCCGCGCCAGGCACGCGCTCTCGCCCTGGAGGTTGCAGGTGGTCATGGTGTCGGCGAAGCCCGCGTCGTTGCCGCCGATGGTGATGCTGACCAGGTCGGTGCCGGAGTTGACCGGGGTCAGCTGCTTGGCCAGCACGTCTCCTGTGCGGGCGCCCGAACAGGCGGTGAAGTTGAACCGCGTACCGGTGTGCGAGGCGGCCCACAGGGCCGGGTAGGACTTGGTGCTGCGCTTACAGGAGCCACTGCTGCTGTCGTAGCTGCCCGCGCCGACCCCCGAGGAGTAGGAGTCGCCGAGGGCCACGTAGTCGGTGGCCTGGATTCGCGGCGCGGACACGGCGGCGCTCGCGCCGAAGAGCGCGAGCGCCGGGGTGAGGAGGAGCGCGGACGCCGTGGCCGCGCGTCGGGACAGTCTCATGGAACCTCCCTGAGCAGGATCTCTGCCATTTCTGATGTAGCAGGACCCTTTCGTCACGGGAAGGCTTGTCACCCATTCCCACGATCAGGGATGACCCGGATGGCGGTGTCGTGACATCGTTGTGATGAAGGCATGACTGCCCACCAGATGCCGTGCCACCGGCCCGGATTGCCGACCGCAGTGATCGAGCCAGGGCCCGCGGGGCGAAAAGCGACCCTCGCCGGTGACCACGGCGCCCGTGATGGCCGCAGCGCCGTCCGGAGCGTCCGGCAAGCGCCCGAAGGTCGTTTTCGGGCCGTCCACCCCGTCGCCGTGAACCAATGGTTCCGCGCCTCAATAACGCTCTGGACATGGCCCGTTCACGCCTTCTTCCCGTCTTGACGGGCCCGCGCCCGCTGCGCGACATTGAAGCCCGGCATCAGGCGCTTATGGGGGGCAAAGCTGCCAATGCAGACCAAGACCATCAACGGCAACGCGCCGGACGGCGGCAGACCGGACCGCGACGGGCCGGTGCCCGGCGGTCCCGGGGACGCCGGGCCGAACGGCCCGGAGACCGGCACGGCCGGGCGGTGGCGCGCGGACTCGGCACCCGTACTGGCCGGTGCGGCGGTGGCGGTCGGCGGCGTGGGCGCCTTCCTGGCGCTCGCCGACATCGCCTCGCCCGTGCGCGCCCCGTGCACCCTCTTCTTCCTGGTGCTGGCGCCGGCCGCGGCGCTCGCCGCCGCCCTGGGCCGGCTGGACCCGCTCAGCCGGACCGTCGTCGCGGGCGCCGGGGCGGTCGCCCTGGACCTGCTCGTCGCGCAGGCGATGCTCGCCCTGCACCTGTGGTCGGCACGGGGCGGGGTGGTGGCCGTCGCCGTGCTCAGCGGCGGCGTATTCCTAGCGGTCAGCGTGCGGCGCCGGCGATCCGGCGCCCGTGGACGGGGAAGTCGGACGAACTGACGTGGACATCAGCGTGTACCGCCCGGGTGAGCTCAGCGGCGCCGAACGGGCGGCGTGGAGCACCGTGCAGTCCCAGGCGCACCTGCTGGGCACACCCCAGCTGGCGAATCCTTTTCTCGCACCCGAGTTCGCGCTCGCCGTCGGCCGCTGCCGGCGCGGGGTGCGGATCGCGGTGATCCGGGAGGACGGCGAACCGGCCGCCTTCCTGCCGTTCCAGCGCTCGCCGCTGGGCGTCGGGCGGGCGGTCGGGCTGGGGGTCTCGGACGCCCAGGGGCTGGTGCACCGCCCCGGCTTCCAGTGGGACTCCCGTGAGCTGCTGCACGCCTGCGGCCTGTCGGTGCTGGAGTTCGACCACCTGGTGGAGGGCCAGAAGCCCTTCGAGACCGCGCCGCTGCGCAGCCACCCCTCCCCCGTCATCGACGTGGACCAGGGATACGAGGCGTATCTGGAGCGGCTGCGCGGCCAGGCGCCGAAGTTCACCCGCACGACGCTCGCCAAGGAGCGCAAGCTCGGCCGGGACGTGGGTCCGGTGCGCTACGTCCACGACGAGCGGGACCCGGCCGCGCTGCGCCGGCTGATCGACTGGAAGTCGGCGCAGTACCGCCGCACGGGCCGCAGCGACCGCTTCGCGCACGCGTGGATCCTCCAGCTGGTGGACCAGCTCTTCCACACCCGTACGCCGACCTTCGCCGGGCTGCTGTCGGTGCTCTACGCGGGCGATCGGCCGATCGCCGCGCACTTCGGCCTGCGCTCCGAGCGGGTGCTCGGCTGCTGGTTCCCCGCGTACGACACCGCGTACGCGAAGTTCTCCCCCGGCCTGGTGCTGCATCTGCGCATGGCCGAGGGGGCGGCGGCCGACGGGCTGGCCTATCTCGATCTGGGGCGGGGTGAAAAGGAATACAAGAACTCCCTGAAGACCCGGGAACTTTCGGTGTCCGAGGGGTGGGTGTCCCGGCGTCATCCGGTCGCCCTGGCCCATAGGGCACACCGGGCACCGGTACGGGCATTGCGCAACACCGTGCTGGCCCGGCCGGAATTGTTCGAGCCGGCTGATCGACTTCTCAAACGGATGGGCCGAATCCGGTCGGGACGTTGAGGAAGACACCGCTCCATATACGCCAATGACGCAAAACGGGATGCGAGGTCGAGGTATTGCCATAGAGTCCCAGTCATCAATACCGTCGTACACCACCCGCACCGGCCCGTCATGCAAGGCGGCTCAAGGGGAGGGCTCAAGCGCCGCGACAGGGCCCGGGGCGGGGCGCGGTAGGGGGGTGCCGTGTCCGATCTTCACATGACGACAACCGCGTCGATCATCGGAACACGAGCCGCGCGGCCGGAAACACGCATGCCAGCTCACCCTGTTCTCCCGGCGAAAAGATCCATGCCGTCCTGAGCGGGGTGTGAACCCCCCTTTCGAACCGGATACCCATCCGGGCCGCCCGGGGGTGGGCGGCCCACCGGACGAGAGGGAAACAGACTCATGAGTTCATTCCTCCGCTCCGCGGAAACGGATCAGAAGCCGTTGACGCCGGTGAGCGCCGAGGGGCAATACCGTCCCGTTTCCTCGCACCTGGCCATAGCTCCGCCGGTCAGCGTCGTGATACCCGCGATGAACGAGGCGGAGAATCTGCCGTACGTCTTCAAGACACTTCCGGAGTGGATACACGAAGTCGTCCTGGTGGACGGGAATTCCACCGACGACACGGTGGCGGTGGCCCGCGAACTGCGGCCGGACGTCAAGGTCGTCGAACAGCGCGGCAAGGGCAAGGGGGATGCCCTGATCAGCGGGTTCGCGGCCTGCACGGGCGACATCATCGTGATGGTCGACGCGGACGGCTCGGCGGACGGCGCCGAGATCGTCAGCTATGTCTCCGCGCTGGTGGGGGGCGCGGACTTCGCCAAGGGCTCGCGGTTCGCCAACGGCGGCGGCACCGACGACATGACGCCGGTGCGCAAGCTCGGCAACCGGGTGCTGACCACCGTGGTCAACGCCAAGTTCGGCGCCCGTTACACGGATCTGTGCTACGGCTACAACGCCTTCTGGCGGCACTGCCTGGACCAGATCGCCCTGGACTGCAACGGGTTCGAGGTCGAGACGCTGATGAACATCCGCGTGGTCAAGGCCGGTCTGAAGGTCCAGGAGATCCCCAGCCACGAGTACAACCGCATCCACGGCGTGAGCAATCTGCGCGCCGTGCGGGACGGGTTCCGGGTGCTGAAGGTGATACTGCGCGAGCGCAGCACCCGCCACAAGCGCCCCGCCCGCCCGGCCGTGATCACGGGAGAGGCGTCTTGAGCGTCCGCGTCTCCGTGGTGATCTGCGCGTACACCGAGGACCGCTGGGGCGACATTCTCGCCGCGGCGGCCTCGGTGCACGACCAGTCCCTGCCGGCTCACGAGACGCTGCTCGTGGTCGACCACAATCCGGTGCTCCAGGAGCGCCTGAGCGCTCATTTCGCGTCACCCGGCCGCGGCGGCCCGGTGCGCGTCCTGGCCAACGCCGGGCCGCGCGGCCTGTCCGCCGGGCGCAACACCGGCATCGCGGAGTCCACCGGGGAGGTGATCGCCTTCCTGGACGACGACGCGGTGGCCGAGCGCGACTGGCTGCTGCACTTCGCCGAGGGCTACGCCGATCCGCGGGTGCTGGCGGTCGGCGGCCGGACCGAGCCGGTGTGGGCCTCGGGGCGCCGGCCGTCCTGGTTCCCCGAGGAGTTCGACTGGGTGGTGGGCTGCGCGTACCGGGGGCTGTTCCCCGGGGACGACGGCCCCGGCGGGCCGCACACGGTCCGCGTACGCAATGTCCTGGGCGGCAACGCCTCCTTCCGCAGGGAGGCGTTCGAGATCGCCGGCGGGTTCGCCACCGGCATCGGCCGGGACGCCGGGAAGCGGCCGCTGGGCTGCGAGGAGACGGAGCTGTGCATCCGGCTGGCGCGCGCGGTGCCGGACGCGGTGCTGCTGGTCGACGACCGGTCGGTGATCCACCACCGGGTGCCGGGGGACCGCGAGCGCTTCGCGTACTTCCGCTCCCGTACGTACGCGGAGGGCCTGTCCAAGGCGCTGGTGACGCGCAGCGTGGGCACGCGGGACGGGCTGTCGGCGGAGCGGCGTTACACGACCCGGGTGCTGCCCGCCGGGGTGGCGCGCGGCGTGCGCGACGCGCTGCTGCGGCGGCCGGGCGGCGCCGGGCGGGCGGGCGCGATCGTGGCGGGCGTGTCGTCGGCCGCGTTCGGCTACGCGCTCGGCAGCCTGCGGGCGCGCCGCGACCGGCGGACGGTGGGCAGCGGCTTCGTGGTGGTGCCCGTGCCGGACGGGACGGGCGGTACGGGCCGGGAACCGGCCGGCCCGCTCGAACCGGCCAAGGTGCCCGCCCCCGCAACTCCCCCGGCCCGCGGCGAGTCTTCGTCCTCGGGGAGTGAGGGGGCGGTGGCATGACCGAGCCGCGCGTCGTACCGATCCTGATGTACCACGCGGTCGCGCACGCGCCCGCGCGGGCCACGCTGGACCTGTCCGTGACCCCGGAGGCGTTCGCCGAGCAGATGGCGGTACTGGACGACAGCGGGTTCACGCCGCTGACCACCGCCGATCTGGCGGCGGCCTGGCGGCGCGGCGGGCCGCTGCCCGCACGTCCGGTGCTGATCACCTTCGACGACGGTTACGAGGGCGTGCACCGGCACGCCCTGCCCGCCCTGGCCAAGCACGGCTTCGCGGCCACCCTCTTCGTCTCGACGGGCTGGCTGCGCGGCCCGTACGACACCGGAGGCGGTCTGGACACCATGCTCGACTGGGACCAGGCCCGCCAACTGGCCGTCGCCGGGGTGGAGATCGGCGGGCACAGTCACACCCACCCGCAGCTGGACCAGCTCTCGGACGACCGCCTGTGGTTCGAGATCACGCGCTGCAAGCAGATCGTCGCCGACGAACTGGGCGTGCCGCCGGTGTCGTTCGCCTACCCGTACGGCTATTCCAGCCGCCGGGTGCGGCGGGCGGTGCGCGGGGCGGGCTTCCGGCAGGCGCTGGCGGTGGGCAACGCGCTCGCCGCGCCGCGCCAGGGCCCGTACGCGCTGGCGCGGCTGACGGTGCGGCGCAGCACCGGTACGCAGGAGTTCGCACGGCTGGTGGCGGGCCGGGGCATCGGGCGGTTCTTCGCCCGGGACCGGGCGCTCACCAAGGGGTACGCCGTGGTCCGCAGGACCCGTCAGGCAGTCGAGGCAGTGGGGAAGGTGCGCGGAAGCCGTGTCTGACACGACCACCCGGACCGAGGAGCGTACGGACCGGAGCCCGGCCGGGGGCGGGCGGCGACGCCTGTTCGGCGGCCGGGGCGCCGGCGGGAAGGGCGGCGGGGGCAGCCCGCTGTTCCGCAACGCCTATGCGCTGATGCTGAACACCGGCATCTCCGGGCTGCTCGGTCTGGGGTTCTGGCTGGTCGCGGCCCGGTACTACACGGAGTCCGCGGTCGGCCAGGGCTCGGCGGCCATCGCCGCGATGAAGCTGCTGGCGGGGCTGACCTCGCTGACGCTGACCGGGGCGCTGGCCCGCTACATCCCCATCGCGGGGCGCACCACGGGGCGGCTGGTCCGCCGTACCTACCTGGGCAGTTCGGTGATCGTCGCGCTGGCCGCGACGGTCTTCCTGCTGACCCTGGACTTCTGGGGGCCGTCGTACGGCTTCCTGCACGGGCCCGTCCACGGGATCGGCTTTATCGTCGCCGTCGTCGCCTGGTCGCTGCTGACCCTCCAGGACGGGGTGCTGACCGGGCTGCGCAGCGCGATGTGGGTGCCGGTCGGCAACTTCGTCTTCTCGACGGTCAAGCTCGTACTGCTGGTGGCGTTCGCCGCGGCGATCCCGACGGCGGGTGTGTTCGTCTCGTGGGTCGCGGCCATCGCGGTGTCCGTGCTGCCGCTGGGCTGGCTGGTGTTCCGGCGGCTGGTGCCCCGGCACATCCGGGCCACCGAACGCAGCGCCCGGCCGCCGTCGCTGCGCGAGATGGGCCGCTTCCTGGCCGGGGACTACACGGGCTCGCTGTTCTCGCTGGCCGTCGTCTACCTGGTGCCGGTGCTGGTCGCCGCGCAGGTCAGCTCGGCCGACAACGCGTACTTCTACATCACCACCACGATCGGCGGCACGGTCAACCTGCTCGCGATCAACATGGGCGCCTCGCTGACCGTCGAGGGCTCGCACGACCCGGCGCGGCTGGCCGACAACACCCGGGCCGCGCTGCGCCGGATGGCCCGGATCATGATCCCGGTCTGTCTCTTCCTGTTCGTCTGCGCGCCGTACATCCTCGCCGTCTTCGGCAAGGGGTACGCGGACGCCGCCACGCCGCTGCTGCGCTGGTTCGCGGTGGGCGCCGCGCTGCGCGTGGTGATGGAGGTCTACTTCGCGGTGCTGCGGGCGCAGAGCCGTACGTCCGGACTGGCCTACATGCAGGGCCTGCTGTGCGTCCTGGTCCTGGGCCTGACGGTGCTGCTGCTGCCGCGGATGGGGCTGACCGGCGCGGGTGTCGCGGAGATCTCCAGCCTGGCGGTGATCGTCTCCATCGCCTCCGTCAAGCTGTACCGCGTCCTCAAGGGCCGCCCCGCCGCCCCGCTGACGCGCGCGCCCGCCGACGGACTCGCGCCGGACGGCGACCTGGCCGACCTGGCCGTCAACGGCGACCTCGGGGACGCGCGGGCACCCGGCGCCACCGCCCTGCCGCCGGAGCCCGACCGGGCGCGGGAGGCGGCGGGCGACGGGGACGGCGCGGTGCCGCACCGGCCCGGCTGGGCGCAGCGGGCGCTGCGCGACGTGGACACGATGCCGCTCGGGCTGCACGTGGACTTCGACCACATGGAGCGCAGGCCGGACGTACGGCCCGCGCCGTCCTGGGCGCAGGGGGACGGCGACGGGGCCGCGGAGCAGACGGTGCCGCCGGTCTCCGCGAAGGTGTTCCGGGCCGAGCCGGTGACGGAGCGGGTCGCGGAACCCCGGACGGACGGGCCCCCGCCGGACGGCTCCCCGCCGGACCGCTCCGGCCCGGCCCCGGACACCGCCGGTGCCCCCTCCGCCCCCCTCAAGGACCGGCTCGCGGCAGCCGTCCCCTTCGGACCGCGGATCGCGGCAGCCCTCCCCTTCGGGCCGCGGCTGGCCGCCCGGCTGGGCGGGCGCCCCGACATCGGCATCTGGGCGCTGCTGGTCGCCGCGCTCGCGCTCTTCTGGCTGCCGCTGCGCGGCATGGGCGACGCCGACCTGGACCGGATGGGCGGGCTCGGCCTGATCAGCGTGCTGCCCGCGGCGACGCTGCTGGGCGCCGTCCTGCTGGTGCTGGCCTTCGCGTCGGCGCTGTGGCTGTCCCGGCCGCGGCGCGTCCTGCTGGCGGCCGTCCTGGTCCTGACCGTGGTGGCCCTGCACGCGCTGCCCGCCGTCCTGGAGGCCGAACCGCGCTTCGCCACCGCCTGGCAGCACCTGGGCTTCCTGGACCACATCGACCGCACCGGCTCCGCGGTGCCCGACCTGGACGCGCGCTGGAGCTGGCCGGGCTTCTTCGCGGCGGCCCAGTTCGTCGCCGAGGCGTGCGGCGTCACGGACTTCACCGAGGTGCTGCGCTGGTGGCCGCTGACCATCCAGCTGCTGTATCTGGCCCCGGTGTGCCTGCTGGTGAGGTCCGTACGGGCGGGCTGGCGCGCGAAGTGGAGCGCGGTGTGGCTGTTCGCGCTGTGCGGCTGGGTCGGCCAGGACTACTTCTCGCCGCAGGGCTTCACGTATCTGCTCTACCTGGTCTTCGCCGCGATCCTGCTGGTGTGGTTCCGCGATCCGCGGGTGCTGCGCGGCAAGCGCTGGCCCGGCGAGGCGGAGGTCGCGCCGGCCGGGCGGGGGCAGCGGGTGGCGCTGCTGGCCGTGCTGGGCCTGTTGTTCCTGGCGTCCGTGGCGGGCCACCAGCTCACGCCGTTCGTGATGCTGGGCGTGCTGACGTTCCTGGTCCTGGTCCGGCGTACGTCCCTGTACGGGCTGCCGCTGCTGTTCGGCGTGGTGGTCGTGGTGTGGATCGGCTACCTCGCCGAGCCGTACTGGTCGGGCCACTTCGACGAGCTGTTCGGCGGGCTGGGCGGCATCGGCGGAAACGTCTCGTCATCGGTCGCCGGCCGGATCGGCGACGGCGACAGTGTCCACAAACTGGTGCTGTACGCGCGGGTGGCGCTGGCCGGCGGGGTGCTGGCGCTGGCCTGCTGGGGCGTGCTGCAGCGGCGCGCCGCGGGCTTCTCCGAACGCTCGCTGCTGGTGCTGACCTTCGTCCCGTTCCTCGCCTTCGGCATGCAGTCCTACGGCGGCGAGATGGCGCTGCGGGTGTTCATGTTCGCGCTGCCCGGCGCCTGCGTCCTCGGCGCGCTGGCACTCTTCCCGCGCGCCGCGGGCACCCGGCGCGGCCTGGGCCCGTTCGCCGCCCTGCTGACGGGCGTGGTGCTGATCACCGGGTTCCTGGTGGCCCGCTGGGGCAACGAGCCGTTCGAACGCGTCCGGCCGGGCGAGGTGGCCGCGATGGACTACGTCTACGCGCACGACCGGCCCACGGCGCGGCTGCTGTGGCCGTCCAACGACACGGTCAACGACGTGACCCCGGACATACCGTGGGGCGCGAAGGACATGGAGCGGGTGCAGTACAAGCCCGTACTCGCCCCGCGCGACCCGGTCCTGACCGACTCGCTCGTCAACGCGCTGCGCGACGCCGGACCGCGCTCGTACTTCATGCTCAACCGCGCCCAGGCGGAGTCGCTGCGCCTGGGTGCGGGCTACTCCGCCGGCTGGGAGCAGCGGCTGCGTACGGCCCTGGACCAGCGGCCCGAGCTGCGCCGTGTCATGAGCAACAAGGACGCGGCGCTGTACGAGCTGCGGCAGCAGCCGCCGGGGCCGGTGGACGAGCCGGACCCGGGGCCGGTCGGGCCGCGCATCACCTGGACGACATGGTCGGTCGTCGGCGCGCTCGCGGCCGGGGCCCTGATCGTGCTGCTCGCGGCGCGCGAGGTGGTGCGGGTGGCCCTGCCGCCGAGCGTGCGCAAGCTCCGCTGGCTGCAGAGTTCGTTCTGGTTCGCGCTGCCGCTGCTGTTCGTCTTCCTGGTGGCCCTTGTGCAGCGGTTCGTGACGATGTCGTGAGCGGGCGCCCGGCGACGGCCGGGCGCCCGGTTCTCAGGACCGCTTCTCCCAGCGGATCTCGTACGGCTTGAGGGTCAGGCTCCGGCCGTCCACCGTCGTGCGGACGGGGCGGTCGAGCGTGTTGACCACCATGAGGGTCCGGCGGTCGGCCAGGACGCGCAGGTTGGCCCGGTCGCCCGCGGCCACGTCCACCGGTACGAAGGACGTACCGGGCGGAAAGGCGCGGGAGAACCGGGACAGCAGGTCCATCATGGGCAGTTCACCGCCGCCGCCCCGCAGCTGGGTGCTGCGCCACAGACAGCCGGGGCAGCCGGCGCCCTCGCTCTCCGGGTTCCAGTAGAAGCCGCTGGTGGCGCCGCCCTCGGTCATGGAGATCAGCGCGCTCGCCTGGACGGCGGTACGGCGCGGCTCGCTCCAGCCGTTGCGGTCGTCGTTCTCGTCCGCGACCTCGACGTACCACTCCGCCCACCACAGCGGCAGCCCGGTCGTCGCGCGCAGCCAGCGCCCGATGTCGGCGAATTTGCGGGTGGCGGCGAACGCGTCGGGGACGTACCGGCCGTCCTTGGTGTAGCTGGAGCCGTCCACGACGACGAAGTCCGCGCCCGCCTTGTGCGCGTTCCAGTACTCGACGGCGTCGACGGTGCGCTGGTCGAGGCTGCCCCAGGGGCCCTTGACGTCGGACGCCTGCGCGTCGTCGTCGGGCGGGTGGCTGTCCATGACCGCGTACGGGCCGCCCACCTGGTTGTTCTTGTCGATCTTCTTCAGTTCCTTGTAGACGAGGTTGTACAGGCGGGTGTAGCCCTCGTAGTCCCAGCGGTTGCGGGCCTCGTCGTAAAAGCCCTTGAGCTCGTTCCAGACGATGAAGTGGCGGATGTCCGGATAGCGGCGGGCGATCGTGCCGACCAGTTGGGCGAAGTCCGCGTAGTGCTCCGGGCTCGGCGCCTTCTCCAGCGCGCTCCAGTCCGTCTCGCCGGCCTTGCCGCCCTTCATCCAGTCCGGGGCGCAGCACAGCGTCAGGACGGGCGTGCCGCCGGTCCTGCGGATCAGGTCGACGCGGCTGTCCAGCTCCTTGAAGTCGTACTTCCCCGGGCTCGGTTCGGGGTTCTGCGCGCCCCAGCCCATGATGTGCTGGTTCTGCGGCATCGGCTCCGCGGACAGCAGCTCGGAGGCGCTGTGCGTGGCGGCGTCGTTGCCGCGGTCCGCGCTGTACTCGGTGTGTGTGAACCCCCAGCCCACCTGGGCGGCGGGCGAGGCTCCGGAACCCGCGCCGCTGCTCCCGCTCTCCGGCGGGAAGCCGCACATCGCCAGGGCCATGGCCAGCGCCGCCACGCCGATCGCGAGCAGTGCGGTGGCCCGGGGCCGGTTGCGCAGCCTGCGGCCCGGCCCGGATCCCCCGGCCGCCGGCACGTCCGGCGGGCGCGGGCGCCCCGCGGTGTCCGTGCCGCCGTGCCGTTCCCCACCGTGGCGTTCCCCATAACGTCCCACGACGGGCCAGCCTAGCCAGCTTCGGGGGTCGTTCGGCCGGTTTCGCACCAAGTGTTGAGGACCGTTCACCGGGCCGTCCGGTCGCTGTGAAAGTCCCGGGCGACAAGGGAAAATCCGTATACGCCGTGGCCCGCGGTGCCGGATCATGGTGGACATGTGTGCCGACCACGTCCGACCGTCCGCCGCCGAGGAGTCCCTCCCGATCCGCTTGACCATGGACGACAGCGATTCACCCTCCGATGTCGTCGACGCCCTGTTCCTGGGGCGGTTCGCCAGCGGCGAGCAGCCGTACGCGCGCAGCCGCTCGGTGGACCGGGTCAAGGCCGGTCTGACGCTGCTGCCGCCCGGCGCCAAAGTGCTGCGCTCCGCGCGCGACGAGGACCGCAGCGCGACCCTCGCCGAGGGCGACGGCTTCACGCTGCTGGTGTCGCGGTGGAACCGCGGCGCGGACGTGACCGTGACGGCCACCTCCGACGAGCTGGCCGTGAAGGTGCTCGGCCAGTCGGCCGACGGCGCGGAGGACGAGCCGGAGCCGCAGCCGGAGGACGTGTCGATGGGGTTCTGGTACCTCTCCCCGCGGCGCGGCCCGTACCGTACGACCCGCCAGATCTCCGCCGGTACGTGGGAGGAGATCCGCCCCAACTACACCACCCCGGTGGCCGAGGCGCTGGACCGGCTGATGGGGGTGGCGCCGGAGGAGATCGCCGGACGGCTGCTGTTGCTGCACGGCCCGCCCGGTACGGGCAAGACCTCCGCGCTGCGCACCCTCGCCCGCTCGTGGCGCGACTGGTGCCAGGTCGACTGCGTCCTGGACCCGGAGCGCCTCTTCAACGACATCGGCTACCTGATGGACATCGCCATCGGCGAGGACGACGCGGCGGGCAAGGGCCGCTGGCGGCTGCTCCTGCTGGAGGACTGCGACGAGCTGATCCGCGGCGAGGCCCGGCACACGGCGGGGCAGGCGCTGTCCCGGCTGCTGAATCTGACGGACGGGCTGCTGGGCCAGGGCCGCAACGTCCTCGTCGGCGTGACGACCAACGAGGACCTGGAGCGGATGCATCCGGCCGTGGTCCGCCCCGGCCGCTGCCTGGCCCGTATCGAGGTGGGCCCGCTCAGCCGCCCGGAGGCGGTGCGCTGGCTCGGCAGGGAGGACGGCGTCGGCCGCGACGGCGCGACCCTCGCCGAGCTGTACGCGCTGCGCCGCGGCGTCGGCCCCGCGTCGGTACCGGCGCAGGACGCGGGTGCGGATGCGGGGCTGTATCTGTAGGCGTACGGCTGCGGCTTACGCGTACAGCTCCCGCAGCCGTACCGAAAGGCACGTCACGCAGCCTTCCAGCTTCTCGAACTCCGCTATGTCCACCACCACCGGTTCATAGCCGAGGCCGGCGAACAGTTCGGCGCTGCGGGGCGCGCTCGCGCTCATCAGCAGCCGTCCGCCGCCGAGCAGGACGACATGGGCCCCGGCCTCCTCCGGCACCGCGCGGAAGCGGGGGAAGAGGGCGGGGTCGTCGACCAGCGGCGGGTGGCCGATGACGGTGCCGTCGGGCAGGGCGGTGACCGCGGACTTCAGGTGCAGCACCTTTTCGACCGGTACGGCCGTCACCCGGGCCCCCAGCGGTTCGAAGGCGGCCCGGAGTTGGCGCACCCCCTCGGCGTTGGTGCGGCCACCGCGCCCCACGTACACCGTGTCGCCCACCTTCAGGACGTCACCACCGTCGAGCGTGCCGGGCGCGCGGATACGGCCCAGCGAGCAGCCGAGCGCGGCCGCCGCCTCCTCGGCGGCGGCCACTTCCGGGCGGCGGGTCTCGGCCCCGGGCCGGGCCAGCAGCGCGACGTTGCGGAAGACGACCATGGTGTCCTCCACGAACACCGCGTCGGGGCAGTCGTCCGCGGGTGCCACCTCCGTCGTCCGCCAGCCGTGCGCCCGCAGCGCGCCGACGTACTCCTCCCACTGGGCCAGCGCGCGGGCCGGGTCCACCGGCCGCCGCTGGATGTGCGTCGTCAGCCCTTCGGCGAGGCGCGGCCCGGGGCGGCGTATGAGCGCCTCCTTGCTGGTCACACCGTGCCCTCGGGATAGTGCTGCCGGTCTTCGGGGAGTTCCTTGACGAGGCAGAACGGATGGCCCGCGGGGTCCGCGTAGACCCGGAAGCCGCGGGGCTTGGCGTCGTGGGTGGTGTCCAGCAGGGTGCCGCCCGCCTCCAGCACCCGCTGGTGTGCGGCCTCCAGGTCGTCCACGCCGAAGTCGAGGTGGGACTGCTGGGGGTGCGCCGGGTCCGGCCAGCGGGGCGGGCGGTGGTCGGGGACGCGCTGGAAGGCCAGGAGCGTGCCGGTGGGGGTGTGCAGGGTGACCCAGTCGCCGTCGGCGGTCCAGCGGGAGTCGGGGCGGTTGATCTCGCCGCCGAGCAACTCCGCGTAGAAGCGGGCGAGGAGCAGGGGGTCGGGGCAGTCCAGGGCGGTGCACTGGACGCGGGCGAGTGCGGTCATACGTCCTCTCCGTAGGTGGCGCGCAGGGCTTCCAGGACGGCCGCGCGGGCGGCGGCGTGGTCCAGGCCGAGGCGGCGGGCGCGCCGGGCGTAGGAGGCGGCGGCAGCGGCCGCCTCCTTGTCGGCCGCCTCGCCGGCCGCGGCGACGAAGGTGCCGTTGCGTCCCCGCGTCTCGATCACCCCGTCCGTCTCCAGGGCGCGGTACGCCTTGGCGACGGTGTTGGCGGCCAGCCCGAGCTGTTCGGCGAGGCCGCGTACGGTGGGCAGTTTGCGGCCGACCGGCAGCCCGCCCTCACGGGCCTGCCCGGCGATCTGGGACCGGACCTGTTCGAACGGCGCCTCCGCCGCGTCCGGGTCGATGGTCAGCCGCAGGGGCGGCGCTTGCTGGACGGCCACGGTGGCGCTCCTGGTACGGGGGTTGCATGGGACGCAGGGGGTGGGTCGCCCCCATTGTGCGTCAGCGGTGCCCGCCGTGTCCGCAGGTCAACCCATGTCGTGCCGCGGCACCGCGGACCGCCCGGCAGCGCCGGACGGATCTGCCCGGCAGGAGGCGGCCCGGCCCGGGCGATATTCGCAGGCGCCACGCGGCCGGTGGGCGTACCGTCCCGCTGGTGACCATTACTGTGCGTCCGTTCCGTCCCGCCGATGCCCGGGACGTCTGTGAGCTCCGGCGTCGTGTACTGCCCTACGAGATCTCCACTGCGCAGTCGGTCGCCTGGGAGGTCGCCGAGGCACCGGCCGGCAAGAAGCTGCGGGTGTTCGTCGCCGAAACGGGCGGCCGTGTCGTCGGCGTGGTGAAGTCCTCGGTCCGGCATGACAGCAGCACGCCCGGACAGGGCGTCGTCGTGCCGCTGGTGGACCCCGGGTACCGGGGGCGCGGCGCGGGCAGCGCCCTGCTCGCCGTGGCGGAGGAGCACCTGGCCGGGCTGGGCGCCACCCACCTCCACGCCTACCCCCAGGACGACCCGCGCTCGATGTCGTTCGCCCGGCACCGCGGCTACCGGCCTCTGCGCACGGCCCGTTGCCTGCGTCTCGACCTCGTCCGCGCCGCCCTGCCGCCGCTGCCCGCGAGCCTCCCGCCCGGCACGGAGCTGCGCACCGCCGCCGACTTCGGTGCCGATCCCCGGCCGCTGTACGAGGCGGACGCCGAGGTGATGCTGGACGAGCCCGACGATCTGACCGTGGACGCGATGACGTACGAGGACTGGATCACCCAGACCTGGGAACGCCCGAACATCGACCTGGACCTGACGACGGTGGTGACGGTCGGCGGCGAGGTCGCGTCGTTCTGCCTGGCCGGTACGGACGGCTGGGGCCGCTACGGCTCGGGGATGACCGGCACCCGCCGCTCCCACCGGGGCAGGGGCCTGGCCAGGCTCGCCAAGACCGCCTCCCTGCACCGGGCCCGCGAGGCCGGGTGCACCGACGCCTTCACCGTCAACGACGCGGAGAACGGCCCGATGCTCGCCATCAACACCGCGTTCGGCTACCGGCCCTTCGGCGTGGAGTGGCACAGCGTCAGGGACCTGGCGGACGCGTAGGGCGCCCGGCGCCACGGGTGCGGCGCCCTACGGGCCGAATCCTGTCAGGAACCGAACAAGTCCGGGCGGACTCCTGTTGACGCGGGACAAGTCCCAAGGGATTGCGCCAGTTCACCCGGTGGGCACGGCCCGGCTGCGTAGCCTCCTCGTCACCAGGAAAGCGGGGAACGCCGACCAGCGTGCCAGTAGAGGGAGTTCTCGTGCCCGGTATCGATGTGAGCCTGCTGGAGGCCATGAACGTGCCCGGCGCACGGGGCGCCGCGCTGGTGGACTGGACGTGCGGTTTCGCACTGGAGTCGGCCGGTGAGCAGGCGCTGGGCGGACCGGAGGCGACGGCCGCCGAAGCGGCCGAACTGGCCCGGCTGGTGATCGGCGCCTCCATGTTCGCCGAGGGGCCGGTCCCGGTGCCCGCCCCGCCGGTCGAGGACCTGATCGTCACCACCCGCAGCGGGTACCACCTGGTGCGCTTCGTGGACCCCACGGCGGAGCCCAGCGTGCTCCTGCATCTGTGGCTGGACCGCACCTCCGGTAACCTCGCGCTGGCCCGCCTCCGTATGGAGGGTGTGGCAGGACAGCTGGCGTTGACATGAGCACCGCACCGTTCGTGGCGCCGCCCGCCCTGCCGCCGCGCCCCTCGATGCTCTCGCGCCTGGCCGCCGAGCAGGCCACCGGCGCCCTCCAGTGCGGGCCCGGCACGCTCTACCTGGTGGGCGGCCGGGTCGTACACGCCGAGAGCCCGGCGGCCCCCGGGCTGGAGGTCCTGCTCACCGCGGGCGGACGGGTGCCGCAGGCCGTGTGGGACGAGGCGCTCGAACGGGCCGGAGTCCCCGACCACGTGCCCGGCCGCCTGGTCAAGGAGGGCTTCCTGTCCGTGGGACAGGCAGAAGTCTGGTGGCTGACCGCTCTCTTCGACGCGGCGTTCTTCGTACTGGCCCCGCACAACCGCCCGACGCGCTTCCAGCACGGCTTCGTGCGGGAGGGCGGCGGCCATCCGCGCTCCGTCGCGGCGGAGCGGGTACTGCGGGAGACGCGGCGGCGCAGGCAGCTGCTGGACACCCGGTGGCCGGGGCCGGACATCGCCGACGCACCCGTCGTGCGCCGGCCCGCTGCGGGCCTGCGGGTTCCGGCACGCCTGGAAGCCGTGCTGGACCTTGCCGACGGGACGCGCACTCCGGGCACCATCGCCCGGGAACTGGGCCGGCCCGCCTTCCACGTACTCCTGGAGGTGCGGCGCCTCGCCGTCGCCGGCCTGCTCGTCCCCCGCCTGTCGCATCCGCCGCCCGGCGGCTGCCCGGGCGGCGCGCCACGGACCGCGGGCCCTCCGGAGCCGCCCGATGTCGCCCTGCTGCGGCGCGTCCGTGACGCACTGGAGGCCCGTCTGTGAAGTCACCCCGCTCCGTCGCCGGCGGAGCACCGCCGTGAAGCGTGTATCGCGTCGCCTGTTCGGAAGGAAGCACGTCATGGCGACAGAGGCCGAACTCACCAGTGAACTGGAGCGGCTGCGGGCCTGTGTCACCCAGGTCACCGGGGCACTGATCGTGAGTGACGACGGCCGGGTGCTGGCCAGGGACGTATCCGGCGAGCACCCGCAGCACCTGGGGCCCCGCACCGCGGAGGCGCTGCGGGCCGCCCTGCGCCTGGCCGCCGCGGCCGGGCACGGCACCGCCCACGAACTCCTGGTCCGGGCGGACCACGGCTGGGTGGGTGCCTACACCGCGGGCCGGTCGGCCTCGCTGGCCCTGGTGACGGCGCCGCAGGCCAATGTCGGCCGGGTGCGCCTGGAAGCGCGCCGGTCCAGCACGCGCATCAGCGCGCTGCTCGACGGCGCACCGGAACAACAGGAGAACCCCTGACATGAACCGGACCACCCCCCGCTCCCCGCAAGGACGAAAGGCAAGTGCGACTCCCATGATCAACACCGAGACGGCACTCAAAGAAGCGATGACCGGCATCGAGGGCTCCCTGGGCGTGGCCCTGGTCGACTACGGCAGCGGCATGGCGCTCGGCACGCTGGGCGGCGGCAAGGACCTCGATCTGTCCGTCGCCACCGCCGGCAACACCGACGTGGTGCGCGCCAAGGTCCGCACCATGGACATGCTCGGCCTCAAGGACGAGATCGAGGACATCCTGATCACCCTCGGCACGCAGTACCACCTCATCCGGCTGCTGAAGTCCCGCAACAGCAGCGGCCTGTTCCTCTACCTGGCACTCGACAAGGACCGGTCCAACCTCGCCATGGCCCGGCACCAGCTCCGGCGCATCGAAGGCGAACTGGACATCTGACCGGGTCAAGGGCGGCGCCGCGCACGGAGCGCGGCGCCGCTCCGTATGCCCGCGGGCACGGCCGCCGCCTCCGGGCCGCCCACGTAGTGGAAGCCCGGCGGCGGGTGCATCAGGAAGTCGTGGTGCGAGATGTTCCACGCGTACGCGCCGGACAGGGCGAAGGCCACCCGGTCGCCCGCGCGCAGGTGGGCGACGGGTGCCCGGCGGGCCAGCACGTCCTTCGGGGTGCACAGCTGGCCCGCGAGCGTGACCTCCTGGTTGTGGGCGCCCGGCCGGGGCCAGGGGCGGGTCCACTCCTCTACGGGGAGCACGACGAAGGGGTGGTCGTGGCCCTTGGCCGCCGGGGTGCGCAGGTGGTGGGTGCCGCCGCGCAGGACGGCGAACGCCTCGCCGTGGCTGTGCTTCACGTCCAGCACCTCGGTCACGTACCAGCCGCAGTACGCGGTCAGCGCCCGGCCCGGCTCGATGCGCAGCGTGAACTCGGGGTAGCGGTCGGCCAGCCCGGCGAGCCCGGTGCCGTACTCCCCCCAGTCGAAGCGGGTCTCCGGGCGTCCGTAGTCGACCGCCATGCCGCCGCCGAGGCCGATCTCGCACAGGGAGTGGCCGTGCCGGGCGGCGAAGTGCCGGGCCCAGTCGGTGATCCGGGCGGCGATGGCCAGTTGGGCGGGCGCGTCGAGGCCGCTGGCCAGGTGGGCGTGGATGCCGCGCAGCCGTAGCGGGCCGTCGCAGAGCAGCGGCAGGCAGTGCTCGGCGCGCGCGGGATCGAGGCCGAACGGCGTGGCCCGGCCGCCCATCGCCAGGGCCGCGCCGGCCGTGGCCCCGGCGCCCAGTGGCAGGTTGACGCGCAGCAGGACGTCCGCCTCCCGCCCGGCTGCCCGGGCGAGTGCGGAGAGCATCCGCAGTTCGTGCTCGCTCTCCAGGTGGAAGCGCTCGACGCCCAGGTCCAGGGCGGCGCGCAGTTCCGCCTCCGTCTTGCCCGGTCCGCCGAAGGCCAGCGGCAGCGCGGGCTCCGCCGCGCGCACATGCGCGGCCTCGCCCCCGGAGGAGACCTCGCAGCCGTCGATGTACGGGGCGAGCGTCCGCAGCAGGCGCGGGTCCGGGTTGGCCTTGGCCGCGTAGTACAGGTCGACGCGGGGCGGCAGGGCGGCCCGTACGGACGCGGCGTGGGCGGCGAGGTCGGCCAGGTCGTAGACGTAGGCGGGCAGCGGGCCGTCGAGCGTACCGCCGGGGCCCGGGTGCCCGGCGGTGAGGGCGTCCACCTGGCGCGCGGCCAGCTCCGTGATCATGCGGTGCTCCGGGGGCGGGCGGGGGTGGCCGTGGGCACGGGCGGGCCGCCGTCCGCGGCGCCGGGCGCGACCGGTGAGGCGATACGGACGTATCCCGCCTCCCGGTCCGCCGCGCGCCCCCACCGCGTCAGCAGGTTGGCCTTGGCGGGCAGGGGCGCGCCGGCCAGCAGGGCACGCAGTTCGTCCGGTTCGCCGTGCGCGGCGCTCCGCTCGCGCAGCACGCCCCGTACGGCCCGCCACAGCTCGCCCTCCAGCGCCGGGTGCCGGTCGGCGACCGCGGCGGCCGTCTCGGCGAGATGGTTGACGAGCAGGCAGTAGACGACGCGGTCCCAGCCGCGCTCCCGGTCGTACACCAGGGACCGCGCCACCTCTCCCGGCAGCCCGGCGAGGAACGCCGCGTGCGGGCCGCCGGGCAGCAGCTTGGTGCCTTCCAGGTCGCGGAAGAGGATCTGCGCGGGCATGCCGTGGGCGTCGACGCCGAGCACGACGTTCTGGAGGTGCGGTTCGAGGACGACGCCGTGGTCGAAGTAGGCGGCCAGCACGGGCGGTACGAGCAGCGACAGGTACGCGTCCCACCAGCCGAGCGCCGCCACCGGCCCGGAATCGGACAGGAGCGCCCCGAACTGGGCGTCACTCGTGCGGTGTTCATCGGCCACGGCGGCGGCCAGCAGCGGGGTGACGCCGGGCCGCAGCCGCTCCTCCAGCCCCTCCCGCACGATGACGCCGAGCCCTTCGGCAAGTTCGCGGTCGCCCACGTCCACGGTGCGGTAGCCGGGTTCGCGCAGCAGGTCGCAGCCCGTGAAGCGCGCGGCGAGGGCGGTGGCGACCGGTTCCAGGTGGTGGGTGAGGGCGACGGCGCCGCGCAGTTCGTAGTCGGCGTTCTTGCGCACGCAGTTGGTGATGCGGGTGTTGAGGCTGAACTTGAGGAACGTACGACCGTCGTAGAGCGTACGGACGGACGCGGTGGGCGCGAACGCGTCGCCGCGCTCCCCCAGGTCCAGCAGGTCCCCGCGCCGTACGGCGTCCCGCAGGGCGGGGTGCGCGCCGAGCATCGCGTACTGCCAGGGGTGCGCGGGCAGCAGCCGGTAGCCGTCGGGCACCTCGCCCTGCCGGTCCAGGGCTGTGAGCGCGGTGGGCGTGGCGGCCTCCTCGCGTACGCACTCGGCGCGTACGGCCAGGTGCCGCAGCCGGAAGCGGGCCCCGGCCTCGGGCGCGTAGCGGGCCCAGTCGGCGGCGCTGCCCGTACGGGACTTGGGCGTCGGGTGGAAGCGGTGCCCGAACAGCAGCGACTGTTCGGAGCGCAGGTAGCGGGCGTGCGGTCCGGTGCCCCTGGGGTCGTGGTCCGTGGAGGCCGCGGCGCGGCGCAGGGCGGCGGTGACGCCCGCGTGGCTGGACGCGACCTGCGCGCGGAACTCCTCGTTCCGTACGCCGGTACGCAGCTCCAGCTCGCGTTGCGTGCACGCGGCCAGTTCCTGCCAGCCCAGTTCGTGCCAGCCGCCGTCGCGCCACTGTCCGGCGGGGCCGCGGAAGCGGTGGGCCCCGGTCAGCGAGGTGCGGCGCAGTCCGATACGCAGCAGTTCGCCGCAGCGCGGCAGGCGCAGCAGCAGGTGGTCACCGGCCACGGCGGTCTGCCGTTCCGGGCCGCAGATCTCGCGCACCAGGCAGTTCAGGAGGGTGTGGGCGACAGGTTCGTCGGCCGAGCGCGGGACGGCGCGGTCCGGGCCGGCCGTGCGGGAGGGGGCGAGGGGCATTGCGGGGACTCCAACGAGGGGTGGGGAGCGGGGCCCGAGCGGTGGGCGGTCCGGTCACGGTGCCTGTGGGGGTGGCGGTCACCGACCCGGTGGGGTCAGGTAGTTCGGCCCGGTGACGTAGTGCTTGTTGATGTCCGACGCGCCCGACCGCCGTTTCGTGAGCAGGCTGCCGGCCGTGACCATGGCCTTGACCGGCAGCCGGTCGGCGTCCAGGACGCGGGTGCGCAGCACGGCGGCGGCCGCTCCGGGGGCGGCGTCCAGCCGGTCCACGGCCTCCGTCAGGCGCGCGCGGAGCTGCCCGAGCAGCACCGGCAGCGGCGCGCGGCCGAGCCGCGCCAGTTCGAAGGCGAGGGCGCCGGCGCACAGGTGGACGGTGATGGTGGTGAACACGTCCGCGACCGGGACGTCGCTGCCCACCAGGATGCGGCGGTCGGCGAAGCCGCACAGGTCGGCGGCGTCCCCGCCGAGCACGGCGGCCAGCCGGACGGTGTTCACCCGCGGCCCGTCGTTGTCCTTGAGCAGCAGGCGCAGACGCGGGCGCCCGGCGACCTCGTCCAGGATGAGCGAGGTGTTCTGCTGGTGCGACTCCAGCGCGATGCCGTACGCGAAGAGGGTGGTGTGCCAGTCCAGCAGGAGGGTCAGATAGGCGTCGAGGAAGGCGAGCAGGTCGCCGCCGTAGAAGCGGCGGGCGAGGTCGTCGGCGACCAGGGACCCGTCCGGCATCCGGGCCGCGAGCGCGGCCACCGGCACCACCCGCGCGCCGCGCAGACCGCTGGAACCGCGCAGACCGCGCAGGCTCCGCGCGGCGGCCGGACCGCCGCTCCCGCACACGGCCGCCGTGCCGCCGCTGCCCCGGGGGAAGCGGCGCACCAGAGTGGCCAGCAGGTCGTGCCCGGCGTCCAGGTGGGTGGTCTCGTCGGCGAGGAGCACGGTCTCGGCGAAGCGCGGGTGGCGGGCCACGACGGTCTCCAGGAGGCGCTGGCCCACCGCGCCGTCCACGAGGGTGCCCGGTTTCATGCCGCGCCGGTTGAGGCGGCCCAGTGTGGCGGTGGCGAGCGGCAGTTTGAGGTGGGTGTACGGGTCGTCGGTGACGGCGACGGTCCGCATCGACAGGGTGGGCCGCACCCGCAGCCACGCGCGGTCCGCGAGCCGCGCCGCGCCCTCCAGGCCGCGGACGCGCAGCGCTTCGGCCAGCGGTCCGTCGGCGGTGAGCGGGTGGACGGGCAGAGCGAGGTGGCTGCCGTCCAGCCGGGGCAGGCCCAGGTCCGCCGGGGTGGGCCACCAGTGGGGCAGCGCCGCCGGGTCGCCGTTGACGTGCTCGTACGGGAGGGCCAGCCAGCGCAGCGCGAAACCGGGCGCGAACTCGGGCGCGTAGGCGCGCACCTGGCCGGCGTCCAGGCCGATGCGGGCCCGGCCGGTGGGGTAGACGGGGTGGTCGCGGTGGGCGGCGAGGGTGTCGTAGTCGAGTGCGCCGCCGGGGCCGCACCAGGCCCGGTCGCCGTCGTACGCGCCGGTCGTGCCGGGCGGCACGGCGTGCGCGTCCGGTGCCGCGCCCCGGCCCCCGCCGCTCGCGCCGTCCGCCGGCCCGCTGTTCCCGCCGTACGCGCCGCCGCCCGCGTGCGGCCCGAGCCGGCCGACCACCGCCGCGCGCTCCGCGGCCTGCATCCGGGCCGTGGCCAGCGCCTGGTGGCACTCGCCGACGAAGGCGTCGAAGCCCGGCCGGTCCTCGGGCGGCACCGCGGTACGCAGCAGGCCCATGATCGCGTCGATGCCGGTCACCCGTGTGCCGTCGGGGCGCTCCAGCGCTCCCGTCCGGGCGGCGATCTCGCACTGGAAGCCGTCGGCCTCGACCGGAATCAGGACCGGGCCGTCCGGGAGGGGCAGCCGCAGCCGGTCGCCGTCCGTGCCGCGCAGCGTGCCGGCGGCGCCGCGCAGCCCGTACGCGTCCTCGCGCAGCAGCGTGCTCAGCACACGCCGCATCAGCTCTTCCTCCGGGCCGCCGAGGGGACCGCTTTCGATGTGCTCCGGCTCCGCACCGCACAGCGTGTCCGGTACGCCGTCTCCCGTCACCGCCGTCACGGCACGATCTCCCAACGGTGGGCGGCCAGGAACTCCCGTACGGCCGCGTCGATACGTTCCTCGTCGCGTCCGGTGGCCCGCAGCACCCCCAGGAAGTCGCGGTTGGTGCGGTACAGCGGGTGCCGCTCGCCCACCTCGCGTAAGGGCCGGTAGTCGAGCCGGACGCCGTCCGCTTCTCCCAGGTGCGCGTCCGGGGCCGCCTTCAGCACCCCGTCCCGGCCGGCGCACACGTACTCCATGCGCACCCGCACGCCGCGCCGCGCCTCCAGGGTCCGCGGCAGCCGCTCCCCCAGGTGCGTACGGAGGACCAGCTCGAACAGCGGGAGGTCCAGCGCCTCGGCGAGGACCAGGTCGCACTGGTCGCCGATGGCGCGGTAGTTGACCTCGATGATGCGGGCCCGGCCGCCCTGGTCCACGTATTCGGTGTGGCAGGCGCCGAAGCCGACGCCGAGCGCGCGCAGTTGGGTCAGCACCTGGTCCGTGGCGGGCCGGGGCGGTTCGGGGAGCAGGCGCAGCCGTTCCTCGATGAAGTGCGGCGGCGGTGAGATGTCCGTGCGGAAGGAGGCGAGCGGGTGCAGGGTGTGCCCGTCGCCGAGGGTTTCCAGGGTGTGCAGGGTGCCGTCCAGGTACTCCTCCAGGACCAGCGCGGCGCCGGGCCGCCGGTCCCGGATCTCGCGGCAGCGGGCGGCCAGTTCCGCGTCGTCCGCAACCAGGAAGACGTCCTCGCTGGCGACGCCTTCACGCGGTTTGAGGACGCAGGGGTACGGGATGCCATGCCCGTCCGGGTCGTCGTCCGGCGCCAGTTCGGCGGACCGTACGGCGTCCAGCCCGGCGGCGGCCAGGGCGCGCCGCAGCTCGGCCTTGTTCTTCGTGCGATACGCGGCCCGCCAGTCCTTGCCGGGCAGCCCGAAGTAGCCGGCGGCCAGGGCGGCCTGGGCCTGGAGGTGGTCGCTGTTGGTGAAGACCGCGGCGGGCGCTCCAACTCGGCTGGTTCCCGCGGCGATTCGCGCGATCACGGCACGGAAGTCCAGTACGTCGCACGGTACGATGTCCAGCTCGCCGGGCAGCGGGCCGCCACCGCCCCGCTCGCGCGCGTACCGCCCGTACGCCTCCCGGTGGGCGTCCGGCTGATCGGTCAGCAGCGCCACGGGCAGGCCGAGGCGGGCCGCGGCCGGCAGGAAGCCTTCCGTGACGGAGTCGGTGGGGTTGCGGGCCAGGACGATCAGGCCCGCGCAGGCGTCGTTCGGGGGTGCGGCCTCGTTCACACGCCGAAGATTAGGTTAGGCATACCTAACTTTGTCAACTCGCGCCACACCGGCGCCGCGACACCCTTCCCGCCCCTCCCCTGCGCGTTCCGGATTGCCTCCACCACGATCCGTCCCGAGGACTTAATCCGCCCTCAGGTCTTCCTTAAGCGGGCCATAAAGATCGCCGAGAACCGGCTTTCGGGCCCGAATCCCCTGCTCAGCGGGGCTAGCGTGCTGATCGCACCGGCGGGATCAGGCGCTCCCGCCGGTGCGCTCCCCCCGACCCGACGAAGGAGACCCCCACGATGACCGCTCGCCGCAAGGCCGCCGGTATCGCGCTGACCGGTATCGCCCCGCTGGTGTTCACCGCGCTCTCCGCGACCCCCGCGGTCGCCCACGGCTCGATGACCGACCCGGTCAGCCGGATCTCCGCCTGCTTCGCCGAAGGCCCCGAACACCCGAAGTCCGCGGCCTGCAAGGCGATGGTCGCGGCCGCCGGCACCCAGGCCCTGTACGACTGGAACGGCGTACGGGACGGCAACGCCGGCGGGCAGTCCAAGAAGCGCATCCCGGACGGCAAGCTGTGCAGCGCCAACAGCGCCGAGTACAAGGGCCTGGACCTGCCGCGGGCCGACTGGCCGGCCACCAAGCTCCAGGCGGGCAACCACACGTTCCACTACAAGGCGACCGCCCCGCACCGCGGCTCCTTCGAGCTGTACCTCACCAAGGACGGCTACGACCCCGCCAAGCCGCTCAAGTGGTCCGACCTGGAGGCCAAGCCGTTCGCCAAGGTCACCAACCCGAAGCTGACCGGCGGCGACTACGTCTTCAGCGGCAAGGTGCCCGCCAGGTCGGGACGCCACCTGATCTACAGCATCTGGCAGCGCTCGGACAGCCCCGAGGCGTTCTACACCTGCTCCGACGTGGTCTTCGGCAAGGACAGCGGCGGCGCGGGCAAGGGCGTTGCCCCGGCCGCCGCCGCGCCGAGCGACCGGCAGATCGCGGCGGAGGCGGACAAGTCCACCATCGACCACATGCACCACGGCGCGCACGGCGGCGCCCCGGCCGCCGGGACCGACGGCAAGGCGCAGCACGACAGCGCCGCGGGCAACGCGGCGCACCCCAACGGCGGCGCGGCCAAGGAGGTGGACCCGAAGCAGGCCGGTGACCAGCAGGCGGCCGGGAACCATCTGGCCGAGACCGGCGGCAACAGCGCGACCGGGCCGATCGCCATCGGCGGCGCGGCCGTCCTGGCGCTGGGCGCCTCGGTGCTGTTCGCGAGCACACGCCGCAAGGCCGCCCGGCAGCGCGGCTGACCCCACTGTCCAACCCGCAGGGCCCTTCCCCCACACATGAGGGCCCACCTGCGAGGCCATCCCCCACTGGCCCCGCAGGGCCCCTGGTGAGGTCATCCCCCACTGACCCACAGGGCTTGCCCCGTGAGGTCATCCCCCACTGGCCTCACGGGGCCTCACCCCCCACACCGGCGCCGCCGTCCCCTTCCCTTCACCTCAGGGGGCGGCGGCGCCACCCCGCCCGCCCCGCCCCCGCGCCGCACTCCCCTGTGGTGCGGCGTGGGAGCGAGCAGGGCGCGCCCGGCCGTGGCCGGCCCACGTCGTGTCATCTCTCAGCGCCGCGCGCCGGGTGGGAGATTCCCGTTCCGGCGGGAAATTCCGAAGAAACCCGCGCGGCCGGTTGTCAGTGGTCTCCCGTACAGTCGCAAGGGAGTCGACCTTGCTGACGAAGGGGGAGCGCCGTGACGGCGGTGGAGCGGACAGCGGGCGCGGTGGCCCGGCAGGTCAGGTCCGAGGTCGCGGAGATCACGTCCGAGCGGGAGCTGCGCGAGCTGGTCGGCGAGCCGAACGACCACGCGCTGCACAAGGTGCGCGACCGGCTGCACGACCTGGACCGGCAGTGGCTGGCGTGCTCGCCGTTCTGCTATGTGGCCACCTCGGACGCCGAGGGCCGGTGCGATGTCTCGCCCAAGGGCGACCCGGCCGGTTTCACACTGGTGCTGGACGACACGACGATCGCGATACCGGACCGCCCCGGCAACAAGCGCGTGGACGGCTTCCGCAACATCCTCGCCAACCCGCAGGTCGGTCTGGACTACGTCGTTCCGGGCCGCGGTGACACCCTCCGCGTCAACGGCCGCGCCCGGATCGTGCGCGACGCGCCGTTCTTCGACGCCATGGTCGTCAAGGGCCACCGCCCCCGGCTGGCGCTGCTCGTGGAGATCGACGAGGTCTTCTACCACTGCGCCAAGGCGTTCCTGCGCTCCGGGCTGTGGAAGCCGGAGAGCTGGCAGCCCGACGCGCCGCCCTCACGGGCCCGCATAGCCAAGGGGGTCGAGGTCCCCGACACACCGCTGGAGCAGCTGGAGGAGCACTACGGCCCGCGGTACGGCGACCGGCTGTACGGCTGAGCCAGCTTCGCCGCCGGCCGGGCCGCCGCCTCGCCGAAGCGGGCCCGCGCCCGGTCCACGGCCGCCTCGATGCGGCGCGCCTTGTCCTCGGCCGGGTCGAACGTCAGCTGCCGGGTGGCGAGTTCGGCCCGGCACAGGTCCTCCACCCGCAGCGCCACGGACCGTACGCGCGCCCGTTGCAGCCCGAGCGCCGCGTGCAGCGCGTACGCCGCGTCCGTCAGCGCCGGTCCGTGCGCGGTCGGTTCGGGCAGTCGCCGGGTGCGGGTCGTCGTGGAGCGGTCGGCGTAGCGGACGGTGAGGGTGAGCGCGCGGGCCGCCCGGCCGCTGCCGCGCAGCCGGGCGCCGAGGTCGTCCGCGAGGGAGAGCAGCGCGCGGCGCCGCCGGTCCGGGTCCAGTTCGTCGTGCGCGAAGCGGTGTTCGGCGCCGATCGAGCGCGCGGCGGCGTTCGGGGTGACCGGGCTCGGATCGATCCCGCGGGCCTTGTCGTGCACCGCCCGGCCGGTCTTCGCACCGAGGATGCGCTGGAGGGTGGCGGGCGGCGCGGCGGCGATCCGTCCGACGCTGTCCAGTCCGTACGCGCACAGGGCGCGCGCGGTCGCCGGTCCGACGCCGTGCAGCGCGGCGGCCGGTTTGCGGTCGAGGAAGTCCGCGACGGCGTCGCCGGGCACCCGGCGCACCTCGCCGGGCGCCGCGCCCTGCGCCGCCATCCGCGCGAGCAGCGGGTTGCCGGCGATGCCGATGGTGCACCGCACCCCGTACCAGGCCAGCGCCCGCAGCCGGATCAGCTCGGCGATGCCCGCGGCGTCCCGTTCGAAGTAGCGCAGCGCTCCGCGTACGTCGGCCAGCGCGGCGTCCGGCGGCAGCGCCTCGATCACCGGCGTGAACTGGCCGAGCAGCCGCAGAAGATGGCCGTAGGTCTCCGCGCCGAGCGAGGCGCCCTGGCCCCCTTCCGCACCACCGTCCCCGGCGGCGCGGAACCGTACGTACAGCACCTCGGCAGGCCCATCGGCCGGCCCTCTCATCAGCGTCATCCCGCACTCCCCGGGCTGGCGTGCCACAACTTCCGTCCGGTGGCGGAGCCTTCACCCGCCGGGCGGAGGTCGGCCCAGGGGTGCAGCTCATAGCCGGTCTCCAGCCGGATGGTGCGGCCGGCGGCCGGGCCGGCTCCGGTTCCGGCCCCGGCAGTGGCCGCCGGGACCTGGTCCGCCGCCCAGGTCGCCTCGGCCGCGGCCGAGCCCGCGCGGCCCGGCTCGCTGTGCACCCGGCGCGGCACCGCGCCGCCGTCCGCCGTGCCACCGTCCACCAGCACGGCCGGGTCCACCGCCGGTCCCCCTTCCGCGAGGCGCGCGGTGACCGCCTCCAGGCCGCCTTCGCGCCGCAGTTCGGCCAGCTCGGCCAGGTTCCAGGCGGCGGCGCCGACCACGCTGAAGCTGCGCGGCCCGCGCCGCTGGACCGTGCCGCGTACGAGCAGCAGCCAGGAGTGGAAGACCGTGTGCGCGCACGCCTCGTGGCTGTCATCGAAGAAGGCGCAGTCGACCAGGCCCGTGCTGTCGTCGAGGGTGGTGAAGATGACCCGGCGGCCGGAGCGGATCGGCGGGGTCTGGGTGGCCGCCTTGGCCCCGGCGACCAGCACCGTCTCCCCGTGCTCCACCTCGCGCAACCGCTTGGCCGCAACCGCCCCCAGCTCCGCGAGGAACTCCCGGTGGTCGCTCATCAGGTGCCGGGTGGTGTCCATGCCGAGGACGCCCAGCTCGGCGCTGAGCCGTTCGACGTCGCTCAGGTCGGGCAGCCCGGCCGGCTCGACCGCCTCGACGGGCCCGGCGGCGCCGTCCCCCGCGTCCAGGGGAAGCTGCCCCGCGGCCACGCCCCGCTGCTGACCGTGCAGTTCGGCCAGGTGCAGCAGCAGGTCCCGGCGGTTGGCGCCGAAGGCGTCCAGCGCGCCGACGCGGGCGAGGCGCTCGGCCACCGGGCGGCTGGGGCGGGCCCGCCGCCACAGGTCGGGAAGCGAGGAGTAGGGCTGCCCCTCCTCGATGCGGCGCGCCTCGGCCTCGCTCATGCCGTGCACGTCGGACAGAGCGAGCCGCAGACCCCAGACGGCCGGACCGGCCCCGGGGCCCGCACCGGCACCGGCCGGCCCGGCACCGGCCCCCGGCTCCGCCCCGGAAGCCGCAGTCCCACCCTCCGAACCAGACACCAGTTCGATTCGATGAGCGACCGCCGACCGGTTCACATCCAGCGGCAGCACCGGCACCCCCCGCCGCCGCGCGTCCGCCAGCAGCAGCCGCTTCGGATACATCCCCGGGTCGTGGGTGAGGAGCCCGGCGTAGAAGGCCGCCGGGTGGTGCGCCTTGAGCCAGGCGGACTGGTACGTCGGCACCGCGAAGGCGACCGCATGCGCCTTGCAGAAGCCGTACGAGCCGAACGCCTCGACGATCTCCCAGGTGCGCTCGACCACCTCGGGCGCGTACCCCCGGCGGGCGGCCCGCCCGGTGAACCAGGCCCGCACCTGCCCCTGGATCTCCGGCTTGGACAGCGCGCGCCGCTTCTCGTCCGCCTCGCCCCGGTCGCAGCCGGTCATGATCCGCAGGATCTCGATGACCTGCTCGTGGAAGACGACCACGCCATAGGTCTCGCGCAGCGGTTCCTCCAGGTCCGGGTGCGGGTAGCGGGCGGGCCGGCGGCCGTGCCGGGCCTCGATGAAGGGCCGCACCATGTCGGCCGAGACCGGTCCCGGGCGGAACAGCGAGATGTCGACCACCAGGTCGTGGAAGGTGGCGGGCTGGAGCCGCCCGACCAGATCGCGCTGTCCCGGCGACTCGATCTGGAAGCAGCCGAGCGTCTCGGTGGAGCGGATCAGGCCGTACGTGGCGGGGTCGCCGGGCGGCACCTGCGCCGGGTCGTCGAGATCGACGGTGCGGCCGGTGGCCCGCCCGATCTCGGCGGTCGCGTGCGCCATCGCGGACTGCATCCGTACGCCCAGCACGTCCAGCTTGAGCAGTCCCATCTCCTCCACGTCGTCCTTGTCGAACTGCGCCATCGGCAGCGGGGAGCCGCCCTCGCCGTCGCGGTGCGGGATCTCGCTGCGGGTCGGCACGACGGGCGTACGGGCCAGCAGCGAGGCGTCCGAGAGCAGCACCCCGCACGGGTGCATGGCCATGCCGCGCGGCAGCGCGTCCAGCGCCTCGACCAGGTCCCACATCGGTCCGTACCGCTCCGCTTCCACACCGCGCAGCTCGGGCAGTTCGGCGAGCGCCGCGCGGGCGTCGCGGGCGCGGATGTGCGGGAACGCCTTGGCCAGCCGGTCCACCTCGGCCGGGTCCATGCCCAGGGCGGCGCCCACGTCCCGTACGGCGTGCCGCACCCGGTAGGTCTCGGGCATGGCGACGGTGGCGACCCGCTCGGTGCCGAACCGGTCGAAGATCGCGCGGTAGACCTCCAGACGGCGTGCGGACTCCACGTCGATGTCGATGTCGGGCAGCACCGCGCGGCGCTTGGACAGGAAGCGCTCCATCAGCAGGTGCTGTTCGACCGGGTCGGCGTGCGCGATGCCCAGCAGGTGGTTGACCAGCGAGCCCGCGCCCGAGCCGCGCGCGGTGACCCGGATGCCCAGCTCCCGGGTGTCCTGGACGACCTGGGCGACGGTCAGGAAGTACGAGGCGAAGCCGTGGTGCTCGATGATGTCCAGTTCGTGGTCCATCCGCTCCCAGTACTTACGGCGCCGGTCGTAGCCGCGCAGCACCATCCCGGCGGCGCAGCGCGAGCGCAGCACCCGTCCGGCGGTGCGGCGCGCGGCGCCGACCAGGCGCGGTTCGGGGAAGTGGACGGTGCCCAGCCCGAGGCCGTCCTCCGGGTCCACCCGGCAGCGGGCGGCCGTCTCCTCGGTCATCTCCAGCAGCCGCCGAGCGGTGCCGGGCCCGAGACCGGCCGCCTCGGCGACCCGCTCGGCCGTACGGGCCATCGTGTGCGCGTCCTTGAGCCACCGCTCGCCGCTGTCCCGGGCCTCCGGGCGGTGCCGGTCCACCGGGACCAGGCGGCGGGCGGAGTCCAGGACGTCGGCGACGGGGCCCTGGCCGGGGTCGGCGTAGCGGACGGCATTGGTCAGCACGGCCCGGACGCCGTGTTCGACGGCGAAGCCGAGGGTACGGGCGGCGAGGCGCAGCGAGCCGGGGCCGGTGCCGGTACGGCCGTGGTCGACGACCTCCAGGCGCAGCGCGTCGCCGAACAGTTCGCGCCAGGGGGCGAGGAGCCGGGCGGCGCGGTCGGGACGCCCGGCGGCCAGCGCGCGGCCGGGGTCGGAGTCCGGGCCGAGCAGGACGGTCACCGCGTCCGGCGCCCCGGCGCGCACCGCTTCGGTGAGGGCGGCCCAGGTCAGTACGGGCCGGGTGGTGTCCCCCGGCAGGGTGGCGGCGTGGGCGGCCGTGACCAGGCGGCAGAGCATGGCCCAGCCGGCCGCGCCGTCCCGGGCGAGGAAGACGGCACGGGCCGCGGACTCGTCGATGAACGCGCCGCCGCGCACCGGACCGCGCCGCCGGGCCGTCCCCGGGGCGGCGCCCGGCGCCGGGTGGCCGCCCTCGGGCGGGGCCACCGCCAGTTCGGTGCCGAACAGCGGGCGGACGCCGGCCGCGGCCGCCGCCTTGGCGAAGCGGACGGCTCCGGCGAGGCCGTCCCGGTCGGTCAGCGCGAGGGCGTCCATGCCGCGTTCGGCGGCGCGCTCGACGAGGCGTTCGGGGTGGGCGGCGCCGTACCGCAGGGAGAAGCCCGAGGCGGTGTGCAGATGCGTGAACCGTGGCATCCGCGCCTCCTACCGCTCGTGCACCCCCTGACCTGTTCCGCGTCCCCCGTCGCGTTCCCACCATAACGCTTTTCTCGAACAGTCGTACGAAAATCGAACGGCGCCTACCCTTCGCCCCCGATCAGCCCGCCCGGCCTGCGGATTTCCGTAATGGAACGGAAGATATGGGGCAAAAGGTGACAACGAACTGCTCGGCACGACAGGGCGAGGGAGTGGCACATGGCCACGGCGGACGACGGCACCCGCGGCAACCGGGACCAGGACACCCACGGCGGCAGCTTCCTCGGGGAGGTGAAGGACGCGGTCTCCGCCCGGGCCGCGCTGCTGATGATCGGCGTACTGGCCCTGACGGCCCTGTTCATCGCGTCGTACGCGGGCGCCTTCCACTCCCCCAAGCCCAAGGACGTGGCGCTCGCGGTCGTCGCCCCCCAGCAGATGAGCGGGCAGCTCGTCGAACGGCTCGACAAGCTGCCGGGCTCCCCCCTCGACCCGCGCGCGGCCTCCTCCGAGGCGGACGCGACGCGGCAGATCAGGGAGCGGGACATCGACGGCGCCCTGATCGTCGATCCGCGCGGCAGCACCGACAAACTCCTGGTGGCCAGCGGCTCCGGGGCCTCGCTCTCGCAAGCCGTCGAGCAGGTGGTCACCCAGGCCGAGAAGGCGCAGAAGCGCACCGTGCAGGTCCGGGACATCGCTCCTGCCGACAAGGACGACACCCGCGGCCTGTCCTCGTTCTACCTGGTGGTCGGCTGGTGCGTGGGCGGCTATCTGTGCGCCGCGATCCTCGCGATCAGCTTCGGCGCCCGCCCCACCAACCTCAAGCGGGCGGTCATCCGGCTGGCCGCGCTCGCCGTCTACTCGGTCCTCACCGGCCTGGCCGGGGCCGTCGTCATCGGCCCCATCCTGGGGGCCCTGCCCGGCAGCCTCTACGGACTGTGGGGCCTGGGCGCCCTGATCGTGTTCGCGGTGGGCGCCACCACCTTCGCCTTCCAGGCCATCGCCGGGATCATCGGCATCGGCCTGACCATCCTCGTGGTGGTGATCGCCGGCAACCCCAGCGCGGGCGGCGCCTACCCGTACCCCCTGCTGCCGGACTTCTGGCGGGCGATCGGCCCCGCGCTGCCGCCGGGCGCGGGCACCTGGGTGTCCCGCTCCATCGCGTACTTCCACGGCAACGCGGTGACCGGCCCGCTGCTGGTGCTGTCCGCCTGGGCCGTCGCGGGCACCGTCCTGACGCTGGCCTTCGCCGCCCTCACCAAGGGCCGGACGATGATCAACCGCAGCGAGGTACGGCAGTGACGGCGCCGTCCGTACGCCCCTGCCTCACATGTGGGTGCCGCCGTCGATCCGTATCTCCGTACCGGTGATGAACGCGCCGTCCTCGGAGGCGAGCATCGCGATGACGCCCGCGACCGTCTCCGGGGGCGCGAAGCCCTCGCCGATGGCCGGCAGCAGCTTCCCGAACAGGCTCATGTCGGCGTCCGCCGGCAGGCCCGGGTCCGCGGTCATGCCGGACCGCACCGACCCCGGCGCCACACACACCGCGCGCAGCCCCTGCTTGGCGTACTCGCTCGCGATGGCGTGCGTCATGGACTGGATGCCGCCCTTGCTGGCCGCGTACGCCGCCATGTAGGGGTGCGCGAACGCGGCGGAGGTCGAGCTGAAGTTGACCACCACCGGCGCCCGGCCTTCCAGCAGCGCGGGCAGCGCCTCGCGGATCATCAGGAAGGTGCCGGTCAGGTTGACCGCGATGATCCGGTTGAAGGCGTCCAGGGTGGTCTCGTAGGTGTGCGAGGCGCGCAGGATGCCCGCCGCGTTGACCAGGACGTCCAGCCCGCCCAGCGTCTCGACGGCGGCGGCGACGCCCGCGCGCACCGCGGCCTCGTCCGCGATGTCCAGCACCGCGGTGCTCAGCCGGTCGGCGTGGCCGTCCGCCGCGGCCCGCCCGGCGGTCGCCTTCAGCCCCGCCTCGCTGATGTCGGCGGCCACCACCCGGCCCCCCTCGGCCAGCACCCGGTGCACGGTGGCCTGCCCGATGCCCGAACCGGCCCCGGTGATCAGGACGCGGCGTCCGTCGAAGCGTTCCATGTGGCTCTCTCCCGCTCTCGGTGTCCGCGTCCGCCGCGGGCGACACCGGCACCGTACGCCTTGGTGGCACGTTGTGCCACCTCCGCGCGCCGTGCCACCTCGCCGTACGGGCGTCGTAAGCTCGCCCCATGCCCACCGCACCGCGCCCCACCGCACCGGCCACCGCGCCCCCGCCGTCCGCCGCCCCCTCCCTGACCGAGCGGCGCAAGGCGGCGACCGAGCTGGAGATCGCGCGCGCCGCCGCGGCGCTGTTCGCCGAGCGCGGCTCCGCCGTCACCGCCGACGACATCGCCCGCGCCGCCGGCGTCGCCCTGCGGACCTTCTACCGCTACTTCCGCACCAAGGAGGACGCGGTCGCGCCGCTGCTCGCCGTCGGGGTACGGCAGTGGCTCGCGGAGCTGCGCCGGCTGGCCGGGGAGGCCGACGGGCGGTCCGTACGGGACGTGCTGGAGCGGGCGGCGCGGCGGGCGCTGACGCCGTCCGACGAGCGGGCGGCCGAGGCGCTGCGCTGGACGCGCGGGCTGCTGCGGGTGATGCGGGACGACCCGGCGCTGCGCTCGGTCTGGCACCGCGTGCACCACGACTCCGAGGAGGCGCTGATCCCCGTCCTCGCCGAGGTGACGGACGGCGGCCCGCTGGAGGTACGGCTCGCCGCGGCGGCCGCCAACACGGCGATGCGGGTCGCGGTGGAGACCTGGGCCTCGGCGGACGACGGGGCGGACGCGCGGGCGGAGGACCCCGCCGAACTGGTGGCGCGCGGGATGCGCGCGCTGACGGCCGGACTGCCGGGGCTGGACCGGCGCCGGGCATGACACTGCCGCCGGGCCCCTGCGGGGACTCGGCGGCAGTGTTACGGGACGCGTCCGTCGGAGCGCTTACAGCGCGCGCTCCAAACGCTCCGCCATCAGCTTGGTGAAGCGGGCCGGGTCACTCAGTTCACCGCCCTCGGCGAGCAGCGCCATGCCGTGCAGCAGCTCGGCCGTCCCGGCGAGGTCCGCGTCGTCGGGACGCTCGGCCTGGGCCTTGCGCAGCCCCTCGACCAGCGGGTGGCCGGGGTTGAGCTCCAGGATGCGCTTGGCCTCGGGCAGTTCCTGGCCCATGGCGCGGTACATGTTGCGCAGCGCCGGGGTCACATCGTCGGTGTCCGAGACGATGCAGGCCGGGGAGACGGTCAGGCGGGAGGACAGCCGTACCTCCTTGACCTGCTCGCCGAGCCGCTCCGTCATCCAGGACAGCAGCCCCGCGAAGTCCTCCTGCCGCTTCTCCCGCTCGGCCTTGGCCTCCTCGGTCTCCTCCTCGTCGAGGTCGGCCTCGCCCTTGGCGATCGACCGCAGTTCCTTGCCCTCGAACTCGGGAACGGTCTCGACCCACACCTCGTCGACCGGGTCGGTCAGCAGCAGCACCTCGTAGCCCTTGTCCCGGAAGGCTTCCATGTGCGGCGAGTTCTCGATGGCGGTACGGGACTCGCCGGTCATGAAGTAGATGTGCTCCTGGCCCTCCTTCATGCGCTCGACGTACTGCTGGAGGGTGGTCGGCTTCTCCTGGTCGTGGGTGGTGGCGAAGGAGGCGATCCGCAGGATGGCGTCGCGGTTCTCGTGGTCGCTGAGCAGGCCCTCCTTGACGACGCGGCCGAACTCCCGCCAGAACGTGGCGTAGTTCTCCGGGCGCTGCGTCATCATCTCCTTGACCGTGGACAGCACCTTCTTCACCAGCCGGCGGTGCATCAGCTGGATCTGCCGGTCCTGCTGGAGGATCTCGCGGGAGACGTTCAGCGACAGGTCCTGGGCGTCGACGACGCCCTTGACGAAGCGCAGGTACTCGGGCAGCAGCGCTTCACAGTGGTCCATGATGAAAACGCGCTTCACATAGAGCTGCACACCGCGCTTGTGGTCCCGCGCGAACAGGTCCTGGGGCGCGCGGGAGGGCAGGAACAGCAGCGCCTGGTACTCGAACGTGCCCTCCGCCTGCATGCGCAGGGTTTCGAGCGGGTCGGTCCAGTCGTGGCTGATGTGCTTGTACAGCTCGTGGTACTCCTCGTCGCTCACCTCGTCCCGGGAGCGCGCCCACAGCGCCTTCATCGAGTTGAGCGTCTCGGGCTCGGGCGCGGCCTTCGCCTCCTCGCCGTCCCCCTCCTCCTTCTCCTTCTGTTCGGCCGGGGCCTCGGCGGCCATCCGGACCGGCCAGGTGATGAAGTCGGAGTACCGCTTGACGATCTCCCGGATCTTCCAGCGGGAGGTGTAGTCGAAGAGCTGGTCCTCCTGGTCCACCGGCTTGAGGTGCAGCGTGACGGCCGTGCCCTGCGGCGCGTCCTCGACCGGCTCGACGGTGTACGTGCCCTCGCCGGTCGACGACCAGCGCGTGCCCTCGCTCTGCCCCGCCCGCCGGGTCACCAGCGTGACCTTGTCCGCGACCATGAACGCCGCGTAGAAGCCGACGCCGAACTGCCCGATGAGCCCTTCCGCGGTGGCCTCGTCCTTGGCCTGCTTCAGCTCCTGGAGGAACTTGGCGGTCCCGGAGTTGGCGATGGTCCCGATGAGCTGGACCACCTCGTCGTGCGACATGCCGATGCCGTTGTCGCGGACGGTGAGGGTACGCGCCTCGGCATCGGTCTCGATGTCGATGTGCAGGTCGGACACGTCGACGTCGAGGGTGTCGTCGCGCAGCGCTTCTAGCCGCAGTTTGTCCAGCGCGTCGGAGGCGTTGGAGATCAGCTCGCGCAGGAACACGTCCTTGTTCGAGTAGATCGAGTGGATCATCATCTGCAGGAGCTGACGTGCTTCTACCTGGAACTCGAACGTCTCGGTCGGCATATTCGTGGTTTCCTTCTCGTGTCACCAGGTGACGGGCCTACCGGAGAACTTTAGATCAGCCGGTCGGGCCGGGTACGCGCTTCCCGGCAGCCGTGGTCAGGGCGCGAGCGGTTCGCTGCCGCTCTCCGTCCCCAGGCCCTGCGGGTCCGGGCGGCCGGCGAGGTGGCGGTCCAGTTCCTGGGGCCACTGGCGGAGGGCTTCCGCGTCCATCGTCGCCAGTCGCGCGTCGACCGGCCCGGCCCGCTCCGGCCCGCAGAGCGGCACCACCGTGGCGTACAGGGCGCGCAGTCGCCGCTGGACCTGCACCGAGGCGGCGCCGAAGTGGCGGATCTCGTCCGTGCCGATGCACACGTAGTCGGCCCAGGAGCGGGTGCGGTGGGTGAAGGCCGCCGTGCCGGCGGCGGGCTCGGGTGCCGTTCGCGGGGCGAGCAGTACCAGCAGGTCTTCGATGTGGTCCAGCACCTGTACGGCCCGGCCGGGGTCGTTGACGGCCGGAGACAGCGCCTTGAGGGCGATGTCCACCAGGGCGCGCAACGCTCCGGCCGGGTCGCCGGAAACGCTCTGCGTCTCGCCGAACAGCAGGCAGCGCAGCAGTGCCCGGCGGCGGGTCCGGCCGCCGGGTCCGTACACGGCGAACAGCGGCGCCTCCAGTGCCACGAAGTCCCCCACCACGGGTACGAGTTCGACGCGCGCGCCCCATCTCCGGGCCAGCCGCTCCAGCCGCCGCGCGTCGAAGGCCAGCAGCACCTGACCGCTCCGCGGCGGTGTGCCCAGCCGTACCACCTCGGGTTCGCCGTCCGCTTGCGCGCCGTCCTCCGGGAGAGGGCCGCCGGTCGCGGGCCGGCCGGACGGGTGGGTACGGAACACCGCCCGCCGCCCCTCGGCGGCCAGCGTGCGCAGCAGTACACCGGAGTTCAGTACGCCGCTCACCCGCGCCACCAGCGCGAAGAACAGCACCGCGCAGACGACCGAGAGCCCGATGGCGAACAGCATCGACAGGACGGGCCGGTAGTCCTCCTCACGGACCGCCAGCCGCACCGACACCATCAGGGTGTAGACGAAGGTCGCCATGAAGGTGCCCATGGCCCAGCGCATGACGGGTTCCTGCTGGAGGATCGGCACCACGCGGACGGACAGCTGGGCCGCGCCGAACTGCATGGCGAGCGTGAGCGCGGTGAAGACCAGGCCGGTCAGGGTGATCATGCCGCCCGCGACGGCGCCGAGCAGGGTGGACATCGACCCGGAGTCCAGGTGCGGGAAGAACTGCTCGCCCACGTCCCGCTGGAGGTGGGTGAACTCGCGGTCGGCCGCCGGCAGCAGCCAGGACAGGAAGAGGCCGACGAGCAGCAGGACGACCGGCAGCTTCCACACCCGGTGGGTGCGCAGTCTGCGGCGCGTGCGGTACCAGCGCCATCCGCCCATGACGGTTCTCTCCTCGCGCCGCGAACAAGTGCCGCAAAGTTACCTCAATGGGGCATACGGCACGCCGTTCGCGCGCCGGGACACCGCGTGCCGTCGCCACCGACAGCCGCCCAACCCCTCCCAACACCCCCTTCGGCAGCCGCACTTCGGCCATTAGCGGCGAACCCGCACGAGCCCCCCGCGCCCCCTCGAACCACAGGAGTTGGCTGTTTTTCGCCGCACGCCCGGCCCGGCCGGAACCCGGCGCCCCACATGTTCCCGCTGACCGCGCGGCATAGCACGCATCGCGTACCGAAACACCCACCACTCGACTTCACGCCACCACGCTGAGTTTTCAACCAACGACTGGAAGTCACCGATCGATGTGCTTTCCTGATGCGCCTCGGCCAGACTCCTCGATGTCCGGCATTCGAGACGACAACCGAAGGAGAGTTCGAAAATGCGGTACATCACTGGAGGGATCGCGCTCGGCGCGGCGCTCGCACTCGGCGGTCTGGCCACCACGGCCCAGGCCGAGCCCGCGACGCCGAAGAGCCTGTACGCACCCTCCGAGTTGGTGCTCACCGTCGGGTACGGGGACACCGCCGCGACGGCCTCCATCCAGCGTGCGGTGTCGCTGAGCTGTAGCTCGGCCGGGAGCGGCTCGCACCCCATGGCGCGCGCCGCCTGCGCCGAACTCCGGACCGCGAACGGCGACTTCAACAAGATCACCAAGGCCGCCTCGGACCGTATGTGCACCAAGGAGTACAACCCCGTCGTGGTGACGGCGAACGGCGTCTGGCAGGGCCGCCGCGTCGCGTACGAGCACACCTTCGCCAACCCCTGCGCGATGGAGGCCGGCAAGGGCGTGGTCTTCGAGTTCTGACCGGGCGGTGATCCCCTGAGCGGTCCGGCCGCCACGGCCCCCGGCCGTACCGCACCACCGGCCCCCGGGCATCCACAGCGGATGCCCGGGGGCCGGTCCCGTTCCGACGCGGCGCGCACGACCACGGCCCTCCCCTCCCGGCCGTCAGCTCGCCGAGGTCATCCGGGCTGACCGGGCCCGGTGTTACTTGAGCATGCGGGCCGCCTGCACCCGGTGGAGGTGGATGACGACGTCGTGCGAGGCCGCGAGGCGGATCTGCGGGGCGTCCGCGATCCCGGGGTAGGTGGCGCCGATGTTCTTGACGGTGTGCGGCGTGGCGAGCCAGGTGCGGGCCGTTGCCGGGGCGTTGCGCAGGTCCACCACGTAGTCGCGGTGCCGTACCCGGTCGAGGGTGTGCTCGGTGGTGCCGGGCGCGGCCGGGCCTGCGGTGAAGCGGTGGACGGCGCCGTCCTGGCCGAAGGCGTTGAACGAGCCGTGGTCGAAGGTGAGGCCGACGCTGAGGTAGCCGTCGCCCAGCTGTTCGCGGAGGAATTCGCCCTGGGCCTTCGGGTAGGTGCCGGGGGCGTAGGTCTTGAGGGTGAGGTGGCCGTTGTGGGCGGCGAGCAGGATCTTGTCGCCGGTCCGCTGCTGCCACCAGGTGACGTTCTCCGCCATGATCCGGTCGCGGTAGCGCATGCCGGCGCTGATGTCCTGTGGGTCGTCCCAGTCGAAGGCGTACAGCGTGGTCATCTGGTGGATCGCGGTGGCGTGCTGGAGGGCCCAGGCGTGCGCGTCGGCGTCGGCGCCCGTGCCGGGCCGCTTTTTGAGCAGGTCCACCGCCCGGCCGGTCCGCTCGGCGAGCTCCTTGCGTTCGGCCAAGGGCTTCGCCAGGTAGTCGTTGACGTACGTCTCAGCGTCGGTGGCGGGCCGCAGGCCCCGGTACAGCTCGGTGAGCTTCGGGGCGAGTTCGGGGCGGGCCTTGGCCGCGTAGGCGCCCACCTTGTCGTACAGCTGGGCACCGGCGAACCCGCCGTCGTCGCCGACGAAGCGGACCGGGTCCTTGGGGTGCTTGACGTTGTACGCGCGTATCCACTGGAGCAGGTCGCGGTACTCGGCGTTGTTCCACCACCGGTAGGTGCCCTGGAACTCCTCGTCCATGATCTGCTTCAGGTCGCCCGTGCCGTGCGTGAGGTAGGCGTCGAGCCGCAGACCGGTGCTCCACGGGGCTTCGAGGGCAAAGGCCCGAAAGCCCTTCTCCTCGACCAGGTACCGCAGGACCCGGTGCCTGAGGGTGAAGAACTCGTGCGAGCTGTGGGTGGCCTCGCCCAGGCCCACCACCCGGGCGTCGCCGACCATCCGGCCGAACGGGCGGAGGTCGGCCAGGCCGCCGCGGGGCTCGGTGGTACGCAGCGGATGGGCCACCCGGCCCAGGGCCGCCTCGGGAGAGCCGAACGCGGCGGGCGCGGCCTCCTTCGGACCGGCGGCCGATGCGGCGGGCGGGGCGGACGGGGTGGCGGCGAAGGCAGCCGGGGCGATGGCCAGGGTGGCGCCGAGCGGGACGAGCAGGGCGGCGAGCAGGGCCTTGTGCGTGTTCATGGCGCAACTCTCGCCGCACGGGGGCGACCCGACCATCCACTTCGCCCCCCGATCGGCCGGGGGGTTAGGTACACCACCGATGGGCGAAGGACCGAGATCCTGGTCTCGGTCGTGAACAGAGCCAAGCAGGTCGCCTTACCTGAGGTCAGGGAGTATCGGCGACCGGCGATCCCCCGCCGAGAAGAGAGACGGCCCTGTGAGACGGGACACCCCGACTTTCGTCGGGTCCCTCGTGGTCCACCGGACGAACTCCGCGGGCCGGCCCGCGGCCCGCGCTGCCGCCCCGCCCCCTCCACGGGGCGGCAGCGCGGACGCCCTCGCGCCGCCCGCCGGAACAGCACGGCGCTCGGCTCACCGGTACCTGCCGGATTCTTTTCGGCCACGGGGCTGATGCATCATTAGAGCCAGCCGCAACGGGCTTGGCAAATCCGTTCCGGCCGCCGAACGGGAAAAGCCGGTACGGCAATTCGGGAACGGGCTCCCGACTTCCTGAAGTCGTCACGACCCGCACCGCGAAAACGGGATCATACCGGACATTTGCCAGCCGTTTCCCCGAAAGGCGGCATCCCTGAGAGGTGCCTCACACCTCCTTGGAAAGGGCGGGTCGGATCACATTCCCGTCAACATTTCAACGGCCCGCACGGGTATCGTGAAAACGATTCCCCGGAGACCGCCGACAGTCTGACGCGGCACCTGCCATCCGTCCCGCACCATGTCCCGGCCGGTGGAACCCGGCCGCCGGGAACCAAGCCGCCGGTATTTACACAGACTTCTTTCCTATTCTTTTGCCGACCGCGCCCGGAAAACGGAAACGGCCCCCGGCAGCAATTGCGTCCGGGGACCGTTCCGCTACGAAAATGGCGATGCCTGCCACGTCGGCCTCGGCCGGCGGGTAACCTAGCCGATCTGCGCGCCGACCGCCTTCAGGGCCGCCGGGACCGGCTGGAAGTAGGTCTCGCCGCCCGAGGAGCAGTTGCCGCTGCCGCCCGAGGTCAGGCCCAGCGCCGACTCACCGTCGTACAGCGCGCCTCCGCTGTCGCCGGGCTCGGCGCAGACATCGGTCTGGATCAGCCCTTCGACCGTGCCTTCCTGGTAGTTGACGCTGGCGTCGAGTGCCTTGACCGTGCCGTCGTGCACATGGGTGGTGCTGCCGCTGCGCTTGACCTTCTGACCGACGGTGGCCTCGGCCGCCTTGGTGATCTTCTGCGGGGCGCCGCCGTAGGTGTTCACCTCGCTCGGGTGGGCGGTGTCCGCGGTGTACTTGGCGATGGCGTAGTCGTTGCCCGGGAACTTGGAGTCCTCGGTGCCGGCGATCTCCTGGCCGCCCTGCTTGTCGGACCAGGACTTGACGGCGTTGCCGCAGTGGCCGGCCGTCAGGAAGTACGGCTGGCCGCCCTTGGTGACGTTGAAGCCGAGCGAGCAGCGCGAGCTGCTCCCCCAGATCGCGTCGCCGCCGGCGATGAACGGGGTGAACTTCGCCGCGGTGCGGCGCAGCTCGGCCTTGCTGCCGAGGCTCTTGACGACCTTGTTCAGTTTGTCGAGCTTGGCGCCCGAGACCGTGCGGTCGGCGGTGACGACGACCTTGTTGGCCCGCGGGTCCATGGCCCATGCGGTGCCGGGGATGGTGGCCCGCTGCTTGAGCGTCGCGCGGGCCGCGTCGAGCTGGGCGAGGCTGTGCCGGACCATTCTGGCCTCGGCGCCCTTGGCCCGTACGGCGTCGGCCGCCTTCCGGTCGACGACGTTGACCACCAGCTTCTTGGCCCGTGCGTCGTAGTACGAACCGGCCGCGTGGCCGCTGAGCTGGGATGCGAGTGCGGTGGCCGCGGCGGGCGTCAGCTGCTTCACGGCCGGGCCGTCCGCCGCGTTGGCGCTGGCCAGGGAGAGGGTGGCGGTGGTCGCGAGAGCCAGGGCTCCCGCGCCGGCCAGGACCGCGCGCCGCTGAGGAATCCGTCGGTGCTTCAACTCAAAGCCTCCCGTGGGGGGATGGGCCGCGGTATGTGGGGGGCCGCGTGCCCGGAGGACGTGAGGAACAGACACGGAACGGGAGTCGCCTGCGCAGCCTGCCGCAGGAAGTCGCGTCCATGCCAATGCGCGGTGTCGAGTATTCCGATTAACGCGGCTCGCGCACAAGACCGAGATCCGGTCTGGAGAACGGAACACGTTCCACCGGCCGTTCGCCACGCGTTCCGATATCCGCGCACGTCGTTTCCCTGTGCGGACACCAAACGAACACTTTGGAGTGGCCGGAACCGGCCTCGGGGGAGGTCTGCACCTGTCCGAAAATCGATGCCCCAGGCCGGACTTCGCTCACCGGCAGCGGCAGAACGTACAGAAGATTCAGCCCTTCGGGGTACTTCCTTCGCACACCAGGACGGTTTTTCGCCTCCCCGGGAGCCGCCGCTCCCGTATCAGGGAAGCTGCTCCGCCTCCGGCAACTCCTCCAGACCGGCCGCCGCTTCGGCACGCGGCGCGGCTTCCGGCCGGGCGTCCCGCACCTCCTCCGGCCGGGCGGCGGCCGGCGCGGCGGCGGCCTCCCGCTTCTCGTACGCCTCCGTCCGCGCCTGCGCCTGGAGGCCGGAGCGCTCCAGGAAGCGCAGCAGCTCGACCGGGAACGGCAGGACGAGCGTGGAGTTCTTCTCGGCGGCGACCGCGACGACGGTCTGGAGCAGGCGCAGTTGCAGGGCGGCCGGCTGGTCGGACATCGCCTGCGCGGCCTCGGCCAGCTTCTTGGACGCCTGGAGTTCGGCGTCGGCGTTGATGACCCGGGCCCGCCGGTCACGGGTGGCCTCCGCCTGGCGCGCCATCGACCGCTTCATGGTCTCCGGCAGCGACACGTCCTTGATCTCCACCCGGTCGATCTGCACGCCCCAGCCCAGCGCCGGGCTGTCGATCATCACTTCGAGCCCCTGGTTGAGCTTCTCGCGGTTGGAGAGCAGGTCGTCCAGGTCGCTCTTGCCGATGATGGAGCGCAGCGAGGTCTGGGCGACCTGGGAGACCGCGAAGCGGTAATCCTCGACCTTGACCACCGCGTCGGCGGCGTCCACGACCTTGAAGTAGACCACCGCGTCCACCCGGACGGTCACATTGTCGTGGGTGATGCCCTCCTGGGCGGGCACCGGCATGGTGACGATCTGCATGTTGACCTTGCGCATCCGGTCGACGGCCGGAACGATCATGGTGAACCCGGGCCCGCGCGCGGGCGAGGTCAGCTTCCCCAGCCGCAGCACGACGCCCCGTTCGTACTGCTTGACCACCCGAGCGGCCGCCATCACGTACACCGCGCCCGCCGAGGCCAGCGAGATCCCGGCTATCACGAGTTCCTCGACCATCACGGCCCCCTGCCGTCCGATCTGCCCGCGCACCCGCGTCCGGATCGTGCGCCCTCACCACGGTATGACCGGTCCGTGGAACGGTCGAGGGTCCGTGTCGGCCGTACGCCGCGCCGCGCACCGGCAAAGGGCCCCCGGCCGCGGGTGCGGTCGGGGGCCCGGAACGCTGCCGGCTGCGTGGGGGCGGGTCAGTAGATGCTGACCCCGTACGCGCTGATCGCTTCGGTGACGGGCTGGAAGTAGGTGGTGCCGCCGGAGGAGCAGTTGCCGCTGCCGCCGGAGGTCAGGCCGAGCGCCGTGCTGCCGGCGTAGAGCGGGCCGCCGCTGTCGCCGGGCTCGGCGCAGACGGTGGTCTTGATCATGCCGTACACGACGTCGCCGTTGCCGTAGTTGACGGTGGCGTTCAGACCGGTGACCTTGCCGCTGTGGGTGCCGGTGGTCGAGCCGCGGCGGGTGACCGTCTGGCCGACGGTGGCGTTGCCGGCCTTGGTGATGTCCTGGCCGCCGACCGTTCCTTCGTGCGAGACGCTGCTGTTGCTGTAGCGGACCAGGCCGTAGTCGTTGCCCGGGAAGCTGGAACCGGCGGTCGGGCCGATGCTCGTGCTGTGCGAGGAGTTGGTGTACCAGGGCGGGTTGCCGTCGGTGCAGTGCCCGGCCGTCAGGAAGTAGTACGTGCTGCCCTTCTTGACGTTGAAGCCGAGGGAGCAGCGCCAGCTGGTCGCGTAGATGGCGTCACCGCCGGAGATCAGCTTGCGCATGACGCCGGGGACGCGCTCCACCTTCAGCGCGCCGGCGTTGGCGCCCGCGCTCTGCTTGATCCGGTCGAGCTGGGCGTCGGTCACCCGGCTGTCGGCCTGGACGACGACCCGGTGGGTCTTCGGGTCCACGACCCAGGCGGTGCCCGCGACGTCCGCGGAGCGTACGGCGTCGCTGACGGCGGCGAGCTGGGAGGCGCCGAACGTGGCGGGCGGCGCGGGCTCGCCCGCGTGGGCGGTGGGCAGGGTCATGGCGCCGATCGCGGCCAGCCCGGACGCCACGGCGATCAGCCGGCCGCGTCTGGCCGCGCCGCTTCGGGGGGTAGTGCGCTCGTGTCTCACTGCTACCTCCGAGGGGATCGGAAGGACCCGCCTGTGGGCAGGTCCGTACGGCACCGCCCGGCGGGCACGCGGGACTCCGCACGTCCCGTTCGCGCATGCCCCGGACAGCGCTGCTCGGGAGTTTCGAGGGCCGGGCGCGTGGGCGCAAGGGGGGCTTTCGGACGCCCGCCCCATGGCCGTACACACGCCCGCCCCGACAGCAACGGGCGCTGCCGGGGCGGAGGTTGACCCCCTCGGTCGGTGCTGTGACGGCTCAGCCCGCGATGCGGTTCCGCTCGCCGGCGCGCAGCGCGAAGGGCAGTGTGTTGCCGGGCGGCGGGAACGGGCAGATGAAGTGGTCGGCGAAGGCGCAGGGCGGCAGCAGGGTGCGGTTCAGGTCCACCGGTACGGTGCCGTCCGCCGCCGGGGCCGGGGTGCGCAGGAAGCGGAAGCGGTAGCTGTCCGTGCCGCTGGTGGCGTCGGCGAGGACGGCCCACAGCGAGCCGTCCGCCTCGACGGCGACCTGGAGCGTGTGCTCGTCGCCGTCCAGCGTGAAGGCCAGTTCGCCGCCGAGGCCGAGCCCGCGCCGCTGCCCGTCGGCGTTGGGCACCTCGACCGTGCGCCCCGCGCGGTACGGCCGGAAGAGCCCGGGCCGCACCCAGTCCGCGTCGTACGGGAAGACGTCGATGCCGCCGAAGGTGCGCCGGGTCTCCGAGTCGGGGTCGAAGACGCGGACGGCCCACTCGCCCTCCCGGTGCAGCACCGGCAGCCGGCGGCCGTCGTGCGTGACCCGGGCCGTCGCGGGGCTGCCGTCGGCGTCGAGCCGTACGGTGCCGTCGAGCGGGGCCCCGTCGACGGTGAGCCCGTCGGCGGCGGTCGCGCGCAGGACCACCGCCGCGCCGTCCGCGCTCCAGTGGCCCGGTACGCCGTCCAGTCGGCCGTCCGGGGCATCGGCGAGCCAGTGCGTGCCCGTCAGCGCGAGCGGACCGTACGGCCGGGAGACCTCGGCGACGCGCTCGTCGTGCCAGGCCCTCCAGTCCTGCTCCGCCTGCGTGCCGGTGCTGCTGGTGGTGGTGCTCATGGCATCAGCCCTTTCCTGCGGGACGTGCCGGTTCCGGCAGCCCCAGATGAGAGCGCAGTGTGACGCCCTCGTATTCCGTACGGAGGACACCGCGCTCCTGGAGCAGCGGCACCACCCGGTCCACGAAGTCGTCCAGGCCGCCGGGGGTCAGGTGCGGTACGAGGATGAAGCCGTCGGCGGCGCGGGCGGCCACGAAGGCGGTCATCTCCTCGGCGACGGCCGCGGGCGTGCCGACGAAGGACTGCCGCCCGGTCGTCTCGATCACGGTCTCCCGGATCGACAGGCCCTTGGCCTCGGACAGCGCCCGCCAGCGGTCGGCGACCGCCTTGGGGTCGCCGATCCGGACGCGGCCCTGGGCCAGCTCCGGGTCCGGGACCGGGTCGAAGTCCGGCAGCGGCCCGTCCGGATCGTACGCGGACAGGTCCACGCCCCAGACCTGCTCCAGGGCGACCAGCGCGTTCTGCGGCGAGACCTGCTCGCGGCGGATCGTGGCGGCCCGTTCCTGGGCGTCGGCCGCGGTGTCGCCCAGGACGAAGGTGACGCCCGGCATGATCTTGAGGGAGTCGGCGTCGCGGCCGTGCGCGGGCAGCCGCCCCTTCACGTCGGCGTAGAACTCCTGGCCCGCCGCCAACGTGCTGTGCCGGGTGAAGATCACGTCGGCGGTGGCGGCGGCGAAGTCGCGGCCCTCGGCGGAGTCACCGGCCTGGATGATGACGGGGTGGCCCTGCGGGCTGCGCGGCAGCGTGAACTCGCCCCGGACGGTGAAGTGCGGGCCCTGGTGCGCGACCGGCCGCGCGGTGCCGTCCGCCGGCCAGGAGTCCCAGAGCGCGCGGGCCGTGGCGACGAACTCGGCGGCCCGTACGTAGCGGTCGGCGCGGTCGAGGAAGCCGCCGCGGCGGAAGTTCTCGCCGGTGAACGCGTCCGAGGTGGTGACCACGTTCCAGGCGGCGCGGCCCCCGCTGAGGTGGTCCAGGGTGGACAGCCGCCGGGCGAGTTCGTACGGCTCGTTGAAGGTGGCGCTGACGGTGGCGGCCAGGCCCAGCCGGTCGGTGACCGCCGCCAGCGCGCTCAGGACGGTGATCGCCTCCGGCCGGCCCATGACGTCGAGGTCGTGGATCCGGCCCTTGTGCTCGCGCAGCCGCAGCCCCTCGGCGAGGAAGAAGAAGTCGAAGCGGCCACGTTCGGCGGTGCGCGCCAGGTGTTCGAAGGAGGCGAAGTCGATCTGGGAGCCGACGGGGTCGCCGGTCCAGACGGTCGTGTTGTTGACCCCGGGAAAGTGGGCGGCCAGGTGCATACGCCTGGGGCCGGTCGGGGCGGACGGGGTGCGGGACGGTGCGGTGGTCGTGGTCACGGCGAGACCTTCCGGGCGGCGGCGTAGCGGTTGGCCGGGCGCGGCAGGCCGAGGTGCTCGCGCAGGGTCGCGCCCGGGTAGAAGCGGCGGAGCAGGCAGCGGTGCTGGAGGACCGGGACGGTGCCGTCGACGAGCCGGGCGAGGTCCCGCTGCGGGTCGGCGGGCCGCAGGTGGAAGCCGTCGCACGCGCCGTCCGCGTGCCAGTCGCCGATCAGGTCGGCGAGCCCGACGGCGTCGCCCGAGCAGTACAGCTCGACGGGCAGCGACGCCAGCACCCGCAGCCGGTCCGGGTCCCGGCCCAGGGCGCGGGCGCGTTCGCGCAGGTCGGCGCGGGCGTCACCGGCCGTGGCCGGGTCCTCGGCCCGTACGAGTGCCACGTCCGCGTGCGCCGCTGCCACCTCCCGGGCGGCCCGCGTGGTCGCGTCGGCCACGATCACCGGGCGGCCCTGGGGCGGCCGGGGTGTGATGGAGGGGCCGCGCACGGAGAAGGACGTGCCGCGGAAGTCCACGTAATGGAGCCTGTCGCGGTCGACGAACCGGCCGGTGGCCGCGTCGCGGATCTCCGCGTCGTCCTCCCAGCTGTCCCACAGCCGGGCGGCCACGTCGGCGACCTCGCCGGCCTCCCGCCACAGCGCGTCGGCGGGCGCGGCGTCCCGGCGGCCGAAGAGCCGGGCCTCGGCGCGGGACCGGGACACCTCCACGGTCCAGCCCGCCCGGCCGCGGCTGACCCAGTCCAGGGTGTTCACCGCGGTAGAGACGTGGAACGGCTCGGTATGGGTGGTGGTGACGGCCGGCACCAGGCCGATGCGCCCGGTCCGGGGCGCGACCCGGGCCAGTACGGCGAGCGCGTCGGGCCCCGGCCGGGCGAAGGAGTCGCCGAGCGTGACGAAGTCCAGGGTGCCGCGCTCGGCGAGCCGGGCCAGCCGGACGTAGTGCTCCGGGTCGTACGCCTCCCGGCCGCGGCGGGCCCTGCGGACCGGGCCGTCGAGCGCGAAGGCGAGGTGGAGGGGGCGCAGGGCGCACGGGGATACGGACATGTGAGGGGCCTTTCGTCGCTGCTCAGAGACGGTGGGGTGGCGCCGGGTGCCGTGCGGCGCGCTCGCGCAGGAAGCGGAGCAGGGCGCGGGCGGTGGCGTCGTTCTGCCGGAAGGCGGGCGCGTTCGTACCGGGCCGGGCGAACGCGCCGGAAGCGCGGGCGTCGGTGTACGGGCCGAGCGCGAAGCGGCGCGGGTGCGGCCGCCCGGCGCGGTCCAGCACCCGGCCGTCGCGGGGATCGACGGCGAGCAGGCCGGTGGCGGTGGAGGCGGCGCCGTCGTCGTACAGACCGCGCAGCAGGGCATCCTTCGTGTCCGCCACGGTGGGTCCCGGAAGCCGTGCCTCCACCAGCGCGCGGGCCTCGGCGAGCACGCCCGGCGCGCTGCTGCCGCGGGCCAGGAACACGCCGCGCTCCGGGTCGGCGGTGACGGTGAGTCCGGCGCCGAGGAAGCGCACCACACCGGCCCGGGACAGCGCGAGCAGCTGCCGCAGCCGCGGCCCCGGCGGCCCGGAGGCCAGGTAGCTGAAGAAGCCGTGCCACCACGGCCCGTGGTCCCCGACGCGGGTGAGCTGGCCGTACACCGACAGCAGGGCGAGGAAGACCGCCAGGTCGGGGCTGTGCGCGGGGTCGTGGCGGCGGGCGAGATCGGCCTCGATGTACGAGCGCAGGCCCTCCTGGAGGGCGTCCGCGTCCCGGTAGCGGACACCGTCGAGAGGCCGGTCCAGGGCGGCCAGGTCGAGGCGGTCCGCCGGGTCGGGTACGGCGGCGGCGACCAGCTCCCGCTGTTCCTCACCGAGCGGTTCGGCGGCGGCGTACTTCTCCTCGAACGCGGTCCAGTCGGCGCGTACGCGCTCCGGGTGGGCGGTGAACAGGCGGTGGTAGTGGGCGAAACCCAGTTCCTTGTCGATGAGCGGCCAGGCGTCGCGCCGGAAGTCGAAGCCGCCGGGGCGGGCGAGCAGCGCATCGACCTGCGCGGGGCCGAAGAAGCGGGGCAGCGGCGGCCGTTCGCCCTGCCAGGTGTAGCCGAGCTTGGCGTGGTACGGGACGCCGCGCCGCGAACCGGCGTACAGCACCGGTTCCCTGCCGGACGGCCGGTACACCAGCTCGCCGTCGGAACCGGGTGCGTACGATCCGCCGCGGCCCTCGGTGAGCAGCACCATCAGGTCGACGAAGGCCAGTCCGAAGCCGCGCACGATCACCGGCTCACCGGGGGCGAGCCCGGTCAGGTCCGTGTCGGCCGTGAAGTCGGCCGGAAGGTACGTCAGTTGGTGGCGCGCGGCGAAGGCGGTCAGCGCGCGTTGTTCCGGCGGGGGCTGGGCGTCGAGGTGCCCGAGGGCGAGGACGACGAGGTCGGCGACGAGCGGTGCGGGGCTGCCCTCCAGCCACACCTGCTGGCGTCCGTCGCGCGGGCCCGCGACGCGTACCGCGCGGCGGCGGTGCACATGGACGGTGACACCGGGCGGCAGCGCGGCCACCGCCTGCTCGTACACCCACTCCAGGTAGGCGCTCTGCACCTGCCGCCCGGCGAAGTCCTGCGGCCCTAACCCGGCTATGTCCGCGCGTAGTTCCGGGTCCACAGGGATCTCCCCCGTACGTACCCGGGCGGCCCACTCGGCGAGCGAGGGCCCGGTCCGCACCGGCCCCTCCTGCTCGACCGACGTGTCGGTGAACATCGTGACGTCCTCGGCCATGGAGTTCATCCACAGCAGCGGGGACTGGTCGCGGCGCCAGACGCGTCCGCCGCCGGGCGGATGGGGATCGACCAGATGCAGGTCGAGCGCTTCGGCGCCGTACAGCTCGGGGGCGTTGGCGGCGAGGCGCTCGACCAGGCCGGTGCCGCGCGGGCCCGCGCCGACGAGCACGACGGCGGGTCTCACCGGACACCGGGCCGGGTACGGCGCCGCGCCGGGGTGGCCGGGGGAAGCGGGGGACGGCGAAGGGGGCGCGGGGACGGCGGGGCGTCCACCGCGCGGTGGTTCGCAGGCATGCGTGAAGGCTCCGTGGATGCGGTGATCCCACTCGGGGAGTTGAGCGCCTTCACACACCGGCCGGGGCCGGCAACGGGCCGCGCCCCTCAGCGCAGCCGGCCCTTGAGGCTATGCGGCCAACAGCCCTGCCTGTCAAGGCTGTCCGGATCGTGGGCAGCGCGTCTCATGACGGTTGACGGAAAACCGGATGCCTGTTCCACTTGGCCGCATGGACTCACGGCAGTGGCTGGTCACGCGCGACCACATCGACTTCGGTCGTGTGTGGTCGTCCTCCTGTTGAGCTGACGCCCTGCCCCCGCCCGCCGCCGTTCCGGCCGGGCCCGCGGCGCGCCGCCTTCCGTCCGCCGCGCCTTCACACACCCGCGCCCGCCGGCGCACCCTCCCCTCGCAGCACCGCAGCACCTCCGGGCCGCCACGGCCCGGAGTCCAGGATTGTCGATAAATCGCCTCGGACCGCGCCCCGCCCCGGTGCGCCGGTCAACACCGCGCCTCCGGCAAGCGGCCGACCGGGTTCATCCGACCCCCCGTACGGGGCCGACCGGGTTGCCACTCGCACCCGGCCTCTTTGCATTCCGTCCGGTTTGCGACGGGAAACGATCGGGTACCGGACCGGCACTGGACGTTCCGACACTCCATGTGACAGCCTTCACACGGTCAGTTTCCGCGACTCCCCCCGGTTCTGACGCCATGCCACCCTCTTTGCACCAGATGTGTCACGAACCCCCCGTGCGGCGGCTATCCACTTGGCAGAGCATCCGCATCATGGACGACGATAGAGGTGCGGACACACGGACCGCGGGTGAGAGGAGGCGTCAATGGGATCGGTACGCAAGGCAAGCGCCTGGCTGGGCCTCGTCGACGACAACGATGACGAGCGCTACTACGACGACGACTACGCCGAGGGGTCCGAGCCCGGCAGCACCGGGAACACCCCCTGGGTGACCGACCCCCGCGTCCAGGTCGCCGAGGAGAGCGCCCAGGACCAGGGCACCCGCATCGCCACCGTCACCCCGGACGGTTTCCGGGACGCCCGCGGCATCGGGGAGCTGTTCCGCGAGGGCATCCCCGTCATCGTCAACCTGACCGCGATGGATTCCGCCGACGCCAAGCGGGTGGTGGACTTCGCGGCCGGGCTGACGTTCGGGCTGCGCGGCTCCATCGAGCGGGTCGCCACGCGCGTCTTCCTGCTGACCCCGGCCGACTACCGGATCCTCAACGGCGAGCCCGGCCGGCGCCGCGCCGAAGGCGGCTTCTTCAACCAGAGCTGACCCGGGGGCCCGGTCCGGCCAGGGGCCGGCGGGCGCCGTGCAGCCCGCCGGCCCCTGGCCGGCTCCGCTCACCGGAACGCGTCGAGCCCGGTGAGCGCCTTGCCCAGCACGAGCTGGTGCATCTCGACGGTGCCCTCGTAGGTGAGCACCGATTCCAGGTTCGTCGCGTGCCGCATGACGGGGTACTCCAGCGAGATCCCGTTCGCGCCCAGGATCGTCCGGGCCGTCCGGCAGATCTCGATCGCTTCCCGTACGTTGTTGAGCTTGCCGAAGCTGATCTGTTCCGGCCGCAGCCGCCCCGCGTCGAAGCGCCGCCCCAGGTGGTGGGCGAGCAGCAGGCCCTTGTGCAGCTCCACGGCCATGTCGGCCAGCTTGGCCTGGGTGAGCTGGAAGCCGCCGATGGGCCGGCCGAACTGCTCGCGGGTACGGGAGTAGTCCAGCGCCGCCTCGAAGCTGGCCCGCGCGGCGCCCATCGAGCCCCACACGATCCCGTACCGGGCGTGGCCCAGGCAGCGCAGCGGGCCGCCCAGCCCCTTGGCGCCGGGCAGTACCGCGTCGGCCGGCAGCCGTACCTCGTCCAGGACGAGTTCGCTGGTGACCGAGGCGCGCAGGGACCACTTATGGGTGATCTCGGGCGCGGAGAAGCCGGGGGTGCCGGCCGGGACGAGGAAGCCGCGGATGCCGTCGTCGGTCTGCGCCCAGACCACCGCGGCCCCGGCCACCGACCCATTGGTGATCCACATCTTGCGGCCGGTCAGCACCCAGTCGGTGCCGTCCCGCTTGGCGTGGGTGCGCATGTTGCCGGGGTCGGAGCCGTGGTCCGGCTCGGTCAGGCCGAAGCAGCCGATGATCTCGCCGGACGCCATGTCCGGCAGCCAGCGCTGTTTCTGCTCCTCGGAGCCGAAGCGCCAGATCGCGTACATGGCGAGCGAGCCCTGTACGGAGACCAGCGAGCGGATGCCGGAGTCGGCGGCCTCCAGTTCCAGGCAGGCCAGGCCGTACTGGACGTGTGAGGCGCCCGCGCAGCCGTAGCCGGTCAGCGCCATGCCCAGGGCGCCGAGGGAGCCCAGTTCGCGGGCGAGGTCCCGGATGCCGGGCAGCTCGCCGCGCTCGTACCACTCGGCGATGTGCGGCAGCACCCGGTCACCGGCCCAGCGGCGGACGGTCGTGCGGACCGCCCGGTCCTCGTCGGAGAGCAGATCGTCGATGCCCAGCGGGTCGGCCGGGTCGAAGGGCGGGAGCTGCGGGGACGGGGGTGCGGACATGGCGGGGCCTCCGGTGGCTGCGCGAACCCGAAAACTAGCGGTGGTAGTTATCCGGTTCCGACGGTACGGCGGCCCGCGGCGCGGCGGCAAGGGCCACCGCCGCCCGGGAACGCCCCGGTCAGCGGCGTACGCCCGCGCCGTGGCACACGGTCCCGGTCAGGACCGTACCCGCCCGTACGCCCTCGCGCCGCTCACCGCCCGGTGTTCGCGGGCGCGGGCTCCGCGTCGCAGTGCGCGTCCCCGTCGGTCCGGTCCCCCGCGTCCGCCGCCCGGCGCGGCAGCCGCAGCGCGATCAGCGCGCCGGTCAGCAGCAGCACGGCGCTGGCGACGAGCGTGATGTGCAGGCCGTGCACGAAGGCGCCCTGCGCGGCGTCGCGCAGTACGGACTGGGCCCGGCCGCCGAGTGTCGAGGCGACCTTGTACGCCTCCCCCAGGGAGTGCGCAGCAGAGGCAGTGGCCCCTTCCGGGACGCCGGGCACATGGGACAGCCCGGGTGCGTAGGCGGCGTTCATGACGCTGCCGAGCAGGGCCACGCCGATGCCGGCGCCGAGCTGGTACGAGGTCTCGCCGATGGCCGCCGCGCCGCCCGCCTGGTCGGCGGGGGCCTCGTTGAGCATCGACTCGTAGGCGCCGAAAAGCGTGCTCTGGAAGCCGAAGCCGAGCAGCACGAAGCCCAGGACGAGCAGCCAGGGGCGGTCCGTCTCGTCCATCGCGGTCAGGCAGAGCACGGCCGCCGCGGTGAGCACGAAGCCCAGCGAGACCATCACCTTGGGCCCGATGGCCTGGAGCACCTTGGAGCCGGTCAGCCCGGCGGCCATCGCCGAGAAGACCAGCGGCAGCATCCGCAGCCCGGTCTCCAGGGGGCTCAGGCCCAGCACGAGCTGGAGGTACTGCACCGCTATCAGCTGGAGCCCGACAAGGGCGAGCATCGCCAGCACGATGCAGCCCACGGAGGTGCCGAAGGCCGGGCGGGCGAACAGCCGCATGTCGATGAGCGGGTGCTCGCGCTTGCGCTGGCGCCGTACGAAGACGATCAGCAGCACGGCGCCGACGAGGATGGAGCCCAGTGTGGTCGGGCCGATCAGCGCCTCGCCGCTGCCGATGCGCTTGACGCCGAGGACGACGCCGAGCACGCCGAGCGCCGCGACGATCGCGCCGACGGTGTCCCAGGGCCCGTTGCGCTCGCCCCGCGACTCCGGCAGCAGCCAGCGGCCGATCAGGGCCATCGCCGCCATCATCGGGATGTTGATCAGGAAGACCGAGCCCCACCAGAAGTTCTCGACGAGGAAGCCGCCGAGCACCGGGCCGACCGCGGCGCCCACCGCGGCCACCGCGCTCCACACGCCGATGGCGACCGCCCGCTCGCGCCGGTCGGGGAAGACCTGGCGCAGGATGGACAGCGTGGCCGGCATGATCATCGCGCCGCCGATGCCGAGCAGCCCGCGGGCGGTCATCAGGATCTGCGGGTTGGGGGCCAGCGCGGCGGCGGCCGAGGCCGCGCCGAACAGCCCGTATCCGATCAGCAGGATGCGGCGGCGGCCCACCCGGTCGCCGAGCGTGCCGAAGAGGATGAGCAGCGACGCCGCGATCAGCGGGTAGATGTCCACGATCCACAGCAGTTCCACCGGCCCCGGGCGCAGGTCCTCGGTGACCGAGGGCACCGCCACGTACAGGATGGTGGTGTCCAGCGCGACGAACAGCAGGCTGACGCAGAGCACGACCAGAACGGTCCAGCGGCCCGCGCCGCCGCCTCCATGCCGGGGAACACCCGCCGCCCGCTCGTCGCCGGACGTGGTCGTCCCGGACATTCGCGTACCTCCTGTCATGCTCTCGCGGCCGCGTGCCGGGGCGCGAAGGCGCTCCGGCAGAACCGGCGGCACGGGCGAGTTGAGACGTCAGACTACGCGAGTCGCGTGACGTGACGCGTGGCTCACCCCACGATGAGACGCTCATCGCAGGGCCCGGCGGTTCCCATACCCGCTGACGGGCGGCGGACTCCGGTCACGGGATAATCGACCGGATGAACGATCTTGCCCCCTTTCGCGCCCCGGAGCCGACCGGCCCCGGCGACGGCCGTCCCGTGCGCGCCGCTCTGCGCCGCGCCGCCCCGGCGCTGCTGGCGTACGCCGCGATCCGGGCGCTGGGGGTGCTCGTCCTGGCCGCCTGGTCCGCGGCGCACGGCAAGAGCTGGCACACCCTGCTCACCGCCCGCTGGGACTCTCTCTGGTACACCCGCGTCGCCGAGCAGGGCTACGGCTACAGCGTCCAGCTCGCCAATGGGGACGTGCATTCGAACCTGGCGTTCTTCCCGCTGCTGCCGTGGCTGGAGCGGGGGCTGTCCGCGGTGGCCCCGCTGTCGGCCGCCGACGCCGGGCTGGCCGTGTCCTGGCTCGCGTCGCTCGCCGCGGCCTGGGCGCTGTACCTGACCGGCGAGCGGCTGCACGGGCCGCGGGCCGGGGTCGCGCTGGCCGCGCTGTGGGCGGCGCTGCCGGTGGGGATCGTGCAGTCGATGGCGTACTCCGAGTCGCTGTTCACCGCGCTCGCCGCGTGGGGCGTGTACTGCGTACTGACCGGGCGGTGGGTGACCGCGGGGGTGCTGGCCTCGCTGGCGGGGCTGACCCGGCCGGTGGGGGCCGCGGTGGTCGCGGCGGTGTGGCTGAGCGCGGCGGTGACGCTGTGGCGGGACCGGCCGGCGGGCGGCGCCCCGCGGTGGGGCCGCCACCGGCGGATGCTGCTCGGTGTGCTGCTGGCGCCGCTGGGCTGGTGCGGCTATTTCCTGTGGGTGGCCGCCGAGCAGGGCGGCCTCACCGCGTATCTGGACGTCCAGGGCGGCTGGGGCAACGGCTTCGACGGGGGCCGGGCCTTCGCCGCGTTCCTGTGGGACCTCGGTTTTCCGGCGGGCCTCGGACTGCTGGCCGGGGTGGCACTGGTGGTCTGGCTGTACGTGCTGGGCGCGCGCCGCGGGCAGCCGCTGCCGCTGCTCGTCTACGGCGGCGTCGTCCTGCTGCTGGCGCTGACCGCCAAGGGGTACTTCGGGTCCAAACCGCGGCTGATGATGCCCGCCTATCCGCTGCTGCTGCCGCTCGCGGCCGGGCTGGCGCGGTGGCGTCCGGCGGCGGCCTGGACGGTGACGGCCCTGGTCAGCGTGGGGTCGGCGGTGTACGGGGCGGTGTGGCTGAACGGTTCGGGGCCGCCCTGAGCCCGCCGGCCGTGCCCGCGCCGAACGGAACATTCCCCTCCGCGTACGGTCTCCCGGGGAAACGTGCCGCGACACCCGTACGAATCGGCGATAAACTTCTCCGGCGAATTGGAAAGAGCTCACCCGGAGCGACTTCCGGGGGCACCCCGAGAGGTAATCCGGCGACCGGGGAATTTCTCCGGAAAACCACTGGCCAAAGTCTCGTTTGAGACAGATTGCACATCACATCGTCATTACAAAGCTCACAGTTCGACCAGGCACCGACATCACACGCGGTAACGTCGATTGAGTGCGTACCGATGACAAGCTCGACCAGATGGAGGAGCGCCCGGCCGATCGCCCACCGTCACGCATGACCCGGACCCGCTGGTGGCTGTTCGGGGGCACGCTCGCGGTGTACGTGGCGATCGTGGCCGGCGTGCTCGCCACCTCATGGCTGGTCACGTTCGACTGGCAGGCGATGCTCTTCCGGCCCTACAAGCAGTGGCCGGAGATCCACGCCTTCCTCGACTACTTCGTCGTGCTGGGCCAGCGCGGCCCCACCGCGGTCGCCGTGGCGGCCTGGCTGGGCTGGCGCTGCTGGCGGACGAAGAACCTCCACCCGCTGCTGGTGCTGGGCACTTCACTGCTGCTGCTCAACATCACCGCGGGCGCCGCCAAGCTCGGCATGGGCCGCCTCGGCCCGCACTACGCGACCACCATCGGCGCCAACGAGATGTGGCTCGGCGGCGATATATTTCCTTCGGGCCACACCGCGAACGCCGTGGTCACCTGGGGTGTCCTGGCCTACCTCGCGACCACGCCGCTGCGCCGCCGGGCACTGTCGGTGATCGCCGCGCTCGGCGCCCTCGGGGTGGGCATGACCACGGTCTACCTCGGTACCCACTGGGTCAGCGATGTGCTGCTCGGCTGGGCGGCGGGGCTCCTGGTCCTGCTCGCGCTGCCCTGGTTCGAGCCCGCCGTGGAATGGGCCGAGGCCCGGCTGACGGCCCTGTGGATACGGCTGCGGACCGGCCGCCTGCCCGGCCCCGCGCCGCTCGCCCCGGCAGCGGCCCGCTCCGGGCTGTCCGCGCCGCGCCCCGCGCCCGAGGACGAGGTGCTCGTACGGGAAGCCGCCGGCCCCACCCGCACCGGCACCGCCGCGCGCACCGCGGACCCCCGGCCGCACCACCCGCCGCGCCCGCACACGACCCGCTCGGAGCGCACCCCGGTCACGCCGACCGGCCCCCGGCGCCCCCCGCACGCCGACCGCACGCCGCGCACCGCGCCGCTCGCCCCGGCTCCGGCCCGCGGCCGTACCGGCGGCAGCTGAACCGCGAGACCCGCGGGGGCGGTACGCACAGCCTCTCCCCCGCAGCCGACGGCCCCGGCCGCTCCTCCTGGAGCCCCGGGGCCGTCGGCTTTCCGCGCTGCCGCCGCGGTGGTTCAGCCCTTCCAGCTGCGGGTCACCACGTCGTCCTTGACCTCGAAGTTCAGGCGGCCCCCCAGGTATTCCATGGTGATGATCGTGCCCGGCGCGAGGGAACGGACGGTGCTCCAGCCGCGCTCGCGGGCGCGCTCCTCGGCGGTCCGCCGCGCCAGCCCGACGTAGGTCTCGGGGTCGTCATCGGGTTCGAAAGGGGACTTCGGTACGGGTGCCATGGCAGCCACCGTAGGCGGCCGCCGACAGGGGCGGAAGGGCCGGGGTGCCACCGGCGGGTACCGGGCCGGTCCTGCGTTCGTCACACTTCTGTCACAGGACCACGGCGTGTGTCCGGTTCGTTTTCCGTCACCCGAACGAGCCCGGCACTGCACCAACCGGGTGGGAATCGACGTCGGCCGGATTTCGGCCTTGATCGTCGTCCGGGGGCCGCAGCGGGACCCCCGCGGACCGGCCGCAATTAATTCCCCGTCAGTCTCCGTTTATTCCTTCTATTTCTCGCCGTCCGACGTCCGGAAAACGGCCGGCGGAGCGCCGTCCGCGCATATTTCACGGGCAAGGCGGCCGACGGCGGGTTTGGGTCCACCGCCGTGCGGTACTCGCTGTTGCCGAGGAGTCCCATGGGAGACAACACAGCGAACACACCGGACAGAAGCAGCAACCACCGAGCGGCATCCGCCCGCCTCAGCGCACCGGAACTCCTGCGGTCGGCCCGGGAACAGCTCGCCGAGCTGACGGGTCTGACCCCCGAGACGGTCTCCCGGTTCGAACGGACCGAGGACGGCTGGGTCCTGGAGACCGAGGTGCTGGAGCTCGCCCGGGTCCCCGAGACGATGAGCCTCATGGCGTTGTACGAGGTCTCGCTCGACCCGGACGGCATGCTCACGGGCTACCGGCGCGTCAGCCGCTATGAGCGCGCGAGAGGAAGACCACAGACATGACCGTTGTCCCGGCACAACAGCAGTCCGGGGGCGGGGGTGGCACCAGTGGCCTCTACGACGTCCTGGAGCTGATCCTCGACCGCGGCCTGGTGATCGACGCGTTCGTCCGCGTCTCACTGGTCGGCATCGAGATCCTCAAGATCGATGTCCGGGTGGTGGTGGCCAGCGTCGACACCTACCTGCGGTTCGCCGAAGCCTGCAACCGGCTCGACCTGGAGACCGGCGCCAACAAGAGCCCCGGCCTGCCCGACGTGGTCGGCCAGGTCACCGAGTCCGGCGCCAAGGGCAAGTCCAAGGGCGCGCTTTCCGGCGCGGCCGAGACCTTCGCCGACGCGATCGGACAGGGGCGGGACAAGGCCGAGGCCGAGAGCGAGTCGCAGCGCAGGCCGCGGCGCACCGCCTCCCGCAAGAAGGAGGAGAGCGAGTGAGCACGTACGTCTACGGCATCGCCCGCGCCGGCCACCCCGAACCGGAACAGAAGATCCTGGGCATCGGCGATCCGCCGCGTCCGGTCCGCGTCGTACGCGGCGGCGACCTGGCGGCCATCGTCAGCGACTGCCCCGACCGGCTCCGGCCCAAGCGCCGTGACCTGCTCGCCCACCAGCACGTACTGACCGAGGCGGGCGCGGACGGAGCGGTCCTGCCACTGCGGTTCGGCTCGCTGTCGGAAAGCGACGAGGCGGTCCAGGAGGTGCTGGCCGAGCACTCCGAGCACTACAAGGCACAGCTGGACGACCTCAACGGCCGCGTCGAGTACAACGTGAAGGCCGCGCACCGCGAAGAGGACGTACTGCGCCGGGTCCTCGCGGAGGAGCCCGAGATCCGGGCCCTCAACGAGGCCAACCAGGCGTCCGGTGGCGGTGCCTACCAGGACAAGCTGCGTCTCGGCGAGCTGATCGCCAACGCCGTGCGGGCCCGCGAGGTGGCCGACGCGCACATGGTGGAGACGGCGCTCACGCCGCGGGCCGAGCAGTCCCGGCCCGGACCCGAGGGCGCCGGCTGGCTGGTCAACCTGTCCTTCCTGATGCGGCGCGAGGACGCGGCCGCGTTCCTGGAGGCCGCCGACCGGCTCGGCGCCGACCACCCCCACCTGGAACTGCTGGTCAACGGGCCGCTGCCGCCGTACAGCTTCGTACGGCCGCTGGAGTCCGCTGCGGCGGAGTGAGCGGTGGGCCTGCTCAAGGAACTGCTGCTGCTCCCGGCCGCTCCCGTGCGCGGGACCGGCTGGGTGCTGCGGCAGGTCCTCACCGAGGCGGAACGGCAGTACTACGACCCGTCCGCGGTCCAGCGCGAACTGCGCGAACTGTCGGAACAGCTGGACCGCGGGGAGATCGACGAGGCCGAGTTCGACCGGCGCGAGGACGCGCTGCTGGACCGCCTGGAGGAGCTGCGGCAGCGCTCCTCCGGGGCGTAGCGGACGCGGCCCGCCGTACCCATGCGCAACAGACATTGAGGAGAACCCCGAGATGAAGAACCGGCCGGCACTGGTGCTGGCCGTCGCCGGAGGCTATCTGCTCGGCCGTACGAAAAAGGCCAAGCTCGCCATCGGTATCGGCAGCATGGTCCTGGGCAAGCGCCTGAACTTCAGCCCGCAGCAGCTGGTCTCTCTGGTCAACGACCAGATAGCCGCCAACCCGCAGCTCAAGGAGTTGCGCGAGCAGCTGCGCGGCGACCTGAAGGGGGTGGGCAAGGCGGCGACCGGCGCGCTGGTCACCAAGCGCCTCGACTCCCTGGCCGACAGCCTGCACGAACGGACCCTGAACGTACGCGACCAGCTCGACGCCGGCGAGGCCGCCGGCAAGGCGACGGACACCGTACGCGGGGCGACCGGCGGCGGACGGGACGGCGACGAAGCGTCCGAGGACACCGAAGAGGAGGAGACCGGCGGGGGCCGCGGCGGCGCACGGAAGTCCGCGGGCGAGGGCCGCGGCACCGCCAAGAAGACGGCCACGCGCTCTTCGAAGACGGGCACGTCCGGCGCCAAGTCCACCGCGGACCGGCGCAAGCGGCCCGCGAAGCAGACCGCCGCCGCGCCGAAGAAGACCGCGTCGGCCGCGAAGAAGACGGCCCGGTCCGCCACCCGCCGCAGCGGAGGTGACAGCCGTGGCTGAGTCGAAGTCCGGCGGCCCGGTGGCCGCCGTCAAGGAGAGCGTGGCGGGCAACCCGGCCGTCGACCGCCTCAAGGAGGAGGCCGTCTCGTTCGCCGCGGCGCAGGCCCAGCGGCTGCTGGTGGCCACCGGCAAGCGGCTCGGCGAGGCCACCACCCGGCTGACCGACGTGGCGGAGGGCCGCAGCGACAGCCTGATCGGCCCGGTGATCAAGGACACGCTCAAGGGCGCGGTCAAGGACACCGCCAAGGGCGCCGTCGGCAAGCTCACCGGCAAGCGCAAGGGCGGCGGCGGCAAGGGCAAGTTCGTCACGATCAGCGAGGACGTCGACGTCGGCGTGCCGCTGCGCGAGGCGTACAACCAGTGGACGCAGTTCCAGGAGTTCAGCACCTTCGCCAAGGGGGTGCAGGGGGTGGAGTCCGCGGACGACACCGACTCCAACTGGCGCGCGAAGATCTTCTGGTCCACCCGCAGCTGGAAGGCGCACACCACCGAGCAGATCCCGGACGAGCGCATCGCCTGGACCTCGGAGGGCGCCAAGGGCACGCTCAAGGGCGTGGTCACCTTCCACGAGCTGGCCGAGAGCCTGACCCGGGTGCTGCTGGTCATCGAGTACTACCCCAAGGGCCTGTTCGAGAAGACCGGCAACATCTGGCGCGCGCAGGGCCGCCGGGCGCGGCTCGACCTCAAGAACTTCCGCCGCTTCGTGATGATGCGCGGCGAGGCGACCGGCGAGTGGCGCGGTGAGATCCGCGACGGCGAGGTCGTCGTCGGCCACGACGAGGCCGTGGAACGCGAGGAACAGGACCGCGAGGAGCGGGACACCGAGGGCGCGGACAAGCCGGCCGAGGACGCGTACGAGGAGGAGTCGGGCGACGACCGCGACTCCGGCGGCTCCGAGGACGAGGAGCCGGAGGACGCGTACGAGGACGAGGACGCCGAGGCCGAGGGCGAGGAAGACGCCGACGCCGCGTACGAGGACGAGGAGGAGGAAGAGGGAGCCGAGGGCGAGCCCGAGGACGAACCCGAGGACTCCTACGACGAAGAGGAGGACGACGCCGAGGACACGTACGAGGAGGAACCGGCGGACGAGGAGGAGGACGAGCGCGAGCCGGAGCCGGCCCGATGAGTTCCCAGGTCCCCTCCCCCTACGGCTCCTCCAACGGCGGCGCCAACCTCGCCGACATCCTCGAACGCGTCCTGGACAAGGGCGTGGTGATCGCCGGTGACATCCGCATCAACCTGCTCGACATCGAGCTGCTCACGATCAAGCTGCGGCTGATCGTGGCCTCGGTGGAGCGGGCCGAGGAGATGGGCATCGACTGGTGGCGGGACGATCCGTCGCTGTCCTCCGGCGCCCGGCGCCGGGAACTCGCCCGGGAGAACGAGCGGCTGCGCGAGCGGATCGCCGCCCTGGAGGAGCAGGAGCCGCGAGAGGAGATCACTTGAGCACGCACGGCGCCGAGCTGATGTACACCTACGCCGTCGCACGGGCCGGCTGCCGTCCGCCGGACGGGCTGCTCGGCGTCGCGGACGCACCCGTGGAGACCGTCACGGAGGGCGCGCTGGCCGCCCTGGTCTCCCGGGTGCCGGCCGCCGACTTCGACGAGGAGGCACTGCGCGCGCACCTGGAGGACATGGCGTGGCTGGAGCGGACCGCCCGCGCGCACCGCAGCGTGGTGGACACCGCCGCCGCGGAGTTCTGCGTACTGCCACTGCGCCTGGTGACCGTCCACCGCGACGCGCGCGGGGTGCGGCAGGTGCTGGCGCAGCGCGCCGAGGAATTCCTGAGCGCGCTGGTGAGCCTGGACGGCCGGATGGAGTGGGGTGTCAAGGCGTACGTCGAGGACCCCGGCACCGCCAAACCGCCCGTGCCCGCGACCGGTTCGGCGCGTCAGGCGCCGGCCGACGGCTCCGGGCGCGACTTCCTGCGCCGGCGGCTCGCCCACCGGCAGGCCCAGGAGCAGAGCCAGCGGCGCGCCGACGAGCTGGCCGGCGCCGCCCACGAGGCGCTGGACAAGTTCGCCGAGCGCAGCCGCCTGCACCGCCCCCAGGACCCCCGGCTGTCCGGGGTCAGCGGGCGCAATGTGCTCAACGGCGCGTATCTGATCCCCCGCGACCAAGCGGGCGCGTTCGCGGGCCTGGTGGGCGAGCTGGCGGACCGCAGTCCCGGCGTACGGATCGAGCTGACCGGGCCGTGGGCCCCGTACTCCTTCACACAGGCGCCGCAGCCGCCGGAAGCTGGCGGGGAAACCGGTCCCGGCGGTGCCGTATGACCGCTCCGGTGCCCGCCTCCGAGCCGGGCCATCCGCTGGCCGACCGGCAGATCGCGCTGGTCGACCTGCTGGACCGGCTGCTGGCGGGCGGCGCGGTCATCGCGGGCGACCTCACGCTGCGCATCGCCGAGGTGGACCTCGTCCGTATCGATCTGCGGGCCCTGATCAGCTCGGTCAATGCCAACATTCCGTCGCCCTTCGAGGCACTGGGGCCAAACGCCGAGGAGGAGGTGGCGCCGTGACCCGGCGCGTCGAACTGGACGAGGACACCGTCGAACGCGACCTGGTACGGCTCGTGCTGACGGTGGTGGAACTGCTGCACCAGCTCATGGAACGGCAGGCGCTGCGCCGTGTGGACCAGGGCGATCTGACCGAGGACCAGGAGGAGCGGATCGGTCTGACGCTGATGCTGCTGGAGCGGCGGATGGGCGAGCTGTGCGAGCGCTACGGCATCGGCAAGGACGAACTGAATCTGGACCTGGGCCCATTGGGCCCTCTGCTGCCACGGGAGTGAAGGCCGCGGCGCGCGACGGGCGGGTGCCGCAATGATCCGGCCGGGCTGTGTACGCCCCCTCGCGTGACGCGGGGCGGGCGGCCATCATGGCCGCCATAGCCCGAGCACGTCCCTTACCGGCTGAGCCGGTTGCTTCTTGGCGAACGAGGTGGCGCAGATGGGTACGGACACCGTGGCGGCGAGCCCGGAACCGGTACGGGCCCGACGGCCCGGCGCAGTGCTGGTGGACTGGCTGACCACCACCGACCACAAGAAGATCGGCCATCTCTACCTGATCACCGCGTTCGGCTTCTTCCTGGTCGGCGGTCTGCTGGCGCTGCTGATGCGCGCCGAACTGGCCCGTCCCGGGCTGCAGATCCTGACGAACGAGGAGTTCAACCAGGCGTTCACCATGCACGGCACGATCATGCTGCTGCTGTTCGCCACCCCGGCCTTCGCGGGCTTCGCCAACGAGATCATGCCGTTGCAGATCGGCTCGCCGGATGTGGCCTTCCCCCGGCTGAACATGCTCTCGTACTGGCTGTTCCTCTTCGGCGGCCTGATCGTGCTGGCCAGCCTGCTGACACCGACGGGCGGCGCGGAGTTCGGCTGGACCGCCTACGCCCCGCTGAATTCGATGGGCCGCTCCCCCGGTATCGGCGCCGATATGTGGATCATGGGCCTGGCCCTGTCCGGCTTCGGCACCATCCTCGGCTCGGTCAACTTCCTCACCACCATCATCGGGATGCGCGCGCCCGGCATGACGATGTTCCGGATGCCGGTGTTCACCTGGAACGTGCTGTTCACCTCGATCCTCGTGCTGATCGCCTTCCCGGTGCTGGCGGCCTCGCTGCTGGTGCTGGAGGCGGACCGGCGCTTCGGCTCGGTGGTCTTCGAGGGCCAGTGGGGCGGCTCGCTGCTGTGGCAGCACCTGTTCTGGTTCTTCGGGCACCCCGAGGTCTACATCATCGCGCTGCCGTTCTTCGGCATCATCACCGAGATCATCCCGGTCTTCTCGCGCAAGCCCATCTTCGGCTACGTGATGCTGATCGGCGCGACCATGGCGATCACCGGGCTGTCGGTGGTGGTGTGGGCGCACCACATGTTCGCCACCGGCGCGGTGCTGCTGCCGTTCTTCTCGTTCATGTCGTTTTTGATCGCGGTGCCGACCGGGGTGAAGTTCTTCAACTGGATCGGCACGATGTGGCACGGCTCGCTGTCCTTCGAGACACCGATGCTGTGGGCCACCGGCTTCCTGGTGAGCTTCCTGTTCGGCGGGCTGACCGGCGTGATCCTGGCCTCGCCGCCGCTGGACTTCCAGGTCACCGACACCTACTTCGTCGTCGCCCACTTCCACTACGTCGTCTTCGGCACGGTCGTCTTCGCGATGTTCGCCGGCTTCTACTTCTGGTGGCCGAAGTTCACCGGGAGGATGCTCGACGAGCGGCTGGGCAAGCTGCACTTCTGGACGCTGTTCATCGGCTTCCACACCACCTTCCTCGTCCAGCACTGGCTGGGCGTGGCGGGCATGCCGCGCCGGATCTCCGACTACCTGGCTGCCGACGGCTTCACCGCGCTGAATACCCTCTCGACCGTCGGCGCCTTCCTGCTCGGCCTGTCCACGCTGCCGTTCCTCTACAACGTCTGGAAGACGACGAAGTACGGCACGAAGGTCGAGACGGACGACCCCTGGGGCTTCGGCCGTTCGCTGGAGTGGGCGACCTCCTGTCCCCCGCCGCGCCACAACTTCCTGACCATTCCGCGCATCCGCTCGGAGTCGCCCGCCTTCGACCTGCACCATCCGGAGATCGTCCGGCTCACTCCGCCGGACGCGCCGGCGCCGGAAGATTCCCCGCGGGAGACGGAGGCGGAGCCGGGCCCAGGGCCCGGGACAGCCGGTCCCTGATCTCCTCGATCCGCCCGGCCAGTTCGGGCGGTTCGCGGACCTCGAAGTCGAAGCCCATCAGGACGATGTGGATCACCAGCACGTCCAGGTGGTGGGCGCCGGTGCGCAGCAGGCAGCGGTGGTCGTCGAGCGGTTCGATGACGCCGTCGGCCGGGGTGATGCGCTGAGCGGCCTCCTCGGCGGGGGCGTGCAGCACGATGGTGGCCCGCTCGGCGTACGCGCGGGTGGACACGCCCTGCGAGACGTAGGCGGCGAGGTCGTCGGCGGGGGCCGGGCGCGGAGTGAAGCGCGGGCCGTGCGGCGGGGTGGGGGTGATGCGGTCGGCGCGGAACGTCCGCCAGTCCGCGCGGTCCACGTCCCAGGCCACGAGGTACCAGCGGCGCTGCGCCGACACCAGGCGGTGCGGCTCCACGGTGCGGCGGCTGACCGTACCGTCGTGGGCCGCGTAGGCGAAGCGCAGCCGCTCGCTGTCCCGGCAGGCGTTGGCCAGTTCGGTGAGGACCGCGGCCTCGACCCGGGGTCCGCCCGCGGCGCCGAGCATGGGGACGGTGAAGGTGGTGAGGGCGCTGACGCGGCGGCGCAGCCGGTTCGGCAGCACCTGTTCCAGCTTGGCCAGGGCCCGTACGGAGGTCTCCTCGATGCCCTCGACGCCGCCGACGGCCGCGGTGCGCAGCCCGACGGCGACTGCCACCGCCTCCTCGTCGTCGAGGAGCAGCGGTGGCAGGTCGGCGCCCGCGCCCAGTTGATAGCCCCCGGCGGTGCCGGGGGCCGAGTGGACGGGGTAGCCCAGTTCGCGCAGGCGCTCGACATCGCGGCGGACGGTGCGCGGGGTCACGCCGAGCCGGTCGGCGAGATCCGCGCCCGTCCACGCGCGGTGTGCCTGCAGCAGGGAGAGCAGGCGGAGCAGTCGTGCCGAGGTCTCCAACATGCCGGGCAGTCTGGCAGTACATGCGGACAGCTACGGTCCGCGTCTCAGGGGGCTACCACCTGTACCAGCGTGTACGCCCCCCGCCCGCGCTCGTCGTACGGAACAGGAAGCCGAGCAGCCACACGACCAGCACCGCGACGGCCACCCACCACAGGGCCTTGAGCGCGAAACCCGCGCCGAACAGGATCAAGGCCAGAAGCAGTACCAAAAGAACAGGAACCATGTGATTCGCACCTCCGCTGCTCCGAGTGCCCCCGGCGTGCGCTGTTATGCGTCCCTGTCTGACGGGACCCGGTCAACAGCCGGTGCTGTCCGGCCCGTCGTCCGTGACCCGGATCGTCAGATCGTTGTCGAGCGTGTAGTACGGCCCGATGCGCAGCTGCCCGGCGGAGCAGCCGACGGGCAGCGCCGGGTGCACGAAGACCGCCTTCTTCTCCGGCACGTCGTCCAGCAGCCGGCCGATGCGGACCGGCTCGGCGCCCTCGGCCGCGCGCAGCCACAGGTCCCAGCGCGCGTCGCCGCCTTCCCAGCGCTCCGCGAGCGGCACGTACGGCAGCGTGAAGGTGAACTCGCAGCCGTCGCCGGTGAGCGGGACGGTGACGACGGGGGCCACTTCGTCCGCTTCCGCGGCGCCGCCGCGGAGCCTGGCCTCGGCGCGCGCGCCCGGCCCGAGGACGGCGCCGTACAGCCGGCCGGTGACCGTCGTGCCGCCGGCGTCGACGACGATGTCCGCGGCCTCCGCGTGCGGTCCGCGCAGCCAGCTGCGCAGCGCGAGGCTGCCGGACCGGGTGGTGTACGGGATGCGCACGCCGAGCCGGCCGATGCCGGCCAGCGGGCGGCGGTCCACCAGCGGGCGCAGGTCGTTGTCGCCGGGCAGCAGCCGCTGCGGGTCGCGGCCGTCGCCGAGGTCCGCGTAAACGTTCCAGCGCCCTTCGGGCAGCGCGACGGTGCTCGGCAGGACGGCGCGCAGCCGCCCGGAGCCGTTCGGGCCGAGCGGCAGTCGCAGCTCCTCGTGGGCCGCGCTGTCGCCGTCGCCGCGCGGGCGCAGCACGAGCGCCGCGCTCCAGACCGGGCGGGTGCCCTGGGGCGCGGTGATGTCGAAGGTCAGACCGCCGGCGGAGTCCGCTATGCAGTCGGCGCGCAGCGGCTGCGCGGCCGGGGCCGCGTCGCCCGCGCCGTGCTCGGCCGCCGAGGGGGCCGGGGCCCCGGTCAGCACGGGAGCGACGGCTTCGGTGCCGGCCGGACCGGCGCCCGTCGCGGGCAGTTGCGTCGACGCGTTCATACCGTCCGCACCCCTCTCGCAGCGGCTCGCGCCGCGTCCTTGGTTGCGTACGCCCCGTGCCCCGGAGCCGGGTTGTACGTCGTCCGGACCGTCCCCCCGATGCCGTCGGCCTGGTGAAACAGGAATGAGCTGTGCATCCGTCCTGTCTTCCGTCCCCGTGTTCCTCGATCATCGGCGGACGAGTCCGGTTCGTCCGTCCCTTGAACGGGTAGACCACGGGCCCCGGTTCCGGGTTGAGGGCTTTGGCCAACTTGTTCCGAAAGAGTTAGGACATCGGTAGCAACATCACGGAACTTTCCCGGATCACTGATCGTCGTTTCCGTGTCGTGCTGTAACGCCACAAGCTAGGCGGTCCCGGGGCGTCCCGTCACGGGGTGTGCACCGTTCAACTTGGCACGCCGTGCCGTGCACTACCGCCCGGACGCTCAGGGCCGGTACGGCAGCTGCGGCACGGTGAAGCAGGTGGTGTCCATGTCGCCCTGGGTGACCCAGCCGCCCTTGCCGCCACGGGCCCCGTCCCGCCAGCGGGCGACCGACAGACAGGTCCGGTCGGTGGCCGGCGGCTCGGGCCGGGGCCGGAACGAGGCGGGAAGCAGCAGGCCGCGGGCGGTGTACGGCGGACCGTCGGCGACGAAGCGCTCCACGCACGCGCGGGTGACCTCCGCCCCGCACGAGCGCGCCGCATCGGCGAACCACATCGCCGCCGCCCAGCCCTCCAGCTGCCACTGCGACAACGGCCGGCCCTTGGCGTAGCGGGCCATTCCGGCGCGGAATTCCCGTACCGCCGCGCTGCCCGGCCCGCTCCCCTGATCGTCGTAGTTGCGGCTGGCACCCGTGGCCCACAGAGCGTTGCGACAGCCCGGCGAGTCCTTGTAGTCCTTGGCGACCACATCCGACCAATTCTGCACATTCGTTACTTTCGCCGTGGGCCGGACGCCCGCCGCGTCCATCGCCTCGCACAGCCGCGCGTTGCCGTGCGTGTCCAGCGCGTCGAAGACCAGGTCGGCGCCCCGGTCGCGCAGCCCGGCGGCGACCGCCGGGAAGTTGGGCAGCGCGAAGTCCACCTGTTCGGTGGTCACGTCGTACCCCTCGGCCTCCAGACCGCGCACGATCAGCCGGGCGTACGCGGCGGACGCCGCCTGGTTGTAGGAGACGACCGCGGCGCTGCGGGCCTTCTGTACGCGCTTGAAGTAGCGGTAGACCTCCGTGCCGCCGTAGAGCGTGCCGCCCCAGCCCGGCGCCTTGCCGTCCCGCGGCGCCTGGCTGCCGTAGATCCCGTACAGGTGCGGATATGTGTCGTACGCGGCGCCGACCGGCTGCCCGCCGATGTCGGGAACGCCGGCGGCGGAGACCCGGGGCGCACCCGCGTAGTCCAGCGCGGTGGTCGCGACCAGCGCGAACACCTTCTCGTCGGTGAGCAGTTTGCGCACGCACTCGTTGTTGCCGACGCCGCTGCCCCCGTCGTCGCAGGTGACCGGGCGTACCGGCCGCCCGTTGACACCGCCGTTCCGGTTGAGCGCGGCGAAGTACGCCAGCGCGCCGTCCCGCGGTCCGGTGAACGCCTCGCCGCCCACCGGACTCGTCGTGCTGGTGATGATCCCCACGGTGATCGGCTCGCGTGCCGGGCCGGTCGCGGGCGTGCCCCGGCGGTCCTCGAAGGCGCTCTCCGGGAGCCGGCTGCCACAGGCCGCGGTCAGTGCGAGCAGCAGCGCCGCTCCGGCGGCACCGGCCGCCTCAGCAGCCCGGCGCGCTCGCATTGCCGCTCATGCCCACCAGCGCGCACAGGGTCTTGAGGGAGACCTTCCACACCTTGTCCTGGTAGACGGAGACGCCCTTGGCGTTCGGCAGCGCGGTGGCCTTCTTGAGGGTGAGGCTGTACGTCACGTCGGCCTCGGTCGCGGAGGTGAAGCGTACGGCGGACACCTGCGCCCCGACCTGCCGGCCCCGCTGGTCGCCGTTGAACGCCTCCAGCAGCAGGCGCAGCTGCTCGCCGTTCTGGAGGTACTTGGCCTTCTCGGCGTTGGACAGGTTCGGGTCGAAGAACTTCTGCCAGTTCTCCTTGATCTCCCGCTCGGCGGCGGCCGGGTCGGCCGGAGCGCTGCCCGAGGACGGTGAACCGGCGGTGGCCGTGCCCGTACCCGCATTCCCCGAACCCGAGGCCCCGCTCGGCGCGGGCTGCCCGCCGTCGTCGGCGTCCCCGCACCCCGCGGTACCGGCCGCCACCAGCAGCACCGCCGCCACCAGCGCCGGAACCCGCCGCGCTGTCCCCCCACGGAACGTCATGTACACCACCGCCTGTCGTCGCGACCGCTCCGAGCCGGTCTGGCACAAACCTTCTAGGTGCTGTTTCCACAGGGCATAGTGGCGCTATTCGCCGAAAGTCGCGAGGGGGCGTGATGCGCAACGCGCGGACACGGTCCGGCGCGCGCCTGGTGCCGTGGGGCGGCTGGGCGGCGCTGGCGGGCGGGGCGGTGCTGTGCGCGGTCGGCTGGTACGGCGTCTCCGGCGAGCGGTTCGCCGAGCGCCAGATCCCGTTCCTGGCGTCCTGCTCGATCCCGGGCGCCGCGCTGATCGTCGCGGGTGCGGTGCTGGTGGCGCGGGGCGAGACGGGCCTGGCGGCGGCCCGGGTCGAGGAGTTGTACGGGCTGCTGGTCGCGTACGGGGCCGACGGGACGCCGCCCGGCGCGAACGGCTCCCCGGCCGCGCGGGAGGCCGTACCGGACGATGCCGGTCCGCCGCTCGCCGTACCCGGCGGGACGCTCCTGCACCGGCCCGGCTGCCCGCTCGTGGCGGGCCGCCCGGACGCCCGGCCCGTGGACGGGCCGCCGGAAGCCGAGGCCGCGGGACCGCTCGCGCCCTGCCCCGTCTGTGAGCCCGGCGGCCCGCGCCCCGGCGCCCGGCGGTGAGCTCGCTCTCGTACGACCTCACCCTGGCGGGCCTCGCGGTGGGCAGCGCCGCCGCGCTCACCGGCATCGGACTGATCGTCACCTACCGGGCCACCGGCGTGCTGAACTTCGCGCACGGCGCGGTCGCCATGGTGTGCGCCTACGTCCTGCGGCAGCTGGCGGTCGGCTGGAACTGGCCGCTGCCGCTCGCCGCCGCCGTCACCCTCCTCCTCGTCGCGCCCGGCACCGGGCTCGCGCTGGACCGGGCCGTCTTCCGCCCGCTGGCCGTCAGCGGCGCCGGACCGGCCCGCACCCTGGTCGCCTCGCTCGGCGTCTTCGTCCTCCTGGTCGGCGGGGCGGGCCTGCTGTGGGGGCCCGGGGCGCGCGCGGACGCGCCCGCGCTGCTGCCCGACGACCCCTGGGTGCAGCTGGGCACCGCCGTCACGCTGGCCGCCGGGGTCGCCGCCGTCACCCGCTGGACCCGCTTCGGGCGCGAGGTGCGCGCCGTCGTCGACAACCGGCCGCTCGCCGTCCTCGGCGGCATCGACGCCGACCGGGTCGCCGCCGCCGGCTGGGCCTTCGGCTCCTTCACCGCCGGGCTGACCGGCATCCTGCTGGCCCCGCTGCTGCGTCTGGACCCGTACGGGCTGCCGCTGCTGGTCATGGAGGTGATGGCGGTCGCGGTGGCCGCCGGGCTGCGCAGCCTGCCGGTGGCGGTGGCCGTCGCGCTGGGCATCGGCGTCGCGCAGAGCCAGCTCACCCGGCTGCACCCGGGCGGCAGCCTGGAGCCGCTGGTGCAGGCCGTGGGCGCCAACCTGTTCGTGGTGGCGCTGCTCGTCGCGGCCCCGGCCCTGCGCGGTCTCGGCTCCGCCCGTACCGGGCCGGCCGCGTCCGACGGCGCCGCCCCGCGCACCGGCCCGCTGCCCGACCACGACGGCCGCGCCTGGCTGGTCTGCGGCATCCTCTTCCTGCTGCCCCTCGGCTTCGCGGGCGGCGACCTGCGCACCGCCGTCCAGGTACCGGCGCTCGGCGTGGTGCTGCTCTCCCTGGTCGTGGTCACCGGGCGCGGCGGCCAGATCTCGCTGGGGCAGGCCGCGTACGCCGGGCTGGGCGCCCTGTTCACCGCGCTGCTCGCGGCCGGCCGCTTCCCGGGTGTACCGGCCGTCCCCGGACTGCTCGCGCTGCTGCTGGCCGTCCTGCTGACCGCGCCGCTCGGCCTTCTTACCGGGCGGCCCGCGCTGCGCGGGCACGGCCTGGCTACGGCCCTGGCCACCCTCGCCTTCGGCGTCGCGGTCAGCCGGTTCGTCTTCGACCAGCCGTACGCCACCGCGGGCCTCACTCTCGACCGCCCCGCCGGCTTCACCGCCGACCGCGCCTACTACGTCCTGGAACTGGCGCTGCTGGGCCTCGCGCTGCTCGCCGTGGCAGCGCTGCGCCGTGGCCGCACCGGGCGCGCGCTGGCCGCGATGCGCGACCACGAGCCAGGGGCGGCCGCTGCCGGAGTGCCCGTACCGGCGCTGAAACTGGCGGCCTTTGTGGTGGGCGCCGCACTGGCCGCACTGGGCGGCGGCATGCTCGGCATGGCGCTGCGCACCTTCGACGCCACGTCCTACGACCCGGTGCGCGGCCTGCTGTGGTTCGCGGCCGTGGTCGTCCTCGGCGCCGACAGCCTGCTGGGCGCGCTCACCGCCGCGGTTCTGCTGGTCGGCCTGGACGCGGGGGCCGCGGGCGGGGCCGCCGCCGCGGTGATCGGCGTGCTCGCCGTCCTCGCCGGCCGCCTCCCGCACGGCCCGTACGCAGCTCTACGCGACGCCGCTGCCCGCCTGTTCGCCGTCCCGGAGGTGCGGCTGACTCCGCTGGGCGCGCGAGTGCGGGAGCGGTTGGCGGTGGCGCGGGAGCCGGTACGTACGAGCGCCGATGGGCGTACGTCCGAACACCGCACCCCCGAGCCCCGCGCCTCGGCTCCGCACCGCCCTCTCCCCCGTACCGCGCCCTCGCCCGTCTCCCCCGCCCCCGCCGGCCGCCTCACCGCCCGCGCCGTCCGGGCCCGCTACGACGGCTTCACCGCGCTGGACGGGGTGGACCTGACCGTCGCTCCCGGCCGGATCACCGCGCTCATCGGTCCCAACGGCGCGGGCAAGAGCACCCTGTTCCACTGCCTGTGCGGCACCCTGCGCCCGGCCGGAGGGCGGGTGCTGCTCGACGGGGCCGACATCACCCGCAGGTCCGCCCACGCGCGGGCCCGCCTCGGGCTGGCCCGGACCTTCCAGCAGCTCGCCGTGTTCGAGGGACTGAACGTGACCGAAAACGTACGGGTGGGCGCCGAGCAGAGCGGCGTGCCCGATCCGGCCGCCGCCACCACGCGCGCGCTGGACCTGCTCTCCCTGGACGGGCCACTGCGCACCGCGCCCGTAGCCGGGCTGGACACCGGCACGCTGCGTCGCGTAGAGCTGGCGCGCGCCGTCGCGGGCCGTCCGCGCACGCTGCTGCTGGACGAGCCCGCGGCGGGTCTGGACAGTGCGGAAGTGGCGGCGCTGGCCGATGTGCTGCGCACACTGGCGGCCGACGGCACCGCGCTGCTGGTCGTCGAGCACGATCTCGATCTCGTCGCCGGACTGGCCGACACGGTGTACGCGATGGCGGCCGGCCGGATCGTGGCCCGCGGCCCTGCCCATCAGGTCCTGGCGGAGCGGGGCAGATCAGCGGGGCTGGCGGAGCCGGGCGCATGAGTGTCGAGGCCGCCCTGTACGCGGCGCGCGTGCGTTACGGCTCGCTGGAGGCGCTGCACGGCGTCGACCTGCTTGTTCCGGCGGCGTGCGTCACGGTGCTGCTCGGGCGCAACGGCTCGGGCCGCACCACGGCTCTGCGCGCGCTGGCGGGCACCGTGCCGCTCACCGCCGGGCGCGTCGTGTGGCGCGGTACGGACATCACCCGGGTCCCCGCGCACGCCCGCGCACGCCGCGGGCTCACGCTGGTGCCCGACCGCGGCGCGGTGTTCGGTTCGCTCTCCGTCGCCGAACAGCTCGAACTCGCCGCGCCGGACGGAGTGATCGGCCCGGCCCTGGACGCCTACCCGGCGCTGCGCGCGCTGCTCGGCCGCCGGGCGGGCACGCTGTCCGGCGGCGAGCAGCGGATGCTCGCCGTGGCCCGCGCGCTGGCCGGCACCGCCCGGCTGCTCCTCCTGGACGAGCCCACGCAGGGCATGTCACCGGAGGCCACGGCACGTACGTACGCGCTGTTCGGCGGCCTGGCAGCCGCCGGGCGCACGGTCCTGGTCGCCGAGCAGGCGCTGCCGCCCGGCCTGTGCCGGGCGGCGACCGTGGCGTACGTCCTGCGGCGCGGCGGCGTCGCCTTCAGCGGCGAGCCGGCCGAGGCCGCCCGCTTCCCGTGGACCGGCGGTCCGCAGCCCTCACCCCGGCGGTGATCCGCCGGGCGCCAGGCTCCGCTTGCCGAGTCCGAACCGCTTGGCGCAGTACGGCCAGGCCGACCAGCCCTGCACGCGCTGCACCCGCCGTGCGACGGCGATCTGCTGCTCGCGGCTGGCGAGGTCGGCGCGCGGCGCGTAGGCCAGGCCGCCGTGCTCCTTCCAGGTCGACTGCCGGAACTGCAGTCCCCCGAAGTAGGTGTTTCCGGTGTTCTTGCGCCAGTCGCCACCGCTCTCGCACTCGGCGATGCAGTTCCAGACTCCCCGGGACAGGGAACAGCCGGCCGGGGACGGCAGGTTCTGCTCCGTGTCCCGCGCCTGCGCGCCGGCGGGCACGCACAGCAGGACGACGGCCGGGACGAAGGACAGGACGGCCGCTCTGAGGCGGCCTGCTTTCGCGAGACGCTCGGGTTTCAGCGTTCGAAAAGTACGGGACATCGGCTCACGCTAGGCACGGGTCCGGGCGTGCCGCCTCCGTTGTGCCGCCGACTGCGCGACGCCCCACCCGGTCGGCGGACGACCGGATGGGGCGTTCGGCTCATCTACAGGGGCGGGGAGCGGGGCCGTGCCGGTTCCCGCGGGCGCCCGCGGGAACCGGGCCGCGTCCCCCACGGCTCAGACGCTGAGCCGCTGCCCCGGGACGATCAGATGCGGGTTGCCGCCGATGGCGGCCCGGTTCGCCGCGTAGAGCCGCTGCCAGGCCGTGTTGTGCGCGGCCGCGATCGAGCTGAGCGTGTCGCCCTGCCGCACCGTGTACCCGCCACCGGCCCGGATGCGGCCGCGGTCGGCGTACCCGCCCGTACCGCGTGCCTTCTTGCCGACCTTGGCGCGTACGTCGCGGCGGACGTCCTTGCGCACGTACTGCCGGCTGCTTTGCTTGCCCGACCGGTGTGCCTTCGGCGCCTTGGGGGCGCTGCCGTGGGCACCGGCGCGGGCGGCGCAGGTGGGCCAGGCTCCCCAGCCCTGGTTGGCCTGGACCCGGGAGGCCACGGCGATCTGCTGGGCGCGGCTGGCCTGGGCGGCGGTCGGCGCGTAGGCCGTACCGCCGTGCGCGCGCCAGGTGCCGTGGGTGAACTGCAGGCCACCCGAGAAGCCGTTGCCCGTGTTGATGTGCCAGTTGCCGCCGCTCTCGCAGCGGGCGATGCGGTCCCACACTCCGGCGTCCGCCGCCTGCGCCGGTCCAGCGGTGGCGGCCACCAGCGCGAGCGGGGCGATCAGTGCCGCCCCTGCCAGCGCGGCGATGTCACGACGTATGACGCCCTTCGTGAAAGGCATGGATTCCCTCTCCACGGCCCCGGGTCTCCCCCAGGCGCCGCGGCGCCGGCGCGTCTGGCGCCCACGGTCCGCGGCACCCCGCCCGCCGCGGGGTGGTGCTCGGTGGTGCTGCGTGTGGTGCATCCGGTGCCACACGACGCGGCTCTGGCGCCGTGTCGTGCTCGGCGTACCGGCCATGGTGCGGGCCGGTGGTGGAAGCGGACGGCGGGCGTCCCCGGGTGGTGCTCGGTGCACACGGCCGGAGAATGTAGGAAGGCTGACGCCCCGTTATCAACCGCGCCGCCGTCCCTCCTGGCCAGTCGGGCGTTACCGGAGGTATCGGCCAATTTAGGCCACCCACTTGATTCGCCGATTTCCTCATATATCCGCCAGTCGCCCCGGCGATCTGTGACCCAGTTCACCGCCGGAACTTCCGTGCCCCCCGCACCGGATGGCAGGGAGTGAGCGGTTCCGGGCCACATCTCACGCTGCGCTTCGAACGGTTCGATCGCGCACCCCGCCACGCGTGACCCCGGCCACAGATCGCCCGTTGTCCAGGTACGAGCCGGGGACCGCCCGGCAAGCCCGCGCAACGATCGAGGAGCCATCCGTGCCGCGCATGCTCGACGTCAGTGACGACGTACGCGCCGAGATCGGTGACGAAGAAGCCGACTGCCTGCTGGCCGGTGGCAACGCCCCCGGCAACTACGACTGCACCTCCTGCCGCACCCCCGGCGACAGCGACCAGGAGCGCACCAGCACCGTCCTGTTCGTGGGCGAGGAGACCGCGGTGCTCGCGTTCGCGCACGCGTCGTGCATCCCCTCGCAGGTCGTGCCGGTCTCCGAGGAGCAGCTCCAGGGCGCGGTGCGCTCCATCACCGGCGCGGACGGGGACGGGGCCGCACCCTCGGGCCGCCCGCCCGCCACCCCGTTCGCCGCGCTCCCGGGCGAGCCCCGGCAGGCGACACTCGGTGTCACCTGCGGCCTGGTCCTGGTCGAGAACGACCTGCGCCCCGCCCTGGTCGTCGAGCCCGCCGGCGCCATCGCCCGCCCCGGCTCCACCGAACCGGGCGACGCGTTCCTGCCGCTGCTCCTGGAGCACGGCTTCGCGCCGGTCACGGACATGTCCGTACTGCCCGCCGCCAACCCGGGCTGGTCGGTGCTGCTGGCCGGCGGTCGGCTGCACGCCATCCTCCAGCCCGGCACCGACGGCGGCCAGCCCGTCTCCTGGTGGCAGGCGCACCAGCCGCTGCCCGTCTCGGACGGCTGGCGCTCCGCCGCGGGCAAGGCGCAGACCGTGCTGGTGTACGCGGCACCGGTCGGCGCCATCGGCCACCAGCCGCGCGAGGACCTGATGCGCGAGGCCATGGAGAAGGCCGCCGCCGAAGGCAAGCTGGTGGCCGCCGCGATGCCGCTGGCGGGCACCTGACACCGAAGCCCTCTCCCGGCGGTCCTGGTGGGCGACCGCACCGGAAGGCCGTCCCGTGCCGTGCTCGTACCGAGCGGCGCGGGGCGGCCTTCCGGCACGTGGCGGCCGCCCGGACCGGCCGGGCGCCGCCCGGCGAGCCGGCCGTGAGCCGGTCGCGCGCTCCCCGCCGATCAGCCGATTCTTCGCCAAGGCCGCATCCCGGGAGCATCGGGGTCGTTGGCACAGACGTGCATCCATACGACCCGTCCACCCGCGTCCCGTATCCCTACCAGATCCCCGGCATGCGCCCGTCGCACGACGCGACCACGGCGACCGTGACGGCCCCCCACGCCGCCCCCGTGTCGGCCACGCCGATCTACGACTCGCTGTACGCCGAGTACCGCCGCTCCTTCCGGGCGCTGCCAGGGGACCGTTCGGGCGAGGAAGGGCTGAGCGCCGAGGCGATGCGGAGCATCTGGGGCCGTACGACCACCGCGACCGGCCACCTCCCGTCGGCCGGCCACTGGGAGCCCGCCGCCCGACAGCAGTACCACGGCCACCCGCAGCACGCGGGCGGCCCCGCGCGCGGCCACTTCCCCCCGGCGCTGCCGCCGGCACCCCGCGAGTACCGGCCGCACGGGCACTGACCGGCCCGTCCGTACGGCAGGCGTGACCCCACGCCCGTACGCGAGAACGACAGCGGGGCGGCCCGGAAGAGCCGCCCCGCCGTCTTCTTGCCGCTGTTACTTCTTCTTGCTGCGCTTCTCGCGCACCCGCACCGAGATGTGGATCGGCGTCCCCTCGAAGCCGAACTCCTCGCGCAGCCGGCGCTCGACGAAGCGGCGGTAGCCGGCCTCCAGGAAGCCGGAGGCGAAGAGCACGAAGCGCGGCGGCTTGGTGCCCGCCTGGGTGCCGAAGAGGATGCGCGGCTGCTTGCCGCCCCGGATCGGGTGCGGGTGGGCGGCGACGATCTCACCGAGGAAGGCGTTCAGGCGGCCGGTGGGCACCCGGGTCTCCCAGCCCTCGATCGCCGTCTCGATCGCCGGGACGAGCTTGTCCATGTGGCGGCCGGTGCGCGCCGAGACGTTGACCCGCATCGCCCACGGGATCTGCACGAGGTCCCGCTCGATCTCCCGCTCCAGGTAGAAGCGGCGCTCCTCGTCGAGCTGGTCCCACTTGTTGTAGGCGATGACCAGCGCGCGGCCCGCCTCCACGGCCATCGTGATGATCCGCTGGTCCTGGACGCTGATGGACTCGCTCGCGTCGATCAGGACGATCGCGACCTCGGCCTTCTCCACGGCGGCCGCGGTGCGCAGCGAGGCGTAGTAGTCGGCGCCCGCCTGGAGGTGGACGCGCTTGCGGATGCCCGCGGTGTCCACGAACTTCCAGGTCTTGCCGCCCAGCTCGATCAGCTCGTCGACCGGGTCGCGGGTGGTGCCCGCCATCTCGTTGACGACCACCCGCTCCTCGCCGGCGAGCTTGTTCAGCAGCGAGGACTTGCCGACGTTCGGACGGCCGATCAGCGCGATCCGGCGCGGCCCGCCGAGCGGGGTGCCGAAGAGCTGCTCGGGCGCCTCGGGCAGCGCTTCGAGGGCGGCGTCGAGCATGTCGCCGGTGCCGCGGCCGTGCAGCGCGGAGATCGGGTGCGGCTCGCCCAGGCCCAGCGACCACAGCATGGCGGCGTCGGCCTCGCCGGACGGCCCGTCCACCTTGTTGGCGACCAGCACGACCGGCTTGCCGGCCCGGCGCAGCAGCTTGACCACGGCCTCGTCGGTGTCGGTGGCGCCGACCTTGGCGTCCACCACGAAGACCACCGCGTCGGCGGCCTCGATCGCGAACTCGGCCTGGGCGGCCACCGACGCGTCGATGCCGAGGACGTCCTGCTCCCAGCCGCCGGTGTCGACGACCTTGAAGCGGCGGCCGTTCCACTCGGCCTCGTAGGTGACCCGGTCGCGGGTGACGCCCGGCTTGTCCTCGACGACCGCCTCACGGCGGCCGATCATGCGGTTCACCAGGGTCGACTTGCCGACATTGGGGCGGCCGACGACGGCGAGGACGGGCAGCGGGCCGTGCCCGGCCGCGGCGATGTCGCCCTCGACCTCCTCCAGGTCGAAGCCCTCCTGCGCGGCGAGCTCCATGAACTCCGTGTACTCGGCGTCACCAAGCGCACCGTGCTCGTCGCCGGTGGGGATCTGGTCGTTCATGAAGTCCGTTCCTCGTTCTCCGTCAACGGCGCCCGCTGGTGCGCGGGCGCCCTACAAGTCTCGTTCAGTGCCCGGTCAGGCGCCTGGCCTGGGCAAGGTGAGCGGTCAGCCGCTCCTGTATGCGCGTCGTCGCCGCGTCCAGCGCCGTACGGGTGCGCCGGCCGCTGCCGTCACCGGCCGCGAACGCCTCGCCGAAGACCACGTCCACGCGGCTGCGCAGCGGCGGCACCGCCTTGACGGCCCGGCTGCGGCGCTCCGCGCTGCCCAGCACGGCCACCGGCACCACCGGGGCCCCGGAGCGCACCGCGAAGTACGCCAGGCCGGCGCGCAGCGAGGCGAAGTTGCCCTCGCCCCGGGTGCCCTCCGGGAAGATCCCCAGTACACCGTCGTTCTTCAGCACGGTCAGCGCGTCGGTGACGGCCTTGCGGTCGGTGCCGGAGCGGTCCACCTTCAACTGGCCGATACCGTGCAGGAACGGGTCCAGCGGGCCGACGAATGCTTCCTTCTTGATCAGGAAGTGCACCGGCCGGGGCGCGGTGCCCATCACCATCGGGCCGTCCAGGCCGTGGGTGTGGTTGACCGCGAGGATCACCGGCCCGGTGGCCGGGACCCGCCAGGCGCCCAGCACCCGCGGCTTCCACAGTCCGTACATCAGGCCGATGCCGATCCGCCGCCCGACCGCGGCACCGGCCGCGCTCGGCGTCCGGTCGCCGTCCGCCGCCCGTCCGCTGCGCGTCACCGCGCCGCCTTCGCGGCCATCGCCGCCTCGGTGAGGGTGACCACGCACTCGACGACCTGGTCCAGCGTCAGGTCGGTGGTGTCCACCTCGACCGCGTCGTCCGCCTTGGCCAGCGGCGAGGTCTTCCGGGAGGAGTCGGCCGCGTCCCGCTTGATCAGAGCGGCCTGGGTGGCCGCCAGGTCGGCGGCGTCCTTGCCGGTCAGCTCGCCGCTGCGGCGGGCGGCGCGGGCCTCCGGCGACGCGGTGAGGAAGACCTTCAGGTCGGCGTCGGGCAGTACGGTGCTGCCGATGTCCCGGCCCTCGACGACGATGCCGTGCGGGGCCGCGGCGGCGATCTCGCGCTGCAGCTCGGTGATGCGGGTGCGTACCTCGGGGACGGCGCTGACGGCGCTGACGGCCGAGGTGACCTGCTGGGTACGGATCGGTCCCGCGGCGTCCAGGCCGTCCACGGTGATGGTGGGCGCGGCCGGGTCGGTGCCGGAGACGATCACGGGCTTGGCGGAGGCGTCCGCCACGGCGACGGCGTCGTTCACGTCGACGCCGTTGCTCAGCATCCACCAGGTGATCGCGCGGTACTGCGCCCCGGTGTCCAGGTAGCCCAGCCCGAGCTTGGCGGCGACGGCCTTGGAGGTGCTGGACTTGCCCGTGCCTGCGGGGCCGTCGATGGCGACAATCACTGCGGCCGGGGCGGTCCGGGCGGGGGTTTCCACGGTGTCGGGCACCTTCCTCGATCACGGGGCTGGACGGGGGCCGCCGCACGGGGCCCCGCACAAGGTTACTGGCAAGCAGGGGCGCCCCGTGCAGCCCGTACGCCCCTGCCCGGGAAGCGGGCCCGGGGCGCGGACGGCGGACCCTACTGCCGTATCGACCAGCCCCGCTCGCGCAGCTCGGCGGCGAGCACCGGCGCCGCCTGCGGCTCGACCATGAGCTGGATGAAGCCCGCCTGCTGGCCGGTGGCGTGCTCGATCCGTACGTCCTCGATGTTGACCGCGGCCCGGCCGGCGTCCGCGAAGATCCGGGCCAGCTCGCCGGGCTGGTCGCCGATGTGCACCGAGACGATCTCGTACGCGGCCGGGGCGGCGCCGTGCTTGCCCGGCACCCGTTCGCGGCCCGCGTTGCCGCGCCGCAGCACGTCCTCGACGCCGCGGGCGCCCGCGGCGCGCGCCTCGTCGTCGGCGGCCTCCAGTGCGCGGAGCGCCGCCACCGTGCGCTCCAGGTCGGCCGAGACCTCGCTGAGCACGTCGGCGACCGGGCCCGGGTTGGCGGAGAGGATGTCCATCCACATCCGGGGCGCGGACGCGGCGATCCGGGTCACGTCCCGGATGCCCTGCCCGCACAGCCGTACGGCGGTCTCGTCGGCGCCCTGGAGGCGGGCGGCGACCAGGCTGGAGACCAGCTGCGGGGTGTGCGAGACCAGGGCGACGGCCCGGTCGTGCGCGTCCGCCTCCATGACGACGGGCACCGCGCGGCACAGTGCCACCAGCTCCAGAGCTATGTTGAGGACCTCGGTGTCGCCGCCCTCGGCCGGAGTCAGGACCCAGGGCCTCCCCTCGAACAGCTCGGCGGTCGCGGCGAGCGGCCCGGAGCGCTCCTTGCCCGCCATCGGGTGGGTGCCGAGGTACGCCGACAGGTCGCAGCCCATCGCCTCCAGCTCGCGGCGCGGGCCGCCCTTGACGCTGGCCACGTCGAGGTAGGCGCGGGCGCAGCCGCGCCGGATCGCCGCGGCCAGCGTCGGCGCGACATGGGCGGGCGGCACCGCGGCCACCGCCAGGTCGACCGGGCCCGGCGGCTCCTCGGCCGTGCCGGCGCCGAGCGCGGCGGCGGTCTCGGCCTGCGCCGGGTCGTGGTCGGCCAGGTACACCTGGATGCCGCGGGACTGCAGCGCGAGGGCGATGGAGGTACCGATCAGGCCGGTGCCGATGACGAGCGCGGTCCTCACTGGGCGATGTCCTTCCGCAGGGCACCGGCGGCACCGAGGTAGACGTGCGCGATCTCGTCCTTGGTGCGCTCGGTCGCGACATGCGCCAGAACGCGCACCACGCGCGGCATGGCGCCCGCGATGTCCAGCTCCTGCGCGCACAGCAGCGGCACGTCGGTGATGCCGAGCTGCCGGGCGGCCACCGCGGGGAAGTCGCTGTGCAGGTCGGGGGTGGCGGTGAACCACATGCTGATCAGGTCGTCCGGGGTCAGCCCGTTGCGCTCCAGAACGGCGGTCAGCAGCGCGGACACCTGCTCATGCATATGCCCCGCTTCGTCCCGTTCCAGCTGCACGGCTCCGCGCACCGCTCGTACCGCCACGTCACCGCTCCCCTGGGTTCCACCTGCGGCGTCCGCCGCCGACTCCTGGGCGCAAGCCTAGCCAGATCCGGGCAGCGATCACGAAGCCGACCGGTCCGCGAGACACGGACCGGCCGGTGGTGGGACGTGGACGCCTGCGCTCAGGGCCGCCCGACGGCCCGGGGGCGGCGGGCGACGAGGTCCTGGAACAGCGGGTCCTGCGGTATCTCGCCGTCGGGCGTCAGCCGGTCCACGGCCTGCGGCAGCGCGTGCGCGAGCTGCTCCGCCGCCTCCTGGGCGCTGACGCCGTTCTCGTCCGCTATCCGCTGCAGGGTCTCGTCGGGCAGGGCCTTCTCGACCTGTTCGGGGGTGACCGGTTCGTTGGCGCCGCGCCCCACCCAGGAGTGCGCCTGCCGCCCCAGCTCTCCTTGCAGGAGTGTGCCGAGCACGGCCTGTATGCCGCCCCGGCCGCCGGGGCCGATTCCGTGGCCGGGGCCGCCGTGCCCTCCCGGTCCTGTGCCGCCGAGCGCTCCCAGCAGCGATCCGACGAGGTCTCCTCCCGCGCCGCCCTGGCCGCCGCCGGGCAGCCCGCCCATCAGTCTCCCGAGGTCTGGTGATCTCGTCATGTCCATGCTGCCTTTCGCCTTGCGCATGACCGGCAATGTCGATGAGGACCGCGCGACGAGTGACTTCATTCAAACGTACCGACGCCCGGGGTTTCCGCCACCCGAAACCGACTGGCGCCCACCTCTCCCACCAGCCACAATCCCCCTCATGCCGACCTCCGCCGCAGGCCACGCCCTGGTCACGGGACACACCGTCTACGCCTGTGTCATGGGCTCGCGCGCCTTCGGGCTCGCCACCGGCGCCAGCGACACAGACCGGCGCGGGGTCTACCTCGCGCCCACCCCGCTGTTCTGGCGCTTCGAGAAGCCGCCGGTCCACGTGGAGGGGCCGCGCGAGGAGGAGTTCTCCTGGGAGCTGGAACGCTTCTGCGAGCTGGCGCTGCGCGCCAACCCGAACATCCTGGAGTGCCTCCACTCCCCGCTCGTCGAGCACGCCGACGCCACCGGCCGCGAACTCCTCGCGCTGCGCGGCGCGTTCCTCTCCCGCGAGGTGCACCGCACGTTCACCGGGTACGCGGCCGGCCAGCTCAAGAAGCTGGAGGCGGACGTACGGCAGCACGGCGCGCCCCGCTGGAAGCACGCCATGCACCTGCTGCGGCTCTTGCGGACGGCCCGCGATCTGCTGCGTACGGGCGTGCTCACGCTGGACGTCGGCGAGGCGCGCGAGGACCTGCTCGCGGTCAAGCGCGGCGAGGTCCCCTGGCCCGAGGTCGAGCGCCGGATGACCGTACTGGCCGAGCAGGCCGCGGCGGCCGAGTCCGGCTCCCCGCTGCCGCCGGAGCCGGACCGCCGCCGCGTCGAGGACTTCCTGTTCCGGACCCGGCGCGCGTCAGCGCTCCGCTGCGCCGAGACGGGCGCGTACGAGGAGGTCGTGTAGCGCGTCGTGGCCGCCGGGGGCGTCCGGCAGCGCGGAGGCGGCCTGCGCCGCGTCCAGCCGTCCGTGCAGCTCCGCCACGTCCGCCCGCAACCGCTCCGGGTCCACCAGATCGGCGGCGGTCCCGTGCTCCGCCTCTGCCTTGGCCGCGATCAGCTCCGGTACGTACGCGGGCGCCGTCACCAGCTCGGCCAACGTGGGCAGATGGGCCAGCACCTGCCCGCTGCCCATCAGGTGAATGCCGGTCAGCAGCACGCGCAGCGTGTACAGCAGCGGCTTGAGCTCCCCGGTCTTCTCGAAGAGGCGCCACTGCGTGTTCGCGAAGCCCCGGTAGTGGTGGGCGTGGTGGCTGGTGAGAACGGCGGGCGCCAGCGCGAGCAGTTCCTCGTGCAGCGCGCTCGTGCGCACCACCAGCGGCGACAGCAGCTGTTCCAGCACATAGCCGTTGCGCCGCAGCATCAGCCGTGCGAACTTGCGCAGATCGTGGGTGACGAGATCGACCTCGACACCGTCCCGGTCCGCCATCCAGGAGCGCGTCTCGTCCGGCTCCCGCAGCCCGACCAGCGCGGCGGCGGGCAGCAGGTGCGCCCCGCGCAGGTCCACGTCCGAGTCGCGGGACGGAAAGCCGTACAAGTGCGCGCCGGAGACCGTCGCGAAGACCAGCGGGTCGCCCTCCCCCGCCGTCACCTCGCCCAGGTCCAGATCGGGCAGCCCGGCCGCCCGCAGCACCGCACCGCTCCGTGCCCCGTCAGACATCCCACACCTTCCCCAGCGCCAGCAGCTCGTCGCGGTACTCGATCCGGCCCGCCCACTCCTCGGGCCACGCCCCGGCCCCCAGGTGGGCGCCCGCGAAGGCGCCGGCGAGGCAGGCGATCGAGTCGGAGTCACCGGAGGAGCAGGCGGCGCGGCGCAGCGCGGTCAGCGGCTCGCCGGGAAAGAGCAGGAAGCACAGCAGCCCGGTGGCGAGCGCCTCCTCGGCGATCCAGCCGGCGCCGGTGGCCAGGCAGGGATCGGCCTCCGGGTCGGGGGCGCGCAGCGCGGCGTCCAGCCGGTCCAGCACGCCGAGGCAGTCGTCCCAGCCGCGCGCGATGAAGTGTTCCGGGGACGGGTCCTGGGCGTGGCGCCACAGCTCCCCCAGCCAGTCGCCCCGGTAGACCGTACGGCTGCCGACCGCGTACGAGCGCAGCAGGCCGGCCAATTCCTCCGGCCGTGCGCCCTCCGCGAGCAGTTGCACGGCGTACGCGGTGAGGTCGCTGGCTGCGAGCGCGGTCGGGTGCCCGTGCGTCAGCGCGGACTGGAGCTGCGCGGCGCCGGACCGCTGCTCCGGGGTGAGGGTCGGCACCAGCCCGACCGGCGCGACCCGCATGTTCGCGCCGCACCCCTTCGAGCCGACCTGACCGGCCTGCGCCCACGGCCGCGCGGGGTCACTGAGCAGCTGACACGCCCTGAGGCAGGTGTTGCCCGGCGCACGGTTGTTGTCCGGGGAGCGCCACCACTCGACGTACTTCTCCCGTACCGGCGGGACCAGCTGCGCGGCGTCCAGCCCGCCGACGCCGCCCGCGCTCGCCGCGGCCTTCCGCAGGCCGAGCCCGAGGGCGATCGTCATCTGCGTGTCGTCGGTCACGTACGCGGGCGACGGCAGCGCCATCTCGCGCCACGGGCCGCACGTGGCCTCGATCGCGGACACATCCAGGAACTCGGTCGGATACCCGAGCGCGTCACCGAGCGCGAGCCCGATGAGCGAACCGGTAGCGGCGGACGCCATGAAAAGAACCACCCCTTAATCGTCACAGTGACAATAAGGGGTGGTCCGACGACCTCGCAAGGCCGGTGCCAGGCGCCCGGCGCTTACAGATCGACCTCCCGCATCAGCATCCCGACCTCGGTGTTCGTCATCCGGCGCAGCCAGCCGGACTTCTGGTCGCCCAGCGAGATCGGCCCGAAGCTCGTCCGCACCAGCTTCTCCACCGGGAAGCCCGCCTCGGCCAGCATGCGGCGCACGATGTGCTTGCGGCCCTCGTGGAGGGTCACCTCGACCAGGTAGTTCTTGCCGGTCTGCTGCACCACGCGGAAGTGGTCCGCGCGCGCGTAGCCGTCCTCCAGCTGGATGCCGTCCTTCAGCTGCTTGCCCAGGTCGCGCGGGAGCGGGCCCTGGATCGCGGCCAGGTAGGTCTTCTTCACGCCGTAGCGCGGGTGGGTCAGCCGGTGGGCCAGCTCACCGTGGTTGGTGAGCAGGATGATGCCCTCGGTCTCGGTGTCCAGCCGCCCCACGTGGAACAGCCGCGTCTCGCGGTTGGTCACGTAGTCGCCCAGGCACTGCCGGCCGTCCGGGTCCTCCATGGTCGAGACCACACCGGCCGGCTTGTTCAGCGCGAAGAAGAGGTACGACTGCGTGGCGACCGTCAGGCCGTCCACCTTGACCTCGTCCTTGTCCGGGTCCACCCGCACACCCTGCTCGGTGACGATCTGCCCGTTGACCTCGACACGCGCCTGGTCGATCAGCTCCTCGCACGCACGGCGCGAGCCCATGCCGGCCCGGGCCAGCACCTTCTGCAGGCGCTCGCCCTCCTGGTCGCCGAACGTCTTCGGCGTCTTGATCTGCGGCTTGTTGTGACGGGCGCGGTTACGCTCCTCCACCTGCGCGTCGTACTCACGCGGCCGCGCCGGGGCCTGGCCGCGGCCACGCTGCTGCGGGCCCTTGCCGCCGCCCTTCGGGCTCGTACGGGGGCCGCCCTTGGCGCCGCCGCGGGCCGCCGCGCCGCGGCCCTTGCGCTCGGGGGCGCCGGAACCGCCGCGGCCGCCCTGGCCGCCGGAGCCGCCCTGGCCAGCCGAGCCGCCACGGCCGCCCGAGCCGCCCCGGCCCGCGCCCTCGCCCACGTCGTAGCGGCGCTCCTCGGGACGGGGCCGGCCGGCGCGCTGCTGCTTCTCGTCCTTCTTGTTGCCCGCACCCCGGTAGTTGCCCCTACCGGCGTCCCTGTTGTTCCTGCCGCTGCTTCGCATCAATGATCCGTCTGAGAGTCGTCGCCGCTGTCGTCTACGTCGAACGACGGAACACCTTCCCGGGAATCGCCCTCGACCGCCTCCGCCTCCGGGAGGAAGGGAGCGAGCTCCGGAAGCTCGTCCAGGCCGCGCAGGCCCATCCGCTCCAGAAAGTAGTTCGTCGTCCTGTACAGGATCGCACCTGTTTCAGGTTCCGTCCCCGTCTCCTCCACCAGACCACGCTGAAGAAGGGTGCGCATCACACCGTCACAGTTCACCCCGCGCACGGCCGAGACCCTGGAACGGCTGACCGGCTGACGGTACGCGACCACGGCCAGAGTCTCCAACGCGGCCTGCGTGAGCCGGGCCTGCTGCCCGTCCAGCACAAAGCTCTCCACGGCGTCCGCGTACGCGCCCCGGCTGTAGAACCGCCAGCCCCCCGCCACCAGCCGCAGGTCGAACCCGCGCCCCTGCCGCGTGTACTCCTCCGACAGCTCCCGCAACGCCAGCGCCACCTCGCGGCGGGGCCGCTCCAGCACCCTGGCCAGGTGCTCCTCCGTCGCAGGCTCGTCCACGACCATGAGCACCGCCTCCAGCGCGGGCCGCAGCTCCAGCTCCGCGACGCCGAGCGCGCCCACCGGCGCGTCCCGCCCGTCCGGGCCGCCCCCCACGACCGCCTGTGCCTCACTCACTCCGCGTCCCCGCCTTCCTCACCCGCCGCGGCCTGCGGCCCGGCCTCACGATCGAACTCGTCCGTGACCACCGGCTCGGCCTCCGCGCCACCCGTCCACCGCACCGTCAGCACCCCCAGCGCCTGCTCCTGGTCCAGCTCCACCACCCGCTCCCGGTACAGCTCCAGCAGCGCCAGGAACCGAGCGACGACGGTGAGCGTGTCCGGCGCGTCCTCGGCCAGCTCCCCGAACACGGCCGTACCGGCCGCACGCAACCGCGCCACCAGCACCTCCGCCTGCTCCCTGACACTCACCAGCGGCGCGTGAATGTGATCCACATACACCTGCGGCTTCGCCCTCGGCTGCATGGCCTTCACGGCCAGCCCGGCGAACCCCTCGGCCCCGATACTGATCACGACCTCGGGCAGCAGCTCGGCATGGTGCGGCTCCAGCCCGACGGTACGGGGGTAACGGCGCCCCTCGTCCTCCAGCCGCTCGCTGAAGATGTCCGCGACGCGCTTGTACGCCCGGTACTGCAGCAGCCGCGCGAACAACAGATCACGCGCCTCCAGCAACGCGAGATCCGCCTCGTCCTCCACCTCCGCCGCGGGCAGCAGCCGCGCCGCCTTCAGGTCGAGCAGCGTCGCCGCGACGACCAGGAACTCGGTGGTCTGATCGAGATCCCAGTCCGGCCCCATCGCCCGGATGTGCGCCATGAACTCGTCCGTCACCTTGGACAGCGCCACCTCGGTGACATCCATCTTGTGCTTCGAGATCAACTGAAGCAGCAGATCGAACGGCCCCTCGAAGTTCTCCAGCCGAACAGTGAACTTCCCGTCACCAGCCTCACCGTCCGCAAGCGACGGGGCATGGTCTTCGGTGGTGGTCATCATGATCCAGGGAGGGGTTCGGACTAGCCCCCAAAGCGTAGCCTTCCCGGGGGGCAGCCGATCCTCAAGGCGCGCGCCCGGGGGTCCGGTTTGCCCCGGTGGGGGTGCGCCTTGGCGCCGGGGGTTCGGTGGTGGGGGCTCGGGGCCCCGCAGGGGTCTCTCCTCGTTGCCTGGAGCGGCCGAAGTGTATGGACGCAACCGGGGCTTCGGTCGCCTGCGGGGAGACCCCTACGTGTCCCCGAGCCCGGCCGGTGGGCGGCTTTCCCGCCGCCGTGGCGGGGGTCTTTACAGGCCCCTGGCGGCCGGACCCCTGCGGCCCCCTCCGCATGACGCGGAGCCGCCTGAGGCCCTGCGCCTACACCCGGCGAGCTTCACCTCATGGGGGGCGCGCACCAGGCTTCTTTCCCCTCCCCCCACCGGCCCGCACACGCCGAACCGACGGGAGGGGGTGTGCAGGGGGACACTCCCCGCAGGCGACCGTTACATGGTTGCGTCCAGACATGACGGCCGCTCCAGGCGCCGAGGAGATGGCCCCCTGCGCACCCCCGCCCCACAACGAAGCCAATGCGTATCCGCGCGAAGCGCGGGCCAGACCCCCACAAACCCGCGGCTTCGCCGCGATCAGCGGCCCCGCAACCGCCGCACCAAAATACTCGCATCCCCCCGAGACTCCAGATCCGCCAGCACCACGGCCACGGCCTCCCGAACGATCCGCCCGCGATCGACCGCAAGCCCATGCTCACCACGGAGAACGAGGCGGGCATGCTCCAGATCCATCAGCTCCTCGGCGGACACGTACACCGTGATCTTCTCGTCGTGCCGCTCCCGCCCGCTGGGACGACGGTTCGCACCACGCCCCCGCCGCCGAGCCGGCACCGCACCGCCGTCCGCCGCGTCGGCGGACGCGGATTCCTGCCGGCGGCGCCCCTTCGGGGCAGCCGCCTCCGCACCGCGGCCACCGTGCTCGGCCGGCGCCGAACCATCCGGCTCCTCCCGCCGCGGGTTCGATTCCTCGCCCCGCGAGGGCTCCGTGGTCTCCGCCGGCCCGCCCGGCGCAGGCACCCGCGGCGCATCCCCGTTGACGGCGGCCCCAGGGCCGCCAGCGGCCGCGGCCGGCCCACCGGTCTTGCGGGGCGCCGGGGACTGCAGCCCCGACCCCCCGGTCGTACGGAACAATTCGTCGGCTCCGGGCAGACTCACTCGGCGTGACACCGGGCGAGCACCTCCCTGGCCAGTTGACGGTAGGCGGCGGCACCGACGGAGTTGGACGCGTACGTGGTGATGGGTTCACCCGCGACGGTGGTCTCGGGGAAGCGGACCGTACGGCCGATGACGGTGTGGTAGACGTGGTTGTCGAAGGCTTCGACGACGCGCGCCAGGACCTCTCGGCTGTGTACGGTCCGCGAGTCGTACATGGTCGCCAGGATGCCGTCGAGTTCCAGGTCGGGGTTGAGCCGTTCCTGGACCTTCTCGATCGTCTCGGTGAGCAGCGCCACACCGCGGAGCGCGAAGAACTCGCACTCCAGCGGGACGATGACCTTGTGAGCGGCCGTCAGCGCGTTGACGGTCAGCAGGCCGAGGGACGGCTGACAGTCGATGACGATGTAGTCGTAGTCGGCCATCAGCGGCTTCAGCGCACGCTGGAGGGTCGACTCGCGTGCGACCTCGCTGACCAGCTGCACCTCGGCGGCTGACAAATCGATATTGCTGGGGAGCAGGTCCATGTTCGGGACCGCGGTCTTCAGCAGCACTTCGTCGGCCGACATGCCCCGCTCCATGAGCAGGTTGTAGACCGTCAGGTCCAGTTCCATGGGGTTGACGCCGAGCCCGACGGACAGCGCGCCCTGGGGGTCGAAGTCGACGAGCAGGACCCGTCGTCCGTATTCGGCGAGTGCGGCGCCCAGATTGATGGTCGAGGTGGTCTTTCCCACCCCGCCTTTCTGGTTGCACATCGCGATGATTTTGGCGGGTCCGTGGTCCGTCAACGGTCCTGGAATCGGGAAGTAGGGAAGCGGGCGTCCCGTGGGGCCGACGCGCTCGCGGCGCTGCCGGGCGGCGTCCGGCGCGAGCGTGGCCGCGTATTCGGGGTCCGGCTCGTACTCCGCGTCCGGGTCGTAGAAGTGCCCCTCGGGCAGGTCGTCGTAGTCGGCGAGCCGGGTGGGTTCGGAGCCGCCCCGGTCGCCGGCCATGGCGTTCACGTGATGGCCGTCCATGCTCTGGTGGGCTGTCGTCGTGGTGCTCTGTTGGGTCGCGAAGGTGTGGACAGCGACGGAGCCGACAGCCTGGAGCCCCGAGGGACCCTGGCCCCGTGCAACCGCTCCTGGTCGACCACCTCCGGGAGTAAATGTCGACTCATTCACAAGTCGTCTTACCTCCTTGGATGTGACCAGGAAACTTATCGATAGGTCAGCGTGGCACTATGCCGACGGTTGGCGACTCTATGGCGTGTCGGGCGTTCGCAGCAACACAATCCGCCGGACCCGGCCCGATGTGTCGGCAATCGAACATGCCGATGTCAAGGGTGCAAGCGGTATCAGCGCAAGGTTTCGAGGGTGTGCGAATCGGTTAAACGGTTACGTTCTCGGCGAGTTGAGGACCGCCCGTGCGGTTTCGGGCGTGCGGCGTGTCGGCGAACGGCCGCGGCCGGGCCTTGAGGACAAGGCCCGGCCGGCAGTGCGTCATTGACGCGCGCTATTGACGTCTCAGCCGAGGAGCGTGGTCAGGTCGGTGGCCTCCAGGCCGTGCGCCTCGGCGACCGGACCGTAGACGACCTTGCCGTCGTGGGTGTTCAGACCCTTGGCGAGGGCAGCGTCGCGGCGCAGCGCCTCAACCCAGCCGTTGTTGGCCAGCGACACGATGTACGGCAGCGTGGCGTTGGTCAGCGCGTAGGTGGAGGTGCTGGGCACCGCGCCGGGCATGTTGGCCACGCAGTAGAAGACCGAGTTGTGGACCTGGAAGGTCGGCTCGGCGTGGGTGGTGGGACGGGAGTCCTCGAAGCAGCCGCCCTGGTCGATCGCGATGTCGACAAGGACACTTCCGGGCTTCATCTTGGCGACCAGCTCGTTGGTGACCAGCTTCGGGGCCTTGGCGCCCGGGATGAGCACCGCGCCCACGACGAGGTCGGCCTCGACGACGGCCTTCTCCAGCTCGTAGGCGTTGGAGACGATCGTCTGCACCTTGGTGCCGAAGATCCGGTCCGCCTCGCGCAGCTTGTTGATGTCCTTGTCGAGCAGGGTGACGTGGAAGCCGAGGCCCACGGCGATCTGCACGGCGTTCCAGCCGGAGACGCCGCCGCCGATGACGACGGCCTTGCCCGCGGCCACACCCGGCACACCGCCCGGCAGCACACCGCGGCCGCCGGCCTGGCGCATCAGGTGGTACGCGCCGACCTGCGGGGCGATACGGCCCGCGACCTCGGACATCGGGGCGAGCAGCGGCAGCTGGCGGCCCGCGGTCTCCACCGTCTCGTAGGCGATGGCGGTGGTGCCCGACTCCAGGAGGGCGTCGGTGCACTCGCGGGAGGCGGCCAGGTGCAGGTAGGTGAAGAGCGTCTGGTCCTTGCGGAGGCGGTGGTACTCCTCCGCGATCGGCTCCTTGACCTTCAGGAGCAGGTCGGCGGTGGCCCAGACCTCGTCGGCGGTGCCGAGGATCTCGGCGCCGGCCGAGACGTACTCCTCCTTCGGGATGGCGGAGCCGAGGCCGGCGTCCTTCTCGATGAAGACCTGGTGGCCGTGGCGGACCAGCTCGTGCACACCGGCAGGCGTGATCGCCACCCGGAACTCGTTGTTCTTGACCTCGCGGGGGATGCCGACCTTCACGTCGATCACGGTCCTTGTAAGAGAGCTTGCAGGAAAAATCCATGCATGCGAGGCATGCCGGGACTGACCGCGGTGTCCGCGGCCTGGCCAGTCTATTTAAGGATTCTCTGTTGTCTAGCCTTGCAAAGCATCAATTACTGAGAGGAGCACCACCGATTTCGTAGGTCACTGTGGGTGATCTGAGAGGAGACGTTCCCCTATGGCCCGATGCAGCCGGGCGGTGGCCGGGTCGCCGAGCCGGTCGAGGGTGTCCGCGATCCGCAGCTGGAGGGCCGCCTCCAGGCGGCCGTCCCGGGCCTCCGCGGCCAGGGACAGGGCCGCGGTGCAGGTCCGCAGCGATTCCTCGGGCCGTCCCGCGTACTCCTGCACCCGCGCGACCTCCCCCAGCGCGCGCGCCTGGCCCGCCACATCCCCCAGCCGCCGGTACGTCCCGTAGGCGGCCCGCCATTCCTTGAGTGCCGCGCCCCACCGGGCCGCGTAGGTGTGCACCGCGCCGATGCGGCCGTGCAGCCGCGCCCCGTCCGCGTTCTCGCCGCGGGTCAGCCGCAGCTCCAGCGCGCGCCCGTACCAGTCGGCGGCCCGCTGCCAGTCCCCCAGCTCCGTGTAGGTGCCGCCCAGCGATTCCAGTGCCCGTACGGTCGCGATGGGGTCCCTGACCTCGCGTGCCGCGCTGAGCGCGCCCCGGTAGCGGGCCATCGCGTCCGTGGTCCGCCCGGCCTGCGCGTCGAGGTCGCCGAGGTTGAGCAGCGCGGCGGCCTGTTCCCGCGCCAGCCCGCGCCGCTCGGCGACCTCCAGGACCAGCCCGTGCAGCCCGTAGAGATCGGGGGCGGCGGCCTCGGCGCCCTGGTGGGCGATGAGCGTACGGACGATGGCGGCCATCAGCCGCCGGTCCAGGGTGTCCAGCTCGCCTTCCTCGACGGCGATCCGGGCCGCCTCCAGAAGGGCGGGCCGGCGGCTGCGCAGCCAGGCGGCGGCGGACGCGGCGGAGGCGAAGCGCAGCGAGCGCGGCAGTCCGGCGACCTTCTGCCGGGCCGGTGATCCGGCGGGCTCCCCGAGCGCCCGGCAGGACTGGAGCAGCCGTACGGTGCGCTCCAGCATCCGTGCCCGGGCGAGCTGGATCTCGGCGGGCCGTTCCTTCGCGTCGAGCGCGGCGCGCACGAGCGGCGCCAGGCAGCCGGGCATCGCGTACTGCGCCTGGAGCCCGGCGCTCCCGGCGTACCCGGAGCCGTGCCCGCGCGGGTCGGGTTCCGCGGCTTCCGCCCTGTCTTCCTGAACCGGCCGCATCAGGCCCCGGGCCGCGAAGTCCCGCAGGGCCGCTTCGGCGGCGGCGACCGAGCAGCCGGCCAGGGCGGAGGCGATATGCGCGTCCGCGATCCCGGCCGGGGCGAGGCCGAGCAGCCGTAGCGTACGGGCCGCGACCGGCGACAGGGAGTCGTAGACGAGGCGGAACGCACGGGCCAGGGGGCGGTCGCCGGCCGGTTCGCCGGCCGGTTCCGGCACCTCGCGCAGCGCCTGGAGCAGGTCGGCGACGGAGGACTTGGGCCGTTCGGCGAGCCAGCCGCCCGCCAGCACCAGCGCGGCGGGACGGCCGCCGCACTCCTCGGCGACGGCGTCGGCGGAGCGGGGGTCGACGGTGATGCGGGTGGGGCCGGCGTACCGGCTGAGCAGGGCGACGGCGGACGCGTTGTCCAGGCCGCCCAGGGTGCACGGCCGGACGTCGGTGATGCCGGTGAGCGGGCCTTCGGAGACCGCGACGACCAGGCAGCCGGCGGCGTCCGGCAGCAGCGGCTCGACCTGCTCGGCACCGGCCGCGTCGTCCAGCAGGAGCAGCGCGCGGCGCTCGGCGAGGGCCGCGCGCAGCGCCTCGGTCAGCTCGTCCTCGGCGGCGCCGGGCTGGACCGGGGCGCCGAGTTCGGTGAGCAGATCGCGGGCGACGAGGTCGAGGGGGACGGGGCCGCCGCCGGGGTTGGTCAGCGCGGCGCGCAGTACGCCGTCGGGGTAGTCGTCGGCGAGTTGCCGGGCCAGTTCGGCGGCGAGGGCGCTGCGTCCGGAGCCGGGCCGCCCGGCGATCAGCAGGACGCGGCTGCGGGCGCCCCGGCGGCCGGAGAGGGTGTCCAGGCCGGTACGGGCGATGTCGGCGCGCAGGGCCTTCAGTTCGCGGCGGCGGCCGATGAAGCCGCCGGGCGCGGTGGCGGCGGGGGGCACGGTCCGGCGGGTGGGCGGGCGGCGGGTGCCGGGGCGGTCGGCGGCGTCGCGCGCGCCGTCCGCGTCGGGCCCCGGCCGCTGCCGTGCCGTCGTCGCGGGCCCGCCCGCCTTCCCCGGCGGGACGTGTCCCCCGCCCACCGCCTGATCCGTCACGGGTCGCTCCCGTCCACCTGCGCGAAGAGTCTGTGTCTGAACCCCGACCGGGATTTGGACACGGGCTCTGACGAGCCCGCCGCGGTCGCCAACGGGAACGCTGTCGAGCGTAGTTCACGACCCGTCACACGCCGGGCGGAGCACGGCGGTGGGGTCACCCGTCCGGATCAGATCATGATCGGACCGCGGGGGCACGGACGGGTGAGAGCAGCGGGCCCCGGGCGGGCGTCCGGCCCCGGCGTCCTGCCCCGGACTATGCCTCGAACGGGCGGGCCGGCCACGGCGCGTCGGCCGGGCGCAGGGCGTCCAGGCCCTCCCCCGCGCGGGCGGCGGCCAGCGCGAGCACCCCGACCACCAGGCAGTTGTTGTGCAGTTCGCCGGCGAGCGCGCCGCGGACCAGTTCGGCGACCGGGACCCGCGCCAGCTCCATGTCGGCCTCCTCCTCGGACGCCTCGAAGCGCTCGCCCTCGACCTCGGACAGGTCACGGGCCAGGAAGATCCGTACGGCCTCGTCGCAGCCGCCGGGGGTGGTGTAGACGTCGGTCAGCACCCGCCAGTCCTCGGCCTTGACGTGTGCTTCCTCGTACAGCTCGCGCTGGACCGCGCGCAGCGGGTGCTCGCCGGGGACGTCGAGCAGCCCGGCGGGGATCTCCCAGAGCTTGTGGCGGACGGGGTGGCGGTACTGGCGCAGGACCAGCACCCGGTCCTCCTCGTCGAGCGCGACGACGGCCACCGAGCCGGGGTGGACCTGGTAGTCGCGGGAGACGGTGGAGCCGTCCGGCATGACGACCCGGTCCGTGCGCATGCTGGTCTTCTTGCCGGTGAAGGGCGTCGCGGTCGAGGTGACCCGCCACGCTTCCGGGGTGTCCTGGATGGCCATGTACGTGGATGTCCTTCCGCAAAGCAGTCGACCGGGGTACCCGGCCCGTAACGGACCACGTACCCCGGTCAACGGTACCCGCCGACGATCGGCTCATCCGTGCCCGTCCGCAGGTGGGAGGGCCGATCGCCCGTGGGTCACGCCTTGGCGGCGCCCTTCTTGCCGGCGGCGGCGCCGGTCTTGCGCTCGACGGCCGCCTTCACCAGGCCGGCGAAGAGCGGGTGCGGGCGGGTCGGGCGGGAGCGCAGCTCCGGGTGCGCCTGGGTGGCGACCAGGTAGGGGTGCACCTCGCGCGGGTACTCGACGTACTCGACCAGCTTGTTGTCCGGGGAGGTGCCGGAGAACAGCAGACCGGCCTTCTTCTCCAGCTCGCCGCGGTAGGCGTTGTTGACCTCGTAGCGGTGGCGGTGGCGCTCCTCGACGTACGGCTGGTCGTCGTAGACCTCGCGCACGATCGAGCCCTCGGCCAGCTTGGCCGGGTACATGCCCAGCCGCATGGTGCCGCCCATGTCGCCCTCGCCGGCGACGATGTCCATCTGCTCGGCCATGGTGGAGATGACCGGGTCGGCGGCGGCCGGGTCGAACTCGGTGGAGTTCGCGCCCTCGATGCCGGCCAGGTTGCGGGCCGCCTCGATGACCACGCACTGCAGGCCCAGGCACAGGCCCAGCAGCGGCAGCTTGTTCTCGCGGGCGTAGGTGATGGCGCCGACCTTGCCGTCCACGCCGCGGTCACCGAAGCCGCCGGGGACGCAGACCGCGTCGCAGTCGGCGAGCTGCTGCTTGGCGCCGGCCGGGGTCTTGCAGTCGTCGGAGGTGACCCACTTGATCTTCACGCGGGCCTTGTTGGCGAAGCCGCCGGCGCGCAGCGCCTCGGTGACCGACAGGTAGGCGTCGGGCAGGTCGATGTACTTGCCGACCAGCGCGACCTTCACCTCGTGGTCCGGATTGTGCACCCGGTCCAGCAGGTCGGCCCACACGGTCCAGTCCACGTCGCGGAACGGCAGGTCGAGCTTGCGCACGACGTAGGCGTCCAGGCCCTCGGCGTGCACGACCTTGGGGATGTCGTAGATGGAGGGGGCGTCCGGGCAGGCGATGACGGCGGCCTCGTCCACGTCGCACATCAGCGAGATCTTGCGCTTGATGGCGGTGGGCACCTCGCGGTCGGCGCGCAGCACGATGGCGTCCGGCTGGATGCCGATGTTGCGCAGCGCCGCGACCGAGTGCTGGGTCGGCTTGGTCTTCAGCTCGCCGGAGGGGCCGATGTAGGGCAGCAGCGAGATGTGCACCACGAAGACGTTGTCCCGGCCGACCTCGTGGCGGACCTGGCGGACGGTCTCCAGGAACGGCAGCGACTCGATGTCGCCGACGGTGCCGCCGACCTCGGTGATGACGACGTCGACGTCCTCGTGGGCCAGCCGGCGGATGCGGTGCTTGATCTCGTTGGTGATGTGCGGGATGACCTGCACGGTGTCGCCCAGGTACTCGCCGCGCCGCTCCTTGGCGATCACGGTGTTGTAGACCTGGCCGGTGGTGACGTTCGCGGAGCCGTCGAGGTCGACGTCCAGGAAGCGCTCGTAGTGGCCGATGTCCAGGTCGGTCTCGGCGCCGTCGTTGGTGACGAACACCTCACCGTGCTGGAACGGGTTCATCGTGCCCGGGTCGACGTTCAGGTACGGGTCGAGCTTTTGCATCGTGACCCGAAGGCCCCGCGCCTTGAGCAGCGCGCCCAGGCTGGAGGCGGTCAGGCCCTTGCCGAGCGAGGAGGCGACGCCCCCGGTGACGAAGAGGTGCTTGGTCGTCGAAGATTTGGGCGGCATGGCCAAGACGGGGCTCCCGTGGTCGCGTGGTGAAGAGGTGCGAGTCGGCCGCGCCCTGCGCTGGTCAGGGGAGCCTTCGCTGCGGTCGGGGGTGCCGTGTGACTTGCGCCGGGCCCACCGGTCCACGGGGTACCAGGCTATCAGCGACCGGGCATGGTCGCGCCCGGCGACGCTCGCGGCACCCGGGCCGCGCCGCTCACCGCGGGGTTCATGGCGCCCCGCGTGACCGAGGCCACCCGTTCGGCGCAGTGCCGTTCTCCCGCAGCGGCAAGCGGATCACTGTCCTCCGTCGTATCCTGCTCGGACACTCGCTAGGGCCGTCCGGCAAGGCACCACCCCCGCCCGATTTCCGGACTCGCTGCTCGGCGGAGTTTCATGGGCAGGACGGACAAGATCACACGTCCCATGGGGGGCGTCACTCCAGTTCGACGGGAGATGCACGTGGCCGGGCGCATCGAGGACTACGCACTCATCGGCGATATGCAGACCGCCGCTCTTGTGTGCCGGGACGGCACGGTGGATTGGCTGTGCCTGCCCCGCTTCGACTCACCCGCGGTCTTCGCAGGACTGCTGGGCACGGAAGAGAACGGCTTTTGGCGGATGGGGCCCGCGCACGGTCCCGAGGGCGCGCCGGTGCCCGCCGACCGCCGCCGCTACCGGGGCGACTCGCTCGTCCTGGAATCCGAGTGGGACACCCCGCGCGGCACGGTGCGGGTGATCGACTTCATGCCGCCGCGCGAGGACGCGACACCGCAGCTGATCCGTATCGTCGAGGGCGTCAGCGGGCGGGTGCCGATGCGCTCGGCGCTGCGCATGCGGTTCTCGTACGGCTGGGTGGTGCCGTGGGTGCACAAGGTGGACGAGCGCACCGTGGCGGTCGCCGGGCCGGACGCGGTGTGGCTGGACACCGAGGCCGAGACGTACGGCAAGGACCTGACGACGTACGCGGACTTCACCGTCGGGCCCGGCGAGCGGATCGCCTTCACGATCAGCTGGCAGCCCTCGCACAGCCGCCCGCCGCACGTGCCGGAGCCGGAGGCGGCGCTGGAGGCGACCGAGGACTTCTGGCGCGAGTGGGTCGACCACTGCACGTACCACGGCCCGTACCGGGACGCGGTGGTGCGCTCGCTGATCACGCTCAAGGCGCTCACGTACGCGCCGACCGGCGGCATCGTCGCCGCGCCCACCACCTCGCTGCCCGAGGACATCGGCGGCTCGCGCAACTGGGACTACCGTTTCACCTGGTTGCGCGACGCGGCGATCACCCTGTCCTCGCTGCTGCGCACCGGCTACCGGGAAGAGGCCCGCGCCTGGCGCGAGTGGCTGCTGCGCGCGGTGGCCGGCGACCCGGAGAACCTCCAGATCATGTATGGGATCGCGGGCGAGCGGGAACTCGGCGAGAACGAGCTGACCTGGCTGACCGGCTACGAGAACTCGCGGCCGGTCCGGGTCGGCAACGGCGCCGCCGGACAGCTCCAGCTGGACGTGTACGGCGAGGTCACCGAGGCGCTGCACCTGGCGCACAACACGGGTCTGGCCCGCAACGACTACGCCTCGCTGCTCCAGCTGAAGCTGATCCAGTGGGTGGAGAAGCACTGGGACGAGCCGGACGAGGGCATCTGGGAGGTGCGCGGGCCGCGCCGGCACTTCGTGCACTCCAAGGTGATGACCTGGGTCGCGGTGGACCGCACGATCAAGCTGATCGAGTCCGGCGACGTGGACGGCCCGCTGGACCGCTGGAAGCAGCTGCGCGAGACGATCCACCGCGAGGTGTGCGAGAAGGGTTACGACAAGGAGCGCAACACCTTCACACAGTCCTACGGCTCCAAGGAGCTGGACGCCTCGCTGCTGCTCATCCCGCAGATGGGCTTCCTGCCGCCGGACGACAAGCGGGTGATCGGCACCATCGAGGCCATCCAGCGGGAGCTGGGCACCGAGGACGGCTTCATCCTGCGCTACCCGACCTCGGGCGAGGACGCGGGCGTGGACGGCCTGGAGGGCGACGAGGGCGCGTTCCTGGCGTGCTCGTTCTGGCTGGCCGACGACCTGGCGATGATCGGCCGCGTCGAAGAGGCCCGCATCCTCTTCGAAAAGCTGCTCTCGCTCCGCAACGACCTGGGCCTGCTGGCCGAGGAGTGGGACTCCCGCCTCCAGCGTCAGGTGGGCAACTTCCCCCAGGCGTTCAGCCACGTTCCGCTGATCGACACGGCGCTGCGGCTCACGGCCAGTGGGGCTTACGGGGGGTAGTCGGCGCACGATTGAGGGGTCACGGCACCGGCCGTGACCCCTCTTCTCGTTTTCGCGCCGGTCAGAAGGCCGTCAGCGTGAGTGTCATCTCGCGCGGGGCGCCGTCCTCGATGTACGAGGCGAAGTTGGCCACGTCGTCGAAGGCGAAGCCGTACGCCTTGCCGTCGGCGGACTGCTCGTGCAGCACGCGCGCGTAGTGGTTGGCGAGCTGGCCCTTGTAGAAGGTGCCCGGGTCGGTGGTGGGCTGGGCCGCGTGGTCGGCGAGGGTGGCGCGGTTGAGGGCGGCGCCGAGCACCGCGGCGACCGGGCCGCGCAGTCCGTCGTTGGGGGCTTGCAGGGCGCCGTGGCAGAAGAGCACATCGCGGGTGGAGGGCTTGGCGATGGAGAACTGGGCGGGGCCGCGGAAGGTGAACTGGTTGCCGCTGACCCGGCCGGTGAAGGTGCCCCTGTTGGTGGTGACCTTCAGGTCCTTGGACGTGTAGGCGTTCCAGGCGCGGTCGATGTACGGCGCGAAGTAGTTCCCGTCGAACAGCCCGGCGTCCAGGCCGTGGCTGGGGGCGATGACGCGCTTGTCGCCGACGACGAGCTTGCCGAAGCCGGGCGTACGGCCGATCTCGGAGAAGATCCGGGATCGGGCACCGGCCTTGAGCGCCCCGGCCGTCTGGTCGCGGGCGCCGACGAGGCGGATGGACATCGGGACGCTGAACATGTCGACGGCCGTGGTGTTGCAGTGCATGCCGGCCTGGTCGTAGGTGAACTCAGCGCAGTCGTGCACGATCTGGTAGTTGGGATCGCCGGACACCCAGCCGGCCGGGTAGGCCAGCGCGGGCCGGCCGTTGCCGTCCTTCACGGCCTTGAACTTCAGCTTGCTGCCGAGCGACGCGTAGATGCGGCCGGACATTTGCGGGATGCGCAGGGTGGTGTCGCCGTTCGCGGCGAGCGGTATGCCGTAGTCGGTGAAGCCGTCCGGGCGGTTGTCGGACAGGGCGATGGGCTTGATGTCGCCGTTCGCGGTGACCCGTACCTGCTGGCCCCCGGTGTTGCCGACGATGTAGATCCAGATGGCGTTGTTGGCGTAGCGGCCGGTCCGGTTGACGACGCGCAGCGGCAGTCCGGCCGCCGCCGCGCCGATGACCGGTGCGGCCCCGGCGGTGCTGTTCAGGAGGACGCTTGCGCCCGCTCCGGCGGCGGCGCTCGCGGCGAGGCCGCCGAGCAGGGTACGACGGGAGATCATGCGGTGGCTCCTTGCTGTACGGAGACGGACACGTGGTCGACGAGCAGGGAGCCGCCGGGGCGTGTCGCGTCGGTGGGGGTGGCGCGGCCCGCGACGCCGTCCGGGAAGGCGCCGCCCATCGCGAGGTTGAGCAGGATGAAGTGGCCGTGGTGGGTGGTGTTCGCCCAGGTGTTGGCGTCCATGTCGGCGGAGCTGACGGTGTGGAAGCGCTGCCCGTCCACGGACCAGTGCAGGTATTCGGTGGGACCGGTGCGGTCCAGTTCCAGGGCGTAGGTGTGGAAACCGGCCTGGCAGGAGGCGCCCGGGCAGACGCGGGAATTGCCCTTGCCCTGCGATTCGTTGCAGGGGCCGCCGGGGTTGACGCCGCAGTGCAGCACGCCCCAGACGCGGTTGTGCCCGTTGACGTTCTCCATGATGTCGTACTCGCCGATGCCCGGCCAGTTCCAGTAGTTGCCGCGGAACTTGTCGCCGAGCGTCCAGAACGCCGGCCAGTAGCCGAGCGCGGCGTCGCCGGAGACGTCCGGCATCTTGATGCGCGCCTCGATGCGCAGTTTGCCGCGGGCCGGGGCGGTGAAGTCCGAGCGGCGGGTCTCGATGCGGCCCGAGGTCCAGGTGCCGTTCTTCTTCAGAGCGGTGATCTTCAGATGCCCGGCGCCGTCGAGCTGCAGGTTCTCGGGGCGGTCGGTGTAGGTCTGGCGTTCGCCGGTGCCCCAGTTGGCGGGGCCGCCCGGGTAGCCGGTGCCGGTGTCGATGATCCAGTCACCGGACGACGGGCGGGAGCCGGCGGGACCGTTGAAGTCGGTGCGCCAGACTTCCGCGAACGTGGCCGCCGGTTCGCCGGCCGTGGCGGTGGGCTGGGCGGCGGGCCAGGCGACGACAAGGGCGAGGGCGGCGCCGAGCGAACCGAGCACTGCCGCGGTTCTCGCCCGCAGCCGCCTCCCTGTCGGTATTTTCGTGGTCATGACATGTGCTCCTCGACGGGGTGGGGGTGATGAGGAGTTCCGTTCTCACACGCGGCCTGAAAGGATTGAGAGCGCTCTCACGCCGCGTAGGGGCACACAGTGCCGACTTCCCGGCGAGCCGTCAAGGCTTGGCATCGTCACAGGAGTTGGCCCGATTTCGACTTCGGGGGTTGAATGGTGCATGCATCAAATGAGCGGCGGCCGACGCTGGAAGCGGTCGCCGCCCGGGCCGGCGTCTCGCGCGCCACGGTCTCACGCGTGGTCAACGGCGGTGCCGGCGTACGCGGTGAGGTGCGCGAACGGGTCCGGCGCGCGGTCACCGACCTGGGATACGTACCGAACAGCGCGGCCCGCTCACTGGTGACCCGGCGTACCGGCGCGGTCGCCGTGGTGATCGCCGAACCGGAGACCCGGGTCTTCGCCGACCCGTTTTTCGGCCGCCAACTGCGCGGCATCAGCAGGGAACTGTCCGCCGCCGACACCCAGCTGCTGCTCCTCCTCCAGGAGACCCGCGCCGACCACGAGCGCATCGGCCGCTACCTGTCCGCCGGGCACGCCGACGGCGTGCTGATGTTCTCGCTGCACCGCGACGACCCGCTGCCCGCGATGGCCGAGGCGTCCGGCCTGCCCACGGTCTACGGCGGCCGCCCCGGCTGGGCGGGCGCCGAGGACGCGCTGTACGTGGACACCGACAACCGGGACGGCGCCCGGCAGGCCGTACGCCATCTGCGCGCCCGCGGCCGCCGCCGGATCGCCGTGATCACCGGCCCGCTCGACCAGACCTCCGCCCAGGACCGCCTGGACGGCTACCGCGACGCCCTGGCCCCCGCGGCGGCCGACCCCCGGCTGATCGCGGACGGCGGCTTCACCGCGCAGGGCGGCGAGCGCGCCATGGCCGAACTCCTCGCCGCCGCCCCCGACCTGGACGGCGTCTTCGTCTGCTCCGACCTGATGGCCTCCGGCGCCCTGCGGACACTGCGGGCGCACGGACGGCGGGTGCCGGAGGACGTGGGCGTGGTGGGTTACGACGACCTGGACCCCGCGGCGTGGACGGACCCACCGCTGACCACCGTCCGCCAGGACGTGGAGGAAATGGGCCGCCTGATGGCACGGCTACTGCTGCGCCGCCTGGCGACGGGGCCGGGGGCCGCGCGGGACGAGCTGGCTCCGGTGGTCACGGCGGCGAAGCTGGTGGTGCGGGAGTCGGGATGAGGCGGAGATTGGGGGCGGGGGCCGGGCCGCCTGCGGGCCGGTACGTCCGGGTAGCGGACTCGCCGCTGACCACCGTGCGCCAGCGTGGAGGAAATGGGCCGCCCGGTGGCGCGGCTGCTGCGGCGTCTGGCCACGGGGCCGGGGGCGCGCAGGACGAGCTGGCCCCGGTGGTCACGGCGGCGAGGCTGGTGGTGCGGGAGACGGGGTGAGACGGAGATCGGGGAGCCAGGCTGCCTGCGGGCCGGTACGTCCGGATAACGGGTCCACCGCTGACCACCGTGCGCCAGGACGTGGAGAAGATGGGCCGCGCGGGACGAGCTGGCCCCGGTGGTCACGGCGGCGAGGCTGGTGGTGCGGGAGTCGGGATGAGCAGGGGTTCGGCTCCCAGGGCCCGGCCTGCGGACCGGTACGTCCGGATAGCGGACTGCGGGTACCGTTCGACGCCATGGGGCCGGAAGCGAAGATCGAAGCGGTGATCACGGTGCGCAGGGCGCTGGAGCTGCCCGCGCTGCGGCGGGGGCTGCCCGAGGTGCTGGCCGGTGAGGACCGTCTGGACCGCGCCGTGCGCTGGGTGCACGCGGGCGAGGTGCCGCATATCGCCTCGCTGCTCAAGGGCGGCGAGCTGCTGCTGACCACCGGCCTCGGCCTGGGCGCCCGCCCCTCCGAGCAGCGCGCCTTCGTCCGCGAGCTGGCCGACCGCGAGATCGCCGCCCTCGTCGTGGAGCTGGGCTCCCGCTTCGACGCGCTGCCGTCCGCCGTCGTCGACAGCGCGCGGGCCTGCGGCCTGCCGCTGGTGCAGCTGCACCGCGAGGTGCCGTACGTCGTCGTCACCGAGGAGATCCACACCGAGCTGGTCAACAGCCACTACCTGCTGCTGCGCCAGGCCGACGAGCTGCTGCGCAGCTGTACGGACGTCCTGCTGCGCGGCGGTGGCGCCCCCGAGGTGCTGCGGCGGCTGGCCGCCTTCACGGGCAACCCGCTCTGCCTGGAGGCCCCCGATGGCAGCCCCCTTTACGCGGCGGGCCCGGACGACGGCGGTGCCGCGGACGCCGACCCCCTCCAGGCGTGGGAGGGGCTGCGGGAGACCGGCCTGCGGGTGGACGTGCCCGGCGGCGGGCCCGGCCCGGATGCCGTACGGGCCCGGCTGGTCCTGCTGCCCGTGAACGGGCCCGTGGCGCCGGTGCACCGGATCGCCGCCGAGCGCCTGGCCGACCTGCTCGCCGTCGTGATGCTCCAGTCCCGCCAGGAAGAGGTGCTGGCGGCGCGCGGGCGCGGCGACTTCCTGGCCGACCTGGCGAAGGGCCGGATCACCGCGGGCGAGGCCCCGGCGCAGGCCCGCCTGCTGGGCTTCCGGCCGGGTGCCGAACCGATCGTGCCCGTGGTCATGCTGCTGCCTTCACAACTGCCCGCGCCGGGCAGTTGGGCAGTGCTGGCCCGCGCCCTGCGCGAAGAACTGTCCGCGCTGGGCGTGCCCGTCCTGCTCGGGGTACGGCCGGTGGAGGGCCGGGTGCCGCTGCTCGTGGCGCCGCGCGCGGGCCAGGACCGTACGGCCGTCGCCGACCGGGTGGCCGAGGCGCTGCGCGCCGGAGTCGTACGGGCCGGGGCCGACCGCCCGGCGGCGCGGCGCCCGGTGGTCGTGGTCGGCGCGGCGGGCGACTGGGCGGCGGCGGGGCCCGGGCTCGCGCACGCGACCGAGGCGGCGGCCGCCGCGCAGGGCCTGCCGGAACAGCCCTGGCACGACGCGCGCCGCCTGGACATCGAGCTGCTGCTCTGGCGGATGCGCGAGCACGGCGAACAGGGCGTGCTGACGGACTTCGTGGACCGTGCCATCGGCCCGCTGCTGCTCCACGACCGGTCCGCCCGCCAACCGCTGCTGCCGACGCTGGAGGCGTACCTGGCCAGCGCCGGGCGCAAGGCGGAGACGGCCCGCGACCTCAACGTCAACCGGCAGACGCTGTACGACCGCCTGGCCCGGATCGCCCAACTGCTGGGCACGGACCTGGACGACCCGCAGACGGTCCTCGGACTGCGGCTGGCGCTGCGGGCGCGGCGGCATACGGAGCGGGGGTGAGGGCGTCCCCGTAAGACGCCCGCTCAGGCCCGCAGCGTCTCGGCCGCCGTGCCGATGCCCAGCGCCAGCAGGACGCCGCCGGTGCCGCGCTCCAGGTTGCGGTGCACCTTGGGCCGCCGCAGCCACTGGAGCAGCCGTCCGGCGCACAGGGCCACGAGCAGCAGCCAGCCCGCCGCGATCACCGCGTCGATGACGCCGAAGAGCAGCGTCACACCGAGCACGGAGTGCCCCTCCGGCAGGAATTGGGGGACGACGGCCACGAAGAAGATGCCGACCTTGGGGTTGAGCAGGCAGCTGCAGAGCCCCTGCCGGAACGCCCGCGCCGCGCGGACCGCCGTCAGGTCCCCGCCGCCGGGCTCCCCCATCGCCTCCGTGCTGCCGGTGGCCGCCCTCCGGTACGTCCACAGGGCCTGCGCGCCCAGCACCACCAGATAGGCCGCGCCCACCAGCCGTACGGTCATGAAGGCCGCGTCCCAGCGCTGGAGCGCCGCCGCCAGCCCGGCCGCGGCGGCGACGGCCCAGGCCATCGAGCCCACCGCGGAGCCGACGGCGGAGGCCGCCCCGGCCCGCCTGCCACCGCGCAGGCAGTTGCGCAGCACCAGCAGGGTGTCGGGCCCGGGTGCGATGGTCACCAGCAGGGCGAAGAGCGCGAAGCCGAGAAGAGCGGCGGTCACGGCGGTCTCCTGTCGTACGGGGTGGGTCGGACCGCGGCCAGTGATCGTCCGCGGTGCCGGGCGACTCTACCCACCGCCGCCCTGGAAAAGGGCCCTTTTTCGCGGGCGCTCAGCCCTCCCGCCGCTGCATCAGCTCGTCGTACACGCTCAACACCTGCGCGACCGTGGCATCCTCGGTCGGCCAGCCCGCCGCCTGCGCGCGGCCGGCCGCGGCGAGCGTGTCCCGGCGGGCGGGGTCGGCGAGCAGACCGAGGACCGTACGGGCCAGGGCGGCGGCGTCTCCGTACGGGACCAGTTCGGCGGCGCGGCCGACCAGTTCGCGGGTGCCGCCGACATCGGTGGCGACCAGCGGCACCCCGGCCCGCAGCGCCTCCTGGGCGATCAGCGAGCGGGCCTCCCAGCGGCTGGGCAGCACCAGGAGGTCGGCGGCGGCGAGGAGTTCGGGCACGTCGTCGCGGCGGCCCAGCAGGCGTACCGGCAGCCCCTCGACGTCGATACGCCGCTGGAGCGACGCCCGCAGCCCGCCCTCCCCCGCGACCACGACCATCGGCTGCGGATCCAGGGCGCACCAGGCGTGCGCCGCGTCCAGCAGCAGGTCGTGTCCCTGGTGCGTCTCCAGGCGGCCGACGACGAGGATCAAGGGGCGGTCGACGGCACCCAGTTCGGCGCGCAGCTTGTGGGCCGGGCGGTCCTCCGCGGTGAGCGGGCGGCCGCCCGGACGGGGCGCAGGAATGGCGACGGGCGCCAGGCGCGCGTCCCGGGCGCCGCGCTCGCGCGCCCGGTCCACCAAATCGGAGCAGGCGCCCAGGACGACCGCGGCGGCCCGCGCCACGCGCCGTTCCAGCAGGCGGACGAGGCGGGCGCCCGGCCCGTCCGTGGGCGCCTTGGTGTGCCAGGTGACCACGAGGGGCACCTGGCGGCCCCGTGTGCCCTGGAGGGCCAACGAGGCGCGCAGGCCCGCCCGCAGGCCGTGCGCGTGCACCAGGTCGGCGTCCCCGCAGGCGGCGCGCAGCGAGGTGACGCTCGCCGGGTCGGCGCGCGGCGGTACGGGCACGAACCGGGCGCCCGCGTCCGTGTAGTCGTACGCGCCTTCCGTATCGGGCGGGGCGCACACCGTCACCCTGACCCCACGGGCCACCAGCCCGGCGGCCAGCGAACGGACGTGGGCGGCGCTGCCCGCGCCGCCGCGGCCCAGCACCTGGACCGTGCGCAGCGGCGACTGTCCGTGCGGCGGGGCCGGGGTGCTGGTCACGTGGGCGGGGCTCCAGATTCGGTGTCAGGTCGGGCGGCGCCGCGGGGCCCGCCGCCGCCCGGGACGAGGCCCGTGGGGGCGGCGCGCGGCCGTGCGCCGCACACGCTGGGCCCAGGATGCCAGCCCCGCCCGTGAATGCGGCACCGCCGACGGGCCGTTCCGAAGGCACACATCGCCCATACACTCACGTGACCACCCATATGGGCGACAAACCGGCCACCCCTCTGGCCCAGCGGCAGTGACCTGGTGCGGGGTCCGGCCGTTACGCGCCGGCAGCACCCGCCGCCCGGCTGATCCGGTCACCGGCAGCGGCGGCCACGACCAGGGCGGCGGCGTGCGCGGCCAGCCCCGTACGGCCGTATCCGGTGGCGATGGCGAGGCCGAGGCCCGCGCCCAGCGCGTGGGCGCCCGCGTCGCCGATCATGCTGCGCTCCCCCAGGTCGTCCGCGAGAACCGCGGCCGCGGCCCCTGCCGGAGCGGCGGACAGGGCCCCGGCCGGTCCGCTCCGCAGCAGACCCGGCGCCGCGGCGGCGAGCGTGGCGGCGGGCGCCCGGCCCGGCCGTACGTCCACCAGGTTCACGAAGTGCGCGGCGCCCGCGATCACCACTCCGGCCAGCGCCTTGTCCAGGGGCCGGTCCTTGACCAGCGCCCCGGCGGCCAGCCCGGCCGCGCCGATGCCGAACAGCTTCACCGCGCCGCTGGTCAACTCCCCGTCGCGCAGGGCCGACAGGTGCGCCCGGAAGCCGCGCCGCGGGTCGCCCGCCCCGGCGAGGTCGTCGTACAGGCCGCAGCCGCCCGCCGCCAGGACGGCCAGCGCCGCCGCGCCGCGCGTACGGGCGGGCAGCCCGGGCGCGGTCACGGCCGCGGCGGCGGTGCCCAGCACGACGGCCGGGCCGCTGTACAGGTCGACCGTGCGGCCTGCGTAGTTCGTCCGCTCCCAGCGTCCACGCCCGCCGGGCGCCCGGCGCCGGAGCAGGCCGTACGCGGCGCGGGTGACGGCCGCGGCGGTGCCGAGGGGAAGAGCCTTGGGCAGCGTTGTGATCATGGTCGTCAGGCTAGGGGGCAGGGGCCGGTACCGGTCAGGGGGATGGTTTCCCCTGCCGGTTCAGCGCCCGGCGCGGGCGGTTTCGAGGAGTTCCTCCGCATGGGCCCGGGCCGTCTCGGAGTCCTCCTGGCCCGCGAGCATGCGGGACAGTTCGCGGACCCGCTCCTCGCCCTCCAGGACCGTGACGCCGCTGCGCGTCACCGAACCGTCGTGGGTCTTCTCCACGAGCAGCTGGCGGTCGGCGAACGCGGCGACCTGCGGGAGGTGGGTGACCACCACGACCTGCGCCGACCGGGCCAGGCGTGCCAGCCGGCGGCCGACCTCCACCGCCGCCTTGCCGCCGACGCCCGCGTCCACCTCGTCGAACAGATACGTCGGTACCGGGTCGGAACCGGCGAAGACGACCTCCACCGCGAGCATCACGCGGGAGAGTTCACCTCCCGAGGCGCCCTTGGCGATCGGCCGGGGCGGGGTGCCGGGGTGCGGCGCGAGGAGGAGTTCCACCTCGTCGGCGCCGGTGGGGCCGAAGGCGACCGTACGGCCGCCGACCTCGATGCCGTCGTCCTCGTCGGCGGTCTCGGTCTGGGTGATCCGTACGCTCACCCGGGCGTGCGGCATGGCCAGCTCGGCCAGCTCGGCCGTCACCGCGTCGGCGAATCGCTTCGCCGACGCCTCGCGGGCGTCCGTCAACGCCTGCGCCAGGCGACCCAGTTCCGCGCGCAGCTCGTCCCGCTCGGCGGTCAGCTCGCCGATCCGGTCGTCGTCGCCGTCCAGTTCGGCGAGGCGGGCCGCGCCCTCCTCGGCCCAGGCCAGCACGGCGGCGATGTCCTCGCCGTACTTGCGTGTCAGGTGTGTGAGGGCGGCGCGGCGCTCCTCCACGGCCGCCAGCCGCAGCGGGTCGGCGTCCAGCCCGTCCGCATAGCTGGCCAGTTCGCCCGCCACGTCCGCCATCAGGATGCCGATCTCGCCCAGCCGCTCGGTGAGCGCGGACAGCGCCGGGTCGTGGCTGCGTACGGCGTCCAGCGCCCGGTGCGCGCCCGCGACCAGGGTGGTGGCGTCCACGGCCTCCAGGTCCTCGGGGTTGCCGGCCAGCGCGGCGTGCGCGGCCGCGGCGGCGGAGGCCAGGGACTCCGCGTGGCCGAGCCGTTCGGCCTCGGCGGCCAGCTCGGTGTCCTCGTCGGGCTGCGGTTCGACCGCGGCGATCTCCTCCAGGCCGAAGCGCAGCAGGTCGGCCTCCTGCGCGCGCTCGCGGGCCAGGGTCGTCAGCTCGTCCAGCTCGGCGGCGACGGCGCGCAGACGGCGGTAGGCGGCGGTGTACTCGGCGAGCGGCAGGGAGACCGCGTCGCCCGCGTAACGGTCCAGGGCCTGCCGCTGGCGGGCCGGGCGCAGCAGCCCCTGCTGGTCGGTCTGGCCGTGCACGGCGACCAGGTCGTCCGCCAACTCCCCCAGCAGTCCGACCGGTACGGAACGTCCGCCGACGTGGGCGCGCGAGCGGCCCTCGGCCGAGACCGTGCGGCTGATCAGCAGCGTCCCGTCGTCCAGCTCGGCGCCCGCCTCCTCGGCGCGCACCGCGGCCGGCGCGGCGGGGGCGACCGCTATGCGGCCCTCCACGACCGCCGACTTGGCGCCGATCCGCACCAGGGCGGGGTCGGCGCGCCCGCCGAGCAGCAGCCCGAGGCTGGTGACGACCATGGTCTTGCCCGCGCCCGTCTCGCCGGTCACCGCCGTGAAACCCGGCGACAGCTCGACGACGGCATCGTCAATGACGCCCAGGGACCTGATCCGCATCTCCTCCAACACGGATACGACCTTACGAGGTCCCGGGCCCGCCCCGCGACGGCCGCCCCTCGCCACGGCCCTCCGTCCTGCGGAAAACCCCACCCCAGGAACGGGTGGATACCTCATGGTGGAGCCCCCTCCCCGCCCGTCACGCTGGAAAGAGAACACGATCGGAAGGGTGTGCAGATGTCCGGGGGAAGTGCAGCGGGACCCCGTTCGGGGGCGGGGTTCCGCGCCGGGACGGGAGGCGGGGCGAAGGCCGGAGCCGGTGCGGACGGGCCGCCGGCCAAGGGCCGGGCGACCAGCGGGCTGGCGCGGGCGGCGCTGCGCGGGCACCGGGCGTCCTTCACCGGCACGGCGCTCGCGGCCCTGTTCGCGGCCACCGTGGTCAGCGCCTCGACCATGCTGCTGGCGGCGACCGGCGCGGAAGACGTCCCGCCCGCCGCCCGGCGCGCCATGGCCGCCTCCGAGATCGGCGTCATGGCCGCCGGTTTCCTGATCGTCTCGGTCTATCTGTCGGTGTTCGTGATCGCTTCGACGATGGGCACGGCCGTCACCCAGCAGCACCGCGAATTCGCGATGCTGCGGGCGATCGGCGCCCGGCCGTGGCAGATCCGGCGCGCGGTCGCGGCGCAGGCCGTGGCAGCCGCGGTGCCCTCCGCCGTGGCCGGGTTCGCGCTCGGCGGGGTGCTGGCGCGCTGGTGGTTCGGGGGCATGGCGGACCACGGCCTGATCCCGCCCGGCGTCGCCTTCACGTTCAGCTGGGTGGCGCTGCCCGTGTGCCTGGCGGTGGCGACGGTCACCTCGGCCCTCGCGGGCGTGCTCGCCGCGAGCCGCTTCGCCGGGCTGCGTCCCGCGCGCGCCCTGGAGGAGGCCGCGGCGGGCCGGCGCGAGCTGGGGCTGCTGCGGCTGCCGCTGGGGCTGGCCGCGGTGGCGGGCGGCGTGGTCGTCTCCTCGGTCCTGGCCCGGCAGCCGGAGAAGGCGGGCCAGGGTGCGTTCCTCGTGCTGCTGCTGTTCTGCTTCGGCGTCGGCCTGCTCGGGCCCCGCATCGTCGGCCCGGTGGCCTGGCTGGTCGCCCGGTCGGCGGACCGCCTCGGCAGCTCCGCCGAACTGGCCATGCTGAACGTGACGACCCAGTCCCGCCGCTTCTCCGCCGCCGTGGTCCCGCTGGTGCTGGTCGTCGCGTTCGGCACGACGAAGATCGCGATGCACACCACCGCCCTGCACCGCACCGGCTCCGCGGGCCCGGCACCGTCGGTCTGGATGGACTACGCGGTCACCGGTCTCTACGCGGGCTTCGCCGCCATCGCCGCGGCCAACACCCTCGCCATGATCACCACCGAGCGCCGCCGCGACCTGGCGCTGCTCCGCCTGATCGGCACCCACCCGCTCCGGCTGCGGTCCATGGCCGCCTGGGAGTCGGCCGTCGTCGCGGCCACGGCCCTGCTCCTGGGCACCGCCATCGCGCTCTGCACCCTGGCCCCGCTCCTGCGCTCCGCGTACGGAAGCGCCCTGCCGTACCTCCCCTGGACGACGGTCCTCGGCATATCCGGCGGCGTGCTCCTGCTGACCCTGCTCGCCACCGGCCTCCCGGTCCACGCGACCCTGCGTCGCCGCGCGACGGAGACGCTGGCGGCGGCCTGACCGGCCCGGCACCTCGCCGACGAACCGTACGAAACACCATCGGGGGACACATCATGGCCACACACCCGCATACGCACCAGCACTCTCGCCCGCAGCCGCATGCTCACCCGCACCAGCCCGGACCGACGTCGGCGACCGCCCGCCGCACCACCCGCCCGCGGCCCTCAGGGATCACCCTCGCGGCCCTGGCGACCGTGACCGCTCTGACCACCCTGACCGTCGCCTGCACGCCTCCCGCCTCGGCGCACACGGACCAGCCGGGCCGGCCGGGCCACTCGGCCCAGCGGCCCTCTCCGGCCTCCCTGGAGGGCGTATGGCGGACGGACGGATACGGCAGCCTCGTCACGATCGACGGCCGTCAGCTGCGTACGTACGAGACCACGGCCGTCAGCTGCCTCCCCGGCTCCGTGCGCGGCGTCCGTACGGGCCCGCCGGGTGCCGGGGGCCGGGCCGACTTCGCCGTGCCGGACGGCGCGCGCATCACGGTCGTACCGCGCGGCGGCGACGAGGCCCGTCTGAGCATTCAGGACAACGTCGGCCACCGCACCCTGCACCGGATCGCCGGGCTGCCCGCCCGCTGCCACCAGCCCCCGGCGAAGGATCCGCGTACGGTCTTCGACGTCTTCTGGCGTACCTACGCCGAGAACTATCCGTTCTTCGCCGCCAAGAAGACCGACTGGGCCGCGGTCCGCGACCGCTACCGGCCGCGTGTCACGGCGCGGACCACGGACGACGAACTCTTCGCGATCCTGCGGGAAATGATCGAGCCGCTGCACGACGGGCACACCCGCCTGTCCGCGGGCCCCGGCCGGGTGTACGCGGGCTCGCGGCCCGGGACGGCCCTCCCCACCCCGGCGTTCCTCAAGCAGGTGGACGCGGCGATCGCCGCCGGGCTCGGCCCGGGTGTCACCCGACAGCAGTGGGCCGGCGGCGCGCTTTCGTACGCCGACCTTCCCGACCGGCTCGGCTATCTGCGCATCACGTCCTTCCAGGGCTACACGGACCGGGAGGACTACGACAGCGATGTGGCGGAGCTGGACCGCGCGCTGGACGCGGTGTTCACCAAGGCCCGTACGTCCGGCCCGAAGGCGCTGCGCGGCCTGGTCGTCGATCTGCGGCTGAACGGCGGCGGTTCGGACCAGCTCGGGCTGCGCGTCGCCGCCCGGCTGACCGGCCGCCCGTACCTCGCCTATCGCAAACACGCCCGCAACGACCCAGCTGACGCGCGGAAGTTCACCCCCGACGAGCCCGCGCGGATACGCCCGCACGACGGCCCGCGCTACACGGGCCCGCTGGCGCTGCTGACCGGGCCGCTGACGATCAGCGCGGGCGAGACCTTCACCCAGTCCCTGCTGGGCCGTACGCCCGCACCGGCCCGGATCGGCGAGAACACCCAAGGCGTCTTCTCCGACACCCTGGACCGCACGCTGCCGAACGGCTGGAAGTTCGCCCTGCCGAACGAGGAGTTCCTGACCGCCGACGGCCGCACCTTCGACGGCACGGGCATACCCCCGACCGTCCGCACGCCGGTCTTCACACCCGAGGACCTGGCGTCCCGGCGCGATCCGGCCCTCGCGCGGGCTCGCGCCCTGCTGTCCGGCCACCAGGAGAAGCCATGACCCGGGCCTCGGCGAGCGGATCGGCGAGCGGCAGATCACCGCTGGCGTTCGTCACGCTGCTAGCCGTCTTCTCCGTCCCGTTCTGGCTGGCCGGGGCTGTCGTCGACGGGACCGGCGCGCTGCCGATGGGCATGCCGGTGAGCGCGTTCCAGTTCGTCCTGCCGGTCACGGTGGCCCTGATCCTCGCCTTCCGGGAGGAGGGCGGGGCCGGGGTGCGGCGGCTGATGAAGCGGGCCGTCTCCGGGGCCGGAACCTCGCGTCGCGCCTTGTGGGCCACCGCCGTCCTCCTGGTCCCGGCCCTGCTCCTCGTGACCTACGGGCTGATAACACTGGCCGGGAAGCCGCCCAGCGGGTCGCACTCCCCGCTCGCGTCCCTACCGCTGCTGCTCGCCCTGTACCTCCTCGCCGCACTGGCCGAGGAGGCGGGCTGGACGGGCTATCTCCTGCGGCCCGTGCAGGAGCGCTACGGAGCGCTCGGCGCCGGGCTGGTGATCGGGCTGATATGGGCGGCCTGGCACCTGGTCGCATACGTCCAGGCGGGCAGGTCGGCCCCGTGGATCGCCGGCCAGGTGCTCGGATCGGTCGCGGTGCGGGTCCTGATCGTCCGGCTGGTCGCCAACGCCGGCGGCGCCGTACTCATCGCGGTCGTCGTGCACACCACGATCAACCTCGCCCAGTCCCTGTTCCCCGGCTACCCGGACCAGCCCGCGCCCGCGCTGCTCCACGGCCTGCTGGCGACGCTCACGGCCGCGGTCGTGGTCCTGGGCGCAAGACCCAGGACCACGCCCCGTAAGAACAGCCGTGAAGCCCACGAACCCCCTACTGCGGTGCCCCTCGCCACCCCGCCACCGGCAGGGCGAACTTGGCGACCAGGCGGTCCGTGAAGGAAGCGTGGTGCAGGCGGGCGAGGCGTACGGGGACCGCGCCGCGGCGGACCTCGACGCGGGCGCCGGCGGGGAGTTCGACGCTGCGGCGGCCGTCGCACCACAGCACGCCGTGCGGCGTCTTGGGCTGCACCTCCACCGCCAGCACCGAGTCCGGCGAGGTGACCAGCGGCTTGGCGAACAGCGCGTGGGCGCTGATCGGCACCATCAGCAGCGCCTCGACCTCGGGCCAGACCACCGGACCCCCCGCCGAGAAGGCGTAGGCGGTGGAGCCGGTCGGTGTCGCGCACACCACGCCGTCGCCGCCGAAGCGCGAGACGGGCCGCCCGTCGACCTCCGTGACGACCTCCAGCATCCGTTCGCGCGCGGCCTTCTCCACCGACGCCTCGTTCAGCGCCCAGTCGGTGTGCGCGATGCTGCCGTTGTTGCGGACGAGCACGTCGAGGGTCATCCGCTCCTCGACCTCGTAGGAGCGGGTGACGACCCGGTCGACGACCTTGTCCAGGTCGTCGCGTTCGGCCTCCGCGAGGAAGCCGACCCGGCCGAGGTTGACGCCGAGCATCGGCACCCCGGACGTGCGGGCGAAGTCCGCGCCGCGCAGCAGTGTGCCGTCGCCGCCGAGGACGACGAGCAGTTCGCAGCCCTCGGCCGCGCACTGCTCGGACTCGACGCGTTCCACGGACGCCGGCAGCGGCAGGTCGGCCGCTTCCTCGGCCAGCACCCGTACGCCGATGCCGCTGCGCAGCAGCCCCTGGACGACGAGTTCGGCGCTGCGCACGGCCGCGGGGCGGCCGGTGTGCGCGAGCAGGAAGACGGTGCGCTGCCCGTCCTCCGCTGTCCGGCCGGTGCCGTGTGCCGGCGCCGCGGTACGCGCGCCGGCCGTATCGGCCGTCCCGGCCGCTCCGGATGTTTCAGAACTGGTCAACGGGGCCCCTCCGCCACTGCTCGGTCGACGTCCGCCGGGTCCAGTGCAGGCGCCCCGGCGCGCAGCCACAGAAAGTACTCGACATTGCCGGAGGGACCGGGCAACGGGCTCGCGGTCACCCCGGCCACGCCCAGGCCCAGCGCGGCGGCCCGCTCCGCGACGCCGCGCACCGCCTCGGCCCGCAGTTCGGCGCTGCGCACCACGCCGCCGCTGCCCAGGCGCTCCTTGCCGACCTCGAACTGCGGCTTGACCATCAGCACCAGGTCGGCGTCGGGCGCCGCGCAGCGCACGAGCGCGGGCAGCACCAGGCCGAGCGGGATGAAGGACAGGTCGCCGACGACGAGATCGACGGGTACGCCGTCGATCTGCTCCAGGGTCATTTCGCGGACGTTCGTACGGTCCTTGACGGTGACCCGGTCGTCGCTCTGCAGCGACCAGGCGAGCTGTCCGTACCCGACGTCCACTGCGACGACGTGCCCGGCCCCGGCGCGCAGCAGCACGTCCGTGAAGCCGCCGGTGGAGGCGCCCGCGTCCAGCGCGCGGCGGCCGGCCACCTCCAGACCGAGGGGGGTGAACGCGGCGAGCGCCCCGGCCAGCTTGTGGCCGCCGCGCGAGACGTAGTCGGGGTCGCTGTCGTCGGCGCGTACGACCAGGGCCGCGCTGGTCTCCACCTGGGTGGCGGACTTGGTCGCCGTCGCCCCGGCGACGGTCACCCGCCCCGCGGCGATCAGCTGGCTCGCGTGCTCGCGGGACCGGGCCATCTTGCGGCGCACCAGCTCCGCGTCGAGTCGGCGTCGTGCCACACCTGCCACCTGTGGTTCAGCTCCTGTTGTCGTACGTTGCGGACGGCTGCGGGGACTGGGGCGCGCCGGACGGGCCGGCGGGCCCGGGGCGCTGGTCGAGAGCGGCCAGCGCGTCGCGCAGTCCCCGGTGCACATCCTCGTACACCTCCAGGTGCCCGCTCGCGGCGAGGTGGTCGGCGTCGGCGAGGCGCCGCAGCTGGGCGTCCACGTCGGCGTTCCCGGTGGGCGTGACGGCGACGCCGAGCGGCTGCGGTGCGGCGGGCGCGTCCGGCACCTGCCGGTCCGGCTCCGATCCGTCCGGCTCCGGCCCGGCCGTGCCCGGCCCGCCCGCATCCGGAGCACCCGCTTCCGGAACTCCCGGTTCCGTACGGCCGGCATCCGTACCGTCCGGCACCGCGCCCGCCACCGGCTCTCTCGGCTCTTCCATGCCTTGACGCTACCTCGAACCGGCCGTCCTCCGGGCCACCGGACGCCCGCCCCGCGGCGGCGTATCGTCGATCGCGATGGCAACCCTCGAAGAGTGCCGCGCCGCCCTCGGCCGGCTCGCACAGAACCTTTCCACCGCCGACGGCGACGTGCGCGGTGCCGCCGCGCTCGACCGGTCGCTGAGCTGCCGGATCACCGACCTGGACGTGACCTTCGTCGGACGGCTGGCCAACGGCGCCCTCCAGGACGTCACCAGCGTCCACGGGCCACCGCCCGGCCGGGCCCAGATCCGCCTGTCGATGCGCGGCGACGACCTGGTGGCCCTGGTCGACGGCGAGCTGCACTTCGCCAAGGCGTGGGGCAGCGGCCGGGTCAAGCTGGAGGCGGGCTTCCGCGACCTGCTGCGCCTGCGGGCGCTGCTGTGACGACGGGCCCGGCCGTTGCACGGCGGCCGGGCCCGCCGCGGACTCAGGACGCCGCCGCGGCCGTCTCCTTCGCGCGCGCTTTGCGCGCCGCCGGGACCACCAGCGGGGTGCCCGTCTCCGGGTCGTCGATGACCTGGCACTTCAGGCCGAAGACCCGCTCGACGAGGTCGGCGGTGACGACATCCTGCGGCGCCCCCTCGGCGACGATCTCGCCGCCGCGCATCGCAATCAGGTGGGTGGCGTAGCGCGCGGCGTGGTTGAGGTCGTGCAGGACGGCGACGAGCGTGCGGCCCTGCTCCTCGTGCAGTTCGGCGCACAGGTCCAGCACCTCGATCTGGTGCTGGATGTCCAGGTATGTGGTGGGCTCGTCCAGGAGCAGCAGCGGCGTCTGCTGGGCGAGCGCCATGGCGATCCACACGCGCTGCCGCTGGCCGCCGGAGAGTTCGTCCACGTAGCGCTCGGCCAGCTCGCCGACGCCGGTCGCGTCCATCGACTCCCGTACGATCCGCTCGTCCTCGCCCGACCACTGGCGCAGCAGCCCCTGGTGCGGGTAGCGGCCGCGGGCCACCAGGTCGGCGACGGTGATCCCGTCAGGCGCGATGGAGGACTGCGGCAGCAGCCCGAGCGTACGGGCGACCTTCTTGGCGGGGAGCGAGGAGATGGCCGCGCCGTCCAGCAGCACCGAGCCGGCGGCCGGCTTGAGCATCCGCGACAGCGCGCGCAGCAGCGTGGACTTGCCGCAGGCGTTCGGCCCGACGATCACCGTGAAGGACTGGTCCGGTATGGCCACCGAGAGGTCCTCGGCGATGACCCGCTGGTCGTAGGCGAGGGTCACGTTCTCGGCCGTGAGACGGCTCACTGCGTTGCTCCTTGTCGGGTCTGCGTCGTGGGGGCCCGGTGCGGCGCGCCGGGCGGCGCGCGGTGGCCGGTGACGGTACGGCTCATATCCGGCCCGCCTTGCGCTCGGAGGCCAGCAGCCACAGCAGGTAGCAGCCGCCGAGAACGCCGGTCAGCACGCCGACCGGCAGCTGGTCGGCGCCGAAGACCTGCTGCGAGATCCAGTCGGCGCTCACCAGGAGGGCGGCGCCCATGAGGGCGGCGGGCAGCAGGTTGGGGCCGGGCGCGCGGGTCAGGCGGCGCGCGAGCTGCGGCGCGGTCAGGGCGAGGAAGGCGATCGGCCCGGCCGCCGCGGTCGAGGCGGCGACCAGCACCACGGCCGCCACCAGCAGCACCATGCGTACCCGCTGGACCGGGACGCCCAGCGCGTACGCGGCGTCGTCGCCCATCTCCAGCATGCGCAGCGGCCGCCCGTACACCAGGGCCAGCGGGATCAGCACGGCGCACACCAGAGCCAGCGGCCACACCTGGCTCCAGTCCCGGCCGCTGAGCGTGCCGACCATCCATGTGGTGGCCTGGGACGCCTCGACGATGTTCGCCTTGGTCATCAGGTAGAGGACGATCGCGTAGAGCATCGCGGCGGCGCCGATGCCGACGAGCACGAAGCGGTAGCCGTGGATGCCGCCCTTCCAGGCCAGCAGGAAGATCACCAGTCCGGTGACGACGCCGCCGACGACCGAGCCGGCCGCGATGGCGGCGGCGCCGCCCTGGAAGAAGACGATGATCAGCAGCGCGCCGACCGTGGAGCCCTGGGAGAAGCCGAGGACGTCGGGGCTGCCCAGCGGGTTGCGGGAGACCGCCTGGAAGACCGCGCCGGCCACGCCGAACGCTGCGCCGACCAGCAGCCCGACCAGGACCCGCGGCAGCCGCAGGTCGTTGACGATGAACTCCTGGGCGGTGGTGCCGGAGCCGGTGAGGGTGGCGAGGACGTCACCGGGGCTCATCGGGAAGTCGCCGGTGCCGATCAGCAGCACGCTCGCGGCCAGCGCCACCACGGCCAGCAGCACCGTGACGAGGAGGGTACGCAGGTCCAGGCGCACGGACAGGCCCCCGGCGGTGCGCACCGCCCGCAGGGACCCGCCGGTCCGCGCGGCCGCCGCGCCGGCCGTGCCGGATGCCGCGCCGGTGTCGGTGTCGGTCTTGACGGTGGAACTCACAGCTGGGCCATCCTCCGACGCCGTACGAGATAGATGAAGACCGGGCCGCCGATGACGGCCGTCACGATGCCGACCTGGATCTCCCCCGGCCGGGCCACGACGCGCCCCAGGACGTCCGCGCCGAGCAGCAGGACCGGCGAGAGCACCGCGGAGTACGGCAGGATCCAGCGCAGGTCGGGTCCGGTGACGGCGCGGACGATGTGCGGGACCATCAGGCCGACGTAGACGATCGGGCCGCAGGCGGCGGTCGCGCCGCCGCACAGCAGGGTGACGGCGATCATGGCCAGCGCCCGGGTGCGGGTCAGCCGCGCGCCGAGCGCCCGGGCCTGGTCGTCGCCGAGCGCAATGGCGTTCAGGGGCCGCCCGACGGCGAGCGCGATGACCGCGCCGGCCGCGAGGAAGGGCGCGACCTCCTGCACCGTGGTCATGGTGGCGGAGGCCAGCGAGCCGACCGTCCAGAAGCGCATCTTGTCCAGCGCCGCGGTGTCCATGATGTTGACGGCGTTGATGTAGCCGATCAGCGCGGCGGACAGGGCGGTTCCGGCCAGCGCGAGCCGTACGGGTGTGGCGCTGCGGGTGCCGCCGAGGACGTACACGGCGACCGAGACGACCGCGGCGCCGAGGAAGGCGAACCAGACGTACCCGGTCAGTGAGGTGACCCCCAGGAAGCTGATGGCGGAGACGACGGCCGCCGAGGCGCCCGCGTTGATGCCGAGGACGCCGGGGTCGGCGAGCGGGTTGCGGGTGAGCGCCTGCATCACGGTGCCGGCGAGGCCCAGGGCGGCGCCGGCCAGCAGGCCGAGGAGGGTGCGCGGCAGGCGGACGTCCCGTACGACCACGTCGGTGTCGTTGCCCGTGTAGTGGAAGAGGGCGTGCCACACCTGGTCGAGGGGCACCTGTTTCGCGCCCACGGCGATGCCCAGGACGGTGACGACGGCGAGCGCGCCGACGGCGGCGACGAGCCCCGCCGAGCGAGTGATCTGCCGCCGTCGCGGTGCCGCGGGGGCGTTTGCTGCTTCGGGGGGACTGTCAACCAACACGGGAGTTAGGTTAGCCTACCCTCACGATCAGACATCAAGTCGTTCTGCAGGGCCTTTTACCGGCCCTTTGCCGTACGTCCCGATGTCCGGCCGAAACCGTACTGAAGACCGTGAACGACCGGCTGAAGTCCCGTCAAGCCTTGCCGGCCGTGCCGAGGCCCAGCCCAGAGAGAAGCACTGCAGCCATGAGCACCTCCCGAAGCGTATCCCTCACCCGCCGCGGCGTCCTCGCCGCGGGTGGCGCCGTCGGCATCGGCGCCCTGCTGGCCGCCTGCGGAGGCGGGAAGGACTCGGGCTCCAAGGGCGACGTCAAGGGCGGTGCCTGGTCCTTCACCGACGACCGCAAGAAGAAGGTCTCCCTCGACCACACGCCGCAGCGCATCGTCGCCTTCACCGGCACCGCCGCCGCCCTGTACGACTTCGGCATCGACAAGCAGGTCGTCGGCGTCTTCGGCCCGACCAAGCTCAAGAACGGCAAGCCGGACCCGCAGGCCGGGGACATCGACGTGGACCGGGTCACCATCATCGGCAACGCGTACAACCAGTTCGCGGTCGAGAAGTACGCCGCCCTCAACCCCGATCTGCTGATCACCAACATGTACGAGCCGGGCGCCCTGTGGTTCGTGCCGGAACAGAGCAAGGACAAGATCACCAAGCTGGCCGAGCAGGTGGCCATCACCTCGGCCCGGGTCCCGCTGGTGAAGATCATCGAGCGGTACGCCGAGCTGGCGCAGTCCCTCGGCGCCGATCTGAAGGCCAAGAAGGTCACCGACGCCAAGGCCCGCTTCGAGAAGGCCGCGGCCGAGCTGCGCAAGGCCGCCAAGTCCAACCCGGTCCGGGTGCTCGCCTGCTCCGGCAGCGCCGACCTGTTCTACGCCTCCAACCCGGGCATCAACTCCGACATCATGTACTACAAGTCGCTCGGCGTGGACATCATCGTTCCGGACAACCTGGACAAGGGCGGCTACTTCGAGAACCTGAGCTGGGAGAACGCCGACAAGTACCCGGCCGACGTGCTGATGCTGGACAACCGCACCTCGGCCCTCCAGCCCAAGGACCTGGCCGCCAAGCCCGCCTGGAACAAACTGCCCGCCGTCAAGGCCGGCCAGGTCACCGGCTGGTCCAGCGAGCCGCGCTTCTCCTACGCGGGCGCCGCCCCGCTGATGGAAGAGCTCACCAAGGCCATCCAGAACGCCAAGAAGGTCGCCTGACGCGACGCCGGGCCGGCCGCCGCACCGGCCGGCCCGGCCGAGCGCCCGCCCCCACCGCCAGTCACCGAGTCACGGTTCCGGGAGGTTCCTCCGCATGACCACGACCGCCGCACCCGCCACCACCCCGTTCCGCTTCTTCGACGTGCACGTCGTGCGCACCCGCCGGCTCGGGCCCTCCATGGTCCGGATCACCTTCGGCGGCGAACGGCTCGGCGAACTGGCCTCCGGCGGCCGCGACCAGCGGTTCAAACTGTTCCTCCCGCAGGCCCACCAGTCCGAGCCGGTCTTCGCCGACCAGGGCGAGAACTGGTACCCGGCCTGGCGCGCCCAGGACCCCGCCGAGCGGCCCCTGATGCGCTCGTACACGATCCGCGAGCAGCGCCACGAACCGGCCGAGGTCGACGTGGACTTCGCGCTGCACGGCGCGGACGCCCCGGGCGGCGCGGCCGGCGGCCCGGCCTCCCGCTGGGCGGCGGCGGCCGTACCGGGTGACCGCGTCTCGATCCTCGGCCCGGCCGTCGAGGACAACGGCGGTGTCGACTTCCGCCCGCCGCCCGGCACCGACTGGATCCTGCTGACCGGCGACGAGACGGCGCTGCCCGCGGTGGCCGGTATCCTGGCCTGGCTCTCCCCCGGCACCCAGGCCAAGGTCTTCCTGTCCGTCGCCCACGCGGCCGACCGCCAGGACCTGCCCACCTTCGCGGACGCCGACATCACCTGGCTCGTCGCCGACGAGCGTCCGGCGGACGGCACGGACGCCCTCCTCGAAGCGGTGCGCGCCGCCGAGCTGCCCGAGGGCACGCCGTACGCCTGGATCGCGGGCGAGGCGGGCAATGTGAAGCTGCTGCGCCGGCACCTCGTGCGGGAGCGCGCCTTCGACCGCCGGGCCGTGAAGTTCACCGGCTACTGGCGGCGCGGCGCCAGCGAGGAGGACCTGCTCGCGGAGTACGTCGCGGGCACGGCGGCCGCCACCGACGAGGACTGAACCGGTCCGGGCCACGACCAGGCCCGGCCTCCATACCGTGCGCGTACGACGGTCCGTACCGCACCACAGGGAGGGGCCCCGCTCACCCAACGAGCGGGGCCCCTCCCGTCTTTACGCGTCAGCCGTGCCGCGCGCGCTTCACAGCCCGAGCCGCGCCAGCGCCTTGCCCGCGTCCGCGCCACAGCTGCCGTCGCCCGCCGACGTCCAGGCCGCGCCGCACAGCGCCCGCAGACCGTCCAGCGCAGCGCCCTCGCCGTCCAGCGCCAGTACGTCGTCGCGTACGGACGCCGTCCAGCCGCCGCACCGGAAACCGCTGTCCGCATCCCCGGAAACCTCCGGCTGCGGGCCGAGCACGCCGCGCAGATCCGCGTCCACGTACGTCGGGCGGTGCTGCGGCGGCGCGGCCAGCAGCTCGGCGGCGGTGGTCACGCCGGTCAGCACCAGCAGCGAGTCCACGCCGCCGTTGTAGGCGCCCTCGATATCCGTATCGAGCCGGTCGCCCACCACCAGCGGCCGCTTCGCGCCGGTACGCAGCACCGTCTCCCGGTGCATCGGCGTCTCCGGCTTGCCCGCCACCTGGGGCCTGCCGCCACCGGTGGCGGTCCGTACGACCTCCACCAGCGCCCCGTTGCCCGGCGCGATCCCGCGCTCCTTGGGGATGGTCAGGTCGGTGTTGGAGGCGAACCAGGGCACGCCGCGCTGTACGGCGTAGGCGGCCTCCGCCAGCCGCTCCCAGTTCAGCTTCGGGTCGAAGCCCTGCACCACCGCCGCCGGGCCGTCGTCCGCTGACTCCACCGGCACCAGGCCGCGCTCGCGCAGCGCCACCCGCAGCCCCTCGCCGCCGATCGCCAGCACCCGCGCGCCCTCGGGCACCTGCCCGGCGATCAGCCGGGCGACCGCCTGCGCCGAGGTGATCACATCCGTCGGCGCGGTCGGCAGCCCGAACCCGGTGAGCTGGTCGGCGACCGCGTCCGGCGTCCGGGACGCGTTGTTGGTCACATACGCCAGATGCATCCCGGCGTCGCGGGCCGTGCCGAGCGACGCCACGGCGTGCTCGATCGCCGAGCCGCCGGCGTACACGACTCCGTCCAGGTCCAGCAGCGCCGTGTCGTACGCCTCGCGCAGTGCCCGCTCGCACTGGCCGGGCCGCTCGCGCAGCACCCGCTCGCTCATGCCGTTTCGCTCCCTATTCACACAGGTACAGAAGTGGGTAACAGCGGTACGCGAAGCGGAACCCCACATACCGATATATCCAGCAGGACAAGGGTTTCCCCCCGATCATCCCGCACTCGGAAAGGCGGCATAGCATTCCCCAATGACCACCGACGGCCTTCGCCTCCACCCCTTCCGCGGACTGCGCTACGCCACGGACCGCGTCAGCAGCCTCACGGCCGTCACCTCGCCGCCGTACGACGTCGTCGTACGGCCGGACGGCGTGCGCCACCTGGAAACCGCCGACCCCTACAACATCGTGCGGCTCATCCTCCCGCAGGCACCCGACCCCGCCACCCGGCACCTCCAGGCCGCCGAGACACTGCGCCGCTGGCGCGCGCAGGGCGTCCTGGCCACGGACGACCGGCCCGCGCTCTACGTATACGAGCAGAGCAAGGGCGGCCTCCTCCAGCGCGGCCTGATCGGCGCCCTCGAACTGGACGGGCCGGTCCTGCCGCACGAGGACGTGATCCCCGAGGTCGTCGAGGACCGTGCCGCCCTGATGCGCGAGGCCGCCGCCAACTTCGAGCCGCTGCTGCTCTCCTACGTCGGCCAGGGCACCGGCAACGGCGCCACCGGCGTCATCGAACGTACCGTCCTGACCACCCCGCTGCTCGCCACCACCACCGAGGACGGCTTCTCCCACCGGCTGTGGGCGGTGACCGACCCCGGCGAGCTGGCCACCGTCAACGGGGACCTGGCCCTGCGGCACGCCCTGATCGCCGACGGGCACCACCGCTGGGCCACCTACCAGCGGCTGCGCCAGGAGCACCCCGGCAACGGCGCGGCCAGTCCCTGGGCGAGCGGCCTGGTGCTGCTCGTGGACTCCGCCCGCCACCCGCTCCAGGTCCGGGCCATCCACCGCGTCCTGCCGCACCTGCCGCTGGACGTCGCGCTGGCCGGGCTGGGCGGCGCGTTCCGCGCCCGGCCGGTGGACGGCCCGCTCGATGCGGCGCTGGCGGAACTGGAGGAGACGCCCGGCAGCGCTTTCCTGCTGGCCTCGGGCCCGGAGCGGTTCTGTCTGCTGGACCGGCCCGATCCGGACCTGCTCGACCGTACGATCCGCCGCGACCGCCCCGAGGCGTGGCGCGAGCTGGACGCCACCGTGCTGCACTCGGTCCTGCTGGACGAGGTGTGGCGGGTGCGCGACCACCCGTCCGAGATCAGCTATCTGCACCGTGCCGGGGACGCCGTCGAGCAGGCGGCGAAGCACGGCGGTACGGCCGTCCTGCTGCGCCCGGTCCTGGAGCAAACGGTGCGTCAACTCGCGCTCAAGGGCGTGACGATGCCGCGCAAGTCGACGTCGTTCGGTCCCAAGCCGGCCACCGGCCTGGTGCTGCGCGTCCTGGACGAAGAAGCCTGATTCACGGCCGTACGGCCCCTGATGCCCCGATGACGGCCCGGCGCGCGTGTCCCGCGCCGGCGTCTCGGCACCCCTTTCCCTGGCGCCACACAAGTTAGGTTAGGCTTACCTCACATCACGTAAGCGGATGGAGCCGTTCCCCCTGTGCCGACGGGTCTCCTGCCCAGGCGCGGGCGTTCCATGCGCATCCCCCCACGTGAGCTAGTCCGCATCAGGGAGGACACGTTCATGAGCCCCCTCGCGCGCTCCGCCGAGGACCCGTCACCCGCCGCAGGTACCGGGACGCCGGACAGCCGGTCCCAGCTGTTCAACAACAGCACCGCCGAGCGCTACCGCCGCTCCGTCGCCGACGGCGTCGACCGCATAGCCGACAAAATATCCCGTACCGAACGCCCCTTCACCGGCGTCACGGTCGACGGCCTGACCCCCACCGTGGCCGGGATCGACCTCGAACAGCCACTGCACGACCCCGCCGCCGCACTGGACGAACTCGAAGAGGTCTACCTCCGCGACGCCGTCTACTTCCACCACCCGCGCTACCTCGCGCACCTCAACTGCCCGGTCGTCATCCCCGCCCTGGTCGGCGAGGCGGTGCTCTCCGCGGTCAACTCCTCGCTGGACACCTGGGACCAGAGCGCCGGCGCCACCCTCATCGAGCGCCGCCTGATCGACTGGACCGCCCGCCGCATCGGCCTCGGCGAGCGCGCCGACGGCATCTTCACCAGCGGCGGTACGCAGTCCAACCTCCAGGCCATGCTGCTGGCCCGCGACGAGGCGTGCCGCACGGCCCTCGCCCGCGAGAACGATCCGGACACCGACCCGCAAGGCGCCACAACTCCGGTACGCCGTACCGACATCCTGCCCCGCCTGCGCATCCTCGCCTCCCAGGTCGGCCACTTCAGCATCGAGAAGGCGGCCACCCTGCTCGGCCTCGGCGCGGAAGCCGTGATCGCGGTGCCCTGCGGCCCGGACAAGCGGATGCGGGCCGACGCGCTCGCCGACGAGCTGGCGCGCTGCGCGGCCGAGGGCCTGATCCCGATGGCGGTCGTCGCCACCGCGGGCACCACCGACTTCGGCAGCATCGACCCGCTGCCCGAGATCGCCGACCTGTGCACGCAGTACGGGACCTGGCTGCACGTGGACGCCGCGTACGGCTGCGGCCTGCTGGTCTCCCGCCGCCGCGCCCTCCTGGACGGCATCGAGCGCGCCGACTCGGTGACGGTCGACTACCACAAGTCCTTCTTCCAGCCGGTCAGCTCCAGCGCCGTGCTCGTCCGCGACCACGCCACCCTGCGGCACGTCACGTACCACGCGGACTACCTCAACCCGGCGCGGATGGCCGAGCGGCGCATCCCCAACCAGGTCGACAAATCGATCCAGACCACCCGGCGTTTCGACGCGCTCAAACTGTGGCTGACGCTGCGCACCATGGGTGCCGACGGCATCGGCGAGCTCTTCGACGAGGTCATCGACCGCGCCGCCGACGCCTGGAAGCTCCTCGACGACGACCCGCGCTTCGAGGTCGTGGTCGAGCCGCAGCTGAGCACCCTGGTCTTCCGCTACCTGCCGTACCCCGACGACCGGGACCCGGTGCTGAGCGACGAGGTCAACCTGCACGCCAGGGAAGCGCTGTTCGCCTCCGGCGACGCCATCGTCGCGGGCACCGTCGTGGACGGCCGCCACTACCTGAAGTTCACCCTGCTCAACCCCGAGACCACGCTGGCCGACATCGCCACGGTCCTCGACCTGATCGCCGAGCACGCCGGCAGCTACCTCGCCGAGCGCCCCGTACCGGCCCTCAGCGCCGCGAGCTGACCGTCCCGCCGACCGGCCCCGCGGCCCCGTCCCCGACGGGCCGACGGCCCCGCGGCCGACCGACACCCCGCAAACGGAGACCCCACGTGTCCGCCCCTCTCGATTTCCTCGCCATCGGCCTCGGGCCCTTCAACCTCGGCCTCGCCTGTCTGACCGAGCCCATCGACGAGCTCGACGGCCTGTTCCTGGACAACAAACCGTCCTTCGACTGGCACCCCGGCATGATGCTGGAGACCAGCACCCTCCAGGTGCCGTTCATGGCCGACCTGGTCACCCTCGCCGACCCGACCTCGCCGTTCTCGTTCCTGAACTACCTGAAGGAATCGGGCCGGATGTACTCCTTCTACATCCGCGAGAGCTTCTATCCGCTGCGCGCCGAGTACAACGACTACTGCCGCTGGGCCGCCGCCAAGCTGGACACCGTACGCTTCGGCCACCAGGTCACCACCGTCGAGTACGACGAGTCCGAGCAGGTCTACGTCGTGCACGCCGACCACCTGCCCAGCGGGGAGAAGAAGACCTACCGCGCCCGCAAACTCGTCCTCGGCACCGGCACCCCGCCGCACATCCCGGAGTCCTGCCAGGGCCTGGGCGGCGACTTCCTGCACAACGCCGACTACCTGGACAACAAGGCCGCCCTCCAGGCCAAGGACTCCATCACCATCGTCGGCAGCGGCCAGAGCGCCGCGGAGATCTACCACGACCTCCTCCAGGACATCGACAGCCACGGCTACCACCTGACCTGGGCCACCCGCTCCCCGCGGTTCTTCCCCCTCGAATACACCAAGCTCACGCTGGAGATGACCTCTCCGGAATACGTGGACTACTTCCACTCGCTGCCCGCGGCCACCCGCGACCGGCTCAACGCCTCGCACAAGAACCTCTACAAGGGCATCGACTCCGAGCTGATCAACGAGATCTTCGACCTGCTCTACCAGAAGAACCTGCACGGCCCCTGCCCCACCCGGCTGCTGACCAACACCGCGCTCGACGGCGCCGGTTACGACGCGGCCTCCGGCACGTACACCCTCCGGCTGCGCCAGGAGGAGCAGGGCCAGGACTTCACCCTCGCCACCCAGGGCCTGGTGCTGGCCACCGGATACCGCTACGCCACACCGGAGTTCCTCGCGCCGCTGACGGACCGCATCGCCTGGGACGACGCCGGCCGCTACGCGGTGAACCGCAACTACAGCATCGACACCGCGGGCCGCGACATCTTCGTGCAGAACGCCGAACTGCACACCCACGGCTTCGTCACCCCGGACCTGGGCATGGCCGCGTACCGCAACTCCTGCATCATCCGCGAGCTGCTCGGCCGCGAGTACTACCCGGTCGAGAAGTCCATCGCCTTCCAGGAGTTCGCCGCCCCGGCCGGACCGCACCACCCCGTGGAGGTCTCCCCCGTATGACCGCGCCCGTCTTCACCCGCACTCACGCCTCGCTCGGCGAGTTCGCGCTGCGCCCGGTCGACCCGGCCGGCGACGCGGAACTGCTGCACGGCTGGGTCACCCACCCCAAAGCCGTCTACTGGATGATGCAGGACGCGGACCTCGCGGCCGTGGAGAAGGAGTTCGCGCGCATCGACGCCGACCCGTACCACGACGCCTTCCTCGGCCTGCACAACGGCGTCCCGGCGTTCCTCATGGAGCGCTATGACCCGGCGCACCGCGAGGTGACCGAGGTCCACGAGGCCGCGCCCGGCGACGTCGGCATGCACTTCCTGACCGCGCCGACCGACACCCCGGTGCACGGCTTCACCCTCGCCGTGATCACCACCGTCATGGACATGCTGTTCGCCGAGCCCGGCAACCAGCGCGTCGTCGTCGAACCCGCCGTCCAGAACACCGCGGTGCACGCCCTCAACAAGGCCGTCGGCTTCGAGATCGTCCGCACCGTCACGCTGCCCAAGGGCGAGGCGTACCTGAGCACCTGCACCCGCGGCCAGTTCCTGGCCGCCCGAGGAGAAAACCCATGTTGAACCCCACCGCGGACCCCTCCGGCACCGCGGCGTGCGACGCCGTCCGCCACCTCACCCCCGAACTGTGGGCGCGCGCCAACCGCCTCCTCGTCCGCAAGGCCCTCGCCGAATTCGCGCACGAGCGCCTGCTGACGCCGCAGCGGCTGCCCGAGGACGGCCACTACGTCGTACGCAGCGACGACGACCGCGTGGAGTACCGCTTCACCGCCCGCCGGCTGAGCCTGGACCACTGGCACATCGACGCCGACGCCATCACCCGCCGCCGCGACGGCGCCGATGTCCCCCTGGACGCGCTGGACTTCTTCCTCGAACTGCGCCGCACGCTCGCCCTCGGCGACGACATCCTCCCGGTGTATCTGGAGGAGATCAGCTCCACCCTCTCCGGTACGGCGTACAAGCTGGCCGCCGGGCCCGCGTCCGCCGCCGAGCTGGCGAAGGCCGACTTCCAGACGATCGAGACGGGGATGTCCGAGGGCCACCCCTGCTTCGTCGCCAACAACGGCCGCCTCGGCTTCGGCGTGCACGAATACCACTCCTACGCGCCCGAGGCCGCGAACCCCGTCCAGCTGATCTGGCTGGCCGCGCGCCGCGACCGCGCCACGTTCACCGCGGGCGAGGGCCTGGACTACGACGGGTTGATCAAGGAGGAGCTGGGCGGTCCGACCCTGGACCGGTTCGCCGCGACCCTGCGCGACCTCGGCCTGGACCTGGCCGACTACCGCCTGATCCCCGTCCACCCGTGGCAGTGGTGGAACAAGCTCTCCGTCACCTTCGCCGCCGAGGTCGCCCAGCAGCACCTGGTCTGCCTGGGCCCCGGTGACGACGCCTACCTGGCGCAGCAGTCCATCCGTACCTTCTTCAACACCAGCGACCCGGCCAAGCACTACGTCAAGACCGCGCTGTCGGTCCTCAACATGGGCTTCATGCGCGGCCTGTCCGCCGCGTACATGGAAGCCACCCCCGCCATCAACGACTGGCTGGCGGACCTGATCGAGCGCGACGAGACCTTCCGCGCCGCCCGCTTCTCGATCATCCGCGAGCGCGCCGCCATCGGCTACCACCACCGCCAGTACGAGGCCGCCACCGCCAAGGGCTCCCCGTACCTGAAGATGCTCGCCGCCCTGTGGCGCGAGAGCCCGGTGCCCACCCTCGAACCGGGCCAGCGGGTCGCCACCATGGCCTCCCTGCTGCACACCGACCCCGAGGGCGGTTCACTGGCCGCGGCCCTCATCGAGGAGTCCGGCCTGGAGCCGGCGGACTGGCTGCGCCGCTACGTGGACGCCTACCTCACGCCCGTCCTGCACGCGTTCTACGCCTACGACCTGGTCTTCATGCCGCACGGCGAGAACGTCATCCTCGTCATCGAGGACGGCACCGTACAGCGCGCGATCTTCAAGGACATCGCCGAGGAGATCGCGGTGATGGACCCGGACGCGGTGCTGCCGCCGGCCGTCGAGCGCATCCGCGCCGACGTCCCCGAGGACAAGAAGCTCCTCTCCCTCTTCACGGACGTCTTCGACTGCTTCTTCCGCTTCCTGAGCGGCATCCTCGTCACGAACGACGTGCTGGACGAGGACACCTTCTGGCGTACGGTCGCCGACTGCGTGACCGCCTACCAGGAGGCCAACCCGCAGCTCGCGGAGAAGTTCCGGCAGTACGACATGTTCGCCGACGAGTTCGCCCTCTCCTGCCTGAACCGCCTCCAGCTGCGGAACAACAAGGAGATGGTGGACCTCCAGGACCCGGCGGGCGCCCTCCAGCTGATCGGCACGCTGGAGAACCCGATCGCCCGGTTCGCGCCGGGCAGGAAGGCGTGACCTGCGCCCCTGCATGACGCAGGCCGTGTACGACTGAAGGGCGGGACCCCGGTGGGGTCCCGCCCTTCAGTCATGTGGCGTCAGCCGGGCTGTGGCGTCAGCTCTGCTCGGGACGGCTGTCGCGCGGGGTGTCCTCGCGCGGCGCGTCGTCGGAGGGAGCGGCGTCCGTCGCGGCCGGGGCCTCGGTCACGGCCTCGTCCTTGCGCTCGTCCGCGTCCTTGCGCTCGTCCTCGTCCTTGCGCTCGTCCGCGTCCGTGTCCTCGTCCTCGTCCGCGTCTTCCAGGACGTCCGTGAACTCCACGCCGTCCAGCTCCGCGAGCCGGTCCGAGGCGTTCGTGGTGCCGCCCTGGTCGGCCTCCAGCGCCTTGGCGAACCACTCGCGCGCCTCGTCCTCGCGGCCGACCTGCAGCAGCGCGTCGGCGTACGCGTAGCGCAGCCGGGCGGTCCACGGCTGTACGGAGTTCGACGCCAGCTCGGGGCTCTGCAGCGTCACGACGGCCGCGTCGCTCTGGCCCATGTCCTGGCGGGCACCGGCCGCGACCAGCCGCATTTCGACCTGGCCCGCACGGTCCAGCTTCTGCACCTCGGGCTCACCGGCCATCGCCAGCGCCTTCTCGGGCCGGCCGAGGCCGCGCTCGCAGTCGGCCATCACGGGCCACAGCTCCACACTGCCGGTCATCCGCCGCGCCGCCCGGAACTCGGCCAGCGCCTCGCCGTACTTCGCGACGGCGTACGCGGCGAAGCCGGCCGCCTCACGCACGGAGGGGACACGCGACGCCAGCCGCAGCGCCACCCGGGAGTAGCCGTACGCCTGCTCCGGGTCCTCGTCGAGCAGCCTGGCCACCATGACCAGGTTCCGGGCAACATCGTCGGCGAGCGTCTTCGGCAGGCTCAGCAGCTCCTGCCGTACGTCCTTGTCGACCTCCTCGCCGGTGACGTCCTCCGGGATCGGCAGCCGCTTGATCGGCTCGCGGTCACGCCGGTCGTCACGGCGGTCGTCCCGACGGTCGTCGCGGTAGCCGCCGCGGTCGTCACGGCCGCGGCCGGCGCCGTACGGGCGGCGGGCGCCGCGGTCGTCTCGACGGTCGTCGCGGCGGGGGCCGCGGTCGTCGCGACGGAAGCCACCGCGGTCACCGCCGCGGTCACCGTCTCGGCGGTCATCACGCCGGAAGCCACCGCGGTCGTCGTCGCGACGGGGGCCGCGGTCGTCCCGGCGGAAGCCACCGCGGTCGCCCTCGCGGCGGGGAGCGCGGTCGTCGCGGGGGAAGCCGCCGCGGTCGTCGTCGCGGCGCGGACCGCGCGGGCGGTCGTCGCGGCGGTCGTCGCGGCGGAAACCGCCACGGTCATCTCGGCGGTCGTCACGGCGCGGTGCGCGGTCGTCACGGCGGAAAGAGCCGCCACGGTCGTCGTCCCTACGGAAGCCACCGCGGTCACCGTCACGGCGGTCATCGCGCCGGAAGCCGCCGCGGTCGTCATCGCGACGGTCGTCACGGCGGGGGGCGCGGTCGTCGCGGCGGAAGCCGCCGCGGTCGTCCCGGCGGTCGTCACGGCGCGGGCCACGGTCGTCATCGCGACGGAAGCTGCCGCGGTCGTCGTCGCGGCGCGGACCACGCGGGCGGTCGTCACGCCGGTCGTCGCGGCGCGGGCCACGGTCGTCGTCACGGCGGAAGCCGCCGCGATCGTCACGGCGGTCGTCGCGCCGGAAGCCGCCACGGTCGTCATCGCGGCGCGGGCCGCGGGGGGCACGGTCGTCGCGGGAGAAACCGGGACGGTCGTCACGGCGGAAGCCACCGCGGTCGCCCTCGCGGCGCGGAGCGCGGTCGTCGCGCGGGAAGCCGCCGCGGTCGTCGTCGCGGCGCGGACCGCGCGGGCGGTCGTCACGCCTGTCGTCGCGGCGGAAACCGCCACGGTCGTCACGGCGGTCGTCACGGCGCGGGCCGCGATCATCGTCACGGCGGAAACCGCCACGGTCATCTCGGCGGTCGTCACGGCGCGGGCCGCGATCGTCGTCACGGCGGAAACCGCCACGGTCATCGCGGCGGTCGTCACGGCGCCCGCCGCCGAAGCCACCACCGAAGGATCGGCCGCCACGGTCGTCCCGGCGCGGGCCGCGGTCGTCACGCCGGAAGCCGCCACGGTCACCGCCGTCGCGCCGCTGAGGCCGGCGCTCCGAACGATCGTCGGAAGAGTTGGGGGACATCGACGTGACTCCTGTCTTCGGTACTGCAAACATTCTCGCGCACCGACCACTTCGGCGCGCTTCGGCCAAACAAAAAAGGACCCTCGGTCCCAGCGTGAACGCTGGGACCGAGGGTCCTCCAAAGATTGTTCGGCGGCGTCCTACTCTCCCACAGGGTCCCCCCTGCAGTACCATCGGCGCGGAAAGGCTTAGCTTCCGGGTTCGGAATGTAACCGGGCGTTTCCCTAACGCTATGACCACCGAAACCCTATCGGGTTCTAGCGAACAAGCACACTTTTCAATTGAATAAATCAATCAGTGGAACTTGGTTCACCGACGCTGCGACTGTTCGCAACCCGGGAACCACACAGTGGACGCGAGCAACTGAGGACAAGCCCTCGGCCTATTAGTACCAGTCAACTCCACACCTTACGGTGCTTCCATATCTGGCCTATCAACCCAGTCGTCTACTGGGAGCCTTACCCCATCAAGTGGGAGGGAGCCCTCATCTCGAAGCAGGCTTCCCGCTTAGATGCTTTCAGCGGTTATCCTTTCCGAACGTAGCCAACCAGCCATGCCCTTGGCAGAACAACTGGCACACCAGAGGTTCGTCCGTCCCGGTCCTCTCGTACTAGGGACAGCCCTTCTCAAGACTCCTACGCGCACAGCGGATAGGGACCGAACTGTCTCACGACGTTCTAAACCCAGCTCGCGTACCGCTTTAATGGGCGAACAGCCCAACCCTTGGGACCGACTCCAGCCCCAGGATGCGACGAGCCGACATCGAGGTGCCAAACCATCCCGTCGATATGGACTCTTGGGGAAGATCAGCCTGTTATCCCCGGGGTACCTTTTATCCGTTGAGCGACGGCGCTTCCACAAGCCACCGCCGGATCACTAGTCCCTACTTTCGTACCTGCTCGACCCGTCAGTCTCACAGTCAAGCTCCCTTGTGCACTTACACTCAACACCTGATTGCCAACCAGGCTGAGGGAACCTTTGGGCGCCTCCGTTACCCTTTAGGAGGCAACCGCCCCAGTTAAACTACCCACCAGACACTGTCCCTGATCCGGATCACGGACCCAGGTTAGACATCCAGCACGACCAGAGTGGTATTTCAACAACGACTCCACCATGACTGGCGTCACGGCTTCACAGTCTCCCACCTATCCTACACAAGCCGAACCAAACACCAATATCAAGCTATAGTAAAGGTCCCGGGGTCTTTCCGTCCTGCTGCGCGAAACGAGCATCTTTACTCGTAGTGCAATTTCACCGGGCCTATGGTTGAGACAGTCGAGAAGTCGTTACGCCATTCGTGCAGGTCGGAACTTACCCGACAAGGAATTTCGCTACCTTAGGATGGTT